>CAZSTX010000009.1:0-49091 GCA_964610025.1 uncultured Lentimicrobiaceae bacterium
TACCATACTTTTTTGCATAGCAAATACATAATTATAGCTATCAAAAGTATAAATATTATTTGAACTGTCTAACAAACGTCCAAATATCGTATCGTTAGAAGTTGTAATGATAGCATCTATGCATTGGGCTTTTACATAAAAAGATGAGATGAAAAACAAAAGCAATATTCCTATCGTTTTCATTGCGTTAAAAATTATTTTTTTCTTTGAATAGCTTTTAGAGATGCATTAAATATGTGTTCTTTATCTAAACCAAAATACGACAAAAGTTCTTCAGGTTTTCCACTTACTCCAAAACGGTCGTCAACTGCTACATATTCTTGTGGAACAGGATAATTTTGTACTAATAGTTGTGCTATGCTATCTCCTAATCCTCCATTTAGTAAATGTTCTTCGGCAGTAAGCACACATTTTGTTTTCATAACTGAATCCAAAACAGCTTTATTATCAAGCGGTTTAATAGTGTGAATATTGATTACTTCTGCCGAAATTCCTTTTTCTTGTAACATATAAGCTGCTTCAAGGCTTGGATATACCAAATGTCCTGTGGCAAAAATACTTATATCTGTACCTTCTTTTAATAAGACAGCCTTCCCTATTTCAAAATCTTGATTTTCGGGTGTAAAATTAGGCATTTTAGGTCTTCCAAAACGTAAATAAACAGGTCCTATATAATTAGCAATTGCTAATGTAGCGGCTTTGGTTTGATTAAAATCGCAAGGATTAATCACTACCATATTTGGCAGTGCCTTAATATAACCTATATCTTCCATAACTTGGTGGGTAGCACCGTCTTCTCCTGTAGTAACACCAGCATGCGAACCGCATATTTTCACATTATTGTTTGAGTAAGCTACCACCATTCTGATTTGGTCTAAAACGCGAGTAGTGCAAAAATTAGCAAATGAACCAACAAATGGAATTTTTCCACTTAAAGCAAAACCTGCTGCCATGCCCATCATATTTGCTTCTGCTATTCCTATTTGAAAAAAACGTTCTGGGAAAGCCTTTGCAAAAAGATCCATCTTTACTGAAGAAGTTAAATCGGCACATAAAGCAACAATATTTTCATTTTGTTTACCTACCTCTAATAAACCTTCGCCAAAACCAGCTCTACATTCTTTTAGTTCTGTATATTGTATTTTTTTCATTTAAATTTCTATTATTTTTTTTATAATATTCTTTTATCGTTATTCTTAAATGCAAAGATATTCAAAATAATTATATGAGAGTAATTCTTGATGTTTATTTTTTATAGAATTATTTATCTCTTTCAATCTCTTGAATAGCCCAATCTAATGTGTTTTTTAAGATTTGATTATCAAATTCTTTTATCAATCCATTAGCTGTTAAGACTTCTGTTATACGGTGAACATCTACAATATCTTTTTTAGCTATTGTGTACACCTCTTGCCATGTTAGTGGTTTGCGAGCAAGCCCCTCTTTTACAGCCTGCATAGCTACATCGGCAGCTACTTTAGGAAAGACTTCGCTCTCTAACATAGTGGGAATGATATTTTCGGCATGAATTCCTCTTTTTTCTGCAAAATCGGCAATAGAATGAGCAGCACATATTGCCATCGTATCGGTAATTTTACGTGCCGAAACCAATAAAGTTCCTTTTAATATAGAAGGAAAACAAACCGAATTGTTTACTTGATTAGGAAAATCTCCTCTCCCTGTTGCTACTATATAAGCTCCTGCTTCTTTAGCTTTATAAGGATATATTTCGGGTATAGGATTGGCACAAGCAAAGACAATTGCTTTTTGAGCCATCAACTTTATCCATTCAGGAAGAATGGTATCAGGCCCTGGTTTGGAGAGTGCTATTAATACATCAGCATCTTTAAAAGCTTCTTCTTCTGTCTCTATCATATTGGGATTGGTAATCTTACACAACTCCCATTGTAAAAAGAAACGTTTATCTTCTTGGTATTTCTTTCTATTTTTATGTAAAGTTCCTTTGCTATCGAATAAAATAATATTTTTAGGATTAGCACCATCGGCTATTAACAAACGAGCAATACTTGTATTAGAAGCTCCCGAACCATATAATACAAATTTAGCCGTTTCTATTTTTTTATTTACCAACTTCAATGCATTTATAATACCAGCTAATGTAATACAAGCAGTGCCTTGTGCATCATCGTGCCACACCGGGATATCGCATGTGTTTCTCAAAACATCTAATACTTTATAGCAATTTGGATGTGAAATATCTTCTAAATTAATAGCTCCAAAACTTGGCTGTAACATTTTCACAAATTCAATTATTTTATCGGGATTAGGCTCACCGGCAGCATCTTTGCTATCCATGCACAATGCTATCGCATCTACTCCTCCTAAATATTTCATTAACATAGCTTTTCCTTCCATCACACCCAACCCGCCAGAAGGAGTACAATCGCCATCGCCTAACACACGCGTGCTATCGCTTACGATTGCCACTAAATTATTACGATTGCTTAATTGGAACGATGTTTCGTTATTATCACGAATAGTAGTCGATACGGAAGAAACACCCGGTGTATACCACACATTTAACCAATTCATTCCATTCATCGGTGTTTTTATAATGGTTTGCATTTTTCCTTGGTAGTATTCATGTGCTAATAATGATAATTTTTTATAGAAAATCGTTTTACACTTTGCCCTTTGTTCGAAGGTAAAATCACTGGGAAACAATGATTCTAAATTGCTTAAATCTTTTTTTAATATAGTCATAAATATGTTTTTAATTTCTTAATACCATGTGTAATATTTCTTGCGACTTTAATGTTGATAAATTGACAATATGTTCAGTATAATATGATAATATTGTTTTTAATAATGGGTTGCGTAAATGCGAAGGGACTGTTGCTTGTTGCTGATTATGATTAGGAAAGAACTCTTCTTGCATCAATAAATGCCACCATGTGTCCATATCATTACTTTCAGATACATTAACTGTTTGATATTGATTTTCTTCACATTCCAATAAGCCATTTTCTTTTAAATAATTATTTTCTGGACAATAGCCTAAAAATTTGGTTAAGTGTAATAAAAAACGTAAATGAAAATCGGGTGAAAAATGATTTTCATCAAACATTATCAATGCTTTTTCGATAAAATTATACAATTCGTTATCATTATCAGAATGGCATAGTACTTTTAAAAGTACTTCGTTTAAAAATTGGCTAATACTTGCTTTTGTAATATCAAATTTATAAGGAGAGCTTGTATGAATTAGTTCTACTTCTTTTATATACTCCATGGATAAAGATTTTTTTTGTTCTATACATAATTCGACTATAGCCAAAGGAATAATAGAGGAAAGTAGCTTTTTTTTATCTTTTCGTAATGAATAATAAGTCATATAAGATTTATATCCGTAATCTGCTGTAAATACATGCACAATCATTTTGTTGTCTGCATGTATTACTTTTCTTAAAATAACTCCTTTTGTTTTATATAACATACGATTATAAAGCTATTAAAAGCTAATTAATAAAGTGCAAAAGTACAAGAAAAAACAATAAAATAAAAGGAATATTTACTTTGATTTAAGATTTTGTTATATCTTCTATTTCATTGTCTAAGTTTTTATGAATGGCATAATTACGCCATTTATCAATTATTGTTTGCATATCTTCGGGAATATTGGAATCAAAAAACATTATTTCATCGGTAAAAGGATGAGTGAATTTTAAACTTTTAGCATGCAATGCTTGGCGTGGTAATAATGTAAAGCAATTTTTTACAAATTGTTTGTATTTGGTATAAACAGTTCCTTTTAGTATTCTATTTCCTCCATAGACATAATCGTTAAATAAAGGATGTCCTAAATGCTTCATATGCACTCTTATTTGGTGAGTGCGTCCTGTTTCTAACTCACATTCAACTAAAGTTACATATCCAAATCGTTCTATTACTTTCCAGTGTGTAATAGCATATTTTCCTTTATCTGAATCGAAATAAACATCCATTATTCTCCTATCTATTCCATTTCTTCCTATATAACTTTCTACTGTTCCTTTATCTTTTTCCATATCACCCCATACCAATGCATAGTATTTACGTTCAATAGAATGAAGATAAAATTGCGTTGACAATTTGGCTTGCGCATATTCATTTTTGGCAACAATCATAATTCCAGATGTATCTTTATCGATACGGTGAACTAAAAAAGGGTTTTGCTTGCTTCCATCTGCTCTAGTTTGTTTTCCAAAATAAAAACTCAATGCATTTACTAATGTTCCTGTATAATTACCGTATGCAGGATGTACGACCATATTTGGTTTTTTATCGATAATTATCAAATCTTGGTCTTCATAAACAATATTTAAAGGAATATCTTCAGGAGTAACCTCAATTGTACGAGGTGGTTGCGACATTAATACAGAAATGGTATCTAAAGGTTTGACGCGATAATTTGGATTTTCGGATATCCCATTTACTAAAATATTGCCAGCTTTAGCAGCTTGCTGTATTTTATTACGAGAAACATTTTCGATATGATTAAAAAGAAACTTATCTATACGCAACAATGACTGCCCTTTATCAACTATAAAATTATAGTGTTCATAAAGCTCATCAGACCCTTCTTGCAATTCTTTTTCTTGATTATCTGTTTTTTTTTCTTGTTCAACTAGTTCTTTTATTGATTCACTCTGTTTTTCCATTTTTGAATTAATCCATTTTTATTTTCCTGCTAACTTTTCTCCTAACATACGTAAACGAATGCTATGGATAATCTTTTTAGTATAAAGAGGAAAATCAGCTTTCATCATCCAATCATAATAATTTGGTTCAATTTTAAATACATGTTCAACTGTTTTTCCTTTATGTTTTCCAAAATTAAAAATTTCTCTATCGTATTCGTCAAAAACGATATGTCCTATTAAATCTACATTTCTTCCTACAGTAGAAAAATTGGCCAAATCGACCACATTGTTTACTATCGGAAATGATTCTTCTTGATTTTCATCAATATAAGGTTTATTCTTATAAAAATCTAATTGAGCTTGTAATATTTTATAGGTCGCCACTGTATCAGCTTCTGCACTATGAGCGTCTTCTAAATTCTCATTGCAATAAAATTTATAAGCTGCACGTAAATTTCTTGGTTCCATGCGATGAAAAATATTTTGCACATCAATTATATGAATGCCTCTCAAATCAAAGTCAATACCAACTCTTAAAAACTCTTCTACTAAAAGTGGTATATCAAACTTCAACAAATTATAGCCTGCTAAATCCGATTTTTTTAAAAAATCTACAATAGAAGGTGCTAATGCTTCAAAACGAGGTTTATTTGCAACATCTTCATTATAAATATGATGTATTTTAGACACTTCAGCTGGAATGGGTATTCCCGGATTAATAAGCTCTGTTTTGATAGTAGTTGTCCCATCTGGCATGACTTTTAACATACTTATTTCTACTATTTTATCAACACCTACATTAACTCCTGTTGTTTCTAAGTCAAAAAACACCAAAGGACGCTCTAATTTTAATTGCATTTTATATCTTTTTAAATTTTATAAATGCAAAAGTAATAAAATTATTATAACAAATAAAGATCATACATCGATTTATTTCGTTTATTTAGAATAAAAAAATTGGGCATAAACATTATAAGCAATAAAAAATTAATTCTTTTTATTATCAAAAATCAAAAAAAGTATCATTTAATTCATTTTTATATAGCTAATTTTATTACTTTTGTCTTTTATACTTAAAATCATATTTTATTATGAATACAAGATATATATTTGTAACAGGAGGTGTTGCTTCTTCTTTGGGGAAAGGAATTATTTCTTCTTCGTTAGCTACATTACTAAAAGCAAGAGGATATAATGTTACAATTCAAAAATTAGACCCTTATATAAATATCGACCCAGGCACTTTAAATCCCTACGAACACGGCGAATGTTACGTAACCGAAGATGGTGCAGAAACTGATTTAGATTTAGGACATTACGAACGTTATCTTAACATTCCTACTTCACAAGCTAATAATATTACTACGGGGCGTATCTACAAAGATGTGATAGAAAAAGAACGTAAAGGAGAATTTCTTGGACAAACAGTTCAAGTAATTCCTCATATTACAGACGAAATTCAAAAACACATAAAAATATTAGGCGATAGCGGTAATTATGATTTTGTTATCACAGAAATTGGCGGAACTGTTGGCGACATTGAATCATTTCCTTTCATTGAAGCAATTCGTCAATTACGCTGGGAATTAGGCTTAAAATGTGTAAGTATACATCTCACCTTGGTTCCTTTTTTAAAAGCTACGGGAGAACTTAAAACCAAACCCACCCAACACTCTGTTAAAACTTTATTAGAACAAGGAGTGCAACCTGATATTATTGTATGTCGCACAGAATATGAATTAAATGATATTTTACGTAGAAAAATAGCTTTATTTTGCAACGTTCAACCTCAATGTGTCATGCAATCTATAGACACTGAGTCAATTTATGATATTCCTTTACAAATGCAAAAAGAAGGACTTGACCATGAAGTGCTTCGAATAATGCAAATACCCATTATCAATGAAGCAAATTTAAATTATTGGGAAAACTTTTTACATAAATTAAAATTTCCAAAAACTTCGGTAAGAATTTGCTTAGTAGGTAAATATGTAGAACTTCGCGATGCTTATAAGTCAATTAACGAAGCTTTTATTCATGGTGGTGTTGCAAACGAATGCAAAGTAAATCTCGATTATATTCAATCAGAGCAAATTAACAAAGAAAACATCCATGACAAATTAAAACAATACGATGGTATTTTAGTTGCTCCCGGTTTTGGCGAGAGAGGTATCGAAGGTAAAATAATTAGCATTCAGTATGCACGCGAAAAACAAATTCCATTTTTCGGTATTTGTTTGGGAATGCAATGTGCAGTTATAGAGTTTGCACGCAATGTATTAGGACATAAAGATGCACATAGTACAGAAGTAAATCCCACAACCTCATATCCTATAATTGATTTAATAAAAGAACAAAAGCAGCAGAACAATACAGGCGGCACAATGCGTTTGGGTTCCTATCCATGTGAATTAAAAGAAGATAGTTTAGCTTATCACATCTATGGACAAAAACATATATTTGAACGCCATAGGCATCGTTATGAACTTAACAATTCCTATTTACCCGATTTAACATCAAATGGAATGTTAGCAACAGGCATTAATCGCAATCAAAATTTAGTCGAAATAATTGAAATTCCCTCACATCCTTTTTTTATAGGCGTACAGTTTCATCCTGAATATAAAAGCACGGTTGCAAAGCACCATCCGTTATTTGAACATTTTGTAAAAGCGGCTAAAACTTTTAAAAACAATAAAAAATAAGATGCAGCATTCCATCAACTGTAAAGGGAATTTACTGTCTTTAAATAAAACATTAATTATTGGAATACTTAATGTTACAGAAGATTCTTTTTATGATGGAGGGCGTTATTTTAAAGATGAAAAAACCTATCTCGCCAGAGTGGAAAAAATGCTATTAGAAGGCGCAGATATTATTGATATTGGAGTTATGTCGACCCGCCAAAATGCAAATGAACTATCTGAAAAAGAAGAATATAATCGTGCTAAAAAAGTTATAACCAATGTCGTAAAACATTTTCCTGATGCTATTCTTTCGGTTGACACTTGGCGGGCTACTATTGCTCGATTAGCAATAGAAAATGGAGCAGCTATTATCAACGATATTTCAGGAGGAGAATTTGATAATAAAATGTTTGATACCATTGCTCAATTAAAAGTTCCTTATATTTTGATGCATACAAGCGGAAAACCAAAAGTAATGCAACAATTAACTCAATATGAAGATGTTGTAAAGGACATATATCAATATTTAAGTAAAAAAATAGCTGTTTTACGTAGCTTAAACGTATCGGATGTCATTGTTGATGTTGGTTTTGGCTTTGGTAAAACTATTGAACAAAATTACGAATTATTACGCAACATAGCTATTTTCAAAATATTAGATTGTCCATTATTGATTGCTCTTTCTCGCAAAACAATGTTTTGGAAGTTTTTAAAAACCACTCCAAATCAAGCATTAAACGCAACCACTGTTGCACACACTTACGCTTTACTTCAAGGAGCTAACTTATTAAGAGTACACGACGTAAAAGAAGCAAAGGAAGCAATAGAAATAGTTAACAAACTCAAATAGAGTAAATTTACTCTTATCATCTCAACTATTAGTTATTCAACTCATACACTTTCACTTTTTGTTCTTTGGTTAGCAATATTAGTCTTTTCCCTTTTATAATAATTTCAGTAGCGTTTGCATCTGGCAGATCAAAAGATTGTATATCAATATTATTTATCGAAAGTAAATAGATTTTTTTATCAACAACAAACACTAATTTAGTATTCCATACCGAAAAACTTTTTATACCAAGAAAAGGAATACTTTTTAAATAAGTTCCAAATTTATCAAAGATAAAAAAACCATAATTTTTATTACACATTATCAAATGTTTGCCATCTATTTCAAGCATAAAATCTGGATTGATTTTCTCATTAATTAATGTGGATAATGGTTGACTTTTGTATGTTTTTTTAGCCGAAGCATCAAATCGTATCAAAACATCTTGTGTAACATCATAAATCCAAAATCCATTATCATAAGATGTTGCAACAGCTGCTGCTTGTATTATTCCTAATTCTGAAAGCAAATAAGAGGAATTTTGTTCTGCTAACTTATTGTTTAAAAATACGATATGCATCAAATCTTTTGAAAATAAAAGTATTTTCATAGGATTGCTTACGTCTATGGAATTGATTGTCCCCATAGAAAAATCGGCATAAGAATGTAGCAATTGAAATTTATCATCGTATTTAAATAAAACAGAACCATCAGAAATATAAATATTTCCAAAAATATCTACATTAAAAAAAATAGCTTTTTTGTCAAACTCATAAAGCAGCGAATAGGCATCAGATTGATTATATGCCTTTAGCATTATTAGGAAATAAAATAGCAGTAAAAAACTTGTTTTTTTCATTTAGCAAAAATTTTATCGCCTACTACTAAACGAATCATAAAATTATAATTAGGCATCATTCTTTTTCTCTCTTCTACTTTTAAATTTATATAAACATATTGCAGTTGAACAACTGGCTCAATAGCAATAGTTTTACCAAAAGGAATTCTTAATCCTAAGCCTCCGACTAAACCTCCTCCTACTCCACCTAAATTAGGTTCTATTTCTGTTAATCCGCTGTTAGGAACATAGGTTTTTCCTGCATGTAAATCCATTAAAGTAAACTTTTTATCTTCGACAATCAAGCCGGCATCTTTTACTTTTAATGAATTGAGTTGAGCTGCTAATTCAAAAAATGGCATTACTTTTCCTTCTGTATAAAAAGCATATTTAATTCCTAATTCAAAAAAATTACGCATTTCTTTTCCTAATAAACGGTATTTTAGTATTTGAGGGCGTTCATTTCCAGGAACTCCCGAATTGTAGCCAAAAGTAATACCCCCGGCAGCAGTTAAATGTGCTTGGCTAAAAGACAAAAACATAGCTATGTTTTTATTGAAATGATATAAAACAGAAAAATTGAAAATAAAAGCCATATTATAACGCATATTTTTATCTATTTCTCTGATATATACGCCATCTGCATCAAGAATAATATGTTGACGGTCTTTTATTAAATTATCAATTTCTTCTTTAATATATTTGTTGTTCATCGCTCTATTAATATCAACTTCAGCAGGATTAGAAATTCCATTGTAATAATTAGCAGTAAATTTATTTCCTAAATAAGCACCTGCAGCTACAGTAAAATCGAAGCCTTTGTCATAATCAGATGTTTTATTTTCTTTACTTAAGGTATTGATTTGATGGTCAGTTTGCGAATATGCTGGCAAATAAAACAAAAAACATAGCTCAAAAAAAACAACTAACAAATATGTAAAAAAATTACACTTCATTATACTAACGTGCTAATTGTGCTATAGTATGTAAAGGATTTTCGGTCGAAAAGACAGCATTGCCACACACTAACACATCAACACCTGCTTCGATAAGTTGTTTATAATTACTAAGGTCTACTCCGCCATCAACTTCAATTAAAGTGTTAAGTTTTTTATCGTCAATCATTTTCCTTAGTTTTTTTATTTTATCATAAGTATTTTCAATGTATTTTTGCCCTCCAAAACCTGGATTTACAGACATTAGCAACACTAAATCTGTTTCTTCTAAAATACTTTCTAAAACATTGACGGGTGTATGGGGGTTTAAAGAAACGCCTGTTTTTACATTCATTTTTTTTATAGATTGCAAAGTGCGGTGTAGATGATTACAAGCTTCGTAATGCACTGTTAAATAAGCTGCTTTTGCTTCTGTACAAAAACGTTCTATATAAAAATCAGGATTATTTATCATTAAATGAATGTCTAAAGGTTTTGTGGCATATTTTGCTATTGCTTTTAATACAGGAAAACCTATTGACAAATTAGGGACAAAATTACCGTCCATAATATCTAAATGAAACCAAGCGGCATCGCTTTGGTTTACCATTTCAATATCACGCTGCAAATTAGCAAAATCTGCTGACAACATAGAAACTGAAATACGATGTTTCATACTATCAAATTTTTAAATAATTATTCTTCCATTATATTTTTTATTCCCGGCAAGATTCTACCTTCGCAAAATTCGAGCATAGCTCCTCCTGCTGTTGATACATAATTGAATTTATCTGCCATCTTAAATTTATTGATTGCCGAAATAGTATCGCCTCCTCCTACTAATGAAAAAGCTCCATTTTCGCTTGCTCTTACTATAGCATCGGCTATCATAAAAGTGCCATTGCTAAAATTATCCATTTCGAATACACCAAAGGGACCATTCCATAAAATAGTAGCCGATTTCAATATAATATCTCTGTATCTCATTATTGTTTCAGGACCTATATCCAATCCTTCCATTCCTTTGGGAATTTTAGAAGTGTAATGCAATCTCCGATAAGCGTTATTTTCAAAAGCATCAGAAGTAATAGTATCTACTGAATAATAAATATTTACATTATATTCTTTTGCCTTTTTCAATATAGCTTTAGCGATAGGTATCATATCTTCTTCGTATAAAGAATCTCCTACTTCGCCTCCCATTGCTTTGTGAACAGTATAATTCATTCCGCCACCTAAAATGATATTATCTACTTTTGTTAGTAGATGATGAATAATATCTATTTTGGTTTGTATTTTTGAACCTCCCAACACTGCTGTAAAAGGAAGTTTAGGATTTAGCATCACTTTATTAAGATTATCTATTTCTTTTTGCATTAAGAACCCAAACATTTTATCTTTAGGAAAAAAACGAGCAATAGTGGCTGTAGAAGCATGTTCGCGATGTGCTGCCGAAAAAGCATCATTTACATATACATTACCATAAGAAGCTAATTTTTTTGCAAATTCAATATCACCTTTAGTTTCCTCTTCATAAAAACGCAAATTTTCGAGCAATAAAATTTTACGTGGAGGCAAATCATTCACTAATCGTTGCGCTTCTTCTCCAATAGCATCGTTTGCAAAAAACACTTTTACATCTACTATTTTTTGCAAATAAGGGAGTATATGTTCTAATGAATATTTTTTTTCTATTCCTTTAGGACGCCCTAAATGCGACATCAATACAACTGCACCACCATCTTTTAAAATCTTATTAATAGTCTGCAAGGAAGAGTCTATTCGTGTAGTATCTTCTATTTCAAATTTTTCATTTAAAGGCACGTTATAATCAACACGTACTAAAACTTTTTTATCTTTAAAATTATAATTTTGTATATGTATCATAGAAATCTTATTTTTTATTTTATTTCAATTTAAAATGGCACTTCATCATCTTCTGGGTAATCGCTTAAACCTGCTGTTGTAGCAATATTATCATCTTCTTCATTTATGCGCGATGATTTAATACTATAATTTTCGTTCGATAAGCTGCTTAAAGGAGTAAAACTAGAAGGTAAATCAAAATAGCTATCATCAAAATCTGTAAACTTTGCAAATTCAGAAATAAAACGTAATTTTATATCTTTTAATGCTCCATTTCTATGTTTTGCTATTATAATCTCTGCGATACCATCAGAAGAGATACCCGGTTCAATTTCATTAATTTTATAATATTCAGGTCGATAAATAAACAACACCAAATCTGCATCTTGCTCTATAGCTCCCGATTCTCTCAAATCTGACAATTGTGGTCGTTTCCCAGCAGTATTAGCACGGGTTTCTACAGCTCTACTTAACTGCGACAAAGCAATAACAGGAATATCTAATTCTTTAGATAGGGCTTTTAGCGAACGTGAAATAGTGCTTATTTCTTGTTCTCTATTCATTCCTCGCATATCACTTCCAGAAGACATCAATTGCAAATAATCAACTATTACACCTTGTATATCATACTGTTGCTTAAATCGGCGACATTTTGCTCTTAATTCAAATATAGACAAAGCTGCTGTGTCGTCTATAATTAGTTTTGCTTTCTCTAATTCTGTCATTTTATTGACTAAAGTTATCCAATCTGCATCGCTCAAGTTACCACTTTTTAATTTATTCTGATTAAACTCCGATTCTGCCGACATTAAACGTAGCGCCAAATCTGATGCTGACATTTCTAAAGAAAAAAAGGCAATTGGTTTATTTTGTTCTATAGAAATATGCCGCGCCATAGAAAGGACAAAAGCTGTTTTTCCCATACCGGGGCGTGCTGCTATAATAATCAGATTAGCACGTTGCCAGCCATTGGTTACTCTGTCTAATTCTGTGAAACCAGAAGGCAATCCTCTTAATTTAGTGTCTGATTGTTTCGTATTCTCTATATCTTTAAGCACTTCTCGTATTAAATCGTCTATTTTTCTTGAGTCGCGTCTAAAATTTTGTTCAGCAATATCAAACAAATTACGTTCTGCCTTATCGAGCATTTCTAAAACGTCTAAAGTAGGGTCATAAGCATCGTGAATTACTTCTGTAGATACCGAAATAAGTTTGCGTTGAATAAATTTTTCAGCTACTATACGAGCATGATATTCTATATTAGCAGAAGAAACAACACGATTGGTTAGTAAAGACAAATAATAAGGACCTCCTATAATATCTAAATCTTCGTTTTTTCGCAATTGATTAGTAACAGAAAGCAAATCGATTGGGTCTTTTGTCAAAAAAACTTCTTTAATTGCTTTATAAATTTTCTGATGCGATTCTTTATAAAACATTTCTTCGTGAAGCGAATCAATTACAATGCTAGTAGCATTTGCTTCTAACATCATAGCACCTAAAACAGCTTCCTCAAAATCAATAGCTTGAGGCAATATTCTACCTTGCATATCCACTTCTGGCAATACTATATTTTTTTGTTTTCTTGTTACTTCTTTTGCCATAAAATTAAATTTTATTATCTGTTTTTATTTTTAGCTATTTATAATCCATTTTTGCACATCATCTAATCGAAGTGGTTGAGTTGCTAATTTAAGTTTTTTTCGCAATCCATTTAAATCATTAAACAATTTGTTGTCGTTTGCCGATTTTAAACTGTCAATTGTTTGTATTCCTAATTGGCGTAAAGCTGGTATCCATACAGAAGGGACGCCTTCTTTTTCAAAATCTTCATCTTTCGCTATCATTGCTTGTTTTTTAGGTTTCATTAATGGAAAAAACAACACATCTTGAATAGATGGCGAATTAGTCATAAACATCACTAAACGGTCAATACCAATACCTACTCCCGATGTAGGAGGCATGCCATACTCAAGAGCAGTGAGAAAATCTTGATCGATATACATAGCTTCATCGTCTCCTTTTTCTGATAAACGCAACTGTTGTTCAAAACGACAACGCTGATCTATTGGGTCGTTAAGTTCGGAATAAGCATTAGCTATTTCTTTTCCATTAACCATTAATTCAAAACGTTCAGTAAGTTTTTCGTTATGACGATGTCGTTTACACAAAGGCGACATTTCAATTGGATAGTCTATAATAAAAGTAGGCTGTATGAAATGATGCTCGCATTTTTCACTAAATATTTCATCTATTAACTTCCCTACTCCCATTGTATCATCTGTTTCGATATTTAATTCACGACAGGTATCACGCAATGCTTTTTCATCCATATCGCTCACATCATAGCCAGTGTGTTGTTTAATAGCATCTAATATCGTTATGCGTGCAAATGGAGCTTTAAAATCGACTGTTTTATCTCCTATTTTCACTTGTGTTGTAGCGTGTAGTTTAAGGGCTATGCGTTCTATAAGTGTTTCGACCGATTGCATCATCCAATTATAATCTTTATAGGCGACATATAATTCCATAGCTGTAAATTCTGGATTATGTGTACGATCCATGCCTTCGTTGCGGAAATTGCGACTAAACTCATACACGCCATCAAATCCTCCAACAACTAAACGTTTAAGGTAAAGCTCGTTGGCAATACGCAAATAGAGAGGCATGTCTAATGCATTGTGATGGGTAACAAAAGGACGTGCTGACGCACCGCCTGGTATAGGCTGCAAAACAGGCGTTTCTACTTCTAAATAACCTTGTTCGTTATAATAATTTCGAATTTCGTTAATTATTTGCGTTCTTTGTATAAAAACATTTTTAATATGCGGATTAACTATCAAATCGACATAACGCATACGATAGCGTTGTTCGGGGTCGGTAAAAGCATCATACACTTTTTCGTCTGTGTGTTTAACGATGGGCAGTGGATGTAAAGATTTGGCTAAAAGTGTAAATTCTTTTAGATGTATGGTTATTTCTCCCATTTGAGTAACGAATACAAAACCTTTAACGCCAATAATATCTCCAATATCTAATTTTTTATAAACCAAATTATAAAGACTTTTGTCTTCGCCTTGGCATATATCATCTCTTTTGGCATAAACCTGTATACGCCCCTCAGCATCTTGAAGTTCATAAAACGAAACTGCACCCATAATACGCTGGCTCATAATACGTCCTGCTATACTTACATTTTGATAAGCTTCAGGGTTTTTATTAAAATTAGCCAATATATCTGTTGAGATTGCATTGATTAAATACTCATCGGCAGGGTATGCATTGATACCCATAGATTCAAAACTTTTTAGCTTTTCTCTCCTAATAATTTCTTGCTCACTTAATTCTAAGCTCATTTTTTATTCTTTTCTGTAATGAATTATATTTAACATAAAATACATGAATATCAATCTTTTAATAATTGATATAGTTTCTTTGCAAAATTATACTTTTTTTTATAGAAACAAAAGATATTTTTAATAAAAAAAATAGATAACTAAAAAATCAATCCTAAAGATAAAGTAAACATATCGCGATAATGTGATGAAGCTGGCATTACAGGGAAAAAACTTTTGCGATAACCTATATCAACAGTAAAAGAATACACATCTACACCCAGCGAAGCTATTGCATCTAAATTATGTTGTTGAAAATGTTTTTTTTCTATTCCTATATCATTTTTTGTTAAACGTACTAAAGCTCTGTATTGCAATCCTGCCATTGCTCGCAAGGAAAATTTATTTATTTGAAAAATATGAAACCCAGCTTCAACAGGGATTGCCAAATAACTCAACTCCATGCTTTCTTTAGAAATTGCCGTATCTTGCCATATAAACTTACATTTATTTATATAATAATCGACTGCTGTTTGTCCAAACAAACGATTTCCTACCCTTAATTGAAAACCAACATTATAATTCAAAGTTTGTTCGTATTTTAAGGAGTTAGAAAAATCTTTTTTATTAGTTGGTACGTCAAAACCAAATCGCACACCCCAATGAAGCATGTTTTGTGTTGAGGCTACATTTAATATTAAAAACAGCAAAGTAATTATTGATAAACATTTAACTTTCATAATATTATAAAGATTTTAATTTTGATTCTACAAAAGATTTAAGGTATAAAGCGCTGCCTTCTATTCCAAGTATTGAAGAGTCGATACAAATATGATAAGAAGAAGAAGCACCCCAGATTTTATTAGTATAGTAATTATAATAATGTTCTCGTTTTTTATCTATTTTATTAATCACATGTATGGCTCTTTGTTCGGATATGCTTTCTTGTTTCATTAATAGTTCTACTCTTTTGTTTAAAGGAGCATGGATAAAAAAATGAAAGCAATTGGGAACATCTCTTAAAATATAATCAGACGTGCGACCTATAATCACACAAGAAGCTTTGCTTGCTATTTTACGAATAATATTTGCTTGAAATTCAAAAAGTTCTTCTCGTCCCATTAAATATTTATCGTACATATTTAATGGATTATAAGCCAAGGCATGTAATAGTTTACTTGCAGGTTTTTCGTCTGCTTTTTCAAACAAACTACTATCTAAACCCGTTTCTTTTGCTGCCAATTCTAATAATGCTTTATCGTAAAAATCAATTTGAAACAATTCGGCAAGTTTTTTCCCTATATCCAAACCGCCGGCACCTGCTCTTCTACCAATAGTAATAATAATTTTTTTTTCAGTATGTACCATCATTGCATTTCTTTTTTTAATTTGTTTAATTGTCGTGATATTAAAATAACAGCTACAATAGTAGCTAATGAATCTGATATAGGCATGCTTAACCACACGCCATTAAGTTCCCAAAAATAGGGAATAATAAGCAATAAAGGAAATAAAAATAACATTTGCCGAGAAAGCGATAAGAAAACAGCTTCTCTGGCTTTTCCTATTGACTGAAAAAACTGACTTACTACAATCTGATAGCCTACAATAGGGAATGCTAATACCGAAATTTGCAAGCCTTGTTTCGACAAACGCATCAATTCAGCATCTGAGGTAAAAAGAGCAACCATAGCCGTTGGGAATAGCTCGCCTAACAAAAAACCTAATGTTGTAAGTGCTGTAGCTATCAAAATAGTATAGCGAAAAGTTTTCATCACTCTGTCGTATTGTTTTGCTCCATAATTATAACCTACAATAGGTTGCATGCCTTGTGTTAAACCTAATACTATCATTACAAACAACATAAGCAAACGATTGATAACACCAAAGGCTCCCACTGCCATGTCGCCACCATACATTAATAATTTACGATTAACGATAATAACAATGATAGACGCACAAGCATTGAGCAAAAAGGGAGCAATGCCGATAGAGATAATGCCATATACAATGTCTTTTTTTAAAACAAAAATAGTTGGTTTAAAATGTATAAAACTTTTTTTATTGCAAAAATGCCATAATTCAAAGATAAAAGCCGATAACTGAGCCAGCATAGTAGCTAAAGCTGCTCCTGCAATCCCCCATTTAAAATAAAAAATAAAAATAGGTGCTAAAACTATATTTACAAATACAGATATCAAAACCGTTATCATTGCTCGTTGAGGATAACCAGATGAACGCATCAAGCCATTTAACCCAAAATATAAGTGCGTGATAATATTGCCATATAATAAAATTTTCATAAAAGAACGGGCATAAGGTAAAGTAGCTTGACTCGCCCCAAAAAAATACAAAATAGGATCTAAAAAAATAAAACACACCAACGAAAACAAAAAGCCTGTAATAATATTCAGTAAGACTAAATTACCCAATATCTCTTCGGCACTTTTATAATCTTTTGCTCCTAAACGTACCGACAGCATGGCAGCCGCACCTACTCCTATTAAAGAACCAAAAGCAGCTCCTAAATTCATAAAAGGAAAACTAATAGACAAGCCTGCTAATGCCATAGCCCCAACGCCATGACCTATAAATATACTATCGACAATGCTATAGATAGAAGTGGCTATCATTGCAATAATGGAAGGAATAGCATATTGCCATAGCAACTTTCTAATATTTCCGTAACCTAATACTAATGGGTTCTGATTGTTAGACATATATATAATAACATATCTCTCTTTTGAGAAAGGCAAAATTACCTATTTTTTCAATACAGATAAGTAGGTATTAGAAAAAAATAACATCAAAAAAACGCATTAATTTAAAAACAATCGATTTGCAAGCAATAAACAGCTTTGGCTACACTTAGGGTGCAAGTGCTGTAGTAGTGCTTGATTCGTTGTTTTATCTTGATGTTTTTAACTTTTTCTCTGTATTTACTAAACTAAAAACAGATACATTATTTTTGCAAAATCTGTGTAAATGGAAGTAGGCTCTGCTGGGGAGCAACCTATTAGGGATAGAGCTGTACGATGAAAGTTAAAGTTAAAAGGGTTGTTGTCTGTATTGCATATAGCCATTACACTATTGCAATTCTTTTTCAATTGCTTATCCAAACATCTCGGTTCAATCTCCTTGTGTACTAAAATATCTTTTATTTTGTTCATTCTTGAACTTATTTTGCACTATGCAAAAGTAGTAAAAAAGTAAACATATTTATTGTTTTAAACACAATGTGCAAAAATCAATCTAATATTACAAGCGATATAAAGTTTCGACTACGTTCAGGGTGCAATATAAGCACCATTTTTATTTTATGGTGTTATTTGCTACAAAATAGTAGTTAATAAATAATGTAAGTTGGTAATGAAAAAAAGCGTTTTTGTCAGTGTAAACGTTAAGGCAAATAGGTTTCGAGTAGTCGGCAGTTTTTATCAGGGACAAAGACCGCATCTTCAATAATGGCAGGCATTAACACACATTCTCCTTTTGATATTGTCTCTTCTCCTCCATCATATCGAATATAAGCCTTTCCTTCGATACAAATATAGATAACGAAAGTATCTAATGCGATATATGTTTTTTCTATTGTTTTGTTAAACAACAAGATATTAGTAATAAAATAAGGAGAATGAACAAGTTTTGTTGTTTTGTTTTTTTCAGGAGAGATGCGTATTGGTTCGTTTTGATCATCTTGGTAATCTATTGCTTTATATGCTTCTTCTATATGTAAAGGGCGTAGATTTCCATCTTTATCTTTTCTGTTATAATCATACAAACGATAGGTAATATCTGATGTTTGTTGAATTTCAGCTAACAACACACCTTTCCCAATTGCATGCACTTTGCCTGCTGGCAAATAAAAAACATCTCCTACCTTTGTATCTACATAATGTAATACGTTTTCTAAAGTTCCTTTTTTTACATGTTCTTCTAATTTTTCTTGTGTCATAGGGCAATTAAACCCAAGATTGATTTTAGCATCTTCGTCGGCATCAATGACATACCACATTTCAGTTTTCCCATTTTCGCCATATAATTGATTTGCAAGTTTATCATTAGGATGTACTTGTACAGAAAGGTCGCTATTGGCATCAATAAATTTAATTAATAGTGGAAAATGCTCCCCATAAATATCAAATATTTTTTCGCCTACTAAATCACCCATGTAGACACTTACTAACTCGTCTAATGTATTGTTTTTTAAAAATCCATTCATTACTTTGTTAGCATTGTTAGCAATACCTGATATTTCCCATGATTCGCCACAATTAGGGAGCGACAGAAAATCTTTATTTAAAATTGTTTTAATTTTATTTCCTCCCCATATTTTTTCTTTAAAAATGGGAAAAAATTTCAATGGATACAGCATAGTAAAGTTTTTTAATAAACTCTCTTTTAATTAAAAATATATAAGCACAGCAAATCGAAAGATTTACAATAGAATACTTATGTGCAACAAGACTTATCTACACTTCCCACGTGTCGCCGCTATTCAGTAGATCGTCTACAGATTTAATCGACGATGTTTTTTGTGCATCGCTAATTTGCTTATCTATTAATTCATCATATGTAGGAGTTAAGACTGAACGTATCACTCCTAAAGCAACAGGAAAATCGGGTATGTGCATATCAGCCAACATATTATGTATTCCAGAATCTTCTTGTTTCGCATCATGTATCAGAATATCTTTTTCTGTTATTCCATTTTCACCAATGGTAACTACTTCTAAACCTTTTTGCCCTAAATGAATGCCTTTATTTCTATCTTTTCCAAAAATCATAGGTTCTCCATGTTTCAAAATCAATTGCTTATCGGCAGCAGTAGCTCTATCGGCTACCGCTTTATGGGCTCCGTCATTGAAAATTACACAATTTTGCAGAATTTCTATTACTGATGTTCCATCATGTTTAGCAGCTTCGAACATAACATCTACCATTAATTTTGGATTGTTATCTACTACTCTAGCAAAAAAACTTCCTTGTGCAGCTAATACCAATTTGCCCACATCGAAAGGTTTTTCGATGGTGCCATAAGGCGAAGTTTTAGTTACTTTTCCGAATGGTGTTGTAGGCGAATACTGTCCTTTTGTTAATCCATAAATTTGATTATTAAAAAGTAAGATATTTAAATCTACATTTCTTCTAATCGTATGCATAAAATGATTTCCACCTATAGCCAACAAGTCGCCATCTCCTGCTACTACCCATACACTTAATTGTCTATTCGACACGCGTACTCCAGTAGCAATCGGTGTAGCACGGCCATGAATGCCATGAAATCCAAAAGTATTAACATAATATGGAAATCGTGAAGCACAGCCTATGCCTGATACTATACAAAAATTTTCGCGTTTATATCCTATTTTAGGAAAAACATTTTCTAATGAAGCTAAAATAGCATGCGAACCACAGCCTGGACACCATTTTACCATTTGGTCACTTGCAAAATCTTCTTTTGTTAATGGAATTGTCGAACGTTCTATCATTGAAAAACTCATTATTTATCCCTCCTTAAAATATTTGATTAAATGTATTAATTAATTCAGTAGTAGTAAAAGGTATTCCTTTTATTTTATTGTATTTTATAAATGTAAATTGAGGATATATCATCCGTAAATAATTGGCAAATTGCCCATCATTCAACTCACATACTACTATTTGTTTAAATTTAGCAAATATATCAGCTGTATTTTTGGGAAGTGGCATAATATATTTAAAATGAGCTAAACTTATTTTTTTTCCTTGTTTTTGTAAATTTCTGACTGCTTCGTACACTTGTCCTCTTGTTCCGCCCCAACTTACGACTAACAAATCGCCATTATCTTCGCCTACAATATCTTGTTCTGGAATATAATTAGCTATTCGCTGTACTTTTTCATTACGGTTGCTCACCATTTTATCGTGATTATTTGGGTCGGTAGAGACAGCACCAAAAACATCTGTTTTTTCTAAACCTCCTACTCTATGTTCTAATCCTTCTGTTCCTGGCAATGCCCATTGACGTGCTAATGTTGTTTCATCTCTGCGATACGGCTTGTAATTAGCATCTTTTGCTTTAGCAATAGGCGGATTGATGCTTGGCATATCGGCTACTTTAGGAATGCGGAAAAGTTCTGTTCCTTGTCCGATATAACCATCGCTCATAAGTATTGCAGGTGTCATATGTTCTAATGATAGTTTAGCGGTATTATATGCCATTTCGAAGCAATCGCTCGGAGAAGCTGCCGCAGTTACTATACAAGGGCATGCTCCATTACGTCCGTATAACGCTTGTAATAAATCTGCTTGTTCTGATTTTGTAGGCATCCCTGTTGACGGACCTCCTCTTTGTACATTAACAATTACTAAGGGTAATTCTGTCATAACTGCTAATCCAATTGCTTCCGATTTTAACGACAAGCCTGGTCCTGATGTAGAAGTTACCGCCATAGAGCCCGCATAAGAAGCACCTATAGCAGAACATATTCCTGCTATTTCGTCTTCGCATTGCATTACACGTGCATTTAACGATTTATTTTTTGCTAATTCTATTAAAATATCTGTTGCTGGAGTAATTGGGTAAGAACCTAAAAACAAAGGTCTTCCTGAACGTTCTGAAGCTGCCAATAATCCCCACGCAGTTGCTATGTTTCCTGAGATATTACGGTATTTACCTTTAGGTAAAACTGCTGTAGGAATATGAAAACGTGACTCTATAGCTTCGATACTTTCAGCATAAATATAACCTGCTTTTAATACTTCAATATTTATTTCAGCAATTTTTGGATTCTTTTTAAATTTATCTTGAATGTGTTGAAATAATATATCTAAATTTCTATCATAAATAAAAGAAACTATTCCCAAGGCATACATATTTTTTGTTCTATCAGCTTCTTTTATTTCCATGCCTAAACTGATTGCAATTTCTTTTGATTGAGAAGAAATGGGAGCTTTGATGACATTGTAACTCGATAAGCTACCATCTTCTAAAGGATTGGATTTATAACCAGCCTTATCAAACACTTTATCTACAAAAGTGTCAATATCGACAATAATTGTACCACCTAAGGTTACCCAATGTAGGTTTGCTTTTAACGATGCTGGATTCATTGCAACCAACATATCGCACTTATCCCCTATAGTTCTAATTTCTCTTCCAATATGAACTTGATAACCAGAAACACCTGCTATTGTATTGCGAGGGGCTCTTATTTCTGCTGGATAATCAGGAAAAGTGGACAAATCATTACCTGACATTGCAGAAGTGTCAGAAAATAATGTCCCAGTGAGCTGCATACCATCGCCACAGTCTCCTGCAAATTTTACAACAACACTTTCTCTTTCAACAAACTCAGACTTTTTATTGACCATAACTACATCTATTCTTTTTAATAATATTTTTATTTTTATTTTTTTACAAAGGTATAGCTTTTTATTGTGATAAAACAGTTAAATGAGAAATATTTTTTTATCTTTTATTTGTGAAATAAATTGATTATTTTATAAGATTTTTTTGTATCGTAAAAACGATTTTTTTCTCTATTTTTTTTCTTAATAAATACAACAAATAATAATAAAGCGATACAATAAGGAATGAGATTAAAATAACAATTATTTCATTTTTAATAAAAAAATGTCCTATCACAAAAGTAGCTATCAAAACAATTACTGGAAGCAGGTAGGCATAAAACACAGCAATAAAACCTATAGAAGTAGCCATTTTCACATTGACAATTTCTCCTAATTGATAATCTGCGACATTGTTGCATGCGATATCTATCAATCTTCTTTTTTCATTGAAAATCATACATGATTTTTTCCCATCGCACTGTTGACATGCTTCGTTAACTAAAATTTCAACAACTATATTATTTGTCTCAATTTTTACAATTTTACCTTCATGAAATTCTTGTCCTATTGACATATATTATTGCATTAATACACTTTCAATGGCTTTACGCATATCGTCTTCCGACATCATTCCTAATGCCGACTGTGGTTGTCCATTCATAGGGCAAAACAAGAAAAAAGGAATAGAATTAATAGCATAGACACTTGCTAATTCTTTATTTTCGTCAATATTAACTTTATAAATAATTATTTTACCTGCGTATTCTTTTGCTAATTTTTCCATAGTAGGTTCCATCATTTTACAAGGACGGCACCAATCGGCATAAAAATCAACTATACAAGGAAGTGTGCCATTGTATTTCCAATTAGTATTGGTTTTATAGTCATGTACCAATTTCATATACTCATACATATCTAATTTTATAGGTTCACCACTCACTGGATTTTGAGCCTGTACTTCTTCTTGTGCTGCTTCAACAGCTATTGTTGTTTGTGCAAGGTCTATTGCTTCATTTTTTACTTTATCTGTTTGAGCTTGACATGACATCAATAAAAAGGCAAAACTTAGTACACTAAAAGACAACTGTTTCATATATGTTCTTATTTTTTATTTTTTAAATCTTGCATAATAAAACAATAATAAGATTAAAATGTTCGATTGATTGTAAGAGAGATAAATTAAATTGCTGATTTAATTCAGATTTAATTTAATTTTCTTGTAATTTTGCAAAAAAACTCTTCTGTCATTATGGCGAATAAGAACAATATTACAAGTATTTTAAAAATTTTACCCGACAAAAGTGGTGTTTACCTTTTTTGTGATGTAAATAAAAATATTATTTATGTAGGGAAAGCAAAAAAAATAAAAAAACGCGTTAGTTCTTATTTTAAAAAGACAATAAGCCATCCCAAACTTCGTGTAATGGTCAATAAAATATTTGATATTAAATTTATTTTAGCTGACAACGAATACGAGGCTTTATTGTTAGAAAACAATCTAATAAAAAAATACCAGCCTCGATATAATGTGTTGTTAAAAGACGACAAAACCTACCCTTGGATTTGTATTCCGAATGAAGATTTTCCTCGTATTTTCTCTACACGCAAAACAAACAATAAAAATGCAACTTATTTTGGACCTTATTCTTCTGTGAAAAATATGATGTCGATTCTTGAAATTTTAAGAGAATTATACCCTTTTCGGACTTGTAATTTGAACTTAAATAAAGAAAGTATTGCTAAAAAGAAATACAAACCCTGTTTAGATTATCATTTAAAAAAATGCAAAGCTCCTTGTGTCGGCTTGCAAACCGAAGAAGATTATCTAAACAACATTAAACAAGCCATCTGCATCATCGAAGGGGAAATAAAAGAAGTGATTAAAAATCTTGAATTAGCGATGCATGCTTATTCCAAAACAATGGAATTTGAAAAAGCTCATGAAATAAAAAACAAAATTGATACTTTAAAAAATTACCAAGCTCGGTCTACTATTGTCAATCCAAAAATCAACAATGTAGATGTTTTTGCTATTGCTGACGATGCTAACTCTGCCTTTATTAGTTATTTTAAAGTGATGAACGGCGCTATTATCCATACTCAAAATTTAGAAATTAAAAAACGTTTAGACGAAACCCTTGAAGAACTGCTTTTATTGGCAATAGTAGATATAAGAAAAAACAGCAATAGCCAGACTACAGAAATTATTCTCCCTTTTAATCTTCCCTACTCTATTGCAAATTCTAAAATCACTGTTCCAAAAAAAGGAGACAAAATGAAACTTTTAGCACTCACCCAACGCAATGCTTTAGCTTACAGGCATGATAGACAAATGAAAAAAAGCATTTTAGAAGGTAACAGAACAAATAAAAATATATTAGAACAGATGCAGCAAGATTTAATGTTATTAGCACCTCCAGCTTACATAGAATGTTTCGACAATTCTAATATTCAAGGAAAACATGCTGTTTCGGCGATGGTGTGTTTTAGAAATGCAAAACCCTCAAAAAAAGAATATCGGCATTTTCTTATAAAAACACAACAGCAAGCTAACGATTATGCCTCAATGCAAGAAGTTGTTTATCGTAGATATAGCAAACTGTTAAACGCAAATCAAGCACTTCCCAACATGATACTTATTGACGGCGGAAAAGGACAAGTTTCGGCGGTTTATACAATATTAAAACAGCTGAAAATTGAAGATAAAGTGGCACTTTTTGGAATAGCAGAAAGGTTAGAAGAAATCTTTCGCCCTAATGATCCACTCCCATTATATATTGATAAGAAATCAGCAACTCAATATGTTTTACAACATCTTCGTGACGAAGCACATCGTTTCAGCATTACCCATCATCGAAAATTACGTTCTAAAGCAACATTTAAAACAGAGCTTACAACTATTCAAACCATAGGCGAAGCTACTACACAAAAACTTTTAAAGCAATTTCACACAATTGAAAAAATAAAACAAGCAAGCATTGACGATTTAACTCCTATAATAGGAAAATCGAAAGCGACAGCCGTATTTAATTTTTACCATTCTACTTTATAAAATAAAATGATAGCGAAAAAATAGCCGCTAACATACAATAAATTGCAAAATAGATAATTTTTCCTTTTTTAACAATATTAATCATCCATTTACAGGCAACGCACCCTACTATAAAAGCTGCTACAAAGCCGCTTAACAAAGAAATAGGAGCAATATTTACTGGGGTAGGAAACAATAAATAATCTTTTATATCTAAAAAGGCTTCTCCTAAAATAGGAATTATAACCATGAGAAATGAAAATTTAGCAATAGATTCTTTTTTATTTCCAAGTAATATGCCTGTGGCAATAGTACTTCCTGAACGCGAAAGACCTGGCAGCACTGCAACAGCTTGTGCTATACCAATAATAAAAGCATCCCACCAGCTAATTTTTTCTTTTTGACGTGGTTTAGCAAAATAAGCAAAAGCTAATAGTAAGGAGGTGAGCAGTAAACAGCAACCCACTATCAGTAAGCCTGAACCAAATATAATTTCGACATAATCCTTAAAAAACAATCCTATTATCATTACAGGAATCATCGATAAGGCTATTTTAAACAAATATTGTGTAGAGTCGTTCCATTTGAAAAGAAAAAAGCCTTTAAATAATTCTGTAACTTCTTTCCATAATATAACAATTGTACTCAAAACTGTTGCTGCATGTACGGTTACAGCAAACATTAAATTATCTTCTACTTCAACATTTAAAATGGCATTCCCTATTGCCAAATGTCCACTACTACTTACAGGTAGAAATTCTGTTAATCCTTGTACAATTCCAAGAATGATAGCTTCCCAGACTTCCATATATTCTCTTTAAAATATCACTTATTATAACAGTTCTTTTTTCTCTTTTTTTTCTTTTTTCTCCTTTTGACGATACATGATAGCAAACAATTCTATCAAAAAGCCAATTGTCAGCATAATAGGTCCTGCATACATGCGTCTAAAATCGAAAATAGCTTCGCTAAATTCAGTAGGATCTTCTGTGCCTCCTCCCGATAGTAAAATATACCCTATCATTAACACAACAATTCCTATGAGCATAATGATATAATTTATTTTAGTAAAAGGCATACCTGGCGCCCATGTAATGGCTTGTTTTTTGGGAAGTGCTTTATTTTTTGATTTACTGCTAACTGCTTTTTCTTTTGCCATATTATTTAATGATTATAATTATAAATAAAGTTTATCTATTTTCATTTTTATATATTTTCTTACTGAAAAATAAGTAGATAACCATGTAAACAACACTCCTATTAATGCAATAGCTGCAAAAACAAATAAATATTGTTCGGGTTCACTTAAATCAATCAATCCGGGTACATTCATATAAGTTAAATAAATTACTCCGCTTAATATAAGGATAGCAAATATAGCTCCCCATAAGCCTTGCATAATTCCTTTATAAATAAAAGGTTTTTGAATAGTAGTTTTTTTAGCTCCTACTAACAACATACTTCTAATAATAAATCTTTTAGCATATATAGACAATCGTATTGTATTATTAATTAATGAAATAGCAATAATCAACAACACACTACTCATAATCAACATGACTATACTTATTTTATATAAGTTTTGATTAATATTTTCGACATAACTACGTTGATATTGAATATCAGTAACATTTTTTTCGAGATGTAAATTTTTTTCTATTTTTTGCAAACTATCAATAGAAGTATAGGCAGAATGAATTTTTAATAAAATAGACGGTGGGAGTATGTCGCCTACTATTTCTCTAAAATCATGTCCTAACATTTTTATTGTTTGTTCTGTAGCTTCTTCTTTGCTAATATAACATGCAGACTTTACATATGGTTCTAATTCAAGTCGTTTTTGAAATTCTAAAATTTCTCCTTCATTTATATCAGGGAGTAGCATTATTTCAAAATTAATATTTTCTCTGGTTTCTTTTGATATGCGTTGTGCATTAATAAGGATTACGCCTAAAAGACCTAACATAAATAAAACCAACGTAATACTAAGTACAGTAGAAATCCACGAGGCAGCTAAGCGATGCTTTGTTATTTGGTCTACAGATTCTGTCATTTTTTCTTAATTTAATTAAACTATTAATAACTATTTATCAAAAAAAATATTGTATTTATCATGCTTCACAATTACCATTATCTAATGTTACATATATAGAATTTTGACTTTTAAACTCAGGTACTATTAATTTCATTTGCTTCACTATTTCAAAATCGTTTTCATTATAAATCAAACTTATTAATTGGGTTATATGATTATTTATCACATCGAAGTCGTATTCTATTACTTTGGCTATTTTGATTTTTTTATGTTTTGTTATAATGGTATTTTCATTATTATTTAAAAGTTCTTCATATAATTTTTCACCTGGGCGTAACCCGGTAAAAACAATTTGTATATCTCTTCCTAATTCCAATCCCGACAAAAGTACCATTTTTTTTGCTAAATCTAATATTTTAATTGATTTTCCCATATCAAAAATATAGATTTCGCTTCCATTGCTCATTGCACCAGCGTGCAATACCAATTCGCAAGCTTCACCAATCGTCATAAAATAGCGAGTAACCTCTGGATGTGTTATTGTAATAGGACCTCCGGCATCTATTTGTTTTTTAAGAATAGGTATAATTGAGCCATTTGAACCTAATACATTTCCAAATCTCGTTGTGATAAATTTACAATTTTGATGTTTTTTTCCTAAGGATTGTACATAAATTTCAGCTATCCGCTTCGTTACACCCATTACGTTGGTAGGGTTCACAGCTTTATCTGTCGATATCATAATAAATTTACTCACAGCATATTCTAAACTTAAATCTGCTAATATTTTTGTTCCTAATACGTTAATTTTAACTGATTGTATTGGATTTTTTTCCATAATAGGAACATGTTTATAGGCTGCGGCATGGTAGATAATATCGGGTCTATATTTAGCAAAAATATTTTCCATGAATGTTTTATCGCAAATATCTCCTATATAAGAAATATAATTTTTTCGTTGATAAGATTCGTTGAGCGATAACTCCAAGAAAAACATTGGCGATTCGGCATTGTCTATCAATATAATTTGTTTAAAATCATACTTCATTACCTGATGCACAATCTCGCTCCCAATAGAGCCTGCTGCACCTGTAATTAACACTGTTTTATTCAACAAATCTTTACGTATTATATTGCTATCTAACTTAATAGGTTCTCTTTCTAAAAAATCTTCAATTTTAATTTTTTTGATTTGCTTAAAACTCAATTGTCCATTTATCCATCTATCAACAGGAGGTACTACTAATACTTTAGTTTTATATTCTAAACATTTTTCTGTTAATTGATTACTTTTATTTAAAGGGAAGTCTTTTATTGCAATTATTACGTGAGCAATGCTTTTTGTTTCTAATAATTTTATTAACTCTTTATAAGAATAAATGGTTAAATTGTCTATTTTTTTGCCTATTTTTTTAGGGTCATCGTCTACAAATCCTATTACATTATATTTATTTGAAATATCTTGATATATTGATTTTTTCGTTGTAAATCCTAACTCGCCAGCACCATAAATAATAACATCTTTTTTCTGTTTGGGAGTATTAATGTATTCAAAATAAATAATTTTAGTAAATAAACGATAAAAAATCATTATAAAAGTTGATACAATAAATTCTAAAATAACAATAGAAAATGGCACTACAAAAGTATGGTCAATCATGTAATACACTAAATTAATAGCAACAATAATCAATGAGCCTAATAGATTTATTGAAAATATACGTGTAACATCTTTTGTCCCTGTGTAACGCAATAAAGAAACGTGTATACCAAAAGATAGAAATAAAATTAATCTTATACATAAAATTACTCCATATATAGCAACCATATGAGCAGTATCTATAACAGCGGGAATTTTAAAATTTAAACGTAAAATCATTACTAAGGTAATGGAAATACTCACGATAAATAAATCTATAAAAAGTATCATCCAACTGGGTGCAGTGTTGGTTTTATTTAATAATAAAGGCAACAGTTTTTTCATCTATTCTTTTATTTGATATATTTTTTAGACTCTTCCCAATAAAAATTCATTTGATTAATATCTGTATCTGTAATTTTTTTATTGTCTAATGCAAGTTGAGATTCAATATATTGAAATCGTTTAATAAATTTCTGATTGGTGTGTTCCAGGGCATCTTCTGGATTTATATCTAAAAAACGCGCATAATTAATCATTGCAAATAATATATCTCCAAACTCTTCTTCTATCCGTTGGTTTTCTTTTTGTTTTAATTCAGTTTCAAATTCGTTGATTTCTTCTTTGATTTTTTCAAATACCTCTGCCGAATTGTTCCAATCAAATCCTACTCCTCTTGCTTTTTCTTGTATTCTATATGCTTTTATCATTGCAGGCAACGAAGATGGCACACCTTCTAATACCGATTTGCGTCCTTCGGTTAATTTAATTTTTTCCCAATTTTCTTTTACCTCTTCTGAATTAGTAACTTTTATATTTCCAAAAACATGCGGATGACGTAATTCTAATTTATCGCACAAAGCATTTGTTATATCTGCAAAATCAAAAGCATTAAGTTCCTCTCCTATTTTGGCATAAAAAACAATATGTAATAAAATATCGCCCAACTCTTTTTTTATATTATCTAACTCTTGGCGAATGATGGCATCTGATAGCTCATACACCTCTTCTATTGTAAGATAGCGAAGACTTTCAAGTGTTTGTTTACGATCCCATGGACATTTTTCTCGCAATTCATCCATAATGGTTAACAAACGATCAATGGCTATCAAATTCTTATTAATTGGCATATTATGGATTATTTTTCAGTAATGACATTAATATAAAAAACAGTATGTTACTGTATATAAATTCTTTTTATTTATATACAAACTTTTATAATTACTTTGCGAAAATAAGAAAATATTCAATAACAATGTCTACTATTTTTATTATTCTCTAATATTTTCTTTTACTTTTGCCATTACCTTCTCCCATTCCCATGCTGTTTTTAACATATCAGCTAACGAATACTTAGCTTTCCATTTTAAAATGTTATTTGCTCGATTAGTATCTGCCCAAATCTGTGCTACATCGCCTTTACGCCGTTCTTTGAGTTGATAATTTACTTTTACTTCATTGACTTTTTCAAAAGTATGTACTATATCTAAAACCGAATAGCCTATTCCTGTACCTACATTAAAGACTTCGTAATTAGTAGTTTTATTTTCTTCTAACATTCGTTGAAGGGCATATACATGTGCCTCTGCTAAATCAGCAACATGTATATAGTCGCGTATACAAGTCCCATCGGGCGTGTCGTAATCATAACCAAAAACCGATAAGTATTCACGCTTACCTATCACTGTCTGTGTAAGATAAGGCAACAAGTTAGGTGGTATTCCTTTAGCAACCTCTCCTATTTTCAACGAAGGGTGAGCGCCTATAGGATTAAAATAACGTAAAGATGTAATGTTCAAATCTCTATCTGCTTTACAGCAATCTTCAAGCATTTCTTCTATTACTTGTTTGGTGTTGCCATAAGGAGACATCGCTTTTTTTATAGGCGATAATTCCGTTACAGGTAAAGTATCAGGGGTACCATAAACAGTACATGATGATGAAAAAACCAAATAAGGAATCCGATGTTTTTTCATTTGTATTAAGACATTTAATACAGAATGGAAATTATTTTTATAATATCTTAAAGGCTCATTTACGGATTCATTCACGTACTTATAAGCCGCAAAATGAATAATAGCATCTATCGAATATTTGTTAAATAAATCTTCACATGCTTGTTCGTCAAGTAAATCTATTTTTTCAAAAATTGGTAATATTTTCGTTATTTTTTCAATATTATAAATGACATTTTCTTCTGAATTACTCAAATTATCAACTATTATTACATTGTATCCTCGTTCTTGCAATGCAACAACTGTATGCGAGCCTATATAGCCCATTCCTCCTGTTACTAATATTGTTTTTTTCATACTTTTATTTTATTAATAGCAATTTCTATGCGTTGTGAAGTTTCTGCTACTCCAAGCAAATTAATTATTTCAAACAAATCGGGTCCTTTTGCATAGCCTACTAAAGCTAAACGTAAACAATTCATTATATCAGCCATATTTAATTGATTATTATCAATATAATTTTTCACTTGCTCTTTGGTGATATTTATTTGAAAAACTGGTTCATTAGCAATGATTTCTTTTATTGCTTTTAAGTGCTGTGCAGTATTTTCTTTCCAACGTTTTTTTATTATATTTTCATCATAACTATCAGGTTGTAGAAAAAAGAAAGAAGAAGCCTCCCATATATCATGAATAAAAGATGCACGTTCTTTTACTAATGCTACAATTTTTTTTATATAGTCGCTATCAGCTATAAAATTCTTTTTTAGTAAAAACTCATTGTATTCCTTTGTTAATTCTTCATTCGATTTCATTTGTAAATAATGATGATTAAACCATTTAGCCTTTTCATAATCGAATTTTGCTCCCGATTTATTTACTCTTTCTAAAGTAAACTCTTCGACAAGCTCCGATAGAGAAAATATTTCTTTTTCTGTACCGGGGTTCCAACCAAGTAATGCTAAAAAATTGATTAATGCTTCTGGAAAATATCCTTTTTCTCTATATCCTAAAATTGTTTCAGAAGATATTGGATCATTCCATTTTAAGGGGAATACGGGAAAACCTAAACGGTCACCATCGCGTTTACTAAGTTTTCCATTTCCGTCAGGCTTAAGCAATAAAGGAAGATGTGCAAATTGAGGCATTGTGTCTTCCCAACCCAAATAACGATAAAGTAAAACATGCAAAGGCGATGAAGGCAACCATTCACTGCCACGGATAACATGCGATATATCCATTAAATGATCATCTACAATATTTGCCAAATGATATGTCGGCAATTGGTCTGACGACTTCCACAATACCTTGTCATCTAAGACACTACTATTGATTGTTATTTCTCCATATATTAAATCTTGCACTTTTATATCCTCACCCGGATTAATACAAATTCTAATAACATAAGATTCTCCTTGAGCTATCCTATTTTTCACTTCCTCTTCCGAAAGTGTTAACGAATTTTTCATCTGCATTCGCACCGAAGCATCGTATTGAAAATTAGCTATTTTTTTACGTTTAAATTCTATTTCTTCAGATGTATCAAAAGCATAGTATGCTTTTCCATTACTGATTAAAAAATCAGCATATTGTTTATAAATGGATTTACGTTCTGATTGACGGTATTTTACGCCTTTTTCATTTGAAATATGTACTCCCTCGTCGAAGACAATGCCTAACCATTCAAATGTATCTATAATATACTGTTCGGCACCAGAAACAAAACGAGCACTATCGGTATCTTCGATACGGAGAATTATTTTTCCATTATTTTTTTTTGCAAACAAATAGTTATACAATGCCGTACGTGCGCCTCCTATGTGTAAAGGACCTGTAGGGCTTGGAGCAAATCGTACTCTTACTGCTTTCATTATTATTTATAATTACTTTTTTTGCAAAAATACTAAATATTAAAAAAGAAATCGCAAAAATAGATAGTTTAATGTATTTTTTCTAAACATTTCAAATTATTCTTGGTTTCAAAAACGAATTTCAACTGATTTTATATGTAATTTTGATATACTTTTGCAGTTAAAAGAATGCAAAAACTAAAATTCGATGTCTGAAAACATTAGAAAGCCAGAATGGCTAAAAATAAAATTAGAAAGTGGAGAAAATTTTGAAAAAGTAAAACAAACCGTACACCAACATCATCTTCACACTATTTGCGAAAGTGGCAAATGCCCTAATAGAAACAAATGTTGGAATATGGGAACTGCTACTTTTATGATATTAGGAGATATATGTACTCGTTCGTGTAAATTTTGTGCAACCAAAACAGGAAAGCCACTTCCTGTAGATGCCACAGAACCCATGCGATTAGCTGAAAGCATCCGCTTAATGAATTTAAATTACTGTGTTGTAACCTCTGTAGATCGCGATGATTTACCCGATAAAGGTGCAAAACATTGGTACAACTGCATTTTAGCTATTCGTCAATTAAATCCTCAAATAAAAATAGAAGTCCTCATTCCCGATTTTGATGGAAATCATGAGTGGATACAAATGGTTTGCGATGCTAAACCCGACGTAATAGGACATAATCTTGAAACTGTTAAACGTTTAACTCCTTTAGTGAGAAGTCGTGCTAACTATGCAACTAGTTTGAAAACATTGGAATTTATTGCTAAAACTGGTAGTATTGCTAAATCAGGTATAATGGTTGGCATAGGAGAAAAACAAGAAGAAGTAATTAATTTAATGAAAGATTTACGCTCAATAGACTGTAAATTATTTACCATAGGGCAATACCTACAGCCTACTCCTCAAAACATAGAAATAACAGAATATATTCACCCCGAAGTATTTGATTTTTACAAAAAAGAAGGATTAGCTTTGGGATTTAAAGCTGTAGAAAGTGGACCTTATGTACGTTCTTCTTTCATGGCAGAACAATCATATATTAACAGTAAAATAAAAAAATTATGATTTTTACAGATTGGCAACTTATAGACTATAAACAAGCATGGGATCAACAAAAAATAATATTTAACGCTTTAATTGATAAAAAATTAAAACCTGATTTAGAAATAAAAGATATCTATCAACAAGTAATTCTATGCGAACACCCGCATGTATACACTTTGGGACATAACGGAGAACATGCTAATCTACTCGCTAATTCTGAATTTTTAAAAAAAATAAATGCGCAGTTTTATCACATTGACCGAGGTGGCGACATTACTTATCATGGACCTGGTCAATTAGTAGGCTATCCCATTATCGATATTGCCGCATTAAAACTATCGCTCAAAGAATATGTTCACTTATTAGAAGAGAGTATTATAAAAACAATTGATTACTACGGAATTAAATCTTATCGATTAGATGGAGCAACAGGAGTTTGGCTCGATATTGACAAGCCAAATGTAAGAAAAATTTGTGCTATTGGCATTCGAGCAAGCCATTATGTTACCATGCACGGTTTTGCTTTAAATGTAAATACCGACTTAAATTATTTTCACTATATTAATCCTTGTGGATTTGTCGATAAAGGAGTTACTTCTATCGAAAAAGAATTAAACCACAAAGTTGACATGCAAGAGATAAAAAAAATCTACCAGCAAGCTTTTACCGATATTTTTAAAATATAATATGAATAGATATATTCGTCAAACAGTTTTGCCCACAATTGGCGAAAAAGGACAAAAAGCCATAAAAAAATCCTCCGTATTATTAGTCGGAGTAGGCGGATTAGGGTCTACAATCAGTCAGTATTTGGTAGCTGCTGGTGTGGGAACGATAGGATTAGTAGATGCTGATACTGTATCATTACACAATCTACAACGACAAATTTTATACCGTGAACCGCAAGTAGGACTTTCTAAAGTTTTAACAGCCAAACAATCACTAAAAAACCTCAACTCTGAAGTAATTTTAAACGCTTATAATATACAATTCACAGCACAAAACGCATTATTATTAACAAAAAATTACGATATAATTATTGATGGAACAGACAACTACTCTACACGTTACCTTTTAAATGACGTCTGTGTAGGACTAAACAAACCCTTAATATATGGAGCTATTGCAGAATTTTACGGACAAGTAAGTGTCTTTAATTATCAAGGAGGAGCTACTTATCGTTGTTTGTATCCTCATGCTAAAGATGACAATACAATTAGCCCCCCCATTGGTGTAATAGGAATGCTTCCTGGCATTATAGGAGGTATACAAGCAGTAGAAGCAATTAAAATAATGACGAATATAAAAGACACCTTAAAAAACAAACTATTTACTATCAATTTACTAAACCTCACTACATCTCTAACAACTATCACCCCCGATGCAGAACAGCGAAAAATTGCATTTTCCAATTTTAAATTATTAAAATAAATCTGTCATTTATAAATTAAAAAAATGGAGTTAATCATTGATTTATCAACTCCATTTAATCGTACCCGAGGCCGGGATCGAACCGGCACGAGTATTACCTCATCGGTTTTTGAGACCGACGCGTCTACCAATTCCGCCACTCGGGCTTAAAAGTTTACAAAAGTAGTTTTTTTTTGTATATAAATTACTTTTTATTTGCTGTTTTTTTTTAATTAAAAATAACTTTTACATAATCTTTTGATTTTTAATGAAATAATTTTTTCCTAAAAATCAGTTTTGTAATAATAATTCTATACTTTTGCAAAAATTTTAAAAACCGTATAAAACCATAAAAAAAGATGTATTGGACTTTAGAGTTAGCCTCAAAATTAGAAGATGCCCCTTGGCCAGCTACCAAGGACGAATTAATAGACTACGCCATACGTTCGGGTGCTCCATTAGAAGTAGTAGAAAATCTAAAAGAGATTGAAGATGAAGGAGAAATATATGAAACCATAGAAGACATATGGCCTGATTATCCTTCTAAAGAAGACTTCTTTTTTCATGAGGATGAATATTAATTAATCTTATCATTAAAAAAAGAGTATGCTCGTTAGTATACTCTTTTTTTATTTTTAACAATAAAACTTTTATATTCTATTTTTTTATATTTTTGTAACTTCTATTATTAGAAAACCTTTTATATTATAATATAAACACCTATGAAAGTAGTTATTTTAGCAGGAGGATATGGCACACGACTAAGCGAAAACACACATCTCATTCCAAAACCTATGATAGAAATTGGAGGCAAACCTATTATTTGGCACATTATGAAAATATATAGCTCCTATGGATTTGACGAATTTATCATTTGTTGCGGGTACAAACAATACGTAATTAAAGAATATTTTTCTAACTATTTCCGACACAATTGCGATATCACAGTAGATATGTCAAACAACAGCATAGAAGTTCTTGACAATCACTCTGAAAATTGGAAAGTTACCATGGTTGATACCGGACTTGATACCATGACAGGAGGTAGAATAAAACGTATTCAAAAATACATTGGTAACAATTCATTTCTTCTTACTTATGGAGATGGTCTCGCTGATGTAAATATTACTAAAACAATAGCAGCACATAATAAATCAGGCAAACATTTATCTATGATGGCCTATCAACCAGGAGGGCATCTTGGCGTATTAGACATACAAGATAACGAAGTTAAATCATTTATAGAAAAACCCAAAGAATCGGGTACTTGGATTAATGCCGGTTTTTTTGTATGCGAACCTCAGATATTTGATTATTTAGAAGGAGACCACGAAATGTTTGAACGCCAACCTATGACTCGTATGATGCAAAAATCTCAAATTCATGCCTTTCAACATACAGGATTTTGGAAACCCATGGATACATTAAGAGATCGCAATGAATTAAATGATCTTTGGGAAAAAGGAAATGCACCATGGAAAGTATGGTAATTAAATAATGTATAATAATGGATATAAAATCTTTTTATAAAAATAAAAAAATATTTATTACAGGACATACTGGATTTAAAGGTTCTTGGTTGACAGCTATTTTGCATAATTTAGGAGCCGAAATAAAAGGCTATGCTTTAGCACCAGAAACAAATCCAGCTCTTTATCATCTTATAGAAGGAGATAAATTATGTCATTCCGTTATTGGCGATATACGCAATGCTTCTTTTTTACATAAACATATTTCTCAATTTTCACCTGATATAATCTTCCATCTTGCAGCTCAACCAATTGTAAGAACTTCTTACGACATACCACGCTGCACTTTCAACATCAATGCTATGGGAACTGTCAATTTACTTGAATCTGTCCGAAAGTTGAAAAAAAAATGTATTGTTGTTATAATAACTACCGACAAAGTATACGAAAACAACGAAAGCGGACAAGCATATAAAGAAAACGACCGTTTAGGAGGTTACGACCCATATAGTGCAAGCAAAGCATGTGCCGAATTGATTATTCATTCTTATAGGCAATCTTTTTTCAATCCAAAAGACTATTCCCAGCACCAAATAGCAATAGCATCAGCACGAGCTGGCAATGTAATAGGCGGAGGCGATTGGGCAAAAGACCGTTTGCTTCCCGATATTATTAGAGCTTTAGCAAAAAACGAAACAATTAATATTCGCAACCCTAAAGCCGTAAGACCTTGGCAACATGTATTAGAACCTCTATGGGGCTACCTTACACTTGCAATGAAAATGAACCAAGAACCTATGCTGTATGCAGATGCTTTTAATTTTGGTCCTTATCCTCACGATGTGATAACTGTCAATCAAATGACAGATTTAGCTATTCAAATTTGGGGAAAAGGCAAAGTAGCATACCCCAAACTGCAAGCACAAGTACACGAAGCTGATTTATTGTCGCTTGATATCGAAAAAGCAAAAAACACACTTCATTGGTATCCAAAATTAAATGCAGAACAAGCATTAACATATACTCTAAAATGGTATCAAAATTATTATCATAAAACTACAAACATATTAGACTTTACCATTCAACAATTAAATAATTACATGAAAATATAGCTATTATGACAAAACGTGATCAAATACTTGCTTTAGTAAAAGAATATTACAAAGAAACTTTTGAAACAAAAAAACCTTTTGAACCCGGCGATCATATCGACTACGGAGGCAGAAAATTCGATGCAGAAGAAATATATAATTTAGTAGATGCATCGCTCGATTTTTGGTTAACATCAGGACGTTATACACAGCAATTTGAAAAAGAATTTGCCGAATACTTTGGTATCAAATACTGCTTACTTACCAATTCGGGATCTTCAGCAAATCTCTTAGCTTTTAATGCACTAACATCTCCCATGCTAAAAGAAAGAGCAATAAAAAAAGGAGATGAAATCATTACAGTAGCAGCAGGTTTTCCAACAACAGTAGCCCCTGCTATCCAATTTGGTGCTATTCCTGTTTTTGTTGATGTTACTATTCCGCAATACAACATCGATTGCTCGCAATTAGAAAAAGCTCTATCACCTAAAACAAAAGCGGTAATGATAGCCCACACACTTGGCAACCCTTTCGATTTAGAAAAAATAAAAGCATTTTGCGAAAAACATCATCTATGGCTCGTAGAAGATAATTGTGATGCCTTAGGTTCCAAATATTTTATTAATGGAGAATGGAAATACACAGGCACTATCGGCGACATTGGCACTTCGAGTTTTTATCCCCCCCACCATATTACTATGGGAGAAGGAGGAGCTGTTTACACTAACAATCCTCTTTTGCATCGCATTATAACTTCATTTCGTGGATGGGGGCGCGATTGTTTTTGTGGGTCCGGTAAAGATAACACTTGCAAACAACGTTTTTCGCAACAACACGGACTGCTTCCCTTTGGTTATGACCATAAATACGTCTATTCTCATTTTGGATATAATCTGAAAGTAACAGACATGCAAGCAGCTATAGGATGTGCACAATTAAAAAAAATAGCCAGTTTTGTTGCCGACAGAATAAAAAATTGGACATATTTAAAAGAACGATTAAGTGAATTATCCAATATTTTTATACTGCCAGAGCCTGCACCTAATTCAATTCCATCTTGGTTTGGATTCCTATTGACTATTAAGCCTACAGCTAAATTTAAAAGAATTGAAATAATACAACATTTGGAAAATAAAAATATTCAAACTCGTTTGCTTTTTGCTGGCAATTTGATTAAACATCCTTGTTTTGACCAAATGCGCGAAACAGGTCAAGGTTATAGAGTTGTTGGCGAATTAACAAATAGCGATATTATTACTGAAAATACTTTTTGGATAGGTGTTTATCCCGGAATGCAGCAAGAAATGTTGAAATACATGGCAGACGAAATTATTAATTTTGCAAATACTCATCAATAAGCAACACAAATGGAAATTCTGACAACGATATTACCTGATTTATTCATTATAAAAAATATTATTTCACAAGACAATAGAGGTGAGTTTAGAAAAGTATTTACGTCTGATGTATTTACACTAAACAATTTAGACACTAATTTTAAAGAGTTTTATTATTCTGTTTCACATAAAAACACTATCAGAGGCATGCACTTTCAAAATCCTCCACACGATCATAACAAACTCGTTTTTGTAAGTCAAGGTGTTATAGTTGATGTTGTTTTAGATATACGTAAAAACTCTCCCACTTACGGCAAACACATTCACTTCACATTAAGTGCTGAAAATGGAATCGCATTGTATATTCCCAAAGGAATGGCACATGGATTTTTAGCTAAAGAAGATTTTTCTATTGTAAATTATATTCAAACATCCTTATATTCAAAAGAATACGATAATGGAATAGTATACAATTCTTTTGGATTTGATTGGAAAACAAAAAATGCTATTGTATCAAAAAGAGACATGTCTTTTGAAGTATTTCAGAATTTTAAAACCCCATTTTTATGAATTTATTAGTAACAGGAGGCACGGGATTTATAGGAACACATCTTGTCAAATCATTGGCAGCAAATCATAATATACATGTTTTGCTTCCACCTAATTTAGAGGCTATTTTACCTGAAAATGTAAAATCTTTCATTTTTTCAGATAACATCAATGAGTTAAACACTTATCTTATTGAAAATAAAATAGAAGGAATTGTACATTTAGCTACTTTATTTATAGCACAACATCAAGCCTATGAAATCAAAGATTTAATTCTTTCGAATATTTATCTTGGCACTGCTATTTTAGAAGCTATAAAAGGAAGCAAAATAAAATGGTTTTTAAACACAGGCACCATTTGGCAAAACTATCGACCTAATTGCAAACGATACCATCCTACTAACTTATATGCTGCTACAAAACAAGCCTTTATCAACATGGCTGCTTATTATGTTGAAACAAACAAGCTGAAATTTACAACTTTAAAACTTTCAGACACCTTTGGAGATGGGGATACACGCCGCAAATTATTTACTGTTTTAAAAGAAGCAAGCACCACAGGCACAACACTTCAAATGTCGCCCGGAGATCAGTATTTAGACATTTTACACATTAAAGATATTATTGCAGGATTTACACATTTAATTAATTTATTAAACGAAAATATAAAATTAGAATCCGAATATGTGCTTACAGCACAGCAGCGTTACACCTTAAAAGAAATAATTGCCCTATTCGAAAAAGTAAGCGGCAAATCACTCAATATCAATTGGGGTGGGCTACCTTATCGTCAAAGAGAAATTATGCAACCATGGAAAAAAGGAAAAGTTTTACCCGGTTGGCAAGCCTCCTTATCGCTCGAACAAGGAATTGCATTATACTTAAAACATAGCAAATGATAGATAAAGCAACATATAACACTCCTTTAGTAAGTGTTTGTATTCCTACTTACAACGCTAAAGATTCTATTATAAACACGCTAAACAGTGTAATAAATCAAACATACAAACATCTTGAAATTATTATTTGCGATAATCAATCAACAGACAATACAGTTGAACACATAAAAACAATTAAAGATTCAAGAATACAACTAAATATCAATAGTGAGAACTTTGGTATGATAGGAAATTTTAACATTGTATTATCAAAAGCAAATGGCATATATGTAAAATTATTATGTGCTGACGATATAATAGAACCCGATTGTATCGAAAAACAGGTTAAGGTCTTTCTTAACAATCCAACTAATAACATTGTAATGGTAACTGCTGAAAAATATGTCATCGACAGTAAAGGGAAACGCATGTTTGTCAAACGTTTTCCAGGCAAAGCAGGCATTTATCAAGGCGAAAATGTTATTAGAAAAAGTTTTCGTTATGGAACCAATATTTTCGGCGAACCCGGCATAGCACTGTTTTTAAACGACAGCATTCGCAAAGCAGGACCTATCAATATTCCTCCAGCACTAAGCTATGTAGTAGATTTACAGCTATATTCTCAAATTTTAAAGATTGGAAATCTTTTTGTAATTAAGCAGCCTTTGTTTTCATTCAGAATATCTTCAACTTCTTTTACAGCCTCTTCCAAATGGGAAGCTCCAAAAGTATTTAATCAATTGAGAAAAAAATACACAAAAGAAAATTTTATACAATTCACACTTATCGACCAAGCCCTTGCTTTTATAATGTCTTGGATATTAAGTATTGCACGAAATCTAATTTTTAAATTCACTAATAAAAAATAAAATCTATGTTACTATCAGTTATTATACCTTGCTATAACGAAGAATTGGTAATAGAAGAGACCTATAAGCGTCTGACTTCTGTTTTAGAAAACATACCACACTCTTACGAATTAATTTTTATCAATGATGGTAGTCGTGATAAAACCTATGACATTTTATTTCAATTATCAGAAAAAGATACAAAAGTTAAAATACTTCATTTCTCACGCAACTTTGGACATCAAAGTGCAGTTACAGCAGGCATTAATCATTGCAATGGCGATGCAGCCGTGATTATCGACTCCGACTTACAAGACCCACCAGAAGTCATTATCGATATGCTAAAAATAATGGAAGAAGAAAAAGCAAATGTAGTGTATGGTGTACGTAAAAAACGCAAAGGCGAAACGTGGTTTAAATTAGTAACTGCCAAATATTTTTACCGTTTCTTAAATAATCTATCCGATGTAAAGTTCCCTGTCGATACAGGCGATTTTCGCTTAATCGATCGGCATATAATCACAACTTTTAACCACATGGAAGAAAAAAACAAATACATACGTGGATTAATCAGCTGGATGGGTTACAAACAATTACCTTGTTATTACGAAAGAGAAGAACGTTTTGCAGGCGAAACAAAATATCCTTTAAAAAAAATGTTAAAGTTTGCAATGATTGGCGTCTTTTATTTTTCTAAAAAGCCATTAAAATTAGCCACCTATGCCGGGTTTATCTCCGTTGCTATAGGTATTCTCTACGCCTTAATTGCTCTAATAACAAAACTAATTAATCCCGGCGCATTGGTAACAGGATGGACAACACTCATTGTTTTGATTGTTTTTTTTGGAGGAGTACAACTATTAACCATTGGAGTATTAGGTCAATATATGGGAAATCTTTTTGATGAAGCAAAAAAACGGCCTGAATATATTGTTGGCGAAAAAATAAATTTTTAACAATTAAGATTAAAATAACATATGAAATTCAATTTCGATTATTTCAAAAATAAAAACAACATTACTTGGATAGCTTTTTTTGCTGTTCTATTAATAGCTATGATTTTAATGAGTATAGATGCTGGCATGAATGGAGATGAAGAAATGCAAGCTACTCATGCAAGCAATGTACTTGATTATTATCAAAGTTTTGGAAAAGACACAGCAGCTGTTTCTACAACTATTTTAAAAAATGGGAATCCAGAATTTTGGAATCTTCCTTATTATGGACAAGTGATTGATAATCTTGCAAGTTTTATTGCACGTTTTTTCAATATAGAAGATATAATGCTCACACGGCATATCGTTAGCGCCATTTTTGGATGGATAGCAATCCTATTTGTAGCCTTAATGAGTTTGCGAATCAGTGGAAATCAAAAAGCTGCTGTATTTACAGCTTTGCTATTATTTCTATCACCGCGTTTTATAGGACATTCTTTTAATAACATTAAAGATGTTTCTTTTGCTACTGCTATGATAATGGGCATCTATTATATTTATCTGTTTTTAAGCGAATTTCCCTATCCTAAACGTGCAACTGTAATTAAATTAACTTTAAGCATCGCTTTTGCAATGGCAATTCGTGTACCCGGCATATTGCTACTCCCCTATTTTGCCTTATTTAGCTTAGTTTTTCTTATCCGTCAACATTATATCAATAAAGCTTTAAAAAAATCGACAGATACCAAAAGAAAAATAAAAATAACTATTCAAAAAGAACATACTATTTCATATCTATTTCGCAAGCTGTTAAAATACGGTATAGGCATTGCATTAGCTGCTTACGTACTCATGGTATTGGCATGGCCCTATGCTATCGAAGCGCCCATTGCTCATGTAAAAGAAGCATTTTCAGGCATGTCTCAATTTTCTACCGGAATACGTCAAGTGTTTGAAGGAAATTTTCAATGGTCTGATGCTTTTCCTTGGTATTACACTCCTAAATATATATTAATTACTATTCCTATTGCAGTAATTATTGGAATGCTCATTTATCCTTTTATAGGTGGATGGAAAAAAGAAAAACGTTTTTCGACTTTTATTATTTATTTCACATTTATTTTTCCTATTTTTTGGATTATTTATACAAAAGCCAACGTATATGGAGGCTGGAGACATTCGCTATTCACTTATTTACCAATGGTAATAGCTGCTGGTTTAGGATTTGATGCTTTGGTAGAAATAGTAAAAAATAAATATGCCAAAATACTATTAAGTTTTCTTCCTTTTGTGTTGTTACTTCCTCCTTTTTTCTATATCGCAAAAAACCATCCTTATGAATACGTTTATTTCAACAAAACAATAGGTGGCGTAAAAGGTGCTTATGGAAATTACGAATTAGATTATTATTATCACTCTACACGAGAAGCTTCGGAGTGGATTATTAAAAATGCTGAAAAATCAGGATTAGAAACCGGCGATAAAATCATAGTAGCTACTTGGCATCCTGCTTCGGTAAGCTATTATTTCCGCCACGACACAAATCGTTTTTCCATCGGATTTGCTCGTTGGTATGAAAGGGGAAATTCCGATTGGGATTATGCTATATTTGTTATTACAGGCATAGCACCCGAATTACAAAAGAGTCAGTTTTTTCCTCCTACAAACACCGTACATACCATCACAGTAGACGGAAAACCAATCTGTTTGATATTAAAACGTAATGATAAATCTGATATGATAGCTTATCAATACAAAGAAGCACAAGCATACGATAGTGCCTTATTGTATTTAGAAAAAGCCATTGTGCTCAATCCAGCCAATGAAGCAAGTTTAATCAATATAATAGAAATATATTTCGATACCAAACAATTAGAAAAAGCAAAAACATATATCGATAAATTTCTCGCAATAGAACCTCACAACGAAATTGCCAACTTATATTTAATGAATTATTATTTAAGTATAAATAAGATAGACCAAGCAACACAAATATGCAATTTACTAAAAACTATCAATTATAAAAATGTACAAGCCTATTTAGTATTAAGCGATATTTATATGAACAGAGGCAACCTGATAGGAGCCGAACAAGAATTATTATCCTTAATAGATGTAGGAAGAATAGATGACCATATAGCACAAAAACTAATGAAAGTATTCCAAGCACAAGGACTGAACGAAAGAGCCGCTGCTAAAAAACTCTATAAAGTCCTTGCCGACAGTTTTAAGAAAAATGGACAAAAAGACTTGTATTACGAATACCAACAAGCCTATGAAAGAATGTAATAAAAAAGATATTCTGCTTAGTATCCTAAACAAAACACCTTTTTAATTACATAAGTTTTTTATTGATTACTATTTTTTTTCAATAGTATCGCTTTCGTCATTCTGCTGAAACGATTGCATACCGTTTTCTTTGGTTTGAACAAATGAAATAACTTCATTCAACTCATCATTAAAACTAAGAATATCTTTAATATGAAGAAATATTTTATGTTTTTCATAAAAAAACACTCCTTTATTTTCATCAAATCGACGTTTACTTTCTGTAATAGTTAAGTAATGCTCGCTGTTCTTAGTTTCTTTCAAATCAAAAAAATAAGTTCGCTTTCCTGCTCTTAATACTCTTGAAAATACTTCTGTTTTTGCTTTATTTTCTTCTTTTTCTTCCATAACTACCTTTTTTTTTCTTTTCTAATTCAATTGTTTTGCAAAAATAAAATTTTTTTTAACTATTTTTCAATAAAATTTAAAAATAACAAAAATAAAATTTAATTCGCTGTATTTCAAGTGAAATAATTTTATTTTTTTTCTAAAAAATAAGCAAAACCTCTCAAAACAATAGAAATTGTGCTAAATTTCACTTTTAATACCTTAACTGCAAATAATTTTAACAGTATATTTATTCATATTTCGGTTGATAAAATTGAAAAATACTTTAGATTTTGTGTGTTCTGTATGTGTGCTAAAGTTTTTTATTTTGAAAAGTACTATTTATACTAAGTTAAAAACAAAACATTAATATTTATAGTACAAACTTACGATAGTTTATATTTTGTCTTAATTGTAGCTAATAGTAACAAAAAAAAAGTTTGCACACTTAAGCACAAACTTTTATCGAAAAGCAATATAAAATATACGTTTACAGCATATAGCATTAATAAATAATGCCTTTATCGTATGCTTTTTTTAAAGAATTTAAAACGCCATTTTTATTAATATACTTAATTCCTTTGGCAGAAACTTTTAATATAACCCATTCGTCTGTTTCAGGGATATAAAATTTTTTCTCCTGTAAATTAGGATAAAATCTTCTTTTTGTTTTTATATTAGAATGAGAAACATTGTTTCCTACCATTACTTTTTTTCCTGTAATCATACAAATTCTTGACATAATACGTGCTTTTTAAATCTTTCTAATCTTAATTTTTCAAGTCTGCAAAAGTACTCTTTTTTTCAATATCTTTTGCAATTTCAGTATATTTTTTTATTTTTTCATCATTTCAGTGAAATAACGATAAAAATACGGGATAGTTTCTATGCCTTTATAAAATTGTTCTAAAGGATAATTTTCATTAGGCGAATGGATAGCGTCGGCTCCTAAGCCAAAACCCATTAGAATAGTTTTTACTCCTAATATTTTTTCAAATCCTGCAATAATAGGAATGCTTCCGCCACTACGCGTCGGTACGGGTTGCTTTCCATAAACAGTTTCAAAAGCTTTTTCAGCAGCTTTATAAGCTATTGTATCAATAGGTGTTGCATAGCTATCGCCTCCATGTAAAAACTTGACTTCTACTTTTACACAAGCTGGAGCTTTTTGTTCAAAATAGCGTTTAAACTGCTCTCCTATTTTATTAAAATCTTGATTAGGTACCAATCGTGTAGAAATTTTAGCTTGAGCAACAGAGGGAATAACTGTCTTTGCTCCTTCTCCAATATAACCACCCCAAATACCACAAACATCGAAAGTTGGTCGTATGCCTGCACGCTCATTAGTAGTGAAGCCTGCCTCGCCACAAACCTCATCTATGGCTAATTCTTTTTTATAATCTTCTAAATCAAAGGGAGCTTTTCCCATTAATTTTCTTTCATAATCAGAAACTTCTAACACATCTTCATAAAAATTAGGAATGGTAATATGACGATTTTCGTCTACCATGTCGGCTATCATTTCACACAATATATTAATAGGATTAGCGACAGCACCTCCATACAATCCTGAATGCAAATCGCGATTAGCCCCTGTTACTTTCACTTCCCAATAACTTAAGCCACGCAATCCTGTTGTAATAGAAGGAATATCGGGTGCTATCATACTAGTATCCGAAACTAATATAATATCTGATTGTAACATTTTTTTATTTTTCTCGCAAAAATCATATAGATTTATAGAACCTATTTCCTCCTCTCCTTCTATCATAAATTTCACGTTACAAGGCAATTGATTGGTTTGAATCATATATTCAAAAGCTTTGGCGTGCATAAACGACTGTCCTTTATCATCATCGGCACCACGTGCCCATATTTTACCTTCTTTTACAATAGGTTCAAAAGGAGGAGTATTCCATAACTTCCAAGGATCGGCAGGCATCACATCGTAATGTCCATAGACTAATATAGTTGGTAAATCTTTAGAAATTATTTTTTCGGCATAAACTACCGGATTACCTTTAGTAGGCATAACTTTACAACTATCTACTCCCGCTTCTAATAAATATTGTTTCCATTTTTCAGCACAATGCTCCATATCTAATGTATGATCTGCTATTGAACTAATAGATGGAATACGTATTAATTCAAATAACTCTTCTAAAAATCTCTTTTTGTTCTTTTCGATATAACTTTTTAAATCTTTCATATTTTTTTTAATATTTTTTTATTTATTATACTTGTTTATTGCAAAATGATATTATCTTTACGATCTGGACCTATCGATACTAAAAATATTTTTTGGTTTAAATATTTTTCTATGTATTTAATATAAGCGGCTAAGTTAGCAGGCATAGATGTAGGCGAAAGCGTTTGTTTCCAACCTGAAATAGATTGATATACAGGTGATATATTACGGGTTAAGTCGAAAGGTATTTCTTGTGTTACTTTTCCATTAATATTATATTCTGTACATATTTTAATACTTTCCAAATCGTTGAGCACATCTACTTTTGTTATTATCAAATCAGTAACTCCATTTATCATACATGCATATTTTAACAAAGGCAAATCTATCCATCCACATCGGCGAGGACGTAAAGTTGTCGATCCATATTCATGACCTTTGTCGCGAAGATATGTTCCCATTTCATCGTCCAACTCTGTAGGGAATATACCTGCTCCCACTCTTGTACAATAAGCCTTAAACAATCCAAATACTTTTCCAATTTTTGAAGGACCCACACCCAAGCCAGCACAAGCAGCAGCAGTAATTGTATTAGAAGAAGTTACATAAGGATAAGTGCCAAAATCGACATCTAACAATGTTCCTTGCGCACCTTCAGCTAAAATAGTTTTTTGGGCTAACAAAGCATCGTTTATCATATATTCGGTCGAAACTAAATGATATGACATCAGTGTTTCAAGCGATGCTAACCATGCCAATTCATAGTCTTCAAAAGATAAACCTTCGATTTTCACCTCTGAATAATCGAAATTCATATATGCTATTTGTCGCAAATGCTCTTGTTTAAGTGTATTGTATTTATTTTTAAAATCAGGCAGTAGAATATCGCCTACACGAATCCCTTTGCGTGATATTTTATCGGTATAAGTAGGACCTATTCCTTTGAGTGTTGAACCAATTTTTTTATCTCCTAATAAAGATTCGTTAGCATGATCGAGTAAACGATGCGTTGGCAAAATTAAATTTGAACGTACTGATATAAAAAGTTTGTTTTTTACATCAGTATAAGAAGCTATCGATTTTATTTCTTTATTTACAAGCACATAAGGGTCAATAACTACCCCATTTCCAATTATGTTTTTCGTGTTTTCTCTAAAAATACCAGATGGAATAGTATGCAATATAAATTTTTGAGAATCAAAAATCAAGGTATGACCTGCGTTAGGTCCTCCCTGAAAACGTGCAACTATATCGTAAGTAGGTGTTAGCACATCAATTGCTTTACCTTTACCTTCGTCTCCCCATTGTAAGCCTATTAAAACATCAACTTTCATTATATATTTGTATTTATGATAATTTTATTAATTCCTAATTTATTTGCAAAAATACATAAAAATTTTTAAAAATTTCACACAGACATATAAAAATTTATAATGGAACTCAACAATATCTTGACAAAAAAAAATGTTTTATATTTTTCTTTATTTATTAAAATAATAAGCGTGTGAAAACATTTAGTTTAGACGTGTATAAAGATAAAATTTTTGGGCTTATTATCTTACTATCCAGAATTTATTGGGAACATCAGTTTTACGCTTTTTTAAAATTGAGTATCATTTACCTTCTATCAGTTTTATTTCTTCATCTGTCAGCTCATAAAGCTCATAAATGATTTGGTTTATCTTATCTTCTGCAT
>CAZSTX010000010.1:0-47451 GCA_964610025.1 uncultured Lentimicrobiaceae bacterium
CACATTTTTCAAATCCTTGACATTTTAATAGCAACTCTCTTGTAATTATATTGTTGTAATTATTAATGTTTTGTATTTTGGTGTCCCAGTGTGGAAGTCAGGAATTTTTTCAATTCTATTCCGAAAAGAAGACAATAGGATTATTCATATAAAAGATAATCTTATTGTCTTCTCTGTTTTTTATTTATTCGCTACCAATGAATTTTTTTTGTCCAATTATTACCTTTGATAACATAGATTCCTTTTGGCAAAAAATTTAAAGAAATTTGCATGTCCCCAGATTTTTTTTTTATTACATATAAACAGGACCCATTAATTGAATATATTTTGATATTTTCGGAATAAGGACTACATACTATCAAATTTTCGTTATTTTTCCAAATAGTAACATCTTCATTTATTTGTTGAATGTGTTTTTTTATATTTGTTGATGCTGGATAGTACCAAATAACAAATGTATGATAATTTTCTGACCAATTAGTTTCCTGTGAATCCCAAGCATATATTTCATTTCTTATTGGTCTTTCTTTAATATCATATGATAAAATTTCTTTTCTATTTAAACTATCTTTTAAAATTCCATTTATATATGTGTAAGATTCTGTATATCTTTTCATTAATCCGGAATTTTCATTTTTCGTATAAGTATATTCATACATGGTAGTAGTATTGGTTAAATAATCATATTTTTCTAATCGGATTAAAATTCCATCTAAATTATATTTATAGATATATTTTTCAAAAACAAATCCTAAATATTCGGTAAATACAGAGTCTATTTGTTTATTAATGCCATAGTAAATATCGTAATTCAACTCTATAGATAGTTGAGAATTACCTGTTCGATAGTTTATTCCATAGCCATTTTCATCTAAATTCCACTTTGTTTGAAGTATTGTCCATGAACCATCTGCTGCTAAGTTTGAATCCAATGTAATAAAATTGTTTCCATTATCATTCGTGATGCTTTTTTTTACAATCAAATTGGGAAACAATTGATTATAAATATAACCTTTACTAATTATTGGTGCACCATATTGAGTAAAGGTATAAATTGCTTTCTCTATATGATTTCCTAAAAAATCAAAAGAAATAATGCTGTCATAACGAAATTTTTCGGCAATAATACTTATTGGCTGAGCATGTAATTTACATGTAACTATGAATATACACGCTATAATTATTTTTCTCATTTGAATTTGTAAATTTTATTATTAAAATTAATGAACATTAATTGAAGCCAGCCATTTTTTTACATTTTTGTCTTTAGCCCAATTACAATTTTCAATCCCGACAACAGGCGCTTTTTTTGAACCTCTGAGGAAACACCCCATGCAAAAAAATAAATACTGACAGTTACCACATATTTCAGGCTTAGGTGGGGAAATTTTTGAAGAAAGACTACATATTTCGCTTTTAAATATATTGTACATTGTCATTGTCTTTAAAGAACCAATTACACCTTCGGGTTCATCAAATGTAGCACAAATTCTTATATTCCCAAAAGGATCCATTGCAAACGATGTATGTCCAGCTCCACAGTTACTTTTTTTATATAATTGTTGACTCCCATTTTCATCAATATAATGAATAAAATCAGAATATTTTTCTTTTAGGTAGCTTTCATAAGATTTGGCATCTTCAGAAGAAATATTTTTCCAATAAGAAGAATTATGTTCTGCTCTACCAAAAGGAAGAATTGGCGAATATGCAAACTTTGTAACTCCTATTGATTTAGAAAGTAATATAGTATCTTCAATTTGAGGCCAATTGTTATCATCAACAGCCATTGCTGTTCTCACAATAAATCTATTTTTGGAGAGAAGTTTTATACCATTAACAGTTTTTAAAAAAGACCCTTTGACCCCGCATCTTCTATCATGTTCTTCTGGCAAATGACTATCTAAACTAATTGAAAACAATATTCTGTTTTTATATGGAAGAATCTTTTTTATAAATAAATCATCTATCAATGTACCATTCGTAATAATAGATGTAAGAGACAAATTATTATAGCAGGTATCTATTATTTCTATAAAATCAGGATGTAATAATGGCTCACCACCGGTAATTTCTGCAATTTTCAACCCTCGTTCTGATAAAGAAATAATAATATTCTTTAATTCATTAGTTTCTAAACGATTTAATTCTTCTAAATTTTCATGTGATTTTCTATAACAATAAAAACAATGTAAATTGCATTTTGATGTTAATTCTATATGCAAACATTCCGGATAATAAATATCATTTTCTTGTATTATGGTTGACAAAACGTCCCAAGGATCTTTTTTTGATAACAGTTTTTTTTCTTGTGTTAAAATTGCAATCCCAAGTGTTATTATATATAAATTAATATTTGGATTTTCTCGTTTGTACTGTAACAATGCTTTTTTCAATGACAAATTATTAAAACAATATGATAAAACAATTGCTGTGTCTTTATTAATTTTGATAGAATATTCTGAAAATTTCAATAATCCTTGTGATTGAAATAAATATAAGACTCCATTATTTATTTTTAAATAAACATCTTTTTCCATAATTTTTTATTTTTACAATCGATATTATCCAAATTATTTTTTAATTTGTTTTAATAAAATTAATCCAATTATTCCATGAACAAAAAATATTGAAAATGTAATAAAAAGATAAAACCAAATATCTTTGACGTATAAAGAAGTATTTGTAATTAGTTTATAATCCTGAATAAAGAAAAGTAAGAACAACAATAAAATTCCAACAACAAAAGTAATTGAATTTGTTTTATAAAAAAACAATTTACTTTCAATTGTTTCTTCCTTTTTCTCTTTCAAAAAAGGAGTAATTGCATATAAAGCAAGTATTGCGATACCTTTCACTCCAAAAAATAACACCAAAATAACACCCAATATACCAACAACCGCTTCTATAAAAAATATTTTTTTATTCATTATAAGTAATTTTAATGTAGTTAATTTAACCACTATTTAATATTTAACCTTGTCATTTTAGTCGCAAAAAAAAAATGAGTTTATTTATAAATTAACAAATATAGTAAAATATTAAATAGTCAAATTAATAAATTATCCAACAATAGAGAAAAGACCTGCAAGATTAGCAAGTCCAGCTGCTCCATTTACCTCCCCACAGAGAACACAAAATGTACATAAACTGCATACAGGGCATGTATTACGAACTTCTGCAGTAGTCCCATAAATATTTGCATCTAATGCAGGGTTAATTGCTTGCATTAAATTAGGGGGTTCCGGAGGGAGTTGAATATTATATTGATTCATAATGTGACGAATAGTCACATTATTTGAACAAGGATGTTCACGTGCATCAAAAACTACATTAACTACCTCTTCAAAAAACTGATTGAATTCATTTGGAGGTAACAGATGAAAGTGTTGCTCATTTGTAGCCATAACTTTTAATTTTAGATTAAATACTAAATTTTAATTAATTCCGCTTGTAATATATTAGTAGTTTTTTTCTTCAAAAAATCACAGTAAGAAAATAATTTTTCATTTTTGCTTTGAATTTCTTTTTATCTTCTTCCATAAATTTTAAAGAACGTAAATTTCTGTTTTTTTTTCGCCTTTGTATTGCGACTTTTCTCTGTGAGTTCGCTTCCTATTTTGGAACATTAACTCATATCTGTGTGCTTAAAGTTATCATTTTGATAACAAGTAACATTGGTATTTTTGCAAACGGGTTCATAATGTCACCACAAAGATACTTGATCTTTACGCTATTTTTTTTAGCAATTTATTTACTCTTTTGATTTCTTTTTGATGACAAGCAATTTTAGTCGCTACTTTCACAGTATCATAAATATGCACTATACGTGAATTGTATGCGGTTTTATCATTTAATACGTGATAGGTTACAGTCAGTGTTTTTCTCCTTCTACTCTTGAGCATCCTTTATGTAATAAACACGCTATTCATTGTGCATCTTTTTACATCACTCTTTCTGCCGGGCATTTGCTTTATCAAAAAAGGATTGACCAACATTAGAGTAAATCTCATGTCAAGTAAAATATCCTATATAGAAACCCAATAATTACCAGTACTTTTCATTACAACTCGCTCAACCCCTTCAGAGTGTAAATTCTCGCCATAGAACGAATAGCTCTTTTACTTCAGAATACGATTTTCCATCGTAAATTGCACAAAAAATACTATCTTTGTGCACGTCTAAACTAAATGTTTTCATACGCTTATTATTTTAATAAAAAAAACAAAGATATGAAACATCTGGCTTTTTGTCAGGATATTGTTTCCCATTACTATAAATTTTTATGTACTTTTGCTACAAATAAATATAATGTGTGATTTTTTTATGGGTTATTTTACTAATACTAATAGATCAAAAGAACAAATAAAGAAGGCATGGATAAAGCTGAAAAAGCAGCATATTTTGAGCAGATAATTACTGACAATGAAAAAGCTATTCGTCGGGTAATATTTTTTTATTGTTCTGATAAACAAGATATTTGGTCTGACATATATCAAGAAATTTTAACTAATATTTGGGAAAGTCTTGATACTTTTAAAGGAAATTCTCACATTAACACATGGATATACCGTATAGCTATAAATATTTCCATTTTGTACAGCAAAAAAAGTAACGATAGGAAAAATATCATATATTTTTCATCTTTTGTAAAAGCCGAAGAATATTTTCCAGCACAAGATGATAATATAATAGAAAAATTATATGCTTTAATTGAACAATTAAATACTGTAGATAAAACTATAATGCTTCTATATTTGGATAAATGCTCCCATAAGGAAATTGCTGAAATTATGGGATTTTCATTAACAAATGTTGGAACTAAAATTAGCAGAATTATTAAAAAATTGAAAGAAATTAATGCAAAAACCGAATATTATGACGAATATTGATAACAGAAATATTTTAGGTAATAAATATAAAACAAATGATTTATTAACAATTAGCATGACCTTTGTTGGACTTTACACCCTTATGGTTGTTTTTACAGCAAATAATTTCGTCTTGTTTTCCACTATATGCAATAGAATTCTCTTTATCCTTTCATTTTTATTCTTTGTTTTATTATTGGGTACACATCTTTATTTATTTAGGCTAAATCGTCAAATAAACCCAACTAAAGCGGTCATTCAAAACATAAAAAATATAAATATTATATATATATTCTTAATTTACATTAAAGTGTTTTTTCTGACAATTATTGTTCCATTACAGTTAGCCATCGCTCTTATTTTAATAAAAGATAAATTACAAACATTTTTTCTCTTAATGATTATTATATTTTTTGCATTATTAGTCTGTTCCATTATTATGGGAATGTATCTATATCGCAAGAAAAGGAAAGAATTAAGAATACTTAAAGATGAATTAAGAGAAATAAAAGAACAGTAAAGTTCTATTTGGATTGCGATTTACAACGGAGCATCACATTCAATATTTTCGATAACGATTCAGGGCTTTGCGTTCGGAAAGGGTTCGGAGTTCAGGTACTCTGAAAGTAAAGGGTTGCTTTAGAACAACCCTTTTAACTTTAACTTTTATCGTGCAGCTGTGTTATCCCTGATAGGCTGCTCCTCTGTAGAGTCTACTTCCGTTTGCAAATATAAATCATTTGCCTTTTATTTCTAAAAAATGTAAAAAAAATACCATTAAAAATGTCCATTACTCCGGTCTTTCTATAAAAGAAGATAACAATTTTGAAGTCAAAATTGAAAATGAATACATTTTAGTCCCTAATTATAACTGTTTTTTTGGAATGGCTGTTTTATGTGTTTTCGGAAGCATACCTATTGTTTAGCACTCTGCTAATGTTTGCTTTAAAATTAGGATAACCTATTCGTTTTATAGCAGAATTTTCAAAAATACGATTAAATGCCTCTTCGTTTATGGTTTCCCATTGGTAATTTGTGTAATTGAGTATTTCTTTTTTGATTGTAAATTCAGTATGTGTTACATTATGATTGTTGTAAGGACATGCTCTTTGACATAAATCGCATCCATAGATATAGTTTGTTGTATAGTTTTTCATACTAATATCCCATTCAATTTCTTTGCGTTCAATACTATGATACGATAGGCATTTGTTGGCTTTTAAGAGATAAGGTTCTTCTAAAGCATTTGTTGGGCAGGCTTCTATACACTTGTTGCATGTGCCACAATAAGATTTTTGATGTATGGTGTCAGATTTGAGAATTATATCAGTAAAAATTTCTCCTATAAAAAAAGTTGACCCTTTGGGAGTAATTAATAAAGTGTTTTTTCCTATCCATCCTAACCCAGCTTCAACGGCAAGTGCTTTTTCGAAAATGGGAGCAGAGTCGACAAAATAACGATGACGACTTTCAGGAAAAATAGTAGTTAAATAAGAACTTAAAATAGTTAATTTTTCTTTTAAAACCTGATGATAGTCTCTTCCTAAAGCATATTCTGAAAATAAATAATCTGATTTTTTAGATGATAAGTAAGTAGGATTGCGATAGTTTAATAATACAACAATAATGCTTTTTGTATTTTGGAGCAACAAACAAGGATTATTTCGTTTTTCGCGGTAGCGTGTCATAAAATCCATATTGGCATGATAAGATTTTTTGAGCCATTTATCTAAAGCAACACTTTCTTTATCAAATGTTTTACAAGTAGTAATTCCACAAGCATCAAATCCGATTTCAATTGCTTTTGATTTTATTTGCTCTTCTAAGGATTGGGTCCTCATTTTTTCTTATTTTAATAAATTGTATTTAGTGGGTATTTTAAAATAAGTAGGATATGGAACATTTATTTTAGCGTTTTTAAATATCAGATTTAATTTCATTTTCTGATTTGCTAATATAAATTCTAAATCAAGCGGAAGTCTTAAAGTAGAAGTAATATTAAAAAAGTTGCTATAACTTACTTTTAATGTGTCGAAAGTATTATTTACGATAATATTATTTTCAATAATTCGATCATTATCGTTGAGTAGAATTATTTGATTAATGGTTAAATGAGAATGCAAATGTTTGCGATGGGGGTTAGTTAATTTAGTTTTATTTTCAATATTTTCTATAGTAAAATCTTTTTCAAAATGAGGAAAATCTTTATTCATCAGCAAAGATTGTAGCATATAAAAATCAATAGGATATTTTAATATTTTATTGATAATAGCATAATTGCCAACATAATAAGTTGAGTTGAGATGATTGATATATTTAACACTATCTAATGTTAAGATTACTCTGGCTAATTCTATTGCCATTTTATTGATATTGATATAAATGATGCTGTCTTTTTTATTGACAATAAACAAAGAAAGTTTATATAATTCTCTATCGGTATCGGTATTAATGATAGTTGCATCGGCACGCGATGAAAACCATTCATAATCCATTTCTACGATAGAATATTTTTTAATGATTTGTTTTGTTGGCGGAGTTTTTTCTTCTGCTATTTCTATTGGTTTTATTATGGTCTTACATGCTGTAAAAATCAATAATAAAGCAAAGCATAGTTTTAAATAATAAGATGAATAATACATAATGCTAATAAGAATTAATGCGTTCGACTTTTTTGATACCTTCGATTGTTTTTAGTTTTTCGATTAGTTTTTGTAAATAATCTACATTTTGAATATAAAGCATAATTGTTCCTTCAAACAAACCTTCGGACGATTCGAAATTGATAGAACGACTGTTAATCTTGAAGTCGTGATAAATGACAGCAGTAATGTTGTTTACTAATCCTTTATGGTCAAATCCTTTTATTTTTATTCCGGCTAAAAAATCGACGTTTTCTTGCTCGTTTCTCCATTTAGCTTTTACAATTCTATCTCCTTTTTTTGCCATTAGTTGAATGGCAACAGTACAATTTGTACGATGCACCTCTATTTCATTATCAGAGATAATAACGCCTATAACAGAGTCGCCAGCAATGGGATTACAACAAGTGGCAATGGTTTGTTTTATATTGCTAACATTTTCGCCAAGCAATTTAGGATTTTTAGATATTTTACGTCTGATGTAGGTGTCGAGTGATAAAAGATATTTGAGTTTGAAAATATATAACCAAATAGGTTTGAGCATTTTTTTAATTTTAAAAATAAAAGCGTAAGAAGAAAAACATTGTTTTATTCTTATCATAGGAATAGTTCCATCGTAGATTCCTAAATAGAGTTCATATTTATCTTTACAATTATTAAAAAGCATCAGTTTGTTTCTCGAATTTTTATCAAATTCGATATTAATTTCTTTCATATAGGTTTTTAACATTTCTCTTCCTTTGCGGATTTTATCATCTTTTTGTTTAGTAAGTGCTTCGGTAATATATTCTATCGACTTTGAAGTGGCAGCTATTCCTAACCACTCTTCGTGTACTTTTTGTTTGCTCGAAGTGATAATCTCTACTTGGTCGCCTGTTTTTAAAATCTGAGAGGGAGGTGCTAATTTGTTATTAATTTTAGCTCCTATACAGTAATTACCTAATTCAGGGCTAATGTCGTAAGCAAAATCGATAACTTTAGAATTTTCGGGCAGTGTACGCACTTCACCTTTTGGAGTAAACACAAAAATTTCTTTTGCATACAAATTCATCATCATACCTGTAAGTAGGTCGGAAGATGAAGCATCTTGTTGGTTTTGTAATAATTGTTTTACTTTTGCTAACCAATTTTCTACTCCTTGTTCGTATCCTGCTTTTCCTTCTTCTTTATATACCCAATGTGCAGCCAGTCCATTTTCGGCAATAGTATCCATTTGCCGAGAACGTATTTGAACTTCTACCCACTTGCCTGTATGACTCATTACCGTAGTATGCAATGCTTGATATCCATTGGCTTTTGGAATAGAAATCCAATCTCTTAGTCGCTCCATATTAGGGCGATATATCTCTGTTATAATAGCATATACCATCCAGCATAGTGATTTTGCATATTCAGATTCTCCTTCTATAATAATTCTTATAGCAAATAAATCGTAAACCTCTTCAAAAGAAATTTGTTTTTTATTCATTTTTTGCCAAATAGAATACACTGATTTTACTCTTGTAAGCACTTCTGCTTTTATTTTTTTTTCTTTTAATTTTTCGTCTATAGGTTGTATGAAATCTTTGATAAAAAGTTCACGTTCTGATTTTGACGCATGAATTTTTTCTAATATGAAATTATAACTTCCGGGGTCTTGGTATTTCATTGACAAGTCTTCCATTTCGCTTTTTATGGAATACAGCCCTAATCTGTGAGCTAAAGGAGCGTATAAATACATGGTCTCAGAAGCAATTTTTTGTTGTTTTTCTAATGGCATTGCATCTAAAGTACGCATGTTGTGAAGACGGTCGGCGATTTTGATTAAAATAGTACGTGCATCGGTGCTGAGTGTAAGCAGTATTTTTTTAAAATTTTCAATTTGAATAGAGACTTGCGAATCAGAGACTTCGTCAATTTTAGTTAATCCATCAATAATCATAGCTATTTCTTTCCCAAACATATTTTCGATGTCTTGTAGCGTGTAATCGGTATCTTCTACTACGTCATGTAAAAGTGCACAGATTACGGAAGTAGCTCCTAAATTCATTTTTTTTAGTATAATTATTGCGACTTCTAATGGGTGAATTATGTAAGGTTCGCCACTACGTCGACGCATATCTTTATGAGCATTTAGTGCCAATGTAAAAGCTTTACGTACTTTTTTCCGTTGTTCGATGGTAGAGCGATTTCTTAAATAGTTCTGTATTTCTTTATAATAAGATAAAATATATTTTAATTCTTCTTTTTGTTGATTATCGCTTGTCATATTTTGCACTCAATTTCTTTAAATGGTCTTTTAAAAATAAATACAAAGGTAACATTATTTTATTTGCAATACAAAGATTAGAATGTAAAAAATTGCAATTAACTTATTAAATTAATTTTATTGTTTAATATAGTATCATTGTTGAAAATTTTAAAATGCAAATAAAATGATTATTTATTGCATGTCAAATACTTGTGTGTTTATTAGAATAAATAGTTATTGATATTGTTAAATATTGCTTCATTAATATTTAAAAATTTTCTATTTTTGCCAAAAAAAATAAAATATGTTAGAATACGACGTAATAGTAATAGGGAGTGGTCCAGGGGGGTATGTAGCAGCCATAAGATCTTCACAATTAGGATTTAAAACAGCCATTGTTGAAAAAGAAAATTTAGGTGGAATCTGTTTAAATTGGGGATGTATTCCTACAAAAGCATTGATGAAATCAGCAGAAATATTTAATTATGTGAAAAATGCTGAAATTTATGGTGTTAAAATAGAAGGTGAAATTAATCCTGATTTTGAGTCTATTATTCAACGAAGTCGTGCAGTGTCGGCAAATATGAGTAAGGGCGTACAGTATCTAATGAAAAAAAATAACATTGATGTATTGTATGGTCATGGAAAAATAGGAAAAGACAAAATGGTATATGTTTCTAATGATGAGGGAGAAAATTTTTATAAATCAAAACATATTATATTAGCAACAGGAGCTCGTTCACGCATTTTACCTAATATCCCACAAGATGGAAAGAAAATAATTGGCTACCGTGAAGCACTTACCTTGCCACAACTCCCGGCAACGATGGTGGTGGTAGGTTCAGGAGCAATAGGGAGCGAATTTGCTTTCTTTTATAATAGTCTTGGAGTTAAAACCACTATTATAGAATTACTCCCCACAATTATGCCACTTGAAGATGAAGAAATATCAAAACAAGTAGAGCGTGCTTTTCGTAAGCAAGGTATTAAAATTATGACAGAAGCTTTGGTCGAAAAAGTAAGCGTTGTTGCCGATAAATGTATTTTGTCTGTGAAAGATAAAAAAGGCAGTATTATAGAAATAGAATCTGATATTGTTTTGTCGGCAGTAGGCGTTCAAACAAATATAGAAAATATAGGTTTAGAAACGGTTGGTGTTAATACTGAAAGAGGAAAAGTCATTGTAGATGATTATTATCGTACGAATATAGAAGGGGTTTATGCTATAGGCGATATTGTTCATGGACCGGCTTTAGCGCATGTTTCTTCTCAAGAAGCAATAGTATGTGTAGAAAAAATAGCTGGTAAAAATCCTGAACTTGTAGATTATAAAAACATTCCTGCTTGCACTTACACTACACCAGAAGTAGCCTCTGTTGGGATGACAGAGAAAAAAGCAATAGAAGAAGGGTATGAAATTAAAATAGGAAGATTTCCTTTTACAGCATCGGGTAAAGCAACAGCGGCGGGTAATAGAGATGGTATGATAAAAGTAATTTTTGATGCAAAAACAGATAAAATGCTAGGCTGTCATATGCTTGGTGGTAATGTTACAGAAATGATAGCAGAAGCAGTTGTTATTAGAAAAAGTGCTATGAATGCTCATCAAATTATGTCGGCTATTCATCCACATCCTACAATGTCGGAAGCATTAAAAGAATCAGTAGAAGCAGCTTATGGTGAAGCAATACATTTATAAAATAATTAGAAAAAAATACAACATATGAAAGCATACGTTTTCCCTGGACAAGGAGCACAGTTTATAGGTATGGGCAAAGATTTATATTTAAATAATTCTTTAGCACATAGTCTTTTTGAAAAAGCAAATCAGATTTTAGGCTTTAACATTACTGATATTATGTTTCAAGGAACAGAAGAAGAATTGAAACAGACAAAAGTAACACAACCTGCTATTTTTTTACATTCTGTGATATTATCGCGTGTTTTAGGAGAAGATTTTAATCCAGATATGGTTGCGGGTCATTCGCTTGGCGAATTTTCTGCTTTGGTAGCTAATCAATGCTTGTCATTTGAAGATGGCTTACGTTTAGTATCAAAACGTGCAATGGCAATGCAAAAATCATGCGAAGAAGCGCCTTCGACCATGGCTGTAGTTTTGGGATTAGAAGACGAAGTAATTATAGAAGTGTGCCGAAATATAAAAAATGAAATAGTAATACCAGCTAATTTTAATAGTCCCGGACAGGTTGTTATATCGGGTTCTTATAATGGAATTGAATTGTGTTCAAAAAAATTATTAGAAAAAGGAGCTAAAAGAGTGATGCCTTTAAAAGTAAGTGGTGCTTTTCATTCTCCTTTTATGGATTCGGCTCGTATCGAATTGTCTAAAGCTATTGAAGAAACACAGTTTTCTAAACCAATATGCCCTATATATCAAAATTTTACAAGTAAAGCAAGTAGCAATATAGCAGAAATAAAAACCAATTTAACCAGCCAGCTTACTTCTCCAGTTTTATGGACACAAAGTGTGAGAAATATGATAGCCGATGGTGCAGTAACATTTGTTGAGTTAGGGCCTGGAACAGTATTGCAAGGTCTTATTAAGAAAATTGATATTAATGTGGAAGTAAGTGGAAAGAGTTGAAAAACAATGAATAAAAAAAAGGATATTTAGCTAAATATCCTTTTTTTATCTTCAGTTATTTTTATTTTCTTCTTGTAAATTTTACTATAAAATAAAAGTCATTAAAACCTGGGACATATCCATCCATTCTAAATTCTTTCATAGAATATTTTCCATTTTCATCAAGTCCGTATTCAATTTCTGAAAAAGTCCACTCTGCTGTAGGAGGGTTTGTTAGAAATAAAGTGCCTCCATTATAAGTGTCTATTTCGGGTTCTTTGTTTCCGTTGAAAGTTACTACTAAATAGTCGGTATCAGTAAAAATAGTTTTCTCGCCGGTCTCTATTGTAGAAGAAATTTTAACTTGATTATAATTGTCTCCTTCTAAAATTTTCATTGTCCAGCCATCTCCTTCTAACAATGGTCTACCATCTTCGTTGTAAACAGCAATGTAATATCGCCCAGCTAATTCATCTGCTTTTATTTTAACTGGTTTATTTTCTGTAACGTCTCCAGCTTTAAACGTTCCTAATTGCTCGCCTGCTTTGTTGTAGTCGATACCTGAAATGCTAACAGCAGACCCATCAGAAGCACTGACAAATGCCAATACATCTTGATCAGAACTACCTAAATCAATTACAATATCACCTGTAAAAGTTAGGGTTACTTTTTCTTCTTTTATACAGCTTGTAAATAAGAAGGTAAAAATTGTTAATGTTAAAATACTTTTCTTCATCTTTTGATAATTTTATTATTTAATTAAATTTATTTTTTAAAAATTATACAAAAGTAAATAATTTTCTTATATAAAAATAAAAAAATAAAAAAAACGTTATAAATTTTATGAAAAAATTGTTTACACTCTTTTTATTTCTATGCTTTTCTTTTTCTTTTTCACAAAAAAAAGCATTATTCTCAACATGGATAGCGGTAGCATTGCATGGACAGTATATTGATACGAATCATGCACCATTACCTTTTATTACATTTACTAAGAATAAGATAATAGGTAGTTCTTCGTGTAATCGTATTTTTGCTAACTATAGTGCTAATTGTAAACGAATAAGTTTTAGTGAAATAGGAGGAACGAAAATGCTATGTTCTGAACCTATTAATGCTGTAGAACGTAATTTTCAACAAGCACTTATCGAGGTGTATTATTGGAAAATAAAAGAGGATAAACTTTATTTTTTTGATAAAAAATTAAAATGTGTTATAGAGTTAAAAGAAAAATAATTAAAAATGAAACCGATAAAATCATTAGCAAACATTGCTAGCTGGACTTTGAGAATTAGTATTTTACTATTTATGGTAGCTTTATTTTATCCTATAGTAAAAGAAATTAATTTTCAATCTTTGAGTGTGTATATATTATTAGTTTTTCTTTATTTTTTATTTGGATTGTTATTGTTTATAGGTGGTTTTCAGAGAAATAGTTCTTTAACTGTTATTTCGGCTATTGTTGTTTTTTTAATATCTATCTATTTTTTGATTTCAAAATATAATGGTACTATTTTGAGTGATACATTTTTAATTTACACATTCCCTTTTTCAATAGCATTGTATTTTATTGCAAGAGGAAATAATTAATGGAGGAAGATGAAAAAAATTGTTGTTTTTGCTTCGGGTAATGGCTCTAATTTTCAAAATATTGTTGATTTTTTAAAAAAAAATACAACTGTTAAAGTTGCCTTATTAATTTCTAATAAACGAGATGCTTATGTATTAGAAAGAGCAAAAAAAGCAAATATACCCACTCTTGTTGTAACGAAAGAGATGTTTTATCACAGCGAGGAAGTATTAAAAACACTAAAGAAAATACAGCCCGATTTATTGGTTTTAGCAGGTTTTTTATGGTTAATCCCAGAAAATATTATCGATAACTATCCGCATCGGATTCTTAATATTCATCCAGCTCTTTTGCCAAAGTATGGAGGCAGAGGTATGTACGGTATGTATGTACACAAAGCAGTTGCAGAAAATAAAGAAAAAGAATCTGGAATATCTATTCATTATGTAAACAAAGAATATGATAAAGGAGATTTAATATATCAGGCTAAATGCAGTATATATCCGTCTGATACACCCGAAAAAATAGCAAAAAAGGTACATGAATTAGAATATAAATATTTTCCGTTAATAATTGCTTCTTTGTTGCAAGAATAATTGGTTGTATTTAAAAATAGTGATATTCAGTATTGTATTTTTCTATTAAAATAAGTTCATCGGTATTCTCAACGATGTTTTTTGAATAAATAGTAGATGCGATTTCTTCTTTATCTTCGTTATATTCTATTTCTTTTATACTTAAAATTAAATCATCTTTATTTAATTTACTTTCCTTTATAAGAAGTTGATTTTCGTTGTATTCAAAAATATTTTTTATAAATTGAGTAGGAGTTTCAATTTTGCGTTCACTTAATAGTCCATCATTATTATATAGGAATGTATTCGTTGCTATTATGTCTTTTTTGAAGTTATAAACGATTTGTTTTGTTAATCCAAAATCGTTATATTCATAGACTTCTGTCATTTTGTTGTTTTGTGTTATCTCTTCAATTTCTAAAGTAATTAAGCGTTTTTTTTCATCATACGTATATTTTTTATGGAGGCTTAAGCTATTTTCATCATCGTATTCTAGCTCTTCTAATAAAAGTTCATTTTCCCATAAATATTCATTTTCTATAAAACGATAGCCATCTGTGTATATAATTTCTTTTTTGATAGGTTTATTTTCATCGTTATAGTGATAATATTCGATAACAGTTTCTTCTGAATATTTAATTTCTGTTTCAATTAAAAGTCCTTCTTGGTTGTGTTTGTTTTTTCTTAATTCATATACATCATTGTTATAAGCATCAATAAAATGTTCTTCAATAATCCAATTGTTTTGATTGTAAATTCGTTTGCAAATATTTTCACACACACCTTCGCTATCGTAAGTTTTATCGTAATAGAGATTTCCTTTTTCATCGTATTCCAAATAAGAAAGTGTGCGTTTCTTTTCTTCTATAGTGTCATTATAGATATTTGACCTGTCGTAAGTAGTAATAAACTTTGAAATAGATTTTATTTTATTCATAAAGTTAAATTTTTGTAAAAAAGAATACAAAAATACATTTATTTTTGATGTTGAATAAATAAAAAAGAAAGAAAATAAAAATATTTTTATTTTTAACAGGTAATTATTCATAAAAGGTTTAATTTTGCAAAAATTGATACTATTAAAAATATGAATATTTCAAAACCAAAAATAGCTGTTGTTGGAAGTGGTACATGGGCTACCGCTATTGTAAAAATATTGACAGATAATCTATCTTCTATTTACTGGTGGGTAAGAGAACCAGAAATTGTAGAAAGTGTTCAAAATTCGGGAAGAAACCCTCTTTATTTAAGTTCGGTAACGCTTAATCCAAAACAAGTAAAAATTTCTAATGATTTAAAAAAAATAGTGTCAAAAGCAGATATCCTTGTTTTAGTAGTTCCGTCTGCTTATTTACACAATACACTTTCGGAGCTGAACATTCAAGATTTAGAAAATAAATATATTGTATCGGCTATTAAAGGGATAGTACCAGAAAGAATGGAGTTTATATCTAGCTATTTGATGCATTATTATAATATTCCTTCTGATAATTTGGCTATTATTAGTGGTCCTTCTCATGCCGAAGAGGTGGCTTGGAAAAAAACAACCTATCTCACATCAGCAGCTTTGAATATATCTTTTGCTCAGAAAATAGCTGATATATTTAATAATGATTATGTGCGTGTGAATACTTCTGATGATATATTTGGAATTGAGTTTTCTGTGGTTTTGAAAAATATTTATGCTTTAGCAGCTGGTATTTTTAGAGGAATGGCAGCGGGAGATAATTTATTAGCATTATTTAATGTAAATTGTATTAATGAAATGATTAATTTTGTCAATACAGTTTATCCTAATAAAGAACGAAATTTTTATACAGCACCTTATTTAGGCGATTTTTTAGTAACCACTTATTCGCAACACAGTCGTAATCGCTCATTTGGAATTATGATAGGGCGAGGTTATTCTGTCAGAACGGCACAATTAGAAATGAAAATGGTGGCTGAAGGATATTATGCAACGCGTTGTATTTACGAAATGAATATGAATTATAAAGTGCCTATTCCAATTATTGATACAATATACAGCATATTATATAAAAAAGTGTCTTTTCGTCAAGAAATGTATAATTTGTTGAGTTCTATGAAATAAATTAAAAAATGAGAAAAGCACAGCTATTTATTCCATTAATATTAATGCTTAATTTTTTATTAATATCTTGTAAAGAAAAAGGCTATGCTATCGTTGATATAAAAGGAAGTATAACTGATAACCAAGGACAATATATAGATAGTTTAATGATTACTATTACAGATTTAACAAACAATACTACTGATGTTTTTCGTTCTAAGTCAGAAAAAGAGAGTTTTAAACGTATATATATATACGAAAAAGAAATAGTTTGCAATTACCTTATTCAAGTTGAAGATATTGATGGAGAACGTAATGGTGGATTTTATCAAGAACAATCTAAAACTATTACCATTAATATAAATGATTATGGTTATAGAAATGATTTGTTAGTACGGCATCCTTATGTTAGTAAAGAAGTAAAATTTATAGTAGAAAAAAAATATTAAAATTATTCTTATTTTTCTAATAAAACGACAGCATATGCACTGATACCTTCTTCTCTACCTATAAAACCTAATTTTTCGGAAGTTTTTGCTTTAATACTTATATCTTCTGTATCAATTTTTAATAGGGAAGATAAACTGTCTTTCATTAATGTGATATAAGGAGCTAATTTAGGTTGTTCGATTACAATAGTAGCATCAATATTAATTATTTTCCACCCTTTTGATTGAATAAGTTCGAGTGTTTTTGTTAATAATATTTTACTGTCAATATTTTTATATTTATTGTCTGTATCAGGGAAATGATAGCCAATATCTCTTAAATTAGCTGCTCCAAAAATGGCATCGCAGATAGCATGAATTAACACATCTGCATCAGAATGACCTTCACAACCCCAAAGAGAGGGAATTTGAATTCCTCCAAGCATTAAAGCTCTGTTTTTTACGAGCTTGTGAGTGTCAATACCTAATCCTATTCTGAGTTTCATAACAGATTAAAAGGCTTCTTTAGCTACCCCTAGATTGCCTATATCAAATGATAGGGTAAATCGCAATGTATTTTCTAAGGCATGATTTCTTTCATTTACAGGGATAATATAAGATGCATCTAATGCAAATATACTGTATTTTATTCCTACTCCTGCTGTTAAATATTTTCTATTTCCTTTGGTTTTAGCTTCATTAAAATAACCTGCGCGAATAAACAACAAATCACTGTATCCGTATTCGATACCAAGATTGATAATAAATTCGCTCATCTCTTCTACAAAACCACCAGGAGCATCGTACCAAGAAGTTATAATAGCCCCTACAACAGAAGATTTATAAGGGTCTTTTCCTTTTTCAATAACTGCATCACCATTTACATCTCTTAAAACTACGCCAAAACTATCGGTGGCATATATAGGAGGAGTTGGTACTAATAGCTTATTTAAATCGAAAGCAAAAGTGAGGCTATTGTATTTGTCAATATACATAGTGTAAGCTGTGCCTATTTTGAAGTTAGCTGGTAAAAAATCGCGTGCTAAACTGCTTGAATACGATATTTTTGCACCTATATTAGAAAAATTGACTCCTAATCCAATAATGCTTTTATATAATTTTTCTGTATTAAAACTTTTTTGATAAAATAGAGCTATGTCTGCCGCACCAGACAAGCCTGGTTTAATACCTTCGGTAGTAGAACTTACACCACTTACTGTAGTTAAGTTGGAGTAGATAAAACGCCCTGCCACTGCCATCGACAATTCGGGTGTGAATTTACGAGAATAAGCAGCATCGATCGAAAATTCGTGAGGATTTACTTTTGTGTCTCCTCCTAATGGATTATTTCCTTCATAATCTCTTAATTCCATTTCTCCCATAGAGAAGAAACGCAAAGATACAGAAATAGCATCCATATCGGAAGGCTTATAATATCCTGATAAATAAGCAAGATAAATGTCATTCAATCCTAATCCGAATAGCCAAGGGCTATAAGATACTGATAGACCACCTATATTGGGAGAAAAAACATATTTAGCAGGGTTCCAAAATTGTGCATTAAGGTCGTTAGGTACAGCTGCCCCGACTTCGCCCATTCCACCTAAATGAGAATCAGGTCCTATCATTAAAAAAGGGACAGCAGTAGTTATCGCATTTGCTCTTAATCTTCCAACAGCATCAGTTGTATTGTCATTGTTTTGTCCAATAGTTGTAAGATATAAACAAATAAACAATAAACTTATTATTATTTTTTTCAATGTTTTATGCTTCAATAACATCATTCTTTTATTAAAATGTAAAATATATAACGTTTATGTGTTTTTTATATTGTTTTATAAAATAACAAGTTTTTCAATTTTTTCTGCTGTTTTATTTTCTGTAGTTTTAACGCGTAGTTTATAAATATATACTCCTTTTGCTAATTTATCGCCAAAGTCGTCTAATCCATTCCAAGATATAGGTCCACAGCGAAATGAGTTGTTATTGCTGGTATGTTCTATTGTTTTTACGAGTTTTCCTGAAATAGTAAAAATTTGGATGCTTACTTTTAATAAGGTATTGAGTTGATTGTGTTCAAAATAAAAATCGGTATGTGTTGTAAAAGGATTGGGATAGTTCAACACATGTTTTAATGCTAACTTTTCATCTTGCATGACAGTAAATTCGATACTGTTTTCGCTCATATTATTTAAAATATCCCATGCTCTGACGGTTAATGTGTGTAATCCGGGGTCAAGATTATTTAATAAATAAGAAATTTTTCCTGATGAGAAACTGTTTTCGTCATATTCAAAAAAATCATTTAATAAAATGCTGTTTTCTATTTTATTGTCTAAATAAGCAATAATGTCGTGTCCAATTCCTGTTCCTACAGTATTGATGCCACTGTTATCTTTTAAATAGGCGATTAAAGTAGGATTGGGATTGGCTATGCCTCCGTTGACAAAATTTTTATTATTTAAATACAATTCTATTTCAGGACCTTTATTATCGGAAATAATAGTGTCTTTAATTCCTCCAATAAATATACTATCAAACCCATTAGCATCGGTGTTGTTTCCAGCAGCATAATAGCTTATTTTTCCGTATCCGTATTCATAATTAATATCTTTAGGAACTAAAAATGAAAATTCGAAATAACCATTTTTTACGCTGGCTTTTCCTTTAAATAAAATATTTTTTTGTAAGATAAATATTTTCTCGATACTATTAGGATTATTTAGCAAAGTCGTTATTAATGATGGTTTGTCGTAAATAGTTGGATAAACATAACCATTGAAATCTTGCATCGTTTGATGGTTGTTGTCAGTTATTCTTCCTTTAATAGTTATAAATTCTAAGGCTTGTATGGTGTCGTTGTTTGCTGATAAACTTATACCATTAATACTATCTGTTATTACATTTTTTTTAGGATAAGCTAAAGTCAAAGAGGGGTCTCCAATTAAAACATACATTTGCACGCTGCCCGATACGTTTTTGGCATCTGCAAACATTTGCCCTATTGTACGATAGGTTCCTGCTGTTTTTTCGAATGCATATTTGTGCAACATTTTACCAAAATATTCATTGGTACCTCCAAAAGAATTTCTGGTAGCAGAAATAATGCCAATGCCGCCACCATCTGATTTAATTAAAATATCTTCGGAAGGTGATTGGGAATTGGTTTTATCATACATGCCAAAAGTGCAAGAGCCAGCATAAAACAAAGGAAGATTGTATTTGTTTTTCCAAGAGTGGATATCGGTTCTTGTTAAGTAACGTTCATGTGCCCACCCGTTATCCCCTCCATGTCCCATATAGGTAAATATTAATGTGCCTTTATTGATACGTTGATTCATAGCATCGGTAGCACTCGGATAGCGTTGTCCTTGTGAAGTAAAGATTTTTTTATGGGCATCTAAATATATTTTGTCAATGTTGATAATAGGAAAATCATTAAAGACAACACTTGCAATAGCATCAGCATTCCCAAAGTGTCCTTGGTCGGCGTCGTCGTCGGCTGAAAATGTAACAATATTTCTCCAATCCGAAAAATTAGCAATATTATTGGCTGTCATTGTTTCGCTACTTCCATAATTTATTGTTTTTTGAACAACAATCTGTGCCTGATTTTTTGTGCTTACGGGGAATCGTCCTATTCCCATATCCATAGTGCCATTGTTGTTATATCCTTCTCCATCATCTAATTTTACAAAAAAATCATCGGTAGAAAGACAGTCGTTTGGCGAAAAAGGACAGCTCCCCTGATAGTTTGGGATAAAATTACTATTACTACCTAATATATTTCTAAAATCATAAGATGGTTTTCCAAATAGCAATACATTTTTTGGATAATTTGTCGGGTTTTTATCATATAACATTTTCAAAAAATTACGAATAGCAGATATATCTTGCGACCCACTCGAAAATTCGTTATAAATTTGCTGAGTTGTTACTACGATGCAACTCATTTTATCATTTTTTTTGCGAAATGAAGCTAATTGATTGGCATAATCTAAAAAGTCAGGATGTGTAATAATGATAAAATCAGCAGTAGTATATCCATGCAAGTTTTGGTTATTTATTTTTCCGATAGGAGTAATATTATAATAATTAGAACTTGTAAAAGCAATAAATTCACGTAGAGAATCGGCAGTGAGTTTAAATTCAAAAGTATTGTTGTTTGTTCTTCCGTTTATTTTTTTTATGTCATGGGGATTGGTAACTTCCCAAATGCTTATCTTTTTCCCTTTTGTGTCGAAGTGATATTCTGCAATGTTTCCATCGCCGACAATTTCAGTATTGCGAAACATCATTTGATTGTCAATTGCTTGAAGTTTGCACTTCCCGTGTATTTCGATATAGTCTAAATAGCCTATAGCATTATTAGTAGGTTTAGAATAGGTTAGTTCGATAGAGATAGTATTGCTGGTTGTTGTAAAAGAATAGTTGCCTATTTGCATTTTTCCATTATCACTAATTGCACTTGAAGGGATAATGATATTGTAAGTGTTGTTGTTGTTGATAGTAGCAGTAAACGAAGAGTTAATAGAAGGCGATTTTGCTGCTACACTAAATCTTAGGGTAGCTTTTTCGTTGCTAACTAATTCGGGAATATTAAATGTGTAAAGACGTTTTAATATAGCATCAAAAGCGTCTTGGAACCAAATTCTGCTTACTTCATTTGGATTGATAGCATCTTTTTCAATAACATCATAAAAGTAAAAAGAATTTACATCGTGAGTCTTAGGTGAGTTTGTTTCTGTTAGGGTAGTAATTCGTTTTTTATTTCCTATATTTGGGTCAGTATTAATAAAATAGTAGCCATAGTTAGCATACACATTCATTGTGTGAGTATAGAAAGGATTGCCTTCTTGCCAGCCAATAACTCCAAGTCCGTAAAAAAGAATGTAGTCGGTTGATTCAAAAATACCGTTGTTGTTAACATCAATAATTTGAATAGGCACTTCGTTTAAATCATCGTATGCAAAATTGCTGGTGTTTTCGGGAAGTATATTGCCTCCATTTCCAAATAATGATAAATTATTTGTTTTTAGATTGGTTAGATTTACTCCCATACTTTCTAAATCGGCATAAGTAATTTTATGAATTCCAGTTTTTTCTATTGCTATCTTATAAAAATTTCCAGAAGCTAAAATAGATTTTGTAGCATAGGTCTTTGATTTTTGTTCTTTTTCTATTTTAATGGGTTCTGTTTCTATGGTTATATTGTAATAAATAACTTTTTCGTAGGTATTATTGTTTTTTCTAAAAGGAGAAAATAAAATTTGTAAATAAGCTTGTTTTTTAGTATAAATAATCTCAGTCTGAAATTCAATATTATTTTTGATAGTATTTTTGTCGATAAAATCTACTTCTTTTTCATTTAAAGATTGATAAATAATATTGTTAATAATTACTTTTAGATTCACATTTTTATTAGTAATGGGAATATTTTCTATATAAGAAGGCATTAAAATACCATTATTTAGTTGCAAATTAGCTCCCTCGAAGTACAAATATTTATAAATCTGATTGTCGGTAATTTTTAAAGTATAAGGTTCTTTCCATTTTAAAGTATCACTACTATAAATAGTTTCAGCATTACTGATAACAGTACAAGCGATAATAATTAGTAATATTATTTTTTCTTTCAACATTATTTAATGCATTGTTTAATAACAACACTAACGCAATATGAAAAAAAAATATTGCGTTTTTTTAAATATCTGATTTGGCAGTAAAATAAATTATTAATATTGTTGTTATTTAAAATAAATAAGGTTATTAAAAGTACATAAATAAAAAAAATAGACTAAGAAACTTTTTTTTTCGTATCATCGTATAAATAATTACATTTTTTTTGAAAAAATATATTTTTAATATGAAAATATTATATATCTTTGCAACCTAAAACAAAATAAATGATTAAGAAGATAAAAATAATTGGGTTTATTATATTCTTAGTGTTTTACGCATCGCTAAGTACCAAAGCACAAGATGTTCATTTCTCACAATATTATGCTAATCCATTATATTTGAATCCATCTTTTGCGGGTTCTATAGTATGTCCACGTATTGTTGCTAATTTTAGAGATCAATGGCCTGCCATTAGTGGAACTTATGTTTCGTATTCTGCATCTTATGACCAACATTTTGATGCTTTGTCAGGAGGTATTGGAGTGTTGTTTGTAGGAGATAGAGCAGCTAACGGCACTGTTAACACTAATGCTATAAGTTTAATATATGCTTACAGATTAAATCTTTCTAAGAATGTTGCTATGCGTATGGCATTACAAGCAACTTTTCAACAGAAAACTTTAGATTGGACAAAATTAACATTTTCGGATATGATAGATCCTAAATATGGATTTATTTATGAAACACAAGAACATGTTAAGTATTTAAGTAAAGGAATTGCAGATTTTTCAGCAGGTTTAGTAATATATTCAGATAAAGTATATGGCGGTTTAGCTGTTAATCACTTTACGCAACCAAAAGAAGGATTTGTTACCGAAGCAGACGATATGTCTCGACTGCCAATGAAAATGACGGCTCATGTAGGGGCATTGCTGAATTTGAATAAACATAAAGACAAATCAACTAAACGCTTAGGAGATATGTCGATATCTCCAAATCTTATTTTTCAATATCAAGCAAAAATATCTGGGGGTGCAGCTTATGCTACTATGAATTACGGAGCATATTTTAATTATTATCCTTTAACAATAGGAGTGTGGTTGCGTAATGGTTTTGATAATGTAGATGCTTTGATATTTCTTTTTGGTATAGAGTATGAATTTTTTAAAATAGGTTATTCTTATGATATGGGAATTTCTATAAAAGGTTCAGGTGGTACTCATGAAGTTTCGACACAATTTAAACTTCCATGCCCTGTTAAAGCAAGAAGAATACGGGCACTTAATTGTCCAAGTTTTTAAATGTTAAAAAATAAAATGTATCAAATATGAAGACGCATAAATTTTTAATTTCATTAGTAGTACTTAGTGTAAGTACAAGTTTTTTAGTTTTTAATTCGTGTAAGCGAGAATATTCCGCTACAACAGGGTGGGAATATAACCGACCTGAAAATGGAGGTTTTGAAGTTGCTCCTTATCAAGAACAAATTACAGGTCCAGGACTTGTATTTATTGAAGGTGGGCGTTTTACAATGGGAAGAACCGAAGAAGATGTTATGAAAGATTGGGATAATTATCCAAGAACAGTAACAGTATCATCTTTCTTTATGGATGAAGCTGAAATCAGTAATTTGGCATATCTCGAATACTTGCATTGGCTTTATAGAGTATTTGTCCCTGCTGATTTTATTTCAGTTTATGCTAAAGCTTTACCCGACACTGCTTGTTGGCGTGATAAATTGTCGTATAACGAACCATATGTTGAATATTATTTGAGACATCCAGCCTATAGAAACTATCCAGTAGTAGGTGTAAGTTGGATACAAGCAGTAAATTATTGTGCATGGAGAACAGATCGTGTAAATGAGCAAATCTTAGTAGATATGGGTTTGATTAATCAAACAAATGAACCTACATCAGAAGGTTATTTTAGTACAGATGCATATTTGATGTATCCAGATTATGAGCAAAATAGCGATAGAAGATTACAATATATACTTACAGGCGAAGACCGCAATGCTAGAATGGAAGATGGCATTCTATTGCCACGATATAGACTCCCAACAGAAGCAGAATGGGAATTTGCAGCTTTAGGACTTGTCGGAAATACTTTACAAGAAAGAATACTTGAACGAAGAGTATATCCTTGGAATGGTCATTTTGCTCGTACTGATGATAAAAAATTCTATGGTTCTTTTGTTGCTAATTTTAAAAGAGGGAGAGGTGATTATATGGGAGTTGCTGGCAATTTAAACGATGTAGCTGACTATACCAATCCCGTTATTTATTATTGGCCAAACGATTATGGATTATACAATATGGCAGGTAATGTTTCAGAATGGGTAATGGATATTTATCGTCAATTATCATTAGATGATATGAGCGATTTGAATCCTTTTAGAGGTAACTATTACGAAACACCTAAATTATTAGACGATGGAACTATTGATGATAGAATAGAAGACGGTGATAAAGTAGGGCAAGTGCCTATGGTGCCAGTATCAGATTTTAAAAATGATAGAAGAAGAAATTACCGTGCTTCTGATAATAAAAATTATTTAGATGGCGATTGGGCTTCTACTTATGGAGCAGGATCAACAGAAATGTGGCAGAAAAAAGATAATACAAAAGCCACAGTACAAATGTATGATAAAAAAGCTTATCCAGCAGGAACATACTCTTTGGTTGATGACAATGCAAGAGTTTACAAAGGAGGTTCATGGAAAGATATGCAATACTGGTTAAGTCCAGGGAATAGAAGGTTCTTAGACCAAAATGAATCGACTTCTTATATTGGCTTTCGTTGCGCTATGGCACGCGTAGGTTATCCAAATTATAGAAAGTAAAATAATGATAATATAATAAAATCCTCCTTGCAAGGAGGATTTTATTATATTAATGATAGTCTTATGATTACAATAGCAGATTTATATACTATCTATTGTCAATATCCTATAATATCTACTGACACAAGAAATATACAAAAAGACTGTATGTTTTTTTGTTTAAAAGGTGTTAACTTTAATGGAAATGAATTTGCAGAAGAAGCATTGAAAAAAGGGGCTGTTTATGCAATTGTAGATGAAGAAAAATATGTGCTTAATGAATATTGTATACTGGTTGAAAATGTATTAGAAACTCTGCAAGCATTGGCTTTGCATCATCGAAAACAATTAACTATCCCTATTGTTGGCATCACTGGAACAAATGGAAAAACAACGACAAAAGAATTGTTGCATAATATAATAGCAACTTCGTATAACGTTTTATCAACAAAAGGAAATTTAAACAATCATATTGGAGTGCCTTTAACAATATTAGCTATTGATAAAGAGATAGAAATTGCTATTATTGAAATGGGTGCTAATCATGCCCATGAAATAGAATTTCTATGCAATATTGTTAAACCAACATTAGGAATTATTACTAATATTGGGAAGGCACATTTAGAAGGTTTTGGAAGTATTGATGTTATAACAGAAACGAAAACAGCTTTATATAGAGCTATAAAAGAAATAAATGGAATTGTTTTTGTAAATAGAGATGATGAATTGTTGATGCACCATGCTACAAACATACAACAAATAACATATGGAACAAACGAGAATGCTGATTGGAAAGGAAGTATAGTAGATGAAACGCTGATGTGTAAAGTGTATTTACCATCATTACAACAAACTGTTTCTACACAATTAATGGGAAAATATAATTTTTATAACATAATGGCGGCTATAACAATAGGAGATTTTTTTCATATTCCATTTCTTAAAATACAAACAGCACTGCATACATATACTCCATCTAATTGTCGATCTCAATTAATGAAGAAAGGAACAAATACATTAATATTAGATGCTTATAATGCAAACCCTTCAAGTATGGAATTAGCAATTAAAAATATAGCTGAAATTGATAATGCTTCTAAAGTTCTTATTTTAGGAGATATGAAAGAATTAGGAAAAGATAGTTTAAAAGAACATCAGGCTATAGCCGATTTAATCAAGAAAAATAGCTTTGTAAATGTATATTTAGTTGGGAATGAATTTTCTTTGACTAATTATTCGCCCTATATTTCTTTCCAAAATATTGATGAAGCAATTCGATATATAACCCAAAAAACAATTAAAAATTCTATTGTTTTGATTAAAGGTTCACGAAGCATGCAAATGGAACAAATAGTTGATTATATATAAAAATGAAACAGCATATTATTGGTTTAATGTCTGGCACATCATTAGATGGTGTTGATATTGCTTATTGTACTTTTGAGAATAAAAACAATCAATGGCATTACGAAATTATTGAAGCCGAAACTTTTCCTTATACTAATAAGTGGCAAAAACGTTTGAAAGAATTAGAAAATAATAACGGATTAATTTTTAGCCTAACACATGTAGAATATGGGAGATTACTTGGATTGTTAGTGAAAAAATTCATAAAAAAGTACCATTTAAAAATTGATTATATTGCTTCTCATGGGCATACTATCTTTCATCAGCCTGAAAAAAAAATGACGCTACAAATTGGATCAGGAGCAGCGATAGCAGCCAATAGTGGGATAAGTACAATTTGCGATTTTCGATCGCTCGATGTGGCTTTAGGAGGACATGGTGCACCCTTAGTCCCTATTGGAGATGAGTTGCTTTTTAGCAAATATGACGCCTGTTTAAATATAGGCGGAATAGCTAATATTTCATATCGACATCAAACAGTTCGTATTGCATACGACATATCGCCTGCTAATATGGTGTTAAATTATATGGCACAAAAAAGAGGAAATGCTTATGATGTAGATGGCAAGTTGGCGCAATCAGGGAAATTGGATAAGGGTTTGTTTAATTATTTAAATAAAATAAAATATTATACATTACCATCTCCTAAATCATTAGGAAAAGAATGGGTAGATAGAGAGTTTTTGATTTGTATTCAAATCTATAAATTATCTATAGAAGATTATTTACGCACATTTGTAGAGCATATAGCCTATCAAATTGCAACAGTTATTTTAAAAGAAAAACTGCATAAAGTATTAATTACGGGTGGCGGTGTTAAAAATAAATTTTTGATAGATAGAATACAATTTTACGCTAAAGAATCTCAATTGATTATTCCTGATGATAAACTTATTGACTATAAAGAAGCGTTGATTTTTGCCTTTTTAGGACTTTTACGAGTACAACAATCATACAACTGTTTGAAAAGCGTTACAGGTGCTGTTCAAAACAATTGTGGAGGAGCTATCTATTGGATGTAAACAAAATTAATCTACTCGTATCCAAGTTTGATTTCTTCCTAACCATCCAGCTTTATCAAGAGAACCTCTTACTTTAAGATGTTTTGTTTTATAATCATAACTAATGTTACAATTATATACTTTCCCATTGTTGGGGTCAAGAATAGTCCCATTAGTTAACTCATCGTTTTTAAGTTCCATTCCGTTAATAATAATCATCCCTAAAATGGGTTTGTTTTTATTATTCCCTTGACATTTAGTGCATAACTTATCAGGGTCTTTAAAAAGTTTTTCTATTTTTCCATAATATTTGCCATTAGTAGCTTTATAGATATAAACAATAGATTTAGCACTACCATCTTCATCATCAATGGTTTTCCATTTACCTAAAATATTATCAATTTGAGAAAATCCATTCAAAGAAAAAATTGATAAAATGAGTATTAATAAATATGTCCTTTTCATAAAAATATTAAATATAATTTTCGCAAAAATATAAAAAATAAACTGTATATTTACTGAAAGTAAAAAAAATATAATAAATAAAATATTATAGACAATTTAAAGGATAATTTATATTTTAATTTTTTTTGTTTAAAACATCAAATAAAATTGTATTTTTTTGTACATTTGCAATATTAATTTTTTTAAATAAAAATACATCTTTAATTAATAAAAAGTATAACTATAAATTATAATTATATGAAAAATTTGAAATATAAATTATTGCAAACCCTCTTGATAATTGGGATAGTTGTTATGGCAGTTTTAATATACCGCTCTTTAATGCGACCAGTTATGTTTAATGATGTTTATGAAGCACGTAAGGCTTCTGTTATCGAAAAATTAAAAGACATAAGAGACCTACAAACTTATTACAAAGCTGAAAAAGGATCTTATGCTCAAAATTCGGAACAGCTAAGAGAATTTTGGAATAATGGCAAAATGAACATTGTTGTTAAAGAAGGGCATGTTCCTGATACTCTCACAGAAGCTCAAGCAATTCAAATGAAGATAGTACGCCGCGATACTATTGTCGTAAATGCAAAAGAGGAAATAAAAAAAACACTTCCTCATTTAGAAATTAATACTTTTGATATAATTCCTTATTCGAAAGGAGAAAAATTTATAATGGCTGCCGATACTATAACAAGAGGAAACATTAAAGTGTTTGTGTATGAAGTAAAAGCGTTAAAATCACAATATCTTAAAAATTTGAATGATGATAAACTCATTAAGCAAGCGTTTTTAGGACGTATATTATATAGTGATTTACAAAGTCAATTTTTAGGTCCTAATTATGATTTTAAAGAAAATGTAATCGATTTAATATTAGGGTCTTTAACAGAAGCTTCTAATGACGGTAATTGGCAGTAATTATGGAATTAATTGCTTTAACTTTTTCTTATAAAAGTAATAAAGATAATTTAAATATAGCGGGTTATACTAAATCAATACGTTTGCTTTCAAACGAACTAACAATAGCTATTCATAATGCTGAAACGAATGATTTATATTTACTTAATCAGTATAAAATCTCCTTGCCGTATAATCATAGAGAGTTAATAGCATCTATTGCTGAAATTAATGAAAACTTACAGATAGAATGCAAGAAAAATGTATTTTATCTTTATACCCATACCAATACTCAAATTCCCAAAGATTTTTATTCTAAAAAAAATGAAGATACTTTAATACCGTTATTAACTTCCGATGCAGATTCTTTTTCTGCTATTACAGAATGGATTGATAGTTATAACTTTTATAATTTTTCTATTTGCGAAAGTGTTTTAAAGCAGGCAATTATTGAATATTTACCAAAATTTTCTTTAAAAACAACTATTTCTAACTTATTTCGACTTATAAATAATTATTCTCAAACAGAAAAGAAAGTTGTTATTTTTGTCGAAAACATGCACTTTACAATATTAGCAGCAGAAAAAAATAGTTTTTTAGCAGCCAATGGCTTTACTTTTACTAATGAATCAGATTTTATTTATTATATAGCCAATTTTATACGTAAAATATTTGTACAAACAGAAGAAATTCAGATAATTATCTTAGGTCATATCGAAGAAGACGCTCCTATTTTTCAAATAGTTAAAAAATATTTTAAACAAACAATCATTTGTAAAAATACACATTTACATTTAATTGAAAATTATCATTATTTTTCAGATTTATTTTAAATAAAAATTATTATGAGAATTATTAGCGGTAATCATAAAGGAAGACATATTGTTGCCCCTAAAAATTTACCTGTAAGACCAACAACTGATTTAGCAAAAGAAAGTTTGTTTAATATTCTGAATAATTTTTTCTTTTTCGATAACATTAAAGTACTTGATTTATTTGCTGGCACTGGCAATATCACTTATGAATTTGCGGCAAGAGAGGCTTTGCTTGTTACGGCTGTTGATAATAATCAACATTGTATTAATTTTATTTATAAAACAATTGCAAATTTGAAATTTGATAATATACATGTAATCAAATCAGAAGTAGTTGATTTCTTAAAATCGTGTAAAACTAAATATAATATAATTTTTGCCGATCCGCCTTACAATTGGGAACATTATGCCTTGTTGCCAGAACTAATTTTTAAAAATAATTTATTATTAGAAAATGGCTTTTTAATAATAGAACATTCAAGTTATATTAATTATGCGCAATATCCTAAATTTTATCAATATCGAAAATATGGTAAAGTTAATTTCAGTATCTTTGCCGAAAATTTATAAATAAACACTAATTATTTGCTTATGATAAAATCAATGACAGGATTTGGAAGTGCTACTTATAAAGATCAAGCGAAAACTTATTTTGTAGAAATTCGTAGCATTAATTCTAAACAGTTTGATTTTTCTATTAAACTTCCTTTCGAGTTGAGAGATATGGAAAATAATATACGAAAGTTAGTAGTAAGTTTATTAGAAAGAGGCAAAATAGATTGTACAATAACGATAGAAGATAGCAATTGCCGTGTTAATAATTATGTTATTAATGCAACAACTGCTAAACAGCATTTTAAAGATTTAAAGAATATTGCCACAGAATTAGCGATAAATGTATCAGATGCCGATATTTTCTCTATTCTAATGCACATTCCTGATGTCGTTGAAATAGGAAAAATAGAAAATAATGAAAAAAATTGGGAATTATTACAACAAACAATAATAGAAGCCTGCCAATTAACTAATCAATGCAGAAAAAATGAAGGCGAAATTTTGGCACAAGATATTAATTCTCATATTAATTTGATTTTAAAATATTTAGACGAAATAACTCCTCATGAAGAAGCACGTATATGCACTATAAAAAATAAATTACAAAAATCGTTTAGTGACTTTTCGGAACAATACACAAATTGCGACCCTTGTCGGTTTGAGCAAGAGCTGATGTTCTATATTGAAAAAATAGATTTTACTGAAGAAAAAGTAAGATTACGTAAGCATTGTGATTATTTTATTGAAACTATGCAAGAAAATACATCTAATGGGAAAAAATTAGGCTTCATTTGTCAGGAAATAGGCAGAGAAATAAATACTTTAGGTTCCAAATCTTTAGAGGCTAATATACAACAAAAAGTAGTTCAGATGAAAGATGAGTTAGAAAAAATAAAAGAACAATTAGCTAATATTCTTTAAAAATCAATTTCTTCTGCTTGAAGAATTTCTTTTGTATTATTATCGGTTATAAAAGCAATAATTGTACACTTATCAAGGTTCCATGGTGTTGCTTTTAGGTCTAATGTATAGCCTTTAATGATGCTTTCGTCTTTAGTAATAGGGCTTGTTGATGTCGCTATTATATTTCCTTCAATGGGTGAAATATGTGTGCGTAATATGTGATTGTGTTCGTAATCAAGAATGTCTGGTCTTGGACCAATTTTAGAATCACTATTTTTTTGTGCAGAAACAATGCCACTTTCTGTTAGCAATACAAATAGTTTTAAATCCTTATTTATATTGGATAAAAAGGTTGTTTTTACAAATATATTTGCCGAATTATTCGTCTTATTTGTACACATTATTTGTATACCTAACATTGGCTCTTCTCGTTCAATATTGTTTGCGTTTGCTTTCCAAGAGTTTCTGTTAAGTTCACGTTCTTTATTAAATATCTTACGACTAATCATGCCTTTAGGATAGCTACTTATCCCAAATTCATCAGTGATACGGTCACCTAAGTCAGTTCTATAGTCGGCATTATAAGGGTTTGTGCTTGGCTTGGCTTGCTCTCCTGAATGTATTGCTAATAGGATTAAAGTGTCGCCCATTATTTCTTTTATTTCATTAGCAATTAAATGAGCTTGAGGACAATTTGTGCATAAATGTCCTGTGAAATCTTCTAATATATATTTTTGTATAGGTTTTGTTAAAGCCGGAAAATCGGGAGTGTCGAGGGTGTTTTGTGTTACAGTATATGGTTTTTCTATTTTGTCGCAATTAAAATTCAATGCGATGATAAGTGTGAAAATGAGAGAAGAGAAGATGAGCTTTTTCATTTTTTTTATATTAAAAACTTGTTACTATTGAAAGATTGCAGCCATAAGATGCAGGTACTGCACGACAAACTCCTCCTACACAAAGAATGCCTTCTTTTTGTTTGCCAAAACTAAGAGTGAATTTAGAGGTTTTATGTACAAACGAAGTACTTACATTATAATAATGTACTTGTTTTTCTTTTATTTTATTTCCATAATTCCACGCATCTAATATGGAAAAAAACCATCGAGGAGCAATAGAGTATTCTAATTGAGCATACATCCAATTTCCCTTATCTTGTTGAGTATTCATGTGTTGTAATTCTAAACGGAGCGAATGAATGTCGTTAATTTGATAAGTTAAATCGGTAATAACAGTGTGTGCATGTACATTTGGGTCTCCAATATGTCCTTCAATGACTTCTATATTATAATGTAAATAGATATAACTTACAATTAATTTCCATGATTTGTTGAAACGTCTTCCTAATTCAAAGGTAAAGTCTTCGAAAAAAATTTCTTTTCCAAAATTAAAAAATGGAGAAGTGTAGCCATCTGTGCCGTTTAAGTTGATGTTTCCATCTTCCATAATAGCATCACTAACATAGTCTTTTTTAATATCATGTATGCGAGAATAATTAATCATGATGTCTGTTCCATATTTTCCTCCTATAATTGTTTTTTTAGGAATTTTATAATTTAGTTCAGCTTGGAATCCTATTTGCCCAATGGGTTGAGAAGAATAAGAGTAATTAGCTAAAAGATTATAAGTGTGTTCTTTAGATAGTGTAGGGATGTAATTAATAATGTTATTATTAACCACGGCATTGCGAACTGTTCGAAAATCGAAATTATCTGTACGTAAGCCTGTAAGAAAAATACCAAGTCCTTTTGTTGAATAAGATGCTGTTAATAGGAGGGCTTCTCCATTTTTATAAATCATGCTGTTAGCTGCCGATGGGTCGTTGCATTTCCATGCATATTCTCCTTGCAAATGAAAATTAGCATATCCAAAAGAAGCACGTCCAGCAAATGCTCCCACATTTTGCGGTAATTTATAATCTGGGTCTTCGTCTTTTTCAAATTTACTAATAAAACTTCCTCCAATACTACTTCTAAAATTCGCATCATCTATTTTTGTAAATATTTCATTCAATGAAATGTTTATATCGAATCCGCGAACCAATCCATCATTGTTAAATAAATTACGCTGTCTGCCATAAATTCCAGTAAGTGTAACGCCTTGATAAGGGGTGGCTTTTATTTTAATTCCTTGGGTAGCATTGTCGTATCCTAAATTTCTGTTTTCGTAAGAACGATAAATTAATCCGCTACCAAATTGTTCGTAGAAACTTCCTACTACAACTTCGAAATATTTATGATTATAAGCAGCATAATAATAGGGTATCCCACTACCCACATAATTGATTTTCTCAAAATCAATGAGAGGATATTCGAAGTTTTCATAACGAAATCCTGCTGTAAATCCTCCATTTACATAATTAATATTGGCAAAAACATTTGCTCTTATTTTATTTTCTAAATTTTTGGCTCCAATAATACTATCGGGAATATAATATTGAGCATCAAGTTGTAAATTACCACTAATTTTACCATTATTCAAAATATTATTTTGTGTAAATACACTAATATATCCTATGGTAAAAAGGAAAAGAATTAAAAAAAACTTTTTCATTTAGTCTTTATTTTCGTGTAATAATTTCTTTACAATTTGAATGTATTCTTTTTCCACACCCGGAGCATAAGATGTGTGTTGCCAAACTATTTCTCTATTTTTATTTAATATAAATGTATGAGGAATATCATTTACATTTAAAGCTCGTTTAAAATCTTGATTTTCATCTAGTAATACTTCATAATCCCATCCATTAGCATTTATAAGAGGCAAAACTTTAGCACTTGAACGAGTGTCGTCTATAGAAACGGCATAAATTTTAACTTCTGTTTCTTCTTGCCAATCATCGTAAACATCAGCAATAGATTTTAACTCTACCATGCAAGGTTTACACCATGTTGCAAAAAAACAAATGATAATGGGTTTCCCATCGTTTTGAATGTCTTTCGTATTAAAACTTTTACCTTTAACTGTTTTAATATCTACGCTTGGTAAAGGAATGATTTTAGTTTCAATGTTTTCTTGAGCAATAGTAAATGCTAATAAAGTTGATAATAATAGAGTAAAAATTAATTTTTTCATATAGATATAGCTATTAATTATTAATTATCTACAAAAGTATATTTATTTTTAATTATTACTATCAAAAATTATACAATTTTCGATAATATTTTTAATTATTATAATTGTAAATTAAATTTTAGTGCATCGGTCATATTGCTAAAATAATGAAAATTCATATTTTCTATATACTTTTCGTCAATCTCATCAACATTGCTTTTATTGTCAGCAGGAAGAACGATGTCGTAAATTTCGGAACGTTTTGCAGCTAATATTTTTTCTTTTATTCCACCAACCGGAGTTATCTTGCCTCGTAATGTAATTTCGCCTGTCATTGCTATATTTTGTCGCGGTTTAATACCAGTAAAAGTGGATACAAGTGCTGTTAGTAGTGTAATGCCTGCTGAAGGTCCGTCTTTAGGAGTAGCGCCTTCTGGAATATGTATAAATACATCTTTATCTTTAAATATAGATGCATCAATATTAAATATATGTGCATTTGCTTTTAAATATTCATAGGCTATCGTTGCCGACTCTTTCATAACGTCTCCTAAATTTCCTGTAATAGAAAGATTGCCTTTTCCTTCAGAGGTAGCTGTTTCTATAAATAATATATCGCCTCCAACGGATGTCCATGCTAATCCAATAGCTATACCTACCTTGCTGTCTTTTAGGTCATTTTCTTTTTTGTAGAGAGGGCTGCCTAATATTTTAATTACATATTCTTTTTTTATATTTTTAGAATACTCGTTATTGTTAGCAATTAAAAATGCTTGATGACGAATAAGTTTAGCAATTGTTTTTTCAAGAATTCTTACACCAGCTTCTCTAGTGTAATTGGTAATTATTTGATGAATAATTGTATCTGAAAAGCTAATATGTTTTTTTGTTAAACCATGCTCGCTAATTTGACGTGGGACCAAATGTCTTTTGGCTATTTCGATTTTTTCTTCCATTAAATAGCTATTTAAATCGATGATTTCCATTCTGTCAACTAAAGCAGGGTGTATGGTAGCTAATGAATTAGCAGTAGCTATAAACATTACTTTTGAGAGGTCGAAAGTGGTTTCTAAGAAATTATCATAAAAGGCACTGTTTTGTTCGGGGTCGAGTACTTCTAACATGGCAGAAGAAGGGTCGCCTTGATGAGTTATACCTGATATTTTATCGATTTCATCAAGTACAAAAACAGGGTTTGCCGATTCTGCTTTTCGTATGCTTTGTATGATACGTCCCGGCATAGCGCCGATATAGGTTTTGCGATGTCCTCTAATCTCTGATTCGTCGTGTAATCCTCCCAAAGACATGCGAATGTATTTGCGTTTCATTGCTCTTGCAACAGATTTTCCTAATGATGTTTTTCCAACTCCCGGCGGTCCAACAAAACATAATATAGGAGATTTCATATCTCCTTTTAGTTTTAATACTGCTAAGTATTCAATAATTCGGTCTTTTATTTTCTCTAACCCATAGTGGTCTTCGTCAAGTATTTGACGTGCTTTATTTAAGTCTATATCAGTAGATACATATTCATTCCATGGTAAATCTACAAGTAGTTCCAAATAGTTTAATTGCACGGTAAAATCGGGCGACATTTGATGCATTCGCTCTAATTTTGCAATTTCTTTTTCAAATTGCTTTTTAGTTTCTTCGTTCCATTTCTTTTTTTCTGCTCTATCTTTTAAATCTTTAACGATTTGTGTAATAGTATTGTCGCCTAATTCGTCTTGAATAACTTTTAGTTGCTGATTTAACAAATATTCTTTTTGTTGCTTGTCTAATTCTGTTTTTGCTTTTTTTTGTATTTGTACTTTTAGCTCTTCCATTTGTAAAGACTTTATTTGTTTTTTTAAAATGGTCTTAACTTTGGTAAAAATATCTTGCGTTTCAAGAATGTTTTGTTTTTCAGAAATATCTAAATCTAAATTAGAAGCTATAAAATTCATTACAAAAGATGGATGGTCAATGTTTTTTAAAGCGAAAATAGTTTCTGGCGAAAAATGAGTAGAAGATAATTTCATATACTTTTCTGTTACTTCTTTTAACGAAGCCATAGTAGCTTTAAATTTATCGCTTTCGATGATATTTTTATCTAAATCATTTGTTTGATATTTAGAAATGGAAGCTTTAAGATAGGGATGAGTGGAGATGATTTTTTTCATTTCAAATAGTCTAAGTCCTCGAATAATGATAGTTGTACTCCCATCTGCCATCCGATATGCTTTTAAAATACTTGATAATGTACCTATTTTATAAAGATCTTTCTCTTCTGGATCTTGAATGTTTTCATCTATTTGGGTAATGACACCAATAAGGTTTTTTTGTTTATAATTGTCATTGACTAATTCTATTGATTTTTCACGACCAACTGTTACAGGAATGACAATGCCTGGAAACATAACAGTATTACGCAGGGGAAGAATAGGAATAGATTCTGGAATTTCATATTGATGAATTTCTTCCATTTCCATAGGATTTAATAAAGGAAATATTTCGGTGTCTCCTGATAAAATATCTTGTAATAAATTTTCTTTAATATTCCAATTTGTCATAATATACTTAAATTAAATTAAATTTAGCTAATGTAAAAACCAATAACTTAAAATAATGTTCAATTGTTTTACATATAAGAATGTTTTTTTTTAACGCACTAATAGGTTTAATTAGATGATATTCAATTAAATAATCTTTTTTAATAAGATTTTATTCATTTTTTATAAAAAAGAAAGAAAAACTGCAAACTAAAGATTTATTTGTCTTTTATAAAAAAAAAAGGATGTTAAAAATATATAACATCCTTTTTTAATTGCGGTGCGGACGGGGCTCGAACCCGCGACCCCATGCGTGACAGGCATGTATTCTAACCAAACTGAACTACCGCACCTGCTTTTTTTAATGAATGCAAAAATATAATTTTTTTTGATAGGATTTATGTTTTTATTTAAAAAAAAGATTTTTTATTTAATATAAAATAAGAGAAGTATTTAGATTAAGAGTATAAATATAAAAAATCTTTAAAATATTAAATAAAATAGTTTTTAAGCATGAAAAAAGTTTATTTTTGTAAATTCATTTTTAAATTTCTAAAAAAAACAGGAATGCGTATTGATTTTTTAGGTGCAATTGACGAAGTTACAGGAAGTAAATTTTTAATAACTACCCAGTCTGATAAAAAAATATTGTTAGACTGTGGTATGTATCAAGGTAAAGGATTAGAAACAGATTCTATGAATCGAGATTTGGGATTTAATATTGAAGACATAGATATTCTTATTTTATCGCATGCTCATATTGACCACTCAGGATTAATCCCTTATATTGTTAAAAATGGATTTAAAGGAAAAATTTACAGTACTCACGGAACGCGTGATTTATGTTCTATTATGCTTCCTGATTCTGGGAAAATACAAGAGACTGACGTGAAAGATTTTAATAAAAAAAGAGCGAGAATAGGATTGCCAGCAGTAGATCCTATTTATACATCAAGAGATGCTTTTGCTAGTTTAAAATATTTTATTAGTATGCCTAATAATTTGAAAATACAAATCGAAGATGGTGTGCAAGTAGTCTTTAGCGATACAGGACATATTTTAGGAGGAGCGGCAGTAACTTTATATATTACTGAAAATGGGAAAGAAACGGTAATTACTTACACAGGAGATATAGGGAGGTATAATAAGCATCTATTAAAAGACCCTGATGTTTTTCCCCAATCAGATTATATAATAACAGAATCAACTTATGGAAATAAAATTCATGAAAAAATAAATATAGCAGAAGAAAAATTAGCACAAATAGTACAAGAAACTTGTGTGCGAAATTTAGGAAAATTACTTATCCCGTCTTTTGCAATAGGAAGAAGTCAAGAAATTATATACATACTCAATAAACTCAAGAAAAGCAAACGGCTACCTGATGTCCCGATTTTTGTTGATAGTCCCTTAGCTATTTCAGCAACAGATATTTATAGACTACATACAGAATGTTTTAAAGATGATATTGTTGATATGATACATACCGAAAGAAATCCTTTTGGCTTTGATAATTTATTTTATGTTAGGACAAAAGAAGACTCTAAAAGATTAAATACCACCAATCGTCCTTGTGTTATTATTTCAGCATCAGGCATGATGGAAGCAGGACGAATTAAACATCATTTAGCAAATAATATTGAAAATCGTAGAACAACAGTGTTAATAGTCGGTTATTGTGCCCCTACTACATTAGGACATAAAATAGCAAATGGAGAAAAACAAATTTCTATTTTTGGCAATAGATATCAAGTAAATGCACAAATTCGAGAAATTGATGCCTTATCAGGACATGGAGATTATGTTGAAATGCACCGCTATTTAAGTTGTCAAGATAAATCGAAAGTGAAAAATGTATTTTTAGTACATGGAGAAAAAAATGTACAAAAAGACTATCAACAATATTTAGAAAAAAATGGATTCAATAAAGTTACAATCCCAATATTTAGAGAATCTTTCCAAATATAAAAATATTTTAATCGAATGTTGAATTTGATGCAACAAAAATCAATTTTTTACATCATTATATATGCAAGTTAACAAAAACGTAATGGATGCAAATGAGGAGGAAATAATCCAAGGTTGTTTAAAAAAAAATATTAAATATATGGAAATCTTGTATAAAAAATATGCTCCAAAATTATATAATTGTGCTTTACGTTACACTAAAAAGGTAGAAGATGCAGAAGATGTGTTACAAGATGCTTTTATAAAGATATTTGAAAACATGAAACAATATAATGGAAAAGGAACTTTTGTGGGCTGGATGAGGACAATTGTCATTAACCAAGCATTAATGTTATATCGTAAAAATTTACAATATCTTAAGTATCATGTTGAAAACAATAATGATGAAAATCTAAATACAGATATAAATATAAAAGATGATTCAATTGTACAAAGCGATTTTTTAACACATAAAATATTATTAGATTTAATACAAAGTTTACCAGATGGATACCGTATAGTTTTTAATATGTATGAATTAGAAGGATATTCTTATGAAGAAATAGCAGAAATGTTGAATTGCACACCTTCTACTTGTCGCTCCCAACTGTTTAGAGCAAAAAAAGTATTACAAACTAAAATTAATAATTTTAATAAACAGAACGAAGATTATAATAGAATATGAAAAAATATAATAATATAGGAGAATTATTTAGAGAAAACTTTGAAGAGTTTTCGCCAGAACCTTCGTCAGAAATATGGCAAAATGTTCAAAAAGAAGTTCTTAAGCCTAAGAGAGTTCATTTGAAAAAGTTATCCTATGGGCTTGCTTCTTTTGTTGTAGCAACAGGGTTAATAGTTGGTGCTATTTGTTTGATAACAACTGAAAAACAAAATGATAATAATTTAATTGTAAATGTTGATACAAAACAAAATATTCCTATGATAGAGCAAAAAAATGAAATCATAGTAGAGCAGCAAAACAATATTCCTAAACAAATCATAGTAGCAGAAAAACAAACTATAGAAGAACAAAAATATACTGAACATATAGAACTTATAGCAGAAAAAAAATTACACAATCAAGAAATGAGTATTACACATGAAGAATTGCATGCTTTAAATTCTAAACAAGAGGTTGTTAACAAAGATATTAAAAAAAATGTGGATAATGAACCAGATACTAAAAATGAAATCTTGATAGATACAGGCAAAGAAAAAGAACGTAACTCAAAATTAAAACTAATAATAAGTAAAGATACGGTAGTGTGCGAAAATTCTACAATAACATTATCAATACGTAATGCTAAAAATATAGTGTGGAGCAATGGCAAAACAAGTAATGATATATTGGTAGACATCTATCAAAGTCAAATGTACTCTGTTAACTTTACTAATGTTAATGGCAAAGACACTACTGCTTACATTTTTGTGCGAGCTGTTCCATGCACAGAGCTGACCATACCAACCGCATTTACACCCAATGGAGATGGATTGAATGATGAATTTAAGATTGCTGCTTCGGGAGAATTAACTTCTTTTGAATTGATTATTTGTAATAAGAATAAAAAAGAATTATTTCGTTCTAATTCCATCGATAGAGGCTGGGATGGAACTTATATGAATATAGAACAATCGCATGGATTGTATTTATATATCGTACGCTATAAAGATAATTTTAATCAAATGATTGAAAAAAGAGGAGAGTTTTTATTAATTCGAAACTAAAAAAATAAAAAAACTTCAAGATATTCAAAAAATATTAAATTTGCAATAATAAATTGTTTATTAGAAATAAACAGTTATATTTTCGCTTCAAAAATCTGAAGAAATTTATAGATTATTGTTGAATATAATCAAAAAAATCCATTGAATTTTTCAAAAAGCAAAACATAACAAATTGATATATATTATGAAAAATAATCCTCACAAAACCTTCGCCAATCCAATTATTATGTTGTATAAACGAGAGTTTGTGGGGGGTAAGTAAGTTAGCAGTAATTATACGGAAATGACAGAAACATTGGAATTTAAAGCTTATTGGTATTTACCATCTAACCCAGATAATGCTATTGCTGGTATATTGACTTATTCGTCGAATAAATCAATAAAATTAAATATTGGTAGCTTAAGTGATATTGCAAAAATCAATAATGGTATTTTAAAATCAACCTATACGGATGAAAAAGAACAATTAATATATCTCTAAAAAGCACTACGCCTAACAAGTAGTTTTCTATAATGCGGAGTGTAGACTTTCAGAAAGTGTGTGGAAAATTAGAAATTCATCTCCCGAAAGAAAACTCGCGTAACCCGCACTGTGTCAGTCTACCGAACGTTATATGCCATGCAACAGCAGTGTGTATATCAATCGAAAAAAAATAAAATGTAGATTCGAAAAATTATTATACTTTTGGAGTTAATAAAATGTAGTTAAATATGAGCCTCTTTCAGCAGAAAATCTTAAAAAAACAAATAATCGTTAACATTGAGAAAATCAACCATGTGTATAAATTATATGCCGATTATTTTCATAACCCAACTATTCAGGAAAATATTCGAAACAGCAAAGAAGAACAATTTCAAGAAGGTTTTTTGCGAGAACTTTTTGTGAATGTGTTAGGATATACGCTCAATCCCGCTCCGAATTACAATCTTATAACCGAAAAGAAAAACGAAACCAATTCCCGAAAAGCCGATGGAGCTATTCTTGTAAACGGCGAAGTTAGGGCGGTTATAGAGTTGAAGGATTTGAAAACCACCGACCTTAAAACGGTAGAGAACCAAGCCTTCGGATATAAAAATTACAATCGTAATGCTATTTATGTTATCACTTCCAATTTTGAAAAACTGCGGTTTTATATTGATACTGCGGTTGAACATATAGAATTCAACCTTTTTACGCTTACTGCTGATGAGTTTGCTGTTCTTTGGCTTTGTTTGGCATACGAAAACATTAGCAAAAACCTCCCCAAATCGCTCAAAAACGAATCGGTAAGCAATGAAGACCAAATAACCAAAGAATTATATAAAGATTATTCGGAGTTTAAGCGAGTATTATTTGCTGATCTCATAGAGCAAAATCCGGGATACGATAAACTGTTGTTGTTCAAAAAATCACAAAAACTGATTGACCGCTTACTATTTATTTTCTTTGCCGAAGACCGTAACTTACTTCCACCTAACTCTATAGCCGAAATTATTGCCCAATGGGAAAAATTGAAAGAATTAGATGAGTATCGTCCTTTATATGAACGTTTTCAAAAATATTTCGGTTATATGAATACCGGCTACAAAGGTAAAAAACATGATATTTTTGCCTATAATGGCGGACTTTTCAAAGCCGATGAAATATTAGATAATATTATTGTTTCTGACAAAGTTTTGTGGGAAAATTCGCTTCGGTTGAGTCAATATGACTTTGAAAGCGAGGTAGATGTAAACATTCTCGGACATATTTTTGAAAACTCGTTGACCGAAATTGAAGAAATAGGGTCGGAATTATCACGGGAATTAATACCCGTGTCGAATACTCCGAAAGAAAGTAAGCGCAAAAAAGACGGCGTATTTTACACGCCTCGCTATATTACAATCTATATTGTTGAAAACACGCTTGGTAAACTATGTGCGGAGAAAAAAGCCGAGCTTGAAATTGACGAATCGGAATATTTTACCGATAAAAAACGGCAACTCGCAACCAAAAAGAAATTAGACGAAAAACTGAAAATCTACCGCCAATGGTTGCTTGGGCTTTCTATTTGTGATCCCGCTTGCGGTAGCGGAGCTTTCCTGAACGCCGCACTCGATTTTTTGATAGCCGAACACAATCTACTCGACGAAATGTCTGCCAAATTATCAGGCGGAAGCCTTGTTTTCCCAGATATTGAGAATGCTATCTTGGAAAATAATCTTTATGGTGTGGATATTAATGAAGAAAGTGTAGAGATTGCCAAATTAGCTTTGTGGTTGCGAACTGCCAAACCCAACCGCAAACTCAATTCGCTGAACAACAATATAAAATGTGGCAATTCGCTTATTTCTGACCCAGAAATTGCAGGTAACAAAGCATTCGATTGGCAAAAAGAATTTCCGCAAGTTTTTAAAGAGAAAGAAAAGAAAGCTTTCCATATTACAACTGCCATTCACGATAGCCGTACTTCGCAAAGAATGATTGATTACAAAGTACGTGAAAAAAGATATAACGGAACATTACCTGAACCCCAAATTTATCCATTTAGCGAAGAAGATGAGATTGTGATAAGTAAAATCATTGCTCAAATTGTAAAAGATGACAAGCTCAACATAATGGCGTATAATATTTGTCGCGATCATATACACATTCTTTTGGTGTGCGAAACTGAAGAGGTGGATAAAATTGTAGGGAAAATAAAAGGCAAAACGGCACGAGTTTTCAACAGCAATAAGGGGATTAATCCCCTTGTCGAAAACAAAACTGAAAAAAGCGTACCCATCTGGACGCAAAAATTCGGTTGTAAAGAAATAACTTCCGATGAACAACTGTGGAATACGGTAGAATATATCCGTAATAATCGTATAAAACACGGACTGTCCGATAGCAGTGGTAGTGGCAGTAGCAGTAGCAGTAGCAGTAACAAGGGGATTAATCCCCTTGTCAGAGAGATAGCCGAAATAGAAACCGACTACGAACACGCTTTCCGCACCGAATATAAAGGAGGCTTTGATGTGGTAATTGGAAATCCGCCGTATGTACTGTGTCAGCCTTCGAATACAGAAGAAACCGTATTGAACTATTATAAAACCTACGAAGTTGCCAGTTACAAGATAGATTTATTTCATTTATTTTTTGAAAAAGGAATACATTTGTTAAAACAAAAAGGAAAACTTGGGTTTATTACACCCAATACTTACCTAACGAATAAGTATATTAAGCCTTTACGTGGATTTATTTTAGAAAACACCAATATTCACTCATTAACAATTCACGAAGAAAGTGTATTTGTTGATGCAAGTGTTGATGTTGCAACAATTATTTTAGATAAACAAAAGCAAGAAAACTACAAAATATTATTACAAACGAGTCAGAATGGGAATTTTATCGAAATTGGCAACAAAAATCAATCAGAATGGTATAATGATGCAGACTATATTTTCAATATAAAACAGAATTTTGGGACTTCATTTGAGGATTGTGTTTTATTGGGAGATATTTGCAATTCCTATTTTGGCATTCAAGCATTTGATAGAAAAAGTTCCATTTCCGAAACAAAAGAAAATGACAATTATTTGGAAATAATTGATGGTGGAGATATAAATACTTATGCTTACGCAGTCCCTACAAAGTTCTTTAACTATATAGAATCTAATATAAAAAGTGGTGGAGATTGGAATGTTTATGCACAAGAAAGAATTGTAATTCGTCAAATTGGACTAACTCCCATAGTTGGAATGAGCAAGAAAAATATACTTGCTTCAAACACTTTATATAGCATTTATTCCAAAAATGATGAGTACAGTCTACGGTATATTCTATGCGTTTTGAACTCTGCTTTGCTAAAAAAATATTGGTTGTCAAAGTATTCCGACAGCAAACAATTATTTCCAAAAATAAAAGGGTATCAGTTAAAAGAATTACCAATCAAACAAATCTCACTTTCCGACCAGCAGCCCTTTATAGAAAAAGCCGATCTTATGCTTTCACTAAATACTGAACTTCAAAGCAAACGACAAAAATTTCTAAATTGTTTAAACGATAATTTTGAGAATATCAAAATTACGGGGGCTTTGGAAAAGTTTGATGAATCAGACTTCAAAGGATTTACAAAGGAATTAAAAAAACAAAAAATCACGCTCTCCCTTAAGCAGCAAGATGAATGGGAGGAGTATTTCAATGAATATAAATCAGAATGTAATCAGCTATCTTTGCAAATTGCAGAAACAGACAAGGCTATTAATAAAATGGTGTATGAGTTGTATGAACTGACAGATGAGGAGATTGAAATTGTTGAAAATAATTGATAATATGAATAATTTTGTAGAAAATTATAAATTGAAAGTAAATAAGATAAACAATTATGTCTAAACAATAAAACATAGAACACAAGTAAAGCAGCGGCAACACGCTTACTTAAACAAACAGAGAAATGAGGAGAAATGAAAAATGTTGACGGAGGGGTATAGAATACTATTTTAAACGAGGATTTTAATGGCTCAAAATTAAGACAAAATAAGAAAAGTTAAATTTAATTATATGGCATATAACAGGCAGTTTTCTATAATGCGGAGTGTAGATTTTTAGAAAGTGTGTGGAAAATTGGAAATTCATCTCCCGAAAGAAAACTCACGTAATCCACATTGTGTCAATCCATCAAACGTTATATGCCATACAACAGCAGTGCATACATCAATCGAAAAAAAATAAAATGTAGATTCGAAAAATTATTATACTTTTGTAGGAACGTCAATCTTTGTGCACGTTTAAACTAAATATTTTTTTACGGTTATTATTTTAATAACTAAAAAAAATAAAGACATAAAACATCTGTTTTTTTGTCAAGATATTGTTGCTCTTCGCTATAAATTTTTATGTACTTTTGCAAAACGAAATTAAAATATACTTTTGCAATTTTAATAATATTTCTATTATTAAGATATAAAAAAGTAATAATATTATTAAAAAAGGAGTGTATAAACAGAAAGTTTATTGTTTTAAATGCTGAATGAGAAAACAACATACTATTTTTAGTTTAATTTATAAAACAGTATTAATAAATGTAATAAACTTTGCTTGTGCATTTTTATTTACAACTAATTTAAGTTTTGCACAAGATAACAAAGACACTACTGTTAAAATAGTTCAACTGAAAGAAATAAATGTTTATGGTGATGAATTAGTACAAACAGATGCTTTGCAATCTAATTTATTAAAAAACAACATTACTAAAAAAAACAATTCAATCCATTCCATCACAGTCGATTAATGAATTGTTAAAGCAATTACCCGGTTTAGACGTCAGGCAACGTGGAGGCTATGGCGTGCAAGCTGATATTAGCATGAGAGGAGGCAATTTTGACCAAACACGCTTGCTCTTAAATGGGATTAATGTTACCGACCCACAAACAGGACATTATACACTTAATTTACCTATTTATAACGATATTATCCATCATATAGAAATATATAGAAATACAGGAGCATTACTTTATGGTGTTTCTTCGTTTACAGGAATTGTAAATATTATTACCCAGCCTGATACAATTAATTATTTAAATCTGCATTTAATGGGAGGGATGTATGGTACTTTTGGAGTTGGGACTGATATAAATCTAAAAACAGATAAAACCATGCATTTGTTTTCTGTAAATTACAAACAATCAGATGGATATAAGAAAAATACTGATTTTAAAATGTATAATTTATATTATCAGGGAATTGGAAAATTTAAAAGAGGAGAACTTGAATTTCAGACGGGATTAAACGATAAATCTTATGGTGCTAATGGTTTTTATTCTTTAAAATTTCCCAATCAATTTGAGCATACACAAACATTTATAAGTAGTATTCAGTGGAAAAATAGGGGAATGGTTAAATGGATACCAAGTCTTTATTATCGATTTAATTATGATTGTTTTGAGTTGTTTAGAAATCAAGAAAAAACAAAAAACAATTATCACAACAATCAGGTGTTAGGTTTTAATTTTATCAACTCATTTGCGACAAAAATAGGAAAAGCGATGTTTAGTGTTGATTATCGAATAGAAGATATTGCAAGCACTATATTAGGAGATTTAATGAAAAAAGAAAAACTAAGTCGTGTAAAGCAAATAAATTATCTATATGGAAAAAATCGTCAAATATTTTCTCTTTCGGCGGGTCAATCTGTGTTGTTAGAAAATATGTTGTTGAAAGTAAATGTGTTAGGTCAATATTATATCAATGAAAGAAAATTTTATCTTTTACCAGCCTCTGAGCTTTTATGGCATTTGAAAACAATAAAAAATAAAGAAGATAGAATTAATCTTACATTATTTATTTCGGCAGGAAAGGGAGTACGCGCACCTACTTTTACCGATTTGTATTATCGTACAGGCGATATTGTAGGTAATGCATATTTAAAAGCTGAACAAGCTATTAATTTAGAAATAGGAACAATATTAAATGTTAGTCAATTAAACAAAGATGCTTACCTTAAATGTAAAGTAAATTTATTTTTCCGTTGGGGTAATAATATGATAGATTTTGTAAAAAAAGAAAACGACAGTCTATGGAAATCTATTAATCAGACAAATGTATTTTTTGTAGGCAATGAGTTAATGCTTGATTTTTATCCTCTTGTGCTTATTGACAATAGTTTTTTACAATCTATATCTTTATATTATACGTATTTATATTCTGATAAACAAACAGATGGTTATATTTCTCGTTATGTATTAGACCATTTAATCCATAGGCTATCGTTACAATTATCGCATCGTATTTATAAGGA
>CAZSTX010000011.1:0-46051 GCA_964610025.1 uncultured Lentimicrobiaceae bacterium
AGGGGCATTAGCTCATTTGGCTAGAGCGTTTGACTGGCAGTCAAAAGGTGACGAGTTCGATTCTCGTATGCTCCACTTCTCAAAATATCATTTAAAAAAGATATAATCCTTTAATAATGAATGTAGAAGATGTCATTGAATCGCAAAACACCAAAGATTTACTCCTTGTTGCTACTCAATTTTGTACTTTTATCGAAAAAATACAGCCTTTTCAGCAACAAGATGCGATGGAATATTTAACGAAAATAATTCCTTTATTATACATAAAAGGGGGTTTAATACCTCATTTTGAATTTGATAATGTTGAAAATACTCCACTTCGCTTTATGACAGAAGAAGAATACGAAAAAGCGTATTTAATAATTAAAGAAAAATTTGAGAATTTTAATTATTTTGAATTTTTCAATCAAACTATTAATCAAGTCGAGTCGATAGATTTATCAGAATTAATAGCTGATTTATACCAAGATATGAAAGATTTTGTTGTATTTTTTAATCACAATACTTTTCGTGCTCAAAGTGCTGCACTTTGGTTGTGTAAAATCAATTTTTATGAACGATGGGGTAAAATCATAACACAACTATTAGCATATCTTCACCCATTGCTTTTTTCTGTGCAAGACAATTATCGTGAGTAAATTTTTTATACATTTGTAACTCTTTTTAATAAAAAAATAATATTGTTAATGAAAAGATTATTGCTTTTAATTTTTATTGGACTATCATTTTTTACATTTTCTCAAACAGATACCCTTAATCGTACCGATAAATTTGGAAAAAAATATGGTTATTGGAAAAATTATACTAAACAAAACAAACTTAATTATGAAGGCATGTTTTTTAATGGAGAACCTGTTGGAAAATTTATTTATTATCATAACAATGGAAAAATCAAAAACATTTCTTATTATACGCCTAACTCGCCTGTTGTTAATACAGTTATGTTTCACGAAAATGGCAATAAATTAGCCGAAGGCGATTTTTATAATCGAGAAAAAGATGGAAAATGGCTAACATATAGCGCTGCGGGAAAATTGGTAGCGGAAGAAAATTTTATAAAAGGAAAAAAAAATGGTGTTTCAAAAATTTATTCTCCACAAGATGAAACCTTATTAGAAGAAGTAAATTGGTTGGATAATAAAAAAAATGGAGTATCTATTAATTATTTTACAACAGGGAAAATTCGTATGAAAATGTTCTACAAACTTGATAAAATGCATGGAACATTTGAAAACTATTACGAAAATGGAAAAATAAAAACAAAAGGACAATATGCAAAAAATTTCCGCGAAGGGAAATGGATAGCATACGACGAAAAAGGAAGAGAATTAAAAATTGAATATTTTAAACGTGGAAGAGTAAATCTTTTATTTTTAGGATTTCGTGTCGAAAAAGAATGGAAGTTGATAAATGTTAATAAAATTGCTTATTTTTATCAAAAGACTCCAAAAATAGTAGTTGTTCAGTTATATGATTCTACTAAAATTACTGTCGCCGATAATTTATTGCGTATTGCAACTTGTGCAACACAAGAATATTTTATTTTTCTCAACGAAAATGTATTATCTTCATACGAAGCCATAAAAAAAATAGCCCCAAGCTCTATCAATAAAAATCAAGCCAAAGTTATACTTTCGATACAACCTCCTTTTGATGTGATTACTCATGACAATTATTATGATTTGCTGAAAACGATAATCCATCCAAAACGTCCAAAATTAGAATGAAAAAAAAACGTATCTTATTGGCAATGAGTGGAGGCATTGATAGTACTGTTAGTGCACTTATGCTCTTAAAGCAAAAATACGAATTAATAGGCGTTACGTTACGTACTTATGATTCTATTTCTACTGCTTGTATGGAAAAAGAAAAAGGATGTTGCAGTGCAGATGCACTTTTTGAAGCTAAAAAAATGGCTGAAAATTTAGGATTTCAACACTATATATTAGATGTTAGAGAACAATTTAATACTATTGTTATCAATAATTTTATTGATGAATACCTACAAGGACATACTCCCAATCCATGCATACTTTGCAATTCACATATTAAATGGAAGATTTTAATGCAATTAGCTAATCAATATGATTGTGAAAAAATTGCTACAGGACATTATGCACGTATACGACAAGAAAATAATCGATTTTTTCTACAAAAAGGACAAGATAAAATCAAAGACCAAAGTTATTTTTTGTGGGCATTATCGCAAGAAGAACTTGCACGCACTCTTTTTCCTCTTGGGGATTTAACAAAAACAGAAGTACGTAAAATAGCGTATGATTTTGGATATGAAAAATTATCAAAAAAGAGAGAAAGTCAAGAAATTTGTTTTATCACTAATAACGACTATCGTTATTTTTTAGAAACAAAAGTAAAAAACTTTAAAGAATTATATAAAGAAGGAAATTTTATTGATAACAAAGGAAATATATTAGGGAAACATCGTGGCTATCCTTACTATACAATTGGACAACGTAAAGGATTGAAACTTGCTTTTGGAAAACCTAAATATGTTTGTGAGATTAATACTAAATATAACACTATTACATTGGGAGATAAAGAAGAATTGCTATCGTCTGAATTAAAAATGAAAGATATAAATTTTCAAAAATATGAAAAAATTCCAGTTGATTTTCAGGCTGAAATAAAAATACGTTACCGTAACAAAGGACATTTGGCAACAATAACACAAGAAAATGATGAGTTAAAAGCCCGTTTTTTTATTCCTGTAGAAGCTATTACCCCCGGCCAATCAGCAGTAATTTATGAAAATGACGATATAGTAGCCGGAGGTTTTATTTTCTAAAATTATAGCAATAGCTATTAATAAAGTAGAGTATTCGTTTGTTTTTCTATTATAAAAAATTATATTTTTGCATATTAAAAATTAAATATTACATGAACTATATTGTAATTACAGGAGCTGCTGGTTTTATAGGCAGTTGTTTGGTCGATAAATTAAAAAAAGAAGGTTATTCAAATATTGTTGCTGTAGATGATTTTTCAAAGAAAATAAAAATGAAAAATCTTGAAAACAAATCTTATATACATAAAATCAATCGAACTGATTTTTTTTTTGGTTAGAGAAAAATTATAATAAAGTAGATTTTATTTTACACATAGGCGCCCGAACCGATACTACTGAAACAAATTGGAATATATTTAATGAATTGAATTTTACCTATTCACAACAAATATGGAATTTATCGACACTTTATCAAATTCCATTAATATATGCTTCGTCAGCAGCTACTTATGGATTAGGAGAATATGGGTATAAAGATAATCATGAGATTGTAGAAAAACTTCAACCTTTAAATTTATATGGTTTTTCTAAAAATGAATTTGATAAATGGGTGTTAAAACAAAAAGAAAAACCACCTTTTTGGGCTGGACTAAAATTTTTTAATGTCTATGGACCTAACGAATACCATAAAAATCGTATGGCATCTGTTATTTTTCATGCTTATCATCAAATCAATGAATATGGAGGAGTTAAATTATTTCGTTCTCACAATGAAAATTATAAAGATGGGGAGCAATTAAGAGATTTTATATATGTAAAAGATATTATTAATGTGATAGTTTTTTTAATGAAAAAGCGTCCACCTTTAGGCATATATAATCTTGGAACTGGAAAAGCACGAACTTTTAACGACTTAGCGAGTGCTGTTTTTAAATCTATGGGAAAAAAAATAACGATAGAATACATTGACACTCCAGAAGATATACGCGATAAATACCAATATTTTACGGAAGCTGATATGGATAAATTAATACAGATAGGTTATAATACTCCATTTACTTCGCTCGAAGATGGTATTGCCGATTATGTTAAAAATTATCTTATTCCTAATAAATACTTGTAATTTTTTTTAATAGGAGTTTAATAAAATTTAAATGATTACTGTTAATAATTTATCTGTTTATTTTTCTGGCATTCCTTTATTTCAAAAAATAAGTTTTGTAGTAGCAGACAATGAACGGATTGCTTTAGTAGGAAAAAATGGAGTGGGAAAAACTACTTTATTAAAAATACTTGCTAAAGAGTTGCAAACCAATGAAGGAGAAATTGTTATAACAAAAGATCATCGAATAGGATATTTGCCACAAGAAATGAATTTAAAAGCCAATAAAACAGTATGGGAAGAAACGCTTACAGCTTTTGATGAAATAAAAACAATAGAAAACGACATAGAAAAATTAAATAATGAGCTTTCCAATACTAATGATTATAATTCAAATGATTATAATCACTTATTAAATAAACTTAGCGAGTTAAACAGTCGTTTAGAATATTTAGGAGTTAATCGTATCGAATCGGAAACAGAAAAAATACTATTAGGTTTAGGCTTTGAAAAAACAGATTTTTATCGTCATCTAAACGAATTCAGTAGTGGGTGGCAAATGCGTATCGAATTAGCAAAAATTCTTTTAAAAAAAACGGAAATTATTCTTTTAGACGAGCCAACCAATCATTTAGATATAGAATCGATACAATGGTTAGAAAGTTTTTTGCAAAATTATGCTGGCATCGTTTTCTTAGTTTCACACGATAAAACATTTATTAATAAAGTATGTCAACGTACTATTGAAATTACTTTAGGAAAAATAGAAGATTATAATTGCAATTATTCTACTTATATTGAAAGACGGCAGGAGCGTATTGCTTATCAAAGGCAAATTGCTGAAAATCAACAGAAAGAAATTGAAGCAATAGAACAATTTATCGAACGATTTCGCTATAAAGCAAGCAAAGCCAAACAAGTACAAAGCCGTATAAAGATGTTAGAGAAAATGGATGTTGTCAAAGTAGAAGAAATAGATAAGTCGCACATTCATTTCCTTTTTCCTCCAGCACCTAACTGCAATCGAGTAGTTTTTGAATCTGAAAATCTCACTAAATATTTTGATGATAAATTGGTTTTACAAAAAGTAAATTTTGTTATCGAACATCAAGAAAGAGTTGCTTTTATAGGAAAAAATGGAGAAGGGAAAACGACTTTAATACGTATTTTACAAAAAGAATTGAGTGCAAGTAGTGGAAAATTGCATCGCGGAGAACTCGTAAAAATAGGGTATTATGCACAAAATCAGAATCTTCTTTTAGACCATACTAAAACTGTTTTTCAAACAATGGACGATATAGCAGTGGGAGATATTCGTTTAAAAATTCGTAATATTCTCGGTAGTTTTTTATTTACAGATGAAGATATTGATAAAAAAGTCAATGTCTTGTCAGGAGGTGAAAAAGCAAGACTTGCACTTGCCAAATTACTATTGGAACCTTACAATGTTTTATTGCTCGACGAGCCTACGAATCATTTAGATATGCAATCAAAAGAGGTATTGAAAAATGCCTTGCTTCGTTATAATGGGACACTCATTTTGGTATCACACGATCGCGATTTTCTTCAAGGATTAATTACTAAAATCGTTGAATTTAAAAATAAAACTATTAAAGTGCATTTGAGTGATATAGATGAGTATTTGAAAAAAAGAAAAATAGAATCATTGCAGTTATTAAATAGTAAAAATACTTTTACTTCTTCTTTAAAGTCCGATATTACTAATACAGAAACTAAAAATCAATGGGAATTACAAAAACAAAAGGAAAGTGATTTGCGTAAATTTGCAAAACAAATTGAATATATTGAAACAGAAATCCAACAAACCGAACTTGCTATTGAAGAAATGAATTGGAAGCTATCTCTTCCCGAAAATCATGTTAATGAAAATGTTTCTAAAGAATTATATCAAGAATATCAATCCTTACAACAAAAATTAGAACAATCTATTACAAAATGGGAGTTTTTATGCAATGAGTATGATACATTAAAAAAATCAATAAGAATATTTTAAAAATTTTGAAGTATAAACTTCTTTTTTATTTTTAATTTTTATGATATACATACCTACAGGCAAAGAACCTATATATAAAGATTTATCATTTATATTCAATTGTTTAAAAATTAATAGCTTCCCTCCTAAATTGTAAATGTAAATATCAGAATATAAATCTATTCCATCTAATGTTAAAAAATCAGATGCTGGATTGGGGTAAAATAGTATGTTCGATAAAGTTAAAGAAAGTATTGAGGAAGGGTCTTCTATTTTATAAGTATAAGCAGTATCTAATAAATATTGATTAATTCCTTCAATGGTTTTTTTTATGTAAACAAATTCTTGTCGCGACTGTTCAATAAATTTTTCGCTCGATTCATCAAGGGTTAGGATAGAAACTGTTTCTATCTTTTCGTTTACATTATAAGTATATTTAATTTTTTGTTCTATTAATATATCTTCTATATCTTCTCCTAAATATTGAGAAAGAAGTGGATTTACATTAGGATAGAGATAGGTTTCTGTTAGTTGAGACGAAGTATTAAATGTTTGTTCTACATTCATAAGCGATAAAGGCATAGCATACATTAATATACTTACAAACATTTTATTACAGTTTTGTTTACTATCATATTGATAGGTAATTTGAAGATTTATTGGCATATTGCTTGCATAGTCATTTAAGGTTAAAATGATCTTAGTAGGGTTATTATATGTATTATAAGTATATTTTCCTACTACACTCTCTTGCCAATCTTCATTATTCCATTTGAAAATATGAAAAGAATCACATTTATACATTGGAATATTAAATAAATAATCTACTACTATTTCTTTAATTTCATTGTTATCTTTTATTCCGTAATAAATAATTTTAGTATTAGGGACTGATGTTGCTCCATAATATTGATAAGATAGGATAGTGATTTTTTTATTTTCATAAGAATATATTTTTGTATCGCTTGTGTCATTTAAAGAATTAAGAGTAAAAATTATATTTTTTGTTCCATTATCATTATAAGATGTAAATGTTTTATCAGGACCTTCTGGAATATTATTAATTACATTATAATGATGATTTTCAATTTCTTTGCCTTTTATATCATATTTATAGGCATTAATAGAAAGCAATGTTTTTTTTATTTCTTGAGAGAAAATAGAAGTAGTTAAAGTTAAAAAAAGGAGTAATAGTAAACGTTTCATATTATTAAAATTTTAAAGTTATTTGCAAAAATAGAATATTATTTTTTACAAAACAATTTTTTTTTTATTAAATTTTATATAATTATTTTGGCTTTTGGCAAATTAATAAAAATTTATTTTTTTTATAAAAAAATAAGAGTTTGGCAAGGTATTTGTAAAGTATATAAGTAGAAAAAAAGTATATAAAAATTAGGTTTGTATAATTTGTTTGTTTGGGAACCGTTCGCAAGAATGGTTCCTTTTTTTATATGTTTATTTTTATATACTTTTCAGATAGGTCTTCCCATTTAATAGAGAGAGCGTTGCATTCTTTAATCCAATTTTGAATTTTATATTTTGAATTATTAGATGTAAAAAATATATAGTTAGGTTCTATCATTTTTAATAAATTTTTTATTTTAATAGTTGGGTTTTTATCAATAAATAAATAATCGACTTTTAATTTTTCTTTTTTATTTTCTTCGTAATAAAATTTTTCATTAATAATTACAATATTAATTCCTGAAAAATAAATGAAATTTTTTATTTTAGAAAAATTATTATCATGTAAATCAGTTGTTATTATTTTAGTATTTTTAATTTGTCGTTTAATTAGATAATTTTGTGTATGAAATTCTTGTTTTTTATTGTCATTTATGGTGATACTATCACCAATTATATAGGCTAAATTTCCATCTATGCAATTGATTAAAAAGCCATCTGGAATAGAGTAAGCAATAATTTCTTTATGAGTTAAATTGTTAATTGTATAATATAATTTTTTGGAACCTAAGGTAATTGCAAAAAATAAAGCAAGGAAAAGTAATTGTTTTTTCTTGTATAAAAATGAAGAAGCAACGAATAGAATAAAAAGGTATAAAAATAAAGTATCCCAAGAAGTAAAACTTATTTTTTGAATTGTAGAATAAGGCATTGATTCTATGAAAGAAACTATATAATTCATGGATTTAATTAAATAGTTTAAAAGAACTGAAATATAATAGTAGCCCCATTCCCAAAACGATAATACTAAACTTAATATACTTGCTCCTATAATGAAAGGAGTAAAACTAATAATTATTATATTAGCTAACAAAAAATAAGTAGGGAATTGATGAAAATAATACATTGCAAAAGGAGCAGTTAATAATTGTGCAACAAAAGATACAGCAAGGATTTCCCAAATATAATTTCCAATTTTTGTTTTTGGGAGAAAACGATTCTTTATAGGTTTTTGCAGCCAAACTATTCCAAACACAGCACTATAAGATAGTTGCATGCTTACGTCAAATAAAATTAATGGATTAATGCAACATAAGAAAAAAAGCGATGAAAGCAAACTATTGTATGTATTTATCTGTCTTTTAAATAAATTTCCTAATGAAACAAAGGTAAACATTGTCGAAGCTCGCGTTACTGAGGGCGACATTCCTGTTATGCTAGCATACAGCCATATTACTAACAATAATATGATTGTTTTCATTATTTTTTCTCGCCTATTTTTCGATAAAAAGAACAATAAATAATTTACTATCATAAATACTATCCCCACGTGCATTCCTGATACACATAAAATATGACTTACTCCTGCAGATGCATATTTTCTGTTTAAATCGGCATCTAATTTATCGTCGGCACCAAGAAGTATTGCCGATGCAACAGCGTTTTCATCTTTTCCTAAATTTCCTTTTTCCCAGATTTTCAATAATTTAGTACGAATCTGAGAGGCAAATATCATAAGTATATTTCCTTTGTTTTCGTCTATTTTTTCCCAAGCATTTGTTGCAGCGTATCCTTGTAAATAAATCTTTTTTATTTCTAAATATTTTTTATAATTAAATTCTTCTGGATTTTTGGGAGGTTGAATTGTCTGTACTCGTGTATTGAAAATAATTCTATCGCCACATTTAATTTTTTCTGCTTTATTATCTTTTTTAAGATATAAAATCATTTTAAAATTAGTAGATTTTAAACTTACACTGTCTTTATATTGAATAATATGAAGAATTGTTTTAACGCTATTTTTTTTTATTACTGGCGACTCTTTAATGTCTCCAATAAGTATAACTGATTGATTAGAAGATAAAATATGAGAAGGGATTGTATTTGTATTAATAAATACAGAAGTCATAAAAAATCCCATCCAGAGAATTAAAAAAATAATAACGACTCCTGTGTAAATGCGATTTTTATAAGAAAGAAAATAGTGAAGTAAGAAATAAAAAGCTATTCCTAATGTGCTAATAATCAATCCTAAGTAAGAGGGAATAAGAAAATTATCTCTCAAATAAAAAGCAAAAAAAACGCCTATTAAATAGCCTGCTACTATTCGTAATAAAGGATATTTGCTCCAACTAAACATTTTTGTTTGTTTAATAAGATAATTACTATAAAGAGAACGTTGAAAAAGAACTCATATTGACTGTATTTTCATGCAATTGACTATAAACTTTTTTACCAAAAACATCAAAAATTTCAACTCTTGATACAGTTTGCTTAGGGTCAGATATGGTAAAAAAATCATTCACTGGATTAGGAAAATAGAACACTCCAAATTCACTATCTATATCAGGCAATCCACTAATGGCAGAAGATACCAATTGCCAATTTTCGGGATTAGGATTATACGGACTTCCCTTTGTTTTTACTTCAAGAATATTTCCTGTGACTTTGTTGACAAACAAATATCTATGAGGACGACAACAATTTACATCTGCCCACTCATAAATATGATAAACCCAACAAGGATATTCAATGCTAAAGGTTTCGTAATTACCAAATAGATGAGTTGTTATTGTTGAGATACCTTCCGCATTGGGTAACATACTTGTTGTTTCTAACAACAAAACATCAGTTCTCATTTCTTCATCAATAATGTACTGTAATATAATTTCATCTGCTTGCTCTTTTGTCACTTGAGCAAATGAATTTGACACTAATGCTAACAATGCAATAAATATTATACGTGCTTTCATCTTTTTATAATTTTATGTTTATACTCACTTTTATTACTTACTATTCTAATCAAATAAATTCCTTGACTATACGAACTCATATTTATTTGTAATAAATTTTGATTTACATTCTTTTCATAAATCATTTTACCAAAAACATCAAAAATTTCAACCCTTGATACGGTTTGCTTAGGGTCAGATATGATAAAAAAATCACCTGTTGGATTGGGATAAATAGCTATATTAGATGAATTTGTGATTGTTTCTACCGAAAGAAACTCATTAGGATCATCATAATAACATTTGGAATAATCGGGGTTTTTATATACTAACTCATTATCTTGATAATAGCATAATAATTCTTTAACACCACCAGATAAAAATGCACTATAACATGGATATAATACCCCGCTCAGACTCCCTATTTCTTCTACCCATACATCTATTACTCTTCCATAAAGTGATAGTTCTATACGTTTTCTCATAGAGCCATTAATTTCTATGGAATCAACAGAATTGACATATAAAGTAACACTTGGATCTCGCGTCCAAAAATAACCGTATTCAAAATTCATACCCTCTTCCAATGAAAAGTCGTACAATAAATATTCGGTATCAGAATTAGCAGGAATAAAATAAGTTTTCTTTTCTTCTTCTCTGATTAATCCTTCGTATTTAATGTTTTTATGTAAACTATCATCACAAGAAAAAACTTTTTTATACGAGTTGATTCCAATAATCGAATCTCCGTCAAAATAAACATATTGTGTTTTTACACAACAAGGTATGTTATAAGCACCTAATCCATAAATCAACACCGCCCATGTACTATTGTCATTAACAATCGTGTTATTGTTTCCTGTTTGTGCTTTTACTTGCCAAGTAAAGCAAAGAATCATATAAAAAAGAGATATTTTTATTTTCATGGCTTTATATTTATTTAGTTAAAATCATACGTTTGCTGTTGATAATCAAAATTTGAGTATTTAATAAGAAAATTATAAATAATAATGTGTACTTTTTCATTTTGTATTCTATTTTAATGTAACAATTATCTCTATAGTACACCCTTCACTTAATTTATTAACAACAATTGGAACTTGCCAATTTGTAATAACTGCTGCTAAATTTGGCTGTAAATTAACTTTCATTACATAACTTTGTGCAGAAACTTGTTGCAATCTTGTAGAATTTGGTCTAACAAAATAGTTTTCTACTCCGCGTGCCAATAATAAAGTATATTTTGAAAAATCAATTTTGGAATAGTCGTTGTCTACACAAACGATATAATCAATCAATTCTTCATCACTATTGATAATGATTACTTTATTAGATTCAAAATTTTTCCACTGACACGAGGTTTCTGATAATGAGTATTCCGTAAAAGGAATTTCTATTGGGTAATTTTGCAAGGTGTCCCATTTTGCATAAAGTGTTGTGTCTTGCGTTACGATGTCAGTTTTAAAATCCCATTCGTTAGCGAATGTTCCATTGTCGGTAAACCATCCACCGAAACCGTAATTTTCTCTTTCTGGATTTTCAGGTTTTGTGGCGTGTTTGCCGTGTTCGATAGACTGCGGATTGATAGCAATTCCTTCTCCCGTAAAGTTTACGGTGTGATATTCAGTCTTTACACAACCACCAGTTGCAAACAAACTTAAACAAACTAAACACAGTATTGTTACCACTGTGAACCATAATGTTTTTTTTACTATTATTTTCATTGCTTTTGAATTAATTGATTTTATTTTTCATTTTTATTTAGTTAAAATCATACGTTTGCTGTCGATAATCACATTAATTAGCAATCCCTTATTAGGACTAAGGATATACTATTTCAAATTCTGAACCTAATTCTACGTCAAAATCACTAATTATATTAACTTCTCCCGCTGCATCAAGAATTAGTTTTGCTCCATTTTGAACTTTCACGTTTTGTACATTGATGTCGCCACAATTATTTGTAATTGTTGTATCGGTAGTTACTACTTGATTAATAAAATTAACAATAGGTGTTGGACAAGCAGCTTTAACGGCAGCATAAGCGTCTAAACGACCTGTGCCTAACAGTCCTACATATGGAGCATTTTCAGGAATATTATAAATTGAAGCATCTGCAGTGCTTTTTAAAATATCAACAACTTGATTCGCAGTCAAATTTGGATTTATAGCCAAAACCATTGCAGCCACACCTGCAACCTGGGGAGCAGCAAAAGAGGTTCCTCCTGAAGTATAATATGTATTTTTGTATGCTGTTGAATAAACTTGGTAACCAAACGCGCAAATATCCACAGCCTCATTATGATGATGAGTGCGATAAGGATCGTTATTAGGGTCTCCTATTACGCACTCGTGAACATCTTTCCAATTTCTTGCAATACCGTCTGTATCTAATACTCCTCTTAGGTATTTATGCCCGACACTTGTAACTGACACGCAAGATTCGTACGATGCGGGATATGCTTTATTTCCATTGCAATGAATATTACCATTTCCTGCCCCAAAAATCACAACTGTATTATGTATATTCCTTATTTCGTTATAAAGATCATTTTGAATTGTTGAATAAGAACAAGTATTAATCCAACTACAATTTATTACTCTATAACCTAATTGTGCTAACCTTAAAACTTCCGCATCAGAAGCCCAATTTGTTGAAACATATAAACTGGTATTATAGCCCCCACTTGAAGCGACGCCTTTTCCATTATTGTTTATTGCTCCAAATCGTCCTGCTGTAAAAGTGCCATGTGCAACAGAGTTTACATTTTCATTATTACTGCCTCCTATCAATGTAAAAGATAAATCTTCGTGAGTGGTGTCGAAATAAGTATCTGTAATAGCAACATTTACTTTTGGGTATCTTTTTGCAATATTCCACGCTTTACTTGCATTAATTAAGTCTAAATCTGCCATATCCCCTCTTGTGTAGATTGGGTCATCGGGGTCATCTCCTGTTAAAATAGGTTCACATAACTGCTCAATCAAAGGAATTGATTTTTGAAACTCGTTCATATCTCGTTCTAAATTATCGTTATCGCATACTACATAATATACTTCCCGCAACCAATCTGTGTGAGCCGTTGGAAAAGCTTGAATAAATTCATAAAATCTGCTTTTTTCGAGCACACGATTAAACGAATTGATTTTTGAACTTGCAGTAACAATGCCATCCTTATCTTTGGAATCAGAAATGGTTGGTATGTAATCTTTGTTTTGAATATGAACGTAATATGTATACCTATTTTGAGACATAACAGGATTTATAGCCCAAAACAATAGCACTATTGTAATTACAAAATATTTTGTTTTCATAAATTTTATTTTTAAAAATGAATATATTTTCCTGAATATTTTTTGCTATTTTCGATTATTTCGACAAAATATACCCCTTTTTGTTTTAAATATAGAGATGGATTTATCCTTTTCTCTATACTTTTAAATGAATATATTTTTTTACCCTCAATAGAATAAAAATTTATTGTTCGTAAAATGCTTTCACTGAAAATTAAACAGTTTTCGTATTGATAAAAATTACTTTTTTTATAGAATATATTACTCACATTATTAGTAGGTTGAAGAAAGCATTCCCAATGCTCAATAAATGGAATGGCATCAGAAAAATTATCTCTTAATTCTTCCCCCAATTCAAATTGTCCTTCATCACAAACCAAAATATAGGTTTGGTCTATAAAAGGGTTCTCTGCATGCAGGGTATCTGTATATCTGTAAAAGTTCACTATATTATATTTTGCTAAAATTGAGTTTAACTTTGGAATTTCAGATTGTAACGTGATATAACAATCTTCATCTGTATTTGTAATTACAGGTATATATGCGTCATCAAGAATTTGTATAGCAAATCCCCATTCTGCAAATGTATCTGAACATTTTTTGTCAGGACATTGTGCTATTACTGATATACATATTGTCGTATAAATCATTAATAATAATGTGTACTTTTTCATAACTATTCTATTATTTTACGGTTAAATACGTAATCATAAATATAAAGAGGCATTGCCCATTTAGCTCCCAAATATTCTAACTTCATTTCATCTTCAGAAAATCTTGTAATTTTAAAAAAATCAACAGGTGGATAAACAACCGTTCCGTCAAGATTTTTGAGATACAATGTATCATTTTGTAAAAGATATTGGTCGCCGTCTCTAAATTGATGAAAATGATCGTAATATCCATCTTCTTTAGGTGATTTAGTAACAGATACATTTCCCTCATAAACAATAAGTGTAACGGTGCTGTTTGTATCATGCACATTTTTCCATTCCCAAATATCTTTTTGGGATTCATTATTATTTACGTTATTGTCAGTTTCAGATAGAATTTCTGGCTTGTTGCAACCACCAACTACAAACAAAGCCACTACAACTAACCACAATGGTTTTTTTACTATTATTTTCATTGCTTTTGAATTTTTATTATGTTAATAATAGGATGACTATCACATTCTTCTTCCGTATAATGGAATGTTACAGTTACAGGAAGAAGGTGGTCTTGATATTCTTCAGGTAAATTTTCTGCCCATACAAAAAGATTATGGTAATCAAACGGACTCCCATGGTCTTCAAAAAGAAGATAACCACATTGTTCATCTTTACTAAAATCATCTTTGTCAAAATTAGCACTAAAAACATAGAAATTTTGTGTAACAGCATCATTATCATTATGACCATAAACTTGCATGCCATTGATAAAAATTATATTTACTTCGTCCTGTGAAATTCCGTTTATCGTATATGACACATCGGTATAACATATACAATTTGCCTGATTAGGTGAGCCTTGCTGGGTAATGTTCAAAATCCCATTTGCAAAATTGTGCGTTACATTTACGGTATCAAAATCACATGTAACTGCAAAATTATAGTAAATGATTTTTACGCCTTTATTGGTGAATTTCACATCTACTTCATCGCCATTTTCTTGTTTACTTTCCTGACATGGCGTAAAACTTATTTTAGGTGGAATATCCGACTTATTGCAACCATTGATTGCAAATAAAATTACTACAACTAAACACAGTGTCGTTATTACTGTGAACCGTAACGGTTTTTTTAATATTATTCTCATTTTGCTTTTGAATTAATTGATTGTATTTTTCCTTTTTATTTAGTTAAAATCATACGTTTGCTGTCGATAATCACATTAATTACCAATCCCTTATTAGGACTAAGGATATACTATTTCAAATTAATTTCACCATAATCCATATCAAATTCTGCACCTAATTGTATATCTAAATTGTCATAACTTCCTAGCAATATTTTTCCATTATTTACTATGGTCAATTTACCTCCACTTTGTACCTCAATACTTCCATCATCAATTGTTCCTTCCGACAAGATTAACTCTCCACCATTTTTAATGGTTATTGAGTAATTGGATGAAAATATAGTTGCTGTATTTGTTATAGTCAAAGTAACACCCGATTGAATATTAATACTGTTACATAATGTTCTGTCTGTACTCCATGTTTGAGATGTAGTAATGTCCTCAACCAAAGGAATGATGACTGCACAAATTCCATATTCGTCCATTGGACCTAAATTTGGATTGGAGTCATCGCCATCAGGTTCGTCTGGAGCGCAAGCAGGACAAGTCGCAGGTTTTGGTCCGATTCCCCAATAATAATAACCGTCGCCGTCAAAATCATTACACGCAATATCTGTATCTGTTAACTGCAGGCTGTTCAATGGAGTATGAATGCAAAGAGATCTCGTTATTTGATTTGTAACATCTAGTACAACTCTAATAAAAGGAGAATCTTCCCAATTATCTCCCCAGCTTTGTTTAAAAATATAGTAGGGTTTTCCAATATCGGGAGACTCTATGAGTACTCGTATCTCTATTCCTGTATGCTCAGCCTCCCCATCCATTATAAGATCCCCTGCTTTTACTACTCCATATCCAACCATACTCATTGCATGCCCCCACTGTCCATATATGGATGTTACTAAAGGACCTTTTTCTATTAATGTTTTTTTTATTTCTAATTCATCACGAGGAAGTGAACTGTAATTTGTTATTTTTATTTGTTCTGCCGGATCATTGCATTTCTCTAAACATAAGGCAGTTGTATCTCCTCTATAAGGAAAACATTCCTCATTTACAACACCTATATTTTTCATATAAGCTAAGGAAGTAGTTGTACTTCCTCCACTTCTTACCGGAGGGGGTCTGCTACAAACAACGGCATCCATTTCAGATAAATTATAATTTAACATCCTGTTATAGTACAAATTCACAATAGCTTCTAAACTATATACCGAAGAAAAAGCCCAACAATCACTCATGGCTTGTCCGTTAATTCTAGGTGTAATCCAACCGTGCCCATCCGGATTGTAGTAAGGGCTGTTAGGATTATCTGCCCCATGTCGGCTTCTCCAGTCAAACGAATCTACAATCTGATCGATAGCCTGAGGCGTATTATCGCCTAAGGGAGAGAAAAAACCGCCTACAAAATATTCAAATCCTTGTAAGTTCAAAACACTGTCTATTCCAAATTTTTTCTTCTTTTCTTCATGCGAAAGTCTTCCGATTGAATTTTCTCCCGCCACCCAAGCTTTTTTGTGTTGAGAAAGTGTTTGATTAATTAAGTCTATTTTTTGAGTGTATCTATCATCTGCCATATTTTTACGTAAGGGTTCTATGCCACTTTTGGTCAGCGTGTCTATTTCTAAATCCGAAATAAAAATTTGAGCATCTACCAATTCTATCTTTAAAGCATAAACACCCGTCCTTTCTAAGAGGGCTGTTTCTTCGCTTTGATTCAAAAATAAAGTGCTTTGTGATGGAAGCAATAAGGGATAATATTCTAAAACAAGGTGTTCTTTCCCATCCATATCTACCAATAACACTCTTGCCAAACTGTTTTCGGAATAAAGTTCAACGCTACCACTTACACTCAATCCGTAACAAAACAGGGTATCTTGAAAAGGATTCATTTCCGTGCTGACAGAAAATGTAAGGTTTAAAGACTGCTGGATTTGTGCTTTTGCGTTGCCTATCCATACTATTAAAATAATGAATACTAATTTTTTCATGATTATTCGGTTTTTATTGTTTTACGATTTTATAAGATATAGAAGATAAATTTTTCATGGTAATATTTATGATGTAAATCCCTTGCGGATAATTAGAGAAAGGGATTTGTATATCAGTGGATATTACTTCTTGCAGCGTAAGTATTTCCTGCCCCAATATGTCATAAATTTTTATTTGTTTTATGCCTTCTTGTACTATTGCATCGCTCAAAGATATGGAGATAATATAATTTACAGGATTTTGAACTTTAATATATGACTCCAATGATTTTTCAGTAATACCGACAGAAATATAATCACACGGACGATTTATGTTTGTGGTATGTATTAATTCTTCTCCTTCACAATAACAACGTAAATTTCTTCCCTCCATGGGAGGTGTGTTTGTGTTGGCAGGGAAAAAATAAATATCGCTTCCAAACCTTTCGTAAATATAAGCACCATAAAAAAGTATTTCATTTGTCCTTTTACAAACGTATCTTTTAGAAAATTCTCCAGTAGAAAGTTCTACAGTATCTATTTTTTGAACATAAAGCGTGTCGTCATATTTTGGAAGCACCCAATATTCTCCCACTTCTTTGGTAAAGTCATACAGTAGATATTTTTTGCCATTTTCTACTTCATATACTTTCTTTGCTTCGCAATACAGAATGTAATTTTCAGACAATGGAACTTCTAATTTTCCATGGTAATCATATTCTCTATATTTATTAATGATTTTACACTGCATGGCATCAATTAAAGTATCTCCAATACATTCAAATTTGACGTATGCCAAGTCCATCGCTTGCTGAGCAGGTGGTAGACACACTCCAAAATCAAAATACCATTTGGCACCAACGGGAGCAAACTCTGTGTCTATTTGTGCGTAAGTTTTTATTCCTGAAAAAATAAGAAATAAAAGAGAAGCTAAAAATAAGTTTTTTATTTTCATAACTTTATATTTATTTAGTTAAAATCATACGTTTAGTATCGATAATTTCATTGTCTACCACTAAGGTATACAAATACATACCAGCAGGCAGTTCAGAAGCATAAATAGTTATAGCTTGCGCCCCTCTTTGTGTAAGGGAATAGGATTTCTGTTGGATACCATTTAAACTATAAATATAAAGGTAAGCCGTTTGAACCGTAGTAGGCAAATAATAGGATATTTGGGTGTTTGCATTAAATGGATTGGGAGTATTTTGATACAGTGCTGATTTATCAAAAATAGGATTTTTGCTGATAGAAGTGTCTTTGTAAAGGGTATCACCTCTTAAAAGTCCTTTACCTTCACAACAACGGTTTAAATCGAATCGTAATTCCATAACTTCATTCCATAACATATTTATGTCATTTCTTAGTTCACCCAAATCCATTTCCTGAAACATTACAATCTGCTGTAAGGTTTCTATTTCTCGTCGGTGTTGTTCTATTGAATCTATATACCGTGCAAATTCTGTTTGTAGTTGGGTGACTTCCTGTTGTTGATTATCAAGGGTTGATTTTTGTTCTTTTACCGCTTCAATTGTAATGGGAATTAACCCTATGTAATCAACCGAATAATACCCCGAATCATCAATACTTACCAAGTTTGGAAAAAAAACCTCCAATTCTTGGGCTAAATAGCCGTACTCTAAAATTTCTATTGCGGGATTTTCTGATACAGATAGTTTTACATCAGATGAGCAGGTGAAATTTTCGATAACGGCAGGAAGTGTTTTCTTATAAAAATTTCCCTGCAACAAATAGAGGTTTGCTGTTTCATTGAGGTCAATGGGTCTTACTTCTGTTTTCAAGCGTTCATCGGAAAAAATTTTAAGAGTTGGAACTCGGGAAATTCCTCTTACATCCAAAGCATATCCTTCACTAGGAATACAACCTATACCTACATTTCCTCTATCATGCAAAAACAATACATAATTCCTATAGTTATGCTCACACGGGGCTGCTGTCCATGGTCTCCAAAAATTTAATCCCGGTGCATTACCGTAGCAAGCACCATCGGTATATTCTATTCCCCAAGTAAGACAGGAAGGAGCACCGTTGGCAAAAAACAAGTTTCCGCCCATACCTCGAAGAAGTATACTGCCAGTGTCGACCTGCAATTTTTGTAATGGATTATTATTCCCAATTCCTACATTACCATTTGGTGTTACTTTCAGTTGTCCAAATGAAACTTGGCAACACATCGTTACCGCAACAATAATAAATAATTTTTTCATGTCAATAAATTTTAATTTTTTAAATAACTCTTTTATTTTTGGTACAAATATACACATGTTTTTGATAGTTTTTTAAAAATATTGAAAATATTTTTCCTTTAATTACCAATAAGTTATGTGTTTGATTGGTATAAAGCAAGCCAATAGCATGCTTTTATTGGTATCATTTTACGTAAAAATATAAAAACAGCAGGATAGAATAGGGGTTTATGTCGTTGCTTTTTCTATAATTTTCTGTATGGCTTCTTGCAATCCCGCTGTGTTTTTTCCGCCAGCGGTAGCCAAATTAGCTTGACCTCCACCACCTCCTTGTATAAAAGAAGATGCCTCGCGTACCAACACGGCGGCACTCTTGCCTGTTTGCACCAAATCGTCTGAAAGTGCAACTATTACATTGGGTTTTTGTTCGGCATCGCTTCCAAAAACAATTAAAAGATTGGTATACTCATTTTTCAAATGATAGGCTGCATTTTTAAGCAGTTCGGGCGATAGGCTTCCCAAGTGTTGAATAACGTGTATGTTATTTATGGTAGTCAATTGATTTTTAATTTGTTCAATAAAATTAATCGTACGCTCTTGTTCAAAAGATTCTACTGTTTTGCGATAGGTTTCATTTTCTTGTATCAATTTTTTAATAGCTGGAATGCTGTGTGGGGCATTGAGTAATTGTTTGATTTCGTTGTTTTGTTGTTGAAACTGATACACATACTCTTCTGCTTTTTCTCCACTCAGTGCCTCTATCCTGCGAACGCCTGCGGCGATGGCTCCTTCGGAAACAATTTTTACCAAACCAATATTCCCCGTTGCCGAAGTATGTGTACCTCCACATAGTTCGATGGCTTCGCCAAATTGAATAACACGTACCTTATCGCCGTATTTTTCTCCAAATAAAGCCATGGCTCCCATATTTTTAGATTCTTCTATCGAAATTTCGCGTAATTCATTAACCGATATGTTTTCTCTAACCATTTTATTTACAAGCGATTCTACTTTAAATAATTCTTCTTCGCTTACTTTTTCAAAATGAGAAAAATCGAAACGAAAACGCTCCTCATTAACCAACGAACCTTTTTGTTCAACATGATTTCCCAATACTTTACGCAAAGCATAATGCAGTAAATGCGTAGCACTGTGGTTGTTTTGCGTAGCTTTTCGTGTTTCAATGTCTACCTTAGCAAGAAATGTAGCGGTCAAATTTTCGGGCAATGTATGGCAAATGTGCAATACTAAATTGTTTTCCTTGATTGTATTTGTGATTTGGATTTTTTCATTTACACTTTCTAATAGTCCCTTGTCCCCAACCTGTCCTCCCGCTTCGGCATAAAAAGGTGTTTGATTCAATACCAATTGGTAAAACTGTTTTCCTTTGGCTTTTATTCTTCTGTATTTTACAATATGACACTCTGTTTCAAGACTATCATAACCCACAAAATGACTGTGTGTGCTTTGGGGATGTAACTCTATCCAATCTTCTGTTTCCAACGAAGCTACTGCACGCGAGCGTTCTTTTTGGGCTTTTAATCCTTGGTAAAAAGCCTCCATATCAACGGTATATCCTTTTTCCGAAGCCATTAGTTGAGTTAAATCTATGGGAAATCCGTAAGTATCGAATAATTCAAAAGCAAATTGTCCATCAATCAAAGGTTTAGGATGTGTAAGCACATAGTTTTCAAATTTTTGAATCCCTTGAGATAAGGTTCTCAAAAAGGATTGTTCTTCCTCTAACAATACTTTTTCTATCAAATGTTGTTGGTGTGTTAGTTCAGAGAAATAAGTTCCCATTAATGCCACCAATTTTGACACTAAGCTGTGTAAGAAGGGTTTATTCAAATCTAAAAATGTATATCCATAACGTACCGCCCTACGCAATATACGACGAATCACATAGCCTGCCCCTGTATTGGAGGGCAACTGTCCGTCTGCAATGGCAAAAGAAACAGCTCGCAAATGATCGGCAATTACACGCATAGCTATGTCGCTATCCGATTGTGCTCCATACGTTTTTTGAGATAACAAAGCGATTTCGCCTATCAGCGATTGAAAAATATCGGTATCATAATTGGATTGTTTCCCTTGTAAAACCATAGCCAAACGCTCCAATCCCATGCCCGTATCTACGTATTTATTAGGTAGTAAACTTAAACTTCCGTTTGCCAAACGATTGTACTGTATAAATACCAAGTTCCATATTTCAATTACCAAAGGATGGTCTTTGTTTACTAATTCTCTTCCCGATACCTTTGCCTTTTCTTCTTCGGAACGTATGTCTACATGAATTTCGGAGCAGGGACCGCAAGGACCTGTTTCGCCCATTTCCCAAAAATTATCTTTTTTAGAGCCAAACAATATACGTTCTTCTGGCACAATGGTTTTCCATAAATCGTAGGCTTCTGTGTCTTTTTCGGTTCCGTCTTTTTCATCGCCACCAAAAACGGTAACATATAAATGTTGAGGCGGAATGGAAAACACTTCCGTTAGCAGTTCCCATGCCCACGTAATGGCTTCTTTTTTAAAATAATCACCCAACGACCAATTGCCAAGCATTTCAAACATAGTATGGTGGTAGGTATCATGTCCAACTTCTTCTAAATCATTATGTTTCCCCGATACTCGTAAACATTTTTGACTGTTAGCCACTCTGAGAAACTTAGGCTGAGCATGTCCTAAAAAAATATCTTTAAATTGATTCATGCCGGCATTGGTAAACATCAAGGTAGGGTCGTTTTTGATAACCATGGAGTCGGAAGGAAAAATCTCATGTTGTTTACTTTCAAAAAAATCTAAAAATATTTTTCGTATTTCGTTAGTTGTCATAATGTTTACTCTTCTTTTTAATGATGTGCAAAAATACATAAAATTGCGTATACAAAACAAAAAAATCAATAGAAGGGAGTAAGTTCTACTAAAAGTAGGACTAAATCATTTCATCAACTTTTACCCACTCTTCAAATTGTTCTTTTGTAAGTAGCTGCAAATCAATAGCCGCTTCTTCTAATGTAAGGTTTTTATGGTATGCGTGCTGTGCTATATTTGCTGCATTGTGATATCCAATGTGTGGGCTCAACGCTGTTACCAACATCAAGGATTGATTCAAATGCTGTGCTATATTTTTAAGATTGGGTGTAATTCCTTCTACACAATTTTCTCTAAATGAATGACAGGCATCGGCTAATAAGTGTGCTGATACCAATAAGTTATACACTATCATGGGCATAAACACGTTTAACTGCAAATGTCCCTGCAATCCAGCGGTAGTAATGGCGGTATCGTTGCCAATTACTTGGGCACACACCATGGTAATTGCCTCGCATTGAGTAGGATTAACTTTCCCGGGCATAATGGAAGAACCCGGTTCGTTTTGTGGTAAATCAATTTCGCCCAATCCACAACGAGGACCCGAAGCTAATAAGCGTATGTCGTTGGCTATTTTGGTCAAACTAACGGCTATTTGCTTCAAAGCTCCCGAAGTTTCGACAAAAGCATCTTGCGATGCCATGGCTTCGTATTTATTTTTTGCCGGAGCAAAAACATGATTGGTAAATTTATTTATATAACTCACACTAAGTGAATCGTATCCTTTAGGAGTATTCAATCCCGTTCCCACTGCCGTACCTCCTATTGGTAATTGCGATAAATGGGTTAATGTATTTTTTAAAGCCTGTATACCAAATTCTAACTGCGAAGCAAAAGCCGAAAATTCACTTCCCAAACTCAATGGAGTGGCATCCATCAAATGGGTTCTTCCTATTTTAATAATATCTTGAAATGCCTTTTCTTTGGATTGAAATTCTTGTTGTAGTTTTTCCAAAGCAGGTATTGTTTTCTTTATCAATACATCGTAAGAAGCCAATCGCATGGCAGTTGGGAATACATCGTTTGTTGATTGCGATTTGTTTACATCGTCATTGGGAGAAATAAAGCGGGTAGATGAATGTAAATTTCCGCCTTTCAAAACTTCGGCACGATTGGCAACTACCTCGTTTACATTCATATTACTTTGTGTGCCTGAGCCTGTTTGCCAAATTACCAAGGGAAAATGCTCGTTCAATTTTCCTTCTATAATTTCATCGCACACTTGTGCAATCATATTGCGTTTTTCATCAGAAAGATTTTTTAATGAACAGTTTGCATAGGCAGCAGATTTTTTAATGATAGCCAGCATTTGTATGATTTCTTTAGGCATCAGCATATTTCCTATTTTAAAATTGGCTAAAGAGCGTTGTGTTTGTGCTCCCCAATATTTTCCTTCTTGAATTGTTACTTGTCCTAAACTATCGGTTTCAATACGTGTTTTCATATTATTATTTAATAAATAAAATTTTACCTGCTTTTTTTTCTTTCCCTTTTGTATCTGAAATAAATACAAAATAAACTCCTGTACTTGCTTTTCTTCCATCAAAGTGGCATCCATTCCAAGATGCTGTGCCTCCGTAGGATTTTGTCCTATATATCAAGCCACCGTATGTATCTGTAATTTTGACTTCAGCGTTTTCTTTTAATCCAGAAATAGAAATATAACCTGAAAAATCTTCTTTTACTGGATTAGGGAAAATTTTTACTTCGTCGTAATTTTCATTTCCATCTGTAGCGGTATAACGAAAGGAAGCTAATCCTTTGTCTGTGGCAATAAAAACCTCTCCGGTTTTTCCATCAATAGCAATGTCTGAAATAGCATTAGATGGCAGTGGACTGTTTTCTATTGAAAAATGCAATAATTCATTTTTTCCATCTTCTGATTCAAGAAAAATTCCTGCGTTGTCAGTGCCTATCCATTTACGATTTCCGCCATCTACTTTTATACATTTTATTGCTTCTTGATTGAGTAATAGTTGAGGAATTGTATCGCCTCCTGTTCCAAGAATCTCGTTTATATATACAGCTTGAGGTGGAGTGTTGGGATTTTTTAATAAAAGGGAAGGATTATGATATACTTTTACTCCTTTGTTGGTTCCTATCCATATTTTTCCATCTTTATCTTCTGTTATAGAATAAATATAATCAAAAGCTCCTTCTGTTTCTGATAGCGATGTATTTAATTTAATAAGTTGGTCATCTGCTGTGTTTAAAGGTGTTCCATTAGGGTTATAAATTAATAAAGAAGTTTCTCTATTGCCGGTCATCCATATCCAATCGCGGCTATCAATAAATATTTTCCCAATAATATCGCTAGAAGAAAAATAAACATTGAATGATTTCCATGTGCCATCTTTCATGCGAACTAACAGCGGATTTGTCGCTCCTGAATTGACCATCCAAAGATTAAAATTTTTATCAAAAGCAAGCGAATTGACTTGTATTCTATCCGAAGATTTTTCTAAGGGAGAGTTAGTATTATCGTACACTTTTATAGTTTCTCTGTCTACAACATGTATTAATCCTGATATATAAGATGCTATAAACATTTCTTTTGTGTTGTTTGGATTGATTACAATATCTAAGGCATCGTAAACTTGATGTTGTCTTAAAGGCGGGTCGTAATATAAAAAATTATCCCATTTTTCTTGTTCAAAAATACTGATACTTGTTTGTTGCCATAGAGGGACCCAATCTGCATGAGCACCAGGAACACATGCTAAAGTCGATTGAGCAATATTAATAGCCCATACATTATCAGTGGCAGGTCCAGGAAGTGAATAAATAATTGGATTTTTAGAAGTTTGACAAACTAAGCCATTTAATTTGTCGGCAATACAAATGTATCCCCATTGATTACAAATGGCATCTAAAGTAAATAGAGATGAAAATGAATTATTTAATTCTAATTTATTGTTGTTAATTTTATAAGAATTTGCTCCCCATTCTCTGGTAACGATTAAATAGCCGTTTATACTTCTTATATTTTTAATTTCTTCTAATCCAAAAACACTATCTATTTTACAAGTGTTGTTTTGTATTGAATAAACATGACTGACAGTTTGAATAATATTTGTATCTATTTCATAGATTGTACTATCTTGATTATATAAAGTATCAAATGAAAATAAAGGGTTGTTAGTAACTGCATATACTTTATTGTCAAAATTTTCAATAAATAATATTTTTTTATTATTCAATGTTGAGTCTGTAACTTTTTCCCATGAGGCAAACTGTGCAATCATTGTATTATTTAATTGATTGTAATAAACTCCTTTAGCAGTTGCAGCATAAATAATATTATCACAAATAGTAATATCATTTACGGCTATTGATTGTCCTTCTGTAGAAAAAAACCAAGTGTCGGTAATAAATTTCTTTTGTAAATCAAGGATCACAATTCCAAAGCCACAAGCTAAATAAGCATATTTGTCTTCACAGTGAATATTATAAATAGATTTATCGCCACTTATTTGTTTTTTTGCAATATCGGGAATATTAGAAATTATTCCATTAGAATATAAGTCAATATTAGAATTTAGGTAACATATTATTAATGTATTGGTAGGGGTACTTGTTTCAATAGTTTGAATTCCAATATCATTCAATCCTTCTAATATGCCTAATCTTTGTATAATATTATCAGCAGTGTTAACAAAAAAAAGAGAATTTGCCGTTGCTAAAAAAATATTTTCGTCTAATATAGCAATTTTTTCTCCGTTTGTGTAATTAAAATGTGTTCTCCATTCTCCAACAGCTATTGGATTTTGTGCTGATAATTTAAGAAAAATGCAAGAAAACAAAAAAAATATGTTTCTTTTTAAATTCATAATGAATTTTAGTAATTAAATTATACTAAATAACTTTTTTTTATTTTATTTATTGTTTATTTTACAATATGTCTTTTTATAAATGATAAAAAATGAAAAAAGATTATATTTATTCTATTTTATTTTTTTATGGCATCTAAATAAATTGAAATATTGTTGTTTTTACAAATAAATTTTTCGACAATAAATTTGTAATTATTTGTTTTATAGATATATTTTACTTCTTTTTTTATTAAGATTTAAAATACGTAGAGGGTATATTTTATATATAAAAAAATTATACTTTTGCATTTCAAACTAAATGGTGGACATAGTTCAGTTGGTTAGAATGTCGGGTTGTGGTTCCGAAGGTCGTGGGTTCGAATCCCATTGTCCACCCTAAAGTAATTTTTTTTAAGTTTTTAATAATAATGTTTAAAGATGTAAAAAAAAATTATACTTTTGCAAAGATTTTATTTAGAGTTTATAAATTATAGCATTTGAGAAAAAATGAAAGCGGATATACACCCAAAAGAATATAGATTTGTTGTTTTTAAAGACATGTCGAATGAGATTGCCTTTTTAGGTAAGTCAACAGTAAAAACGAAGGATACCATTGTTTGGGAAGATGGTAAAGAATATCCTTTAGTTAAATTAGAAATATCAAATACTTCGCATCCTTTCTTTACTGGCAAGATGAAGTTAGTAGATACAGCAGGGCGTGTAGATAAGTATTTAAACAAATATAAATCACATTTTGATAAATCGAAAAAGTAGTAGTTTTTTTTCATAGTTTTCAGGGGTTCTCTAAAGGGAACCCCTGTTTTTTTCTATAATTTTTTTATTTTGGAATTACAAATCCTTCTATTTTAAGATTTTCTTTCTTATTTTTAGCATTTGTATTGATTGTGATTGTTTTGCTAAAAACACCTTCTCCTTCAGTTGCACTATAAGAAATTTTTAATATGCCTGATTTGCCGGGTTTAAAAGGTTCTTTAGGATAGTCAACTTCTGTACAACCACAATTGGTATAAACATTAAAAATAATAAGAGGCTTTGTGCCTGTATTAGTAAAAGTTACATTTACAGTTTTAGTAGCACCAAGTGTTACACTTCCAAAATCAATTAACGATTCTGATAAATTAAAATAAGATTTGGGAGTTTCGACAACTTCTTGCGCAAATACATTGCTGAAAAGAATGATTAGTAAACTAATAAAAATAAAACGTATCTGTTTCATAAAAAATAATTTTAATGTTTAAAAAGAAATATTACAGAAACAATGCCAAATTTATTTTTCTTCGGGAGTTACTTTAGGAAAGTCATATCCAAAAGAAGGAATATGGGGTTCTCCTAAAATGTTTTTCAAAAAATCAATATAAGCATCTGTAAAAGTAAAGTTTTTTGAATCATAATAAATAGTTTGCAAAGGTTGATTTCCAATATGTCCCATATCTATTGTTGTAGTGTTGTATTCTTCTAAACCGTTTTCTTTTACCATTTTACTTATTACGGGCATTTTACCATAGTCTTCGCGTAATAGCAAATCAAGAACTTTGTCGGCTAATGCAGCTGTGAGTTTTTCATCGTATTGGCTACAGTATCCTGCACGCGGATAGTATCCTGAAATTTGAGAACGAGCTGAGATGTTTAATTTATTAGATATTTCAGAAGCTATTACTCCACTCACACCTCCAAAGCGTTTATGACCATACTCATCTTTTTCGGAACTTGCATACACCATGCTTAATTCATTTTTTGTATCGTCCCACCATCTTGTTCCTTCTGAAACGGCTATAATTAAATTTTTCTTTTCGCTGTATTTTTTCTTAACAACTTCAAAAAATTCTTCTTTTCGTTCTTTTGTTATTTGATATTCTGGTATTAACGACAATTCGGCACCTCCAAATAAAGCACTTCCGGTTAGCCAGCCTGCGTCTCGTCCCATTACTTCTACTACCATTATGCGTTGATGAGATTCGTTTGTTGAACGTAAATGCTTTATCATTTCACTTATACGTAATGCTCCTGATGGAAATCCTGGACATAAAACAGCTTCTATATTTTCTTTTCCATAAGAATGAAATGTTTTAGTTTTTAAATCATTATCTATTGTTTTTGGAAATCCTATGACTGGAATATTTTCTTGTTCATACAAACGTTTAGCAGCTCCATTGGTGTCGTCTCCACCTATTGTTACGAGGATATCAATTTTGTATTTTTTTAAATTAGCTAAAATTTGAGGAACACGAGATGTTGGATTGTTTTTAGAAGGGAATGGATTAGTACGGCTTGAAAGCAAAGCAGTTCCTCCATATAATTTATTATAAGGTTGATTTGTTAAGTTTACTATATCGCCATCTCCTAATAAGCCTTTCCAGCCCATTCGAATGCCATAGACTTTAAATCCGAGTAAAAGAGCTCTGTTTTTAATGTTTTCTATACTTGCATTAATAGCTGGGGTATCACCTCCGCCAGATAAAATAGCTAATGTTTTGCCATTAAAAATTTTTTTTATATTTTGCATAATATTAATATGGTTAATTTATTTACAAAATTAGTATAAATTTTAATATGGTTTTAATTCTATTTTACACATTACAAAAAAACGTAAACAAAAAATAAAATAAATAACATTTACTATTGATATTAATTGTATTTTTGTTGAAAAATAAAAATATTTATTTATTTGTTTATTTTTAGTATTAATACATATAAAATAGGAGGTTACAATGAGTACAGAAAAAGAGTTTCTAAGGTATTCAGATGAGGAATTACAAGAATTTAAGGAAATAATTCTTGATAAATTAGAAAAAGCTAAACAAGACATGAAAGTATATGTAGATGCTTTAAGTGGTATTTCTGGGAATGATATTGCAGATACTTCTCCTACATTTAAAGTTTTAGAAGAAGGACAGCAAACTTTGTTTAAAGAAGAAACGGGAAGAATTGCTTCTCGCCTTGAAAAATACATTAAGAATTTGGAAGCAGCTTTAATTCGTATTGAAAATAAAACTTATGGTGTTTGTCGTGAAACGGGAAAATTAATTCCTAAGGAACGCTTGAAAATTGTTCCTCATGCAACTTTATCATACGATGCGAAAATAAATGAGAAAAAAAACGCTAAGTGAAAAAAAAAACATTACTTTCAATAGGCATTATTTTATTTATTTTAGTTATTGATCAAGTATTTAAAATATGGGTCAAGACTAATATGGTTTTAGGCGAACAAATCCCGATATTAGGCGATTGGTTTAAACTTCATTTTGTAGAAAATGACGGTATGGCGTTTGGGGTTGTTTTTTGGGGAGGTTATTTGGGAAAATTTTTATTAACATTATTTCGTATTATTGCTTCTGGTATTATTATTTGGACTATTTATAAAATGATAAAATCATACGTCCCAGTAGGATTATTGATAAGTGTTTCTGTTATATGTGCTGGAGCAATAGGAAATATTATTGATTGTGTTTTTTATGGAAAAATATTTTCATTAAGTACTTATTATGCTCCCCCAGCAGAATTGTTTCCTTCCATAGGAGGTTATGCTCCTTTTATGCAAGGAAAAGTAGTAGATATGTTGCAATTTGATATTTTTACGATTGGAAATTTTAATTTTTTTCCTGCAATTTTTAATATTGCTGATGCAAGTATAACAATTGGATTATTTGTTTTGATTTTATTTTATTATAAATCGTTATCAACATTTATTGCTTCTTTTGAAAAAAATAAAAAATAGCTATTTATTAATCAAAGGTCTATACATAAATAGTTAGTTATAATTATTTTAATATAAAATATTGTTATATAGGTGCAATTTTTTTCAAAAAACTGCATAATTAGCGATTTTTTATCAAAAATTTATAATTATCTCATTTTAAAACATATATTGTAATTCTTTGAAAAACAATCTAATATAGATTTTGTGAAAATTTAATATTAAAATTATAAGAAAAAATATTAAATTTATTTAACTGATTATCAGTTGATTAAATAAAAATTACAAAAAAAAAATAAAAAATATATTCATTATATTTAAAATAATTTTATCTTTGCTAACAATAAATCAATATTTAATAATTCATCATTAAAAACAATTGTAATATGACAAAAGCAGAAGTAGTAGCTGATATAGCTAACAAAACAGGTATTGAAAAAGTAGCCGTACAAGAAGTAGTTGAAACTTTTATGGCAACCGTAAAAAATTCTTTATTAAAAAAAGAAAATGTTTATTTGAGAGGATTTGGTAGTTTTGTGATAAAAGAAAGAGCCCAAAAAACAGGTAGAAATATTTCTAAAAATACTACCATTGTTATTCCAGCTCATAATATTCCCGCATTTAAACCAGCCAAATCTTTTACAAGTGTCATTAAAGAAAAAGTTAAAATATAATAAAAGAGATTAAAAAATATGCCAAGCGGAAAGAAGAGAAAGAGACATAAAATGGCAACTCACAAAAGAAAAAAACGTCTAAGAAAAAATAGACATAAGAAGAAATAATCTTTTGTGAAACATACCTATCAGAAATTAAACTACATACTTGATAAGTATGTAGTTTAATTTTTCTTACTTATTAATTATCTATAAATTTAGGTTTTTTCATATAATGGTGAATAAAAAAACTTACAAAGAGTTATTTGTAAATACAACAAGTACGAGTGTAGAGATTGCACTTCAAGAAAATAAAACTCTTGTGGAATTTCATAGAGAATTTACTGGAAATGAATTTACTGTAGGAAATATTTATATAGCAAGAGTAAAAAAAATACTTCCGGGATTAAATGCTGCATTTGTTGATATTGGACATCAAAAAAATGCTTTTTTACATTATTTAGATTTAGGAGTTAAAATTAAAACGATTAATAATTTTGTAAAAAATCGTTTGCAAAATAATCCAAATTATCAATCAATAGAATCTATTAAAGAAGAAAAAGAAATAACTAAAACGGGAAATATAAAAGACATTTTAACGGTTAATCAATTAATTTTGACTCAAATTATAAAAGAACCTATGTCGACAAAAGGGCCTAGGGTCTCAGGCGAGATTTCTTTAGCAGGTCGATTTTTAGTGTTTATTCCTTTTTCAAATCAAATATTAGTTTCGCAAAAAATTAAAAATGAATTAGAAAGAAATCGGTTAAAAAAAATAGCAAAGAAATACAAACCTAATAATGTTGGAATAATTATTCGTACTATAGCTGAAAATAGAAGCGAAAAAGATATATATGCTGATTTTCAAAATTTATTAGAAAGATGGACACAGATAGTTCAGAATATTAATGGAATAAAATTTCCTAAAAAAATTGCAAGTGAGTTAAATCGTATAAGTTCTTTTATTAGAGATTTGCTTAACGATAGTTTTGATTTTATTCATATTAATAATCTTGATACCTTTAAAGAAGTGCGGGCATTTATGAAAGTTATTGCTCCTGAACGTATTAATATTGTAAAATTATACCAAAAAACAACACCACTATTTGAATATTACGGAATTGACAAACAGATAAGAACCGGTTTTGGCAAAATAGTTGCCATTAAAAACGGAATTTATTTAGTAATTGAACATACAGAGGCATTAAATGTAATAGATGTGAACAGTGGTCATAGAATGAGTGCCTTCAAAACACAAGAAGAAAATATTTTAAATGTTAATCTTGAAGCAGCAACAGAAATTGCACGTCAATTACGACTAAGAGATATAGGAGGTATTATTATTGTCGATTTTATTGATATGCGCATGGCTGAAAATCAAAAAACATTGTATAATCGCTTGAAAGAAGAAATGAAAAAGGACAGAGCATGTCATACCATATTGCCTCCTAATAAATTTGGATTAGTGCATATTACAAGAGAAAGAGTAAGACCATCAACAGATATTGAAGTAAAAGATAAATGCCCTTCGTGTCAAGGAACTGGAAAAGTAAAAGTATCGTCTCTTTTTTATATCAATGAAATAGAGGCTTATATACAATTTTTAGTTGAAAAACAGCAAGAAAAGAAATTAACTCTTATCGCACATCCTTTTATTTATGCTTATTTAACGAAAGGTTTTTTTAATTGGAGACGTAAGTGGCAATGGAAATACCATTGTAGATTAAACATATATAGTGATAGCTCATATAACTATTTAGAATATCGTTTTTTTAACGATAGCATAGGAGAAATCAATATGTGGACATATATACAAGATAAATCTTCTTGTAATTAATATTTTTTTAATAAGATTTTATTTAGAAAGTTTTATTTCAATTTTTGGAATATTTTTTATAGCATTACAAAAGTTAGAAACATTCACTCTGTGTGCCCCATTTAATTGTACATTTAAATTATTTTTCAAATCAAATATTTTAAAAGAAACAGGTATATTTCCTTTATTTTTTTTTATGCAATGAGAAAGTGAATTAATCATATTGTCATCAATGTCTTCTAAATTAATTAGAAGATTTATATTTTTAGTAAAAGTATTTAAAATATCATCTAAGAGATAAATTTTTTCTACTTTTATTTCAAAATCATCATCGAATTCTCCTTTTCTTTCATATCTTAATACGCTTCTAAGTTCTAAAAATACAAATATATTTTCTTGTAAAAAATGTTGTAATTTTAAATAATTTTCTCCAAATATTCTTAAGGTCAAAATATTACTATAATCTTCAATAGTTATATTTCCATATTTTTTTCCTTTTACTGTTTCGCTCACAGAGGCTTTGGTAATTACTCCTGCAATAGAGAAAATTAATTGTTTTTTTTCTCCTAATGTTTTTAATACACCTTCTTGTTTTAATGTGTTTATATCGTAAGAGCAAAAATTATTTATTTCTAATTTATATTTATCTAAAGGATGTCCTGATATATAAAATCCACAGACGTCTTTTTCGTGATGTAGTTGTTCAAAATTTGTCCAAGGTTCACAAGGAGGAAATTCTAAAATGTCGTTATCATCATTTGATAGATTATCTTCATCGAACAATGATATTTGATTTGAATTTGATTTTGATTGATAAGTAGTGCCGTATCGGATAAGTTTTTCGATAAAAGAAGTATTTTCCGATTCTACAAAAAATTGTGCTCTATGAATATCACCAAAAGAATCAAATGCTCCTGCTTTTGCTAATGCTTCGATGCATCGTTTGTTGCAAGAACGTAGATTAATTCTTCTAAAAAAATCTAAAACAGAAGTAAAGTTTCCATTTTCATTTCGTTCGTTAACAATTGTGAGGGCAGCTATTTCTCCTATGCCTTTTAATGCCGCTAATCCAAAGGGAATTTCGCCTTTTGAGTTAACATTAAAATACAAATCGGATTCATTAATATTAGGACCAAGTACTATATTACCTAATTGCTTGCATTCATCAATTAGTTTAGAAATTTCGGAAATATTATTAATATTATGGGTGAGGTTGGCTGCCATAAATTCAGCAGGATAATGTGTTTTAAGATAAGCTGTTTGAAAAGCAATAAAAGCATAGCAAGTGGAATGAGATTTGTTAAAAGCATATTCAGCAAAAGATTCCCAATCGTTCCAAATTTTTTCTAATGTTTTAATAGCATGTCCTTTAGATTGTCCTCCTGTCATAAATTTAGTTCTCATTTTATCCATGACATCTTTCTTTTTCTTTGCTATTGCTTTACGCAATTCGTCTGATTCGCCACGGGTAAAACCTGCTATATCTCTACTTAAAAGCATTACTTGTTCTTGATAAACAGTAACTCCATATGTTTCTTTTAATCGGAGTTCCATTTCGGGTATAATGTATTCTATTTTTTCTTTTCCTTGTTTGCGGCTAATAAATAAATCTATATAATGCATAGGTCCTGGACGATAAAGTGCATTCATTGCTATTAGATCTTCAAATTTAGTAGGCTTTAGTTTACGTAGAAATTTTTGCATATGCGGCGATTCAAATTGAAAAATTCCAATTGTATTTCCTTCGCTGAATAATTGGTAGGTTTCTTTGTCGTCAAAAGAAATATTATCAAGATTAAAATTGATTTTTTTTGATTTTTTTATATTTGAAAGACTTTCATTTATGATAGATAAGGTTTTTAATCCTAAAAAATCTATTTTTATTAATCCTACATCTTCCATTGACGAGCCTTCATATTGAGTAACAAGTATTTTTTTATTAGAAATGTTGTCTTTTTGAATACATAAAGGAATAAAATTAGTTAATGTATCTGCTCCTATAATAATACCACAAGCATGTACACCCACTTGTCTAACAGTTCCTTCAAGTTCTATTGCATACTTTAGGGTATCAATAATTTCTTTATTATCAGATTGCATAATTTCTTTAAACTCTGGGATTAATTCCATGCAATTTTTAAGCGTAACTTTAGGAGTTTCGCCTGTTTCTTTATCTGCTGGGAAATTATCGGGAACATATTTAGTTAATTTATTAGAAATATCAAGTGGAATATTTCTAACACGAGCTACATCTTTTATACTTGATTTGGCTCCCATTGTTCCATAAGTAATGATATGAGCAACTTTGTCTTCTCCATATTTTTCTTTTACCCATTCTAATATTTTTTTTCTACCTTCGTCGTCAAAATCAATATCAATATCTGGCAGTGATATGCGATCAGGATTTAAAAAGCGTTCGAAAAGCAAATCATAATGTATGGGGTCTATATTTGTTATCTGCAAACAGTAAGAAACAATTGAACCTGCTGCTGACCCTCTTCCTGTTCCTACAGATATATTCATATTTATGGCAGCTTGTATTAAATCTTGTACTATTAAAAAATAGCCTGGATAGCCCATATTACGAATAACATTTAACTCGAACTCTATTCGTTCTTTAACTTCTTTTTTAAGAGGAACCCCATACCTCATTTCAGCTCCTCTCATAGTTAACTCTCTTAGATAGTTATCTTCTAATTTAATACGATATGCTTTATCAAATCCACCAAGTTTTTCAATACGGTCTCTTCCTGGTTCATTAATTGAAAAATCAGATATTAAATCTTCTTCACTGTATTTTTGTTGATAAGATTCAATGGTCCCAAATTCTTTTGGAATAGTAAATTCTGGCATTATTACTTTATTATTAATACTATAAAATTCAACTTTATCTACTATTTCTTGAGTATTGCTTAATGCTTCTGGGATATCTGAAAAAATTTCAAACATTTCTTCTGGTGTTTTTAACCATTCTTGTTTAGTATAACGTAATTTTCTATTTGGGTCATCAATTTTTTGATTTGTATTTAGGCAAATTAAATGCTCGTGAGCTTCTGCATGATCTTCTTCAATAAAATGTACATCATTGGTTGCAATTAATTTGGTATTAGTTTCTTTAGCTAATTGTATTAAATATTTATTTTGATATTCTTGTTGTTCGTATACACTTATATCTGCATTTTTTTTATTGGTTTTATGTCTTTGTAGTTCTAAGTAATAATCATTGCCAAAAACTTCTTTAAACCATTCTACTGATTTTTTTGCATCTTCATAATTATTTTCTTGAATTTTTCTATGAATTTCTCCTGCTAAACATGCTGAAGTAACAATCAAGCCTTCTTTATATGTTTTTAATATTTCTTTATCAATACGTGGTTTATAATATTCTCCCTCTATCCAACTTAAAGATACTAATTTGCATAAATTAGTATATCCTATTTTATTCTTAGCTAATAATATAAGATGATGCCCACTTCTATTTTCTTTCAATTCTTTTACAAAACGGCTACCTTTAGGATTGGATTTAGTTTTTCGGGCAACATATACTTCGCAGCCTAAAATAGGTTTAAATTTTTCTTGTTCTTTTTTATTAATCAAAGACTTTAGCTCAGATATTTTATCTGTATTGTCAGGGTCGTTTGCTAAAATTTTTATTTCTTCTTCTATTTTAAGAATATCGTTTTGTATGCTTTCATTTTTTTTAAGTGTATAATTAAAAAAATTCTTTATTCCAAACATATTGCCATGATCTGTTAAAGCAATTGCAGACATGCCAGAAGCAATACATTTGTCAACTAACCCTGATATTGAAGACATTCCATCTAAAACAGAAAAAGAAGAGTGAACATGTAGATGTGTAAATTTTAGCATATTTATTTGATTTAAAACGTAAAGTATTAATTCGATTTTATTTTCAAAAATACAATTTTTAATGTTTAAAATTAAGTAATGTTGATAACTTTTAATAAATTTTTCTTATATTGATTAAATTTAAGTCATAAATGCAATTCGAAAATTATAGATATTAAAAATAAAAATTTATTAAATATTATATTATTGGTTTTTTAGCAATAATTATTTTAAGTAAGAAATGCTGCTTAAATTAAAATAAAGGAGTTGCTTTTTTGAGACATTTTTTTTATTTTGAAAGATAATTATCATAGAAAAAATAGTAAAATAAATTTTCAGTATTTGTTTAAATTTCAATAAATTTTATGTACATTTGCAAAAAAAATAAAAATCAAATATTTTTTTGTAAATAACTAAATAACACTATAATATTATGGCAGTAAAAAAATTTATCACATGTGATGGAAACCATGCAGCTGCACACGTAGCGTATATGTTTAGTGATATGGCTTGTATATATCCTATTACTCCATCATCAAACATGGCAGAAAATGTTGACGAATGGGCTGCGCACGGCAGAAAAAACATTTTTGGGCAAACGGTTAAAGTAGAAGAAATGCAATCTGAAGCCGGTGCTGCAGGAGCAGTGCACGGATCCTTACAAGCAGGAGCTTTAACAACAACCTATACAGCATCACAAGGTTTATTGTTGATGATACCAAATATGTATAAAATGTCAGGTGAATTATTACCAGCAGTTTTTCATGTTAGTGCAAGAAGTTTAGCAGCGCAGGCGCTTTCAATTTTTGGTGATCATAGCGACGTTATGAGTGCTAGACAAACGGGCTTTGCTATGCTTGCAACAGGATCTGTACAACAAATTATGGACTTAGCTCCTATTGCTCACTTAGCAGCTATTAAAAGTAGAGTTCCATTTATGCACTTCTTCGATGGGTTTAGAACTTCGCACGAAATTCAAAAAATTGAATATTTCGACAACGAAGAAATGGCAGCACTTCTTGATTGGGAAGCTTTAGATAAGTATAGAAAATCAGCTTTAAATCCGGAAAATCCTGTAACAAAAGGTACGGCTCAAAACCCTGATATTTATTTCCAATCTCGCGAGGCTGCAAATAAATTTTATGAAAATATTCCAGATCTTGTAGAGGAATATATGCAAAAAATTACAAACCTTACTGGTAGAGAATATCACCCATTTACATACCATGGAGCAGCTGACGCTGAAAACGTAATAGTAGCAATGGGCTCAATCACCGACGTGCTTATCGAAGTTGTTGATTATTTGAATGACTTAGGACAAAAAGTTGGTGTCGTTTCTGTTCATCTTTATAGACCTTTCTCAGAAAAATATTTCATGAAAGTTCTTCCAAAAACAGTAAAAAGAATTGCTGTTCTCGACAGAACAAAAGAAATTGGTGCAAACGGCGAACCTTTATTTTTAGATGTAAAAGAAATGTTTTACAATAAAGAAAACAGACCTATTATTATTGGTGGTAGATATGGACTTTCGTCAAAAGACACTACACCTACAATGATGATTTCTGTTTTCGAAAACCTTGCTTCGGATCACCCAAAAGACAGGTTTACAGTAGGTATTGTTGATGATGTTACTCATCTATCATTACCGCTAAAAGAAAATATTTCTATTCTTTGCAAAGGAACTTTCGAAGGAAAATTTTATGGACTAGGTTCTGATGGTACGGTTGGAGCTAATAAAAACTCTATTAAAATAATTGGAGACACTACCGATAAATATTGTCAAGCTTATTTTGCTTACGACTCTAAAAAATCTGGTGGTTTTACGGCTTCTCACTTACGTTTCGGCGATAAACAAATTAGAGCTCCTTATTTAGTTACAACTCCTGATTTTGTTGCATGCCACGTACCAAAATATGTTGAACTTTATGATGTTTTACACGGGATTAAACCTAATGGAAGTTTCTTGTTAAACTCTCTTCATGATGCAGAAGAAACTAAAAAGAATCTTCCTGATCACATGAAAAAAGTTTTAGCAGAAAAAAATATTAAATTTTATATTATAAATGCAACTCAAATTGCCGAAGAAATTGGTCTTGGCAATAGAACAAACACTATTTTACAATCAGCTTTCTTTAAAATTTCTAATGTAATTCCTTACGACAAAGCTGTAGAGCAAATGAAAGAAATGATTGTAAAATCTTATGGGTTAAAAGGGGACAAAATTGTTCAAATGAACTTTAAAGCCGTTGATGCTGGCGAAGCTGTTATTCAAGTTGATGTACCGGCAGAATGGGCAAATATTAAAACTGAAGGTTTTGTTTTCAAAAGAAAAAAAGAAGTTCCGGAGTTTATTTCAAAAGTTGCAGACGTAATTAATTCACAAAAAGGAGATACCCTTCCAGTTTCTACCTTTAATGGACGTGAAAATGGGTGTTTCCCAGCAGGTACTACAAAATACGAAAAACGCGGTGTAGCTGTTAACGTTCCTGAGTGGATTGCTGAAAATTGTATCCAATGTAATCAATGTTCTTATGTTTGTCCTCATGCTGCTATTCGTCCTTTCTTATTAACCGATGAAGAAGCACAAAAAGCTCCATCTGGAACAAAAACTGTTCAGGGTATTGGTGAAACTAAAGAATATAAATTTAAAATTCAAGTTAGTGTTTTAGACTGTACAGGTTGCGGTAACTGTGCCGATATATGTCCTGCAAAAACAAAAGCATTAGAAATGAAGCCATTAGAAACTCAACTTCAAGAAGTAGAGCGTTGGGAGTATATGGACGAAGTTGTGGGATATAAAGAAGATGTTACAGATAAACATAAAACTTTCAAAAACTCACAATTTGCTCAACCATTATTTGAGTTCTCGGGTGCTTGTGCCGGTTGTGGCGAAACTCCTTATATTAAATTAATTACACAATTATTCGGTGAAAGAATGATAGTAGCTAATGCAACAGGCTGTTCTTCAATTTATGGCGGCTCGGCTCCTGCTTCTCCATATTGTATAAATTATAAATCAGGAAGAGGTCCCGCATGGGCAAATTCTTTATTTGAAGATAATGCTGAGTATGGTTTCGGAATGGCATCTGCAATTGAAAAATTAAGAGAAAAAATTGCCATGCTTTTAAAAGAAGCTAAATGGACAGGCGAAGCTGCAGAGGCTGCTAAAGAATGGTTAGATAATATGAATAATGCAGAAGCATCTGAAAAAGCATCTGACAGATTAATTTCTGCCATCGAAAATCTAAATGACCCAATTGCTAAAGAAGTAATGGACAAAAAACAGTATTTAGTAAAAAAATCTGTTTGGATATTTGGTGGAGACGGATGGGCATATGATATTGGATTTGGGGGTTTAGATCACGTCATTGCATCAGGTAAAGATGTTAATATCTTAGTAATGGATACTGAGGTTTATTCCAATACTGGCGGTCAGGCATCGAAAGCTACTCCGGCAGCTGCTATCGCAAAATTTGCTGCTTCGGGAATGAAAACTCGTAAAAAAGACCTTGGCGCAATGGCTATGACTTATGGTTATGTGTATGTTGCTCAAGTTGCTATGGGTGCTAGCCACAACCAATATTACAAAGCTATTAAAGAAGCTGAAGCATATCCAGGACCATCTCTAATTATTGCTTACGCTCCATGTATAAACCACGGACTAAAAGCAGGAATGGGTAAAAGTCAAGAAGAAGAAAAACGTGCTGTTGAATGTGGATACTGGGCTAATTGGAGATTTAACCCTATGCTTGAAGCTGAAGGTAAAAATCCTTTCGAACTTGATAGCAAAGAACCAGATTGGTCTAAATTCCAAGAATTCCTTGATGGAGAAGTACGTTACAACTCTCTAAAACAATTATTCCCTGAAACCGCAGAAGCTTTATTAAAAGAAGCTGAAAGAAATGCTAAATGGAGATATAACTATTATAAACGTTTAGCAGGAAAATAAATCAACTTTTTTATTCTTTTACAGAAAAAAAAGTATAACAAAAGAAGCTGTCCTATTTTTTTGGATAGCTTTTTTTTTCTATTTATATAGCATAAATACTTAATTATATAATTATACCAAAATTACAAAACGTATTTCTTTATTATTATATGAAATTTATTCTTTTCAGAATAAAACACTATTGTTGAATAAAAATTTATTGATTTTTAGAAAACTATTTCTTTATTTAGTACTTTTGCCGACTCAAATTTATCATTCATACAATATGACAAAAAAAAATATTTTTTTAACAGGGGCTACAGGCTTAATAGGAATGACAGCCTTAAAAGAATTTTGTAAACATTTAGATAGATTTAATTTAATTTTATTAGTACGTCCAAGCAAAGCCAATAGAAGAAAAATGGCTTCTTATTTGGGAAAAAAAGAAATTAACATTGTATGGGGCAATTTGATGAACTATGATGAAGTACTTTTATGCGTGCAAAAGGCTGATATAGTATTACATATAGGAGGAATGGTGTCACCACAATGCGACCCCTATCCTAAAACAACACGAAAAGTAAATATTACTGCAGCAAAACATATTGTTAATGCAATAAAAGAACAAAAACATGCCGATAATATTGCCTTAGTTTATATGGGATCTATCGCTCAAACAGGGCATCGTAACATTCCTTATCATTGGGGAAGAACAGGAGACCCAATTAATCCAGCTATTTACGATCATTATGCTTTATCAAAATGTGAAGCAGAACGTATAATAGTAGATTCAGGATTGAAAAAATGGGTTAGTTTAAGGCAAAGTGGGGTTTTATATCCTAAATTAATTTTAAATGGATTAAATCCTATTATTTTTCATGTTCCTTTACATGCTGTAGTAGAGTGGGCTACGATTGAAGATTCAGGACGTTTGCTCCTTAAAGTTTGCGAAGATAATATTCCCGATGAATTTTGGAACCGTTTTTATAATATTAGCAGTGGGGCTTCTTATCGCTTAACTTTTTATGATTTTGTTGTAAAGCTTTTAAAATTAACTAATTGTCCTCCTCCTGAAAAAATATTTAATTTAAATTGGTTTGCTCTTCGTAATTTTCATTGTTATTGGTTTACCGACGCCGATATATTAGAAAATTATTTGCATTTTAGGAATAATACTCCTTGTGATATTTATTTTGAACAAATACACCAACAAATTCCATGGTATTTTTCATTAATAAAAATACTTCCTTCTTTTCTTATAAAAACTGTAATGTATTTACTTGTTAATAACAAAAAAAATGGGACAATAGCTTGGATAAAACAAGGCAATCAACAGCGTATATCGGCATATTTTGGGTCTTATGAAAAATGGAAACAAATTCCAAAATGGAAAAATTATCAAGCAGTAAATCCTCCGAAAGAACCTACTTTTTTAAATCATGGTTATGATGAAGATAAGAAAAAAGAAGATTTAGACATAGAAGATATGAAACAAGCAGCTATTTTTAGAGGAGGTGTATGCAAATCAACGACAATGATAAAAGGCGATATGTCAACACAATTAGAATGGGAATGCCAGTTTAAACATCATTTTAAAGCTTCGCCAGCCTTAATATTATTAGGTGGGCATTGGTGTCCAGAGTGTTTCCCTACTCCTTATAATTTTGATGCTATAGCAAAAGGAAATCCTTTTTTTGCTCAAGCATGGTATGCTTCTCATGATGCAGATGAACATAATATATATGAAGAATCGATATTTAATGGATGGGAAAAATAAATCCGTTTAAATAATTTTTGTAATTTTGTAAAATAATTTAAAAAATATATAAAAAATGTTAAAAAAAGTAATACACACAGAAAAAGCTCCAAAAGCTGTTGGTCCTTATAGTCAAGCTATTGAAGCAAATGGAATGTTATTTATTTCAGGTCAAATTCCAGTAAATCCTCAAACTGGACTAATGCCAGAAGGTATAACAGCACAAACAGAACAAGTTATGAAAAATATTGAAGCTATCTTAAAAGAAGCTGGATATAGTTTCGAGCAAGTTATTAAATCTACTTGCTTGCTGACAGATATGGCTAATTTTAAAGAAATGAACGAAATATATAGTAAATTTTATCCTAAAAATCCTCCAGCAAGAGCAGCTTATGCTGTCAAAGGATTACCTTTAGGAGCAATGATAGAAATTGAAACTATTGCAATAAAATAAAATAATTAATAAATAAAATAAAAAAAAATGAAAAAAATAAGTGTTTTTTTAACAATAGCTTTTATCTTATCCATTTTTAATATAAAAGCACAAGATAAAGATAGTAGTAAAAAAGAAGGATATATCTTTACTGAAATCAAGCGTTTACCTGCAACTTCGATTAAATCACAAGATAGAGCTGGAACTTGCTGGTCGTGGTCAACTATTTCTTTTTTAGAATCAGAGATAATGCGTTTAGGAAAAGATTCTGTGAGTTTAGCTCCCCTTTACATAGTTTGGAATACTTATAACGAAAAAGCAATACGTTATGTACGTATGCATGGTTATTTGAATTTTGCTCAAGGAGGTTCATTTGCTGATGTAATATGGGCAATTAAAAATTATGGAATAGTTCCTTTTTCTGTTTATTCAGGATTAAATTATGGAGATACAATACATGCACATGGAGAGTTAGATGCAGTGTTAAAATCATATTTAGATGCAATTGTTAAAAATCCAAATCGTAAATTGAGCACAGCGTGGTTAAGAGGATTTAATGCAGTTTTAAATGAATACTTAGGTCCAAAACCTGAAAAATTTTCTTATAAAGGAAAAGAATACACACCCGAATCTTTTTATAAAAATGCAACGGGATTAAATATGGATGACTATGTTAGTCTAACATCTTTTACACATCACCCTTTTTACACAGCTTTCCCAATAGAAGTTCCTGATAATTGGATAGGAGAAATAAGTTATAATATACCAATGGATGAACTAATGGATATAATGGACAAAGCCATTGACAATGGTTACACTTTTGCTTGGGGTGCCGACGTGTCAGAAGAGGGTTTTGTAAGAAGAGGAAGTATTGCTATAGTCCCAGATTATAATAAAGTAGAAATAGCAGATGCCGAAATAGCAAAATGGACAACTTTACCAAAATCTGAAAAAATGGCAGAATTTCTGAAAAATCCAGGAAAAGAAAGAGAAATAACTCAAGAAATGCGTCAAATAGCTTATGATAATTATGAAACAACTGACGACCATGGATTACATATAATAGGAAAAGCTGTTGACCAAAACGGTAATAAATTTTTTATTGTTAAAAATTCATGGGGAGAATATGGTGATTATAAAGGATATTTGTATGCTTCTTATAATTATGTAGCTTACAAAACTTTAAATATACTTATTCATAAAGATGCACTTCCTAAAGAAATAAAAAAGAAATTAAAATTATAAATAATTATTATATAAGAAGAGGCTATTTTAGAGAGAATAGTCTCTTCTTTTATTTTTTTTAAAAGTATTTAATAATTCAGGAGATGCTTAAAAAAAGTTGTATAAAAAATTTTTGTAAATATATTGCTCATATAGAAAGAATATGGTCAGTTATTAGAATGGACGAGAAAGTTAGATTATAAATGAATAATATTTTAATGAGAAGACATATTATTCATTATATCCTAATTATTATTAGTTTATTTGTATTAATCATTATTTTTCTTACTATTTACAACGAATACTCAAATGAAAAAAAATTGCAAACAATAAAAAAACAAATTAATTATACAAAACAATTAAAAGAATTGTCGCAATTATCGATAAATGAGCTTATTAATGCTCAAATTAATTTAAATGAATTTATTCATAAGAGAAATAAAGCAAACTTGGATAGTTTTTCTATTTCTTTAAAGCAAATTACAAAAAATATTGATCTCTTAAATAACGCAATAGCATTTAAATCCGATTTAAAATTTGATTTTTCAAAATCAAATAAAGATAAGTTTGATAAATATAAATTATCAATTGATTCAATTAGTAAAATAAAAATATCTCCTATTTCAGAAATGAAAATTTATCAACCAAAGGAATTTGAATTTAGAGATACTATTCAGCATTTTGAAATGACAATTCATTATTCCACTGATAGTATTACTAAAAAGAAGTTTTTTCGTCGGTTAATAGACGTTTTCAAAAAGGCTCCTGACATTAGAAGAGATACGGTTTTTATTCAAACAAAATATGGATTTACTCTTGATACTTCTAAGATAAAATCAGATTATGACAGTATTATTTATTTAATTAATCAACATTATTTGACAGAACTAAATAAATATCAAGGATTTATTTTAAAGACAAATCTTAAGAATAATCAACTTTATCAAACTTATGGTAATTTAATGTGGACAGGAATAGAATTGATGAATATATACGAAAATGCTATAGATAATTATTATACACAGCTTTTGAATTTATTCAATGAACAAAATGCTAAAATTAATTCTATTCGTAAATATTCCACATTGGGATTAATTGTTCTTATATTTTTAATTTTGATACTACTTTTGTATTATACTACACAATCGTTTAAATACGAAATTGAATTAAATAAGAGTAATCAACGTATTAAAGAAGATTTAGATTTTAAAATTCGTTTGCTTGGTATGTTAAGTCATGAAGTCCGTTCCCCTTTAAAAATTATTAATATTTTTATTGATAAAATTAATCGTAAAACTAATGATAAAAACTTGAAAAATTATTTGGATTTAATCAGTTACACTAACGATATTTTATTGATTCAATCTAATCAGATATTGGAATATACAAAAAATCAATATTCTCCAATAATTTTGAATAAAGTAGAATTTGAATTGCAAGGTGAAATAAATAATATTTTGGCCATTTTTTCTTCATTCATTGCTACTAAAGGAAATAAACTAGAAAGCAATATTGATATTAATGAAAACACAATAGTTTTTACAGATAGAATAAAAATATACCAATTATTTAGTAATATTTTGGGAAATGCTAATAAATTTACAGAAAATGGTAAGATAATAACAAATGTAACAGCATTATCAAAGCCAAATTGTATTTTATTGAAAGTGAGCATTTTAGACAATGGAAGTGGAATATTGCAATCTGATATTGAGCAAGTTTTTGACACATTTTATAGAGGAACTCTCTCTAATAAAATTGAGAATATTGGCGTAGGATTAGGGCTAAGTCTTTGTAAAGAAATTGTAGAAGTTTTTAACGGAAATATTAATATTGAAAGCGAATTAAATAAAGGAACAAAAGTTGATTTTGAATTAAATTTAAATACAAAAAAATGAAATTTTTATTAGCGGATGATCATCATATTGTACGACAAGGATTACAGCTTCTAATTGAAGAAATGGAAGAAAACATCCAATTCTTACATGCATCAAATCTAAATCAAGTTTTGTTTTTAGTTAGAAAAGAAAAAATAGATTTTGCAATTTTAGATGCTCAATTTCCTGATGGAAATTGTTTGTCAAAAATAAAAGAAATAAAAGAAATACAACCAGCTATTAAAATTCTAATTTTTACAAGTTTTAATGAAGAAATATATGCCGTAAGGTTTATTAATGAAGGGGCAGATGGTTATTTGAATAAATTGAGTGATGAAAGTGAAATATTAAAAGCTATTCAAATTTTAATAAAAGAAGGAAAGTATTTTTCTAAACTTACTAAATCTTTGTTCGAATTATCAATGATAAATGCGAATATTTTAAATCCTTTAAATCAACTTTCAGACAGAGAATATCAAATTGCAAAACTTTTAATTAATGGGTATGGAAATTTAGAAATATCTAATCAATTATCCATAAAACAAAATACTGTTAGCACATTTAAAAAACGAATTTTTCAAAAATTAAATATTTCTAACATTTTTGATTTAAGTAAATTAATCAAAAATTACGAAAAACTTTAATAGATTTATTGTAGATTTTTTTCTACAATAAACTCAATTTCTATCTACAAATAAAAGAAATTTGGTAAAGTGATTTTTTGTTCCTTTGCTGTATAATATTAAAGTATAAAGGATATGGATAAAAGCCCAATAAAAATCAATAAAAACAAGTTAAATAATAACAAAAATAGCTCTCTTTATAATTATTTATTTAGTCGACCCTTAAAAACATTTTAATTTATTGAATATCATTAAAATAAT
>CAZSTX010000012.1:0-43502 GCA_964610025.1 uncultured Lentimicrobiaceae bacterium
CTTATTTTCATACAAAAACAAAAAAAATAGCTTTTTAAGGCTCGACTAAATAATTAAGTTATTTTTTACATACTGTAAAGATAAAATTTTTGGGTTTATCTTAATGTCCAGAATTTATTGGGAACATCAGTGTTTTAATTTTAAATATACTACATTTTGCATTATTTTCAAAGCATCTTTCAATTCATCATATTGGATACAAAATAAAAGATACACTCTTTTTAGAAACGACTATGGAAACGCTTATATTCTATCTAAAACTGTTTTTATCAATCGCTCCATTGCTAATTGATAATTAGTACTAAACATTTTAGTAACACGATTAGCAACGACAAGACAAACAGTTAAGGAATTATGATTTAACAATTTACTTAACGCATAAAGTGCAGAAGTTTCCATTTCCATATTGGTAAAATAAGTGTTTTTATAGTGTTTATTATTTAATTTTTCTATAAAATCGCCTTGCGATAAAGGCAAACGCAGCACACGGCATTGAGGAGCATAAAATCCAGATGCAGTTAAAGTTATTCCTTTTCGTATATCAAAAGCTATGCGTTCTAAAAGATTATCTGCACAAGAAACGGCATAAGGACGCGGGTGTTTTTCATTCCAATTAGAGTATGAAATAAATGTTTCTACTAAGTCTTCATCAGAAATATTTTTGTGTTCATAATAATGCAAAAGTCCGTCTAAACCCAAGCCATACAGAGAAGCAATAAAATTATCGATAGCTATATCTTCTTGTAAAGCACCACAGGTTCCTATGCGTACAATTTCTAAAGAAGTGTGATTTTCTTTTATTATTTTTTTTTCTAAATCAATATTTACCAAAGCATCAAGCTCGTTTATGACAATATCTATGTTGTCTGTCCCCATTCCTGTTGAGATAACACTAATACGTTTTGATTGGTAAACGCCTGTGTGCGTAATAATTTCACGATTTTGCTTTTTAACTTCTATCGTATCAAAAAATGAAGATACCAAAGCAACTCGTGCAGGGTCGCCCACTAAAATAATTTTATGTGCCAATTCGTGTGGCAGTAAATGAAGGTGATACACACTGCCATCTTGTTTTAACGGCATTTCAGATGCTTTAAAACTCATACCTTATTTTTTTTTAATTACTAACTTTATTAATGGTCTATCAACAAACAAAGTCATTGATTATCAAAATGTTTTATCCAATTCTACGCATGTATAATTTGTTTTTTTTTAACAAAAAATCTATCCCAAACAATTTTTTTTTATTAAAATGGTTTTATTCCTTTGCATAGTAATTTCACCTTATGCAAAGCATATTATAAAAACACAACAAATTTATGCAAAAGTAAACATTTTTTTATTATTGAACACTGTTTTTTTTAGTACATTTGCAAACGTGTATTAACGATTTATTAACGGCAAAGAAAAAATTAAAATTTCATCATTATGAAGAAGTTAGCTATAGGAATAGTAGTTGCATTATTTGTTAGTTTAACAACGACATCTTGTGATTATTTTAGAAAAAAAGAACATTTCGATAAAAACCTTCTTCCAGGCAAATGGAAACAAGGAAGTTTGTATGAGCGTTATCATGCAAACGGAACAGGAGCGACTTGGGATATAGCCGATGATGTTACCGAAGATGAAGCACAGCCTTTTACTTGGACATTAGTAGAAAACGAACTCACACAAATTCATATTATGGAAATGGGCGGACGAATTCCCAAAACTTATACTGTTACAGCTCTGACAGCAAGCAAATTTAGCTATCACGATAGCTATGGAAAAAATTATAATTTTATTAAAACCGAATAAATAACATTCAGCTTTTATTATGAAAAAGAATAAAATATTACGAACGATTGGTATGGCTATTGCTTCTTTTGTTATTTTGTGTATCATAATTATTAGCATAACGCTATGGCTTATAGTAACACCCGAAAGAATTACCCCTATTTTAAAAAATCAAACGGACAAATTTATCTTATGTACTACCAATTTTGACAATGTCGATATTACCTTTTTTAGCACTTTTCCTCACTTTGGGCTACAAATCAACAATTTAACTTTAATCAACCCTATAGAAGGAGCTAAAAATGATACCCTTATCACTATCAACAACCTTATTGCTTCCATTAATCTATCTGCATTACTAAAACACAATACATTAAAAATTACAAACATTTCGCTTGAAAACACCTCTGCTTATTTATATAGGAATCAAGAAGGAAATACTAATTTCAATGTTTTTAAAACAGACACTACCGATAAAGACAGCGTATTTACTCTTCCTTTTGATTTAATCAATGTAAATAAAATAAATATTGCACATTTACAATTAAGCTATACTGACGATGCTTCTAAAATATATTTAAAGCTAAATGATGTTAATTCTTCTATCAAAGGCAGTATAAGCGAGCAAGATGCTTCAGTAAAAATAAAATTAAACACAGAAAATATAACATTTCGCTTGCAAGACTCTCTCCCACTCTATGCTTCGCTCAACAAATTAAACACAACTATTAAAATAGAAAAGAACGACAATATCAGCAAAGGAAACATCGTATTTGAATCTGCCGCAACTTCTTTGGCATACAACAACACTAACTATATGCAGTCTCTGCCAATACTTCTTACTTTACCTTTTGAGTTTTCAAGTGACCAACAACATATTTCATTAAAGAAAGCAAAAATTGCACTCGATAAATTTACCATTAAACTTGATGGGACAACACTCGTTTCTCCTTCTCTTCACAATATAAACATGGCATTTGAAACCAACACCTGGAAAATTCCAGAAGTATTACGGTTAATACCAGAAAATTTTCAAGACATATTTAAAGACTTGAACTTAGAGGGAAATATTGCTCTTAAAGGCAAGATAGAAGGTGCTTTAAACGACACATCAATCCCAATTATCAATGCCAATATCATCTACGAAAATGGAATTTTTTCACATAAAAGTTTAGCATTAACATTCAAAAATATACATGCTGATTTATGGACTGTTTTAGATTTGAACAACGACTCGTTGAGTAAGATTAACATTCGTTCACTCGAAACAAATGTTGCTCAAAGCAAATTGAAAATTCATGGTAATATTTACGATTTCTTAAATACAATGTTATGCGACATGCAAATCAAAGGAAAATTGCATTTACCTGATATAGCAAGCCTGCTTCCTTCCGATATGACTATCGCACTCAATGGAGTTTCTCATATTAACACCTCTGTTAAATTCACATTAAACGACCTTCAAAATCTTGCTTATGAAAAATGGAAAGTAAACGGCAGCTTTCAATTTGCTAATTTAGACATCGTCTACAACGACAGCATTTTCCTCCAATCGCCAGCTGCTACTATTCATTTAAATTTGCCAAGTAGTAAAAAAGACAAGACAAAACAACTTTTCGACAGCGAAATAAAAAGCAATTATTTAGCATTAAAAATCATTGATCTTATTGATGCCAATTTAACCAATGTACATCTCAAAGCTGGGACTTCCGATTTTCGTGATACCAATCAGTTAATCTCTGTCAATTGCGATTTCGATATAGAAAAACTAATTGCTAAACAAGACACTATAAACGCTGAAATTCAAAATACGAATGGTTATTTCAGCTTAACTCCCTCAAGTAGTAACAAAAAAAATCCTCATATAGAGTTTGCTTATAACAACAAAAAAATCACTGCTTCCTTAGGAAAAGATTTATCGTTTACTAGCGATATTATTCAACTCAAAGGAAAAGGTGTTTACGATGCTACTGCTTCTAACTTATTACTGCAATGGTCTCCTGATATACATATTAAATTAAGCAACGGTTTATTGCAAACGACCGATTTGATTGTACCTCTACAAATACCTAACATACAATTTGACTATACGCCAAATAAATTTGTAATTGACGACAGTCATATTATCCTTGGCAAATCAGATTTTAAATTGACAGGTATTGTTTCAAATATTGAAAAATATTTCCAAAACGAAAGTATATTAGTTGGAAAATTAGATTTTGTTTCCAACAATACCCATATTAATCAACTAATGGATATTGTAAGTGGCTTTGGCGTTCCCGACTCTATTAAAACTGATGCTGACATTGTAAACAAAGAAGACAATCCATTTATAGTCCCTTTAAAAATGGACATAACACTCAATACATGGGTAAAAAATGCTACTGTAGGACAAACAAACATTCAAAACGTGCAAGGTGGTTTGACGCTTAAAGACGGAATAATAGTATTGGAAGAAATAGGTTTTACTTGCGATGCAGCTAAAATGCAACTCACTTCCATTTATCGTTCTCCTCGTAAAAATCATTTATTTCTTGGATTAGATTTTCATTTATTAGATGTTGATATTGCAGCCCTGATAAATATGATTCCCGATTTAGACACCTTAGTCCCTATGTTAAAATCTTTTGCGGGGAAAGCTGAATTTCATTTAGCTGCCGAAACCTATCTGAAATCAAATTACGAACCCAAATTATCGACATTAAGAGCTGCTGCTGCTCTCGAAGGACAAGATTTAATTTTAATTGACAACGAAACGTTTAGCACTATAGCTAAATACCTCGTATTTAATAAAAAAACTAAAAACATAGTAGATAGCCTTTCTTTAGAAATGACTGTTTATAAAAATGAAATCGATATTTATCCCTTTCTCATTGTAATGGACAAATACAAAGCTGTTATTGCAGGGAGACATAATTTAGATATGAGTTTTAATTATCATATATCTGTTGTAGATAGCCCACTTCCAACTCGATTAGGATTAAATGTACAAGGTAAACTCGGCAATTTAAAATACACCCTTGTTCCTTGTGAATACGCTTATTTGTTTCGTCCTGAAAAACAAAAATTGGTTGAAAAACGAACACTCGAACTCAAAAAACTTATAAGCGATGCTTTAAAAGCAAATGTGAAGCAATAATACTACTTAGGAGTGGTAATCAAAAGACCAATACACAATATACTATATAAAATATTGGGGACCCAAATAGATAAAACTACTGGTACACCTCCAAATATAGCAAACACTTGACTGATTTGCATTAATAAAATAAAAGAAAAAGAGATAGCTAAACCCACCAACAAATGCAAACCCATGCCTTGCCGACTTTTACGACTAGACACACACATTCCTACTACTGTTAAAATAATTGTAGAAAACGGAAATGCTACCCTTCTATGTTTCTCAACTTCATACAACTTTACATGCTCTGACCCTTTTTCTTTTTCTTTCTTTATAAATTCTCTTATCTCGCTATAATTCATTAAATCTACACCATTTTTAATCCATACAAAATCGTTTGGCGTTAAATTTAAAACCGTATCCATCATTAATCCATGTTCTACTTTCTCATTAATACCAGAAAAATAACGTTTAACATAATTCGATAATTGCCATGAAGACGACACTGAATCCCAAGCTATAGACTCTGCCGAAATTTTATACTTTACCCCATCTTTATTAAATTGCTCATACCAAAAATCATAACCTATCACATTAATATTATCCCAATAATGAACGTAAGCATAGGTATTTGCTCCTATTTTCATATGATTATCGGCTTGCTTTGGTCTCACTTGTCGCGATACATATTTTTCTTTAAAAGCAAGCAAATTACTTGAAGTAATAGGAATTAAAAAATTACTTAAATAAAACGACATAACACCTATGATAATAGCCGAAAACAGATAAGGCAACAGCATACGATAGAGACTCATCCCTGCATTAAACATGGCTACGACTTCTGTTTTACCCGATAGTTTAGAAGTGAAATAAATAACAGCTATAAAGGTAAATAATGGACTAAATAAATTAACAAAATAAGGAATAAAATTCAAATAATAACCTGTAACAACCTCCATTAAAGGAGCTTTGCTATCGAGAAAATCTTGTATATTTTCTGAAACATCTACAACAATTACAATAACAATAATCAAACTAATAGCCGTGATGAAAGTAAGTAAAAACTTCCGTATAATATAGAAATCAAGTATTTTCATCGGGTGTTTTACTGCTAATTTACACTTTGGGTTCTAAGGTTAAAAACGATTCAACAGGGGTGGCATATATTTCTAATAACATTTGTTTCATTTTAGTAAAACTCACATCTTCAATGTTTGCCTGACGATTTAAATGTTTAACAAAATCTTTTTTTTCAGTTTCAGTATATTTATCTGCAAATTGGTTCGTATTATTCTTAATATCGTAAGCAATATAATTATTAGGAAACAATTTATAATTTTTATACATTTGTTTATCAATCAGATTTGCAATATACTGCAATTGTTCGTTACTAGAATTGAAAGTAATATTTTCATCAAAAAACTGGTCTATAGGATCGCCAAATTCTAAATGTACCCTCCCTTTATAAGAAAATATACCTGTTGTAATGCTACGATAATCTTCGTTATGTTCTTTAATATATATTTTGTTTTTCTTGGTTAATATCACTTCTCTTGCTTTAGCTCTATCGCAAGATTCAAACTCATAAGAAATAGTTACCGGAACTATATTTAGTTTTTTTAAACTCTGGTAAATATTTGTTTTTTCGCTCGAATACAGCATTTTCAACACTCCTTGCTGCGTTTTATCAAGTCCATCTTTTGTTCTTCCATTGCGTTGCGCTATCCATACCGATTTTTTTTCTTTACATATACTCATACGAATATATTCCGATAAAAGAGTTGAATTAATAAGCATTGTTCGCGGTGTGTTGGCTCGAATAACTGTAAACATATTGCATATTTTAGCTAAGTCAGTATAAATAGGTGCCGACAACAAATTATCGCCTATTGCACTTCTTGTGGTTGGCAAATCATTTTCGATAAGATGTATTTGCAACAAAGCCGAATCTAAAATAATATCGCGATGATTTGCAATAAACAAATAAGCTTTATCTTTATCTAATTTTTCGGAACCGCCATAGGTCAATTTATCGATACTACGCTGAATAAAAGTATATACCATGGGAGCAAATATTTCTTTTTGCATTTCATGGCAAGTTTTTATTTTGCGTATATGTCTCACCACTGATGGCAAAGAAGTGCCAGGTAAAAAATTGGCAAGCGAACTAATAAATCCTTGATTTATTAATATTCTATTCACTGCATAAGGAAGTTCTTGATCTGTATAGGGACGAATTGCTAAAAAAGGGTCTTTTCTTTTCATCTTATTAAATTGTTTTAAATAAAATACATATTATATAATTCAGTTATTTTTATAGCTGTTACTGCTTGATGAAAAACCAAACTTAGTTCATTTTCTGTAATATATAAATCAGCTGTATCCTGTTTTATTTGAACAGTATATACTCCTTGAATAGGAAGTATTTTTGTAGGATTAAGCAAGCTGATTTGAAATTTATGATTTTTAATAATCTCTTTCTCAATACGAATATCCATTTTATAGGTATATCCTAACAAAGAATTTACTTCTGCTATTTTTCCTTCTACCATTTTTTTTCGTATCAAGGTAGAACTCACTGACAAGGAATCTATTATAACTCTTTCCACTTCAACTACTCGAAAATTAAATGCTTCTGCTTTTATCTTTAATAGTTCGGCATTTCCTTCTCTATTTTTTCCAAAATGATGATTATAACCCAAAACGATAGTATGAATGTCTATATGGTGTACTAAGAAACGTATAAAATCCAAATAAGATTGATTGGCAATCTTTTGGGTAAAAGGAATATTCAATAAAACATTCACTCCCAATTGTTCTAAGTGTTGACTACGTTCGTCAAAAGTGGTAATAATAGTAAATTTAAAATCAGGGTCAATGACTGTTCGTGGATGCGGTTGAAATGAAACAACCATCGCAACACCTTTTATTTCATCGGCAATAGCTGTTAGTTTACGAATAATTTTTTGATGCGCACTATGCACTCCATCGAAAGAACCAATGGTTAAAACCACATCTTTATAAGATGATAACAAACTTATATCGTTAACTATTTGCATAATTAAGAAATTGTATCTATTTCAGCAGTATCGTTAAAACTTTTTATAATATCGTCTACCGATTTTCCAAGATATTGTAATGACAGCAAAGCATCTTTGGTGTAAGTATGTTCTGGAAATTTCTCAATAAAATCATGGTAATAAAGGTTTGCAGCACCTAAATCATAGATAATTTCCTCAAAAACTAAAGCTCGCAAGAAATAGCACTCTGCTATGTTTTCGCTCCGTGGATAATGTTCAATTATCAAATTGTAGGTATTAACTGCCTCTGTGCCTTCGCGTAGACTTCTGTGTATTTCTGCTATGCGAAATAAATAAGCTGGAACAAGAGAATCATCTTGATAATCAGTTATGTATTGATTATAACAATGCAATAGTTCACGCAATTTTGCAGTGTCGTGCTGTTGCTGTGTTTCGTTTTCTAAAAGAAGGATTTTTTGCTGACAATCTTGTTGGGATTCGCCACAAGATAAAAACAAAAATACTGTTAAAAAAAATAATAAATGCAAAATAATTTTATTCATAAAACTTATTTTTTATGTAATTTCACTTTATAAAAAGTAGTTTTTTTTCCTTTCGAAATATCATTTAATTTTCCTTTTAATAAGGTTTTCTTTAAATTCGACAATCTATCTACAAAGGTTTTTCCTAAAATATGGTCGTATTCGTGCTGTATAACACGTGCTGCCATGCCATCGAAGGTTTTAATGTGTTCTACAAAATTTTCATCTTGATAACGTACACGAACAATTGATTTACGTACAACATTTTCGTTAATATCTGGCACACTCAAACAACCTTCGTTAAACGATTTTTCTTCACCCAAAAACTCTATGATTTCAGCATTAATAAAAACTGCTTTTAATGGTTTTTCTTCAAAATCTTCGTCAATAAAAGGGCTTGTGTCTACAATAAAAAGTTTTAACGACAAATCGATTTGAGGAGCTGCTAAACCTACGCCACGAGCATAATACATAGTTTCATACATATTATCTATCAATTCCTTTAAGCCTTCATAATCTTTAGGAACTTCTGCAGCTTCTTTTTTCAATATTGGATTGCCATAAACAGTAATTGGTAATATCATTTTTAATTAATATTATTATTGCGTTTTATATCTCTACTTTCCATATAGGATTGTAATAAAATAGTAGCACTTATTGTATCTACTAATGATTTGTTTTGTCGTGCTTTTTTAGAAATACCAGCATCTATCATTGCTTGGAATGCCATTTTTGATGTATAACGTTCGTCTATTCTTACAATAGGAATCGTAGGATAAAGCGATGCAAGTTTTTTAACAAATGGTTCAATATAAACACTGGCAGAAGAGGAAGTGTTATCGAGGCGTTTCGCTTCTCCTACAACAAAAATATCAACTTTTTCTTTGATAAGATAAGTAGATAAAAAATCAAAAATTTCTTTTGATGGAACCGTACATAATCCGTTAGCAATAATCTGTAAATTATCTGTTACAGCTATTCCTGTTCGCTTTTGTCCGTAATCTATAGCCAAAATTCTACCCATTAAATATCATCAATTAGTATATTTATGCAAAAGTACTAAAAATATTAACAATAGCTTGAGCTATTTTTTTCTTATAATAAAAAAAAAGAGGATTATCTGAAAAAGACAATCCTCTTATAATATAATACAGATTTTATTTCTGTATCGTCATTTTCTTAACAATTGTTCTACCTTCGTATTCCATGCTATAGTAATAAATACCGTTTGCTAAAAAGTCGATATCTACTAATAAGGTATGGTTGCCTTGAACAGATTTCATTTCTTTTTGATATAAGACTTGTCCGCTAACGCTTACTATTTTCACGTTGATTGTTCCATCTTGTGGAATGCTATAAGGTATTTCGGTAAACGTTTGCGCTGGATTAGGTACGTTTTGTCCAAGTGCCCAATTGATATCTTTTGCCGAAGCAATGCTTACATCGTTTAGAGCATAGGTTTCAAGACGTATAGTGTCGTTTTGCAAGTCAATATCTTCGTCGGTAGCCTCGATAAACACTTTTACATAATAAGGCATGCTATCGCTTGATAATGTTGGAACTTGATAAGAAGTTTTAAAAGTATGTGTGATGATAGTTTCTGAAGATATGGGTTCGGTAGTTTCTGAGAAAGCAACCACTACGACTCCTTCACTTTCTACTTCAACAAATATTTTCACACCATCGGAATCAAAACTGCCTTTGTTATAAATATCGGCTTCAACAAAAACTTCTGTTCCTTTTTCCAGATATGTTTCAGCAGTTGGATAATTGATAGCAGAAATACTTAAATCCACATAATCGACATTGCCTATATATTGCTTTTTATTATTATTTGCTTGTCCATCACAACTCAAAGTGGTTTCTACTATCAATACATAATAAGGTTGCACACTAGTAGCTGGAGGAACAATAAAATAATTATCAAAAGTATATTCAAGGCTGTCGCCTACTTCCATAATATCTGTGATAGTTTCACTTACTGTATCTTTTCCATTAACATAAAAAATAATATCAAAAGGACTATAAATAGGAAGTGTGCCTTTGTTCATTATTTTCACTGTTGGATATACTGTATCGCCGACTTCTTTGCCTTCGATAGATAGAATTTCATTTACAGCCACATCGGCTAAGAATGTGAAAGAGACCCTATCGGTGTCGTTAGATTGAATACTGTCAATAGCATTTGTATAGGCAGTAATATCGTAAGTGCCACTAATAGAAAAATCTATATCTGTAACTATCTCAATGGTATCAATTTCAAAACCTTCTAATTTTCCTGTTGCGTGTCCTTTTAATGGATATTTAATTGTTCGTGAATTTGCTCCGCTAATATCGATGGTAATGCTATCGCCGTCGTGATAAGGTATGGGTTGATTTGTCATATTTTCCATAACTACACTGATGGCTTTATTATCTAAATCACAAGCTGTAAAGGAAGCAAAATCGGGAGGTAGCATAGTTAATTGCATATCTTGAGCTGCTACAATACGGATACGGTCTATGGCTTGATCTCCTCCGCCATAGCTATAAGCAGTAAAAGTAATAATAATACAAGTCCCTTGTGTATAATTAGCTAAATCGATCTGATACGGTATCCAAGTAGGCGTGGTATATGCTTGATCGTAACGATAAATCGTTTGCAACAATGTAAAGGTAGCTCCTCCGTCTGTAGATATTTTAACATCCATATGGTCGCGAAGTTTGGGATTAGCATCATCGTGAACATACCAAAACTGCAAGCGAGGATGATAAGTGCCTTGTAGATGCACCGATGGGAACATCGCTTGACAAATAGAACCTTTGCTGATAGAAGAAGCAAACATCATACTCTTATCACCAAACACAGGCTGAACAGGAGTATTTTCGGTAATTGCCCAATTTATATTACCATAAGTTTGACTAATTGCAATGCCAGCGCCTACCCAACTAAAGTCGTTATCATAAGGCAATATTGATTTTTCTACATAATAATTTAGTAAGAGCGTGTCGTTGAATGCTTGTTCGTTAACAATAGCATCGCATTCTATCCATACTTTAAGTTTGTACATGCCTGCATTTGCAATATCAAGTAAAGGATAGACTTCGTAAGTGCTTCTATTCATTGCTAATAAAGAATTTGTATTGATAACAATAGAATTTTGTACATTCACACTATCGCTTTCACAAGAAAAATGAAGGGTAACAGGATATTGCGAAAAATCTACAGTATAAGTTCCTTGATTATAAAGACTTATTTTAATAGGAGTAAATTCAGGGAAGCATTCTACTACACCTTCCATAGGTTCTACAAATTTATCAACAGACAAATCATACCCTTCATACAAAGGAGTACTATAAGCTCCCATAATTGTTAATATGGTTCTTTGGTCATTAAGTATATCATGCGTTACTTTATCATTTCTATCACAAATTAGCTTCGGATCGTAATCGGCTAAACTTAAATCTATTGAAGGGTTACTAAACAATGGCAGCATATACACAGAGTGGGTATCTTGTTTATGGGTAGATTGCCAATTAGCCAATGTAGTAATAGCACCGCCTGCATAAGCAATCGTATTGTTAGAACTATAATAAGCATTATAATCTAAATAAACATTAAGGCTAATATAATTAGCATTAGATGCGTATACTGGATAATTATTAGCACCTGTTCCATTAGCTATAACAATATTATTATAGCCATAAAAATAACCAGTATTAGCAGTAGTTATAGCAGCCATATTAAGTCCATAAATATTTCCAGTCCCTTCTAAATAAATAGAATTATTGATAAAATTCCATTGTCCATAAGACCTATATATTCCATATCTAACAGTGCCATTACTTCCCATAATTTGATTATTTGCTACTAAGCAAGGAGCTGAAGCACCATAAGTAGTATCCTGATTCAAGTAAGTGGCATAAATCCCTTGTCCAGTAGAACTATTTTTTAAATAGATTGTATTCCCAACAATTTTATCAGCAGTAACATAATTAGTTAAGTAAATTGCATTGAAAGTAGTACTACTGCTTCTGTGGGCAATAGTATTGTATGATATACTAGGGGAATAACATACTTGATTAACCCAGATAGCATATGTATATGCATTGGAAAATAGATTACTATCTATTCTAATAGAACTTCTATTAGCAGCAGAAGCCAATGTATTATTCTTATGACCAGCAGCGTATGCTAAATATATATTGTGTACCCCTCCTTGAATATTATTTTTTACAATTGCAATATCTTTGAGGTAATTGATGGTACTAGCTGCATTAGCATAATAAATAGCTGCAGGACCAGTAGTAGCTGAGGCATTGGCATAAACATTACAAGCATAAATTGTAATATCTTCGCAATACCCATCAAATTTTACACCATACATAGTACTTGGATTTACAGAGCCTATTGTTAGGTTTTCAAAACGTAAATGTCCTGTGTTTTTCAAACCTACACCCACATCAGCATTTCCTCCTATTATTACATCGTAGACTCTTCCTTTTTCTGAAGTAAAAGTTACTGTATTGATATTGCTTGCCCCTTGAATGGGATTTTTGATTTCAATTGCTGGATATTCTCCTGCTGCTAATTCAAAGACAACAGGACCTGCTATAGCGCAAGTAGTTATTTTGCTAATTGCATCTTCCAAAGAAGTAAAATCTGCATTGGGTGTTCCGACAGTATATTTTCCTTGCAACGAAGAATCACAACTTGTGATTGCCATTCTCAACGTATCATTAAAAGGATTACCGTCTGCTTGACCATTGGGTTTCGATGTCCATACTTCTATGTAATTGGCGCCACTATGAGCAATAAAACTCCCAATAAAAATACTATCTGAAAGTGTCCCAAATGCCAAAGGAGGCGTTGCATACCAATGATAAGGAGCTTGTGTTACACCATTTATTTTCCAATGTATTTCACAAGAATCAAGCTGGCTCCCTATGTTTTCTATTTTAACTCCCACTACAGCTGAATTGCCTGTTAATATTCCATCAGAAGGCGATACAATAGCTGCTAATTTAGCATCGTAAGCAGGAGCTACAAAGTTGTGATAACAACCCGCATTGGTATAAGAAATTCGTGCTTGATGATTTATGTCGTAAAGCAATTCTGTGTTTGCAGGTATAATGGCTTTTTTACCATCGCTTGCTAAACTATAAGGTAGATTATTAAAATTGACTTTTTCAGTAGTAGAATTTAAATCTTGAAAATTAGCAATTTGCCACTCTTTCAAAGACTTATAACTTTGAGATGCAGAAGCATAAGCAGCAAAAGGAACATTGCCATAATAATTATTATAATCAATATCGAAATAAACAGACGACCAATTAATATTGTTAGCACTATAATACATATAGGCATTGCCTGTTGTATTTTTAATATACAAATTATTATATTTGAAGGCACATTTATAATTAGCAGTGGAGTTCATAATTGAAAAACCATAAGCATTTGTTGCTGCAACATCTATGTATATCGAATTCCCAAAAATATTTACATTAGACGTAGTTTGCAAAGTAAAAGCATAAGCCTGGGAAGTGCCTGCTGTAATAAATATTTCATTATTAGCTATATAAGCAGATTTATTCAAAACTCCACTAGTACGGTTTACATTAGATCCAATAGTAAAAGCTATATTAGAACTAGTAGCATTTAATCGAACTTTGTTTCTTACGCAACTGTCTATATCAACATAAGCTATGGCATTCCCTAATTGTAAAGCGGTATAAGATGTGATTTCTTTATAATTAACAAAATAATTATCTTTAAGAGTAAGTACAAAATAACCTTGTAATGCCTGTATTCCACCATATGCTGCATCGATTAATTGAGAATTATTTATTGTTATTTTTCCATAATTACTTACAGACGTTCCACAATAAGTTAAATATACATTAAGATATCCGCCTTGTAAAATACAATTATCAATGGTTAAATCAGTAACATTAGCCCCTAAGGCTGCTGCATCTCTGTGTATAGCAGCATAAGCTATACCACTTCCCCCCATAGTAGACATTATTTTGCAAGAGTCAAAACTGACATTGGTAAGTGTTCCAAGAATTTCGACTCCGGCAACAACATCTTGGTCAGTAGCCCCAATAGAAAGGTGTTTGAATTTTAAATGCGCTGCATTCGTTAATGTAATTGATTTTCCAGATAGTGGCATTTCTCCTATAACAACATCGTTGGCATTGCCCGAAGCTGCAACAAAAGTTATGGTGTTAGTAACACTTGCTCCAGTAATAGCACCCGATAAATTTATTTCGTCGTATTTTCCATTGGCTATTTGTAATGTAACCGGACCATTCACACCGCAAGCATATAAAGTAGCTATGGCTGCATTAATAGTTGGAAAATCAGCACTGCTTCCTCCCACTGTAAAACTACCGTTTAAAGGAGAGGCACAGCCATAAATATGATAACGTATGGTATCGTCGGCATTGGCTTGATCGGGATGACCATTGGGCATAGAAGTATAGGCTAATAACGTATTTTCATTTGTAGTGGCAGTAAAAGAACCTAAATAAACATTGTCGGTAGCATTGGGAGACAGATTGCCCGTCCATTGAATAGGAGTTTGTCCTATTCCATTGGCTTCCCAATCAATGGTAACATTTCTTAATACACTATCTGAACGATTTTGCAATGTTACACTTACATCAACTGTAGCATTGGGAGAGGTAGTTAGGTCTTTTGGAAGGCTGAAATTTACTAACTTAGCATTGTATCCAAAAGCAGCACCTTTATAAGCTCCTACATGAGTAGTGGTATTTCTATTTTCGTTATTAATATCAGTAGGCACATTGGCTAAAGAAGAAAATATCAACTGCGTATTGCTGTAGTATTGCAAACTATTTAGATTTGCATCTACAAAATCAGGAAAAACATTGACCGAATGTTGGTCAGAGGTTACGGTAGCTTGCCAATCTGCCAAAGTAGTTTTGTTGGCTCCTGCATATCCAATGAAATTTCCACTTGTATAATAATTATTATAATCAATATCCCACATAGATAAATTAGTTACAGCATTTAAATGAATAGGATAAGTATTTGCCCCGGCTAATGTTATAAAATTATTATTTTTTATATTATAATCATGAGCAGAGTTTACAAGCGCATAAGCTTTCCCATCACCTATTCCTTTTATTAACACAGAATTGTGGTATATGTCTGACTGGCAATTAGTTGTATGAAGCCCGAAAATATTAGCTGTAGATGCATAAAGTATTATTTCATTATTAGCTACTAAAACAGGGAATGATGCTGTAGCATTTATTGCATTTAATCTTATCCCATATACAGTTGATATTTTATCAGAGAAAGAGTAAATCTTATTATTACTAATTTCATTTATTACTGCTTGCACAATATACATACTATGTGAAGTAGTTGTGATAACATAGCTTGTTCTCGCTTTTATTACATTATTAGATATTCGTTCATAATTTGTATAACTAGAATAAATTGGACAGTAATATTGATTGGTAAGCGTATTGCTATCTATTACAAAACGAGTTGAACTTCCTGTAGTTGCTGACCCTCCTACAAATCGGATGCCATTATACCCTCCGTCAATGTAGTTGTTAATAATACGAAAATTATCGCTAATAGCACTTGTATTATTTAAATCAATTCCAAATTGTTGTTCTTTGGTTGTAGGGTCTAAAACAATACGACAATCACGTATGCTAATATTTTGACTTGCTCCATAAAATACTATGGCTTTATTTGCATCATAAGCATCGATTGTTAAATTTTCAAAATTTAGATGAGCAACACCTGTTAAAGTAACAATTTCGTCCATTCCTTTAAATATTGTGCTATCGCGATGATTAGAAGTAAAAGTAATGGTATTTACACTATCCGAACCGGGGACAATTCCTTTTAAGGATAATTCGGGGTATACTCGCGGTGCTAACACAAAAGTTACAGGACTATTGATGCCACAAAAGTTAGCAACCTGCATAGCTTCGTCAGGAGTCATAAAATCTGATGTTTGAGTTCCAACGCTATAAGTGCCACTCAAAGGCATATTACAACCATAAATAAAATCTACAATTGTATCATTGTCGGTATTCATGTCTGACACTTGATTATTAGGAGCAGACAACCATACTTTTATATCATTGTTTTCACTTTGTGGTAAGAAAGAACCTAAATCTACAGTATCGCTCATATAAGGCAATAACGAACCTGTCCAAGTATAGGGAGTTTGCATTACTCCATTTACCGACCAATTAATAGTCATAGATTTCAAAGTATCGATTGAGCTTATATTGATAAATTTAGCAATTGCATCGGTAGTCTGATTGGCATTAGTCGAAGAAGTCCAATTGTGTAATCCTATCAACATAATGTCGAAAGGCAATTGAGGAGGCGTATAGCATCCCATAGCAGTAATTCCCAAACGAAGGCTATCGCTGATGTCGTCGTTAACTAAAATATAAATAGGAGCTTCTAAATTTAAATAGTTGGTTAATCTCAAATGCTTTGCGGTATCAATATAAGCAGGCAACATACTCACAGAGTTGCTATCTTGACCTGTTGAAAGTGTCCAAGTAGTTATATTTGGACCTACTGCCGTCCCATTTATTCCTACATAATTACCTATCATGCTAAAATAATTGTTGTAATCCATAAAAACCTGTGTTCCAAAAGGAGTATTGGCTGCACATTTTATTGGATATCCATTTTCTGTAACAATATTATTATTACGTAAATTCAAATAGGTAGGATTGCTTACGTTAATAGCTGCAAAATCGCCTAAGCCTGTTTTTAAAATCGAATTGTGAATTACTTCAGCAGATGCATAAGATAAAGAAAGAACACCACTTCCAGAAGCCCTGCCTAAAGCGCCTCCTGCGGAAGAATTGCAATGAATAATAATTTCGTTATTAGCTATCAACACATAATTAACAGTATCTAAATAATTTAAATACATAGTTTCCATAGCTGTAACTTGATTAATCGTACGATAAGAACGTATTTTGTTTTTAAGAATATAAGTTCCATGACAATAATATGCATAAATCGCATTAAATAATGACCCCACATAATTAACACGAGAGGTAATCTGATTTTCTGATATAGAATAAAATTGATTATGGCGTAAATAAATTGCCGTATGGAAAGCATTTTTAATAATGTTGTTATCTATATAGAGGTTTGTATTGTAAGTGAAATTATCAACACCACATAAATAAATACCATAATAACCACCATTAATTACATTGTTTACAATACGTAATCTATCAAATAATCCTGTATTTTGTTTTTTTAAGATACCATGTGTAACGGTTTTCCCCATTGTATCTAATAAAATATGGCAATTATTAATTTCAATATTATAAACGGTATCGGTAATGGCAACCCCTTGGTATGCTGTTGTAACATCAATAGTTAAATTGCTAATTACCACATTGTGAGAGCGTGCTATTTCAATAATCATTGCTTCCGAGCCATCGCTTTGCAATATAACATCTTCGACATTACCTGACAATGAAGTAATGGTTAATAAATCATAAGCTCCTGTATAATAATTTAAATCTACTAATTTAATAGGTTTGGTATAAGTGCCACTTTCTAATTGTAAGGTTACATTGCCAGCAGTGCCACAAGTTTTCATAATGCTTAAAGCCTCGTCTATATCAGTAAAATATCCTGTTGGACCTACAGTGTAATTCCCTGATAAAATAGCATTGCATCCATAAGAAACACGGTATGCAATGGTATCGGAAGAGGCATTGGGTTCGTTGTTAGGCATAGAAACCCATGCTGTAATAGTATCGTATTTTTCCAATTGAGGCAAATAAGACCCTAATGGAACTTGTGTAGAAAATCCTTCAATAAGTGTTCCTGTCCAATTAACGCTATTTTGTAATACTCCATTTAACCGCCAATGAAGCGTTGCAGAAGAAAGTGTTTTCAATCCTCTGTTTTCAATAGTAACTACCACAGGTGTTTGAACTCCCGCTATAGCTCCTACTCCCGGAGTATCAATTTTAGTAATAGCAACCGAATTGCTATCAAATCCCCATTTACGATTAATAAAATAAGAAGAATTAACCGTAGCATTATTTCCTACACTGTCGGTAGCATATACAGCATAATCGACATGTGTACCTATAAGTTGTTGAGGAATAACACCCATCCATATAGTATCTCCTTCTATAAGGGTCATTAAAGTAGAATCTTTTGTTTCTGTTCCATCAGCAGCCTTGTATTTCATACGTAAAATAGGAGTTTGCAAAGGAAGCAAAGTTCTTGAAGCTGCTTTAGCAATAATTTGGAAAGGTCCAGCACCAAACACACTGCCTTTTACAAGTGGTTCTACTAATTCAACAGCAGGAGGATTAATTTCATGGTCAGCAGCAAATAATTCAAAATTGTCAATGAGCCATCCCCATGCAAATTGCGAACCTACTTTGCTGCCTTTTACAATTTTAAAGCGAAATTGTACTTTGGCAAAAGAAACCTCTTGGCTAATATCAAAACTTTCTGTACGCCACCACGAATTGTCGGGTTCGGCATGTATGTCATTACTTTGCCATACTTCATAGCTGTTATCGTTAAAGACCTGTCTTTTACGATAAAGAATACTCTTTCCTTCGTAAGATATAATAGGTATTTTAGTCCATCTTGCACCGACATAATCTTCTCTGTATTCAATCGTCGCAATATCGGATTCCAAAATTTTACAAATATGCGTAAAACGCAAATACACATATTCATAACTTTGCAAATCATAGATAGGTGAAAGCAAAACTGCGGAATCGCCTTCGGCATCGGGAATAAATCCCCAACAAGAGTTGCCATCTACACTTAAAACATCTTCTGATGCCCAAGCTGTGGCTGGTAGTGTCGAAAAACTATGCGTCTTTCCATCAAAGTTTTCGGTAAAAGTTACCCGATTTTGGGAATGGCTTAAGTAAATAAAACTTAGCATTCCAATTAATACAATAAATTTTTTCATCTTTTTTAATTTTAATTGTTAATAATAATTTTTTTTTATTTTTTTATATATTTATTTTTTAAGTTCATTTATAATTAAAAATATTCCCTTGCTGCAAATAAAAAGACATACTACCTCTTCTTAAAAGAGTACAATAGAAAATAAGATGTAATATGCTGATAATTAGCGATTTGCGGGGGGGGTAACACACTATGTTTCAACACTTTAAGTAAAATTAGAAGTGTATTTTTTATCTCATAAAAACACGCCTTTTTTATAGAAAATAGCAATAAAAATAATATTTTTTGGTGTCTTTTCATCTAAGTGAAATATATTGTTAAACGTGCCTGCAAATATATAATATTTTTTAACAAAAACAACTTTTTTTTATGAATTGTTCATAATTAAATTAAAATATTTTAAAAACCAACACTCTTAATTTATCTTCTCTGTTATTTTTTATTCCTCTTGGAATATCTTTAGCAATTTCAATGCCAAAATCTTTTGGCAACAAATATTCCTTCCCGTCGACTACAAGGGTAGCTTCTCCTTCTAATGTATAAAAAAACACATCAAAAGGATTGGAATGTATATCAATTTCTTCATTTTTCTTCAATGTAAGGTGTACTATTTCCGTTTTGGAATTACTGTGCATAATGTAGCCATCAAGATCGAATGGCACTTTTTTAGATGAGAGAGGTGTTATTATTTTCATTATTGTATATGATATATTTAAAAAAGCAAATTTATATAAAAATTTTACACAAAAACAAAGAAGTTATTCTTTCATAAAAATGAATTTATCTTTCATATAAACAGGATAAATTGCCAAGATAAAAATGATTAAATAAGAATTAAATTTATTATTTAAGTTTATTTTTATTAAAATTTTTCTTTTTATTATAAAAATTAGTACTTTTGCAAAAAAAACTAATAGCGTCTGTAATGAAAATTATCAATAAGTTAGTCATTTTAATTTTATTTTTTGTATTTGTAACTAATTTACAAGCACAGTTATCGCACGACAGAAAAGATTTTGGACCAACATTTATCACAAGTCCTTCTTTTTTAAATGGCATTCATATTGTTACTTCACATCAAGGAAGTAATAATATTAATAACAAAACACCTGTCGTAGGCATTTCACAATTTGTAGGTTATCAATTTTCTCATTATTTCATGATGGGATTAGGTGTCAATTTTGATTATTGGACTAAACCACGCAATGCTTTTATTCCTATTTATCTTGATTTGCGTGTCAATATGATAGCTTACGATTTTTCGCCCCATTGGTATGCAAACATTGGTTATGGTAGCCGTTGGAACATAGACTCTAAGGCACAAGCAGCTCACGGTATTAATACGGATAAATATGTTGTACTTGGAGCTAAACCTGGCATTATGTTAGAATCTGGCTTAGGCATAAAAGCAAATGCGAGCTATTCTAACTCTATTATTCTTACATTTACTGTAAAAGCACAAGAGTCTGCTATTAAATATTGGGACCCCACTTCTAGTTCAGGAGGCACACAAGATAAATACATTCCAAATACTTACGAAAACAATTGGTTTTTATTTATAGGTGTAAAAGCAGGTGTTGTTTTTTAGATTTTTCTTATTTTTTAGTTAACTCATAACAAACAATAGCGTTTGCCACAGCTACATTCAAAGAGTCTATAGGATATTTTGCTTTGGTAGGAATATAAATTCTTTCGTCTACATAAGCAGCTAATTCAGAAGAAATACCATGGGATTCATTGCCTATTAAGATGGCACTTTTTGGTGCAAAATCAATCTCTTGAATAGGTTTTCCTTTTAAAAAAGTTCCATATACTATATAATCCGATGCGATTTTTTTTAAATATTCTTTTAAATCGGTATAAAACAGTTGCACTTGAGTAAAAGCTCCCATAGTGGCTTGTATTGTTTTAGGATTATAGAGTTCTACTGTTTCTTCTGAACAAACAATAGTCTGTATCCCAAACCAGTTGGCGGTGCGTATCAATGTTCCTAAGTTACCTGCATCTTTTATATCTTCTAACAACAAGCATTTAGATAAAAGTTCAAATTGTTTATTTTCCTTCATTTCAACCAAGGCAAATAGTTCAGGCGATGTCTGTAAAGCACTGACACGTTCAGCGTCGGCATTACTTATTTCGATAAGAGGATAAGAAAAGCTATCTTGATTTTTTCTTATCCATGCAGTTGTAGCATAAACGCCTTTTACTACAAAATCACTTTGCAACACTTCTGTTACCAACTTGCGTCCTTCAACAATAAACATTTGGCATTCACGCCGGTATTTCTTTTGCTGCAAAGAACGTAAAAATTTCAGTTCATTTTTCGATAGCATTTTCAGTTTTATTTATAGCTAAACACACTTCCTCCAAAAAACTCTCTTAATATGGAAGATTGCGGCACATCATCTTCCGGAATTTCAACAAAATAGCCTAAAAGTTTTTTTAGTCGTATCGCTTCTGTATATTCATCATCTGTTTCATTTACTTCGTTTAATAAAGGCAAGGCAAAAAATTTTAATATACTTAACTCACACAATATTGCCGAGTTAAACATGCTATCGGCTTCATCTTGATAGGGAAATATCCATTTTTCTTCTCCTTTGCGAACACTCATCCAACGACTTAAAGAATCTTTGGCAGAGTAGCCACGATAACGATAATCACGTACTATACGTCTTATCAAACGGTTGTCGTTAGAATGTATCGGATTTTGTTTATCCATTGCTAAAGAAGTCAATGCAGATGCAAACACCTTATAAATTAAATTACAATGAATTCCTTTCGATATCAAAGGGTTTAAGCAATGTATCCCTTCCACAATTAAAATAGATTTTTCATTTAAGTCTAAGGTTTTTCCTTTCCACACTTTTTTCCCTTGATAAAAATCATAAGTTGGGATTTTTATTTCTTTTCCTGACAATACATCTTCCATTTGCTCATGAAAAAGCTGTATATCAATAGCATCAATGTGTTCAAAATCATAATCACCGTTTTTATCACGAGGAGTATATTCTCTTTCGACAAAATAATTATCGAGCGACAACTGAACGGGTTGATATCCTAACACTCCTAATTGTACTGCAATACGTTTGCAAATAGTTGTTTTTCCCGATGCTGAAGGACCACTTAAAAACACCACTTTCACATCGTTTTTAGAAGCGATATCCTCTGCTATATTCATAATTTTTTTCTCTTGTAGCGCTTCTGTCATCAACAACAAATCTGTTGAATGTCCTTTTTTAATAGCCTTATTTAAAGCACCTACATAGGGAACTTCCATTATTTTATTCCACTCTTTATATTCTTTAAAAATAGAAAACAATTTTGACGATTCTTTTAATTTCATCAATTTAGAAGGCTCATGTCGTGATGGCATACGCAATAATATACCTGATTCAAATTTTATTAAATCAAATACAGACAAATAAGCAGTTGAAGGAACCAAACAACCAAAAAAATAATTCGCACTATCTCCTAAATAGTAAACAGAAGTGTAAAATATATTTCTATGCTGGAGCAATTCTTTTTTATCCATTAAACCTTTATTTTCATACAAAGCAATAGCTTCTTCGGTCAGCATCTGTGTGCGTACAAAAGGCATATCGGCTGCTACCATTTCTTTCATACGTGTTAATATCTTCGTTAGCACTTCATCGGTTACTTGAAAATCGGAATTTTCAAACTCACAGTATTTACCTCCTAATATTGAGTGTTTTATCACAATATCTTCTTGTGGATAAGTATCTTTAATGGCTTTATACAGCAAAAAATACATAGAACGTTCATAGGCTGTATAACCCGCCACATGAGATATATCAATAAAAGTAATAACTTTGCTTTTATATATCTCATATTTAATACTTTTTATTTTGTTATTTACTTTTGCCACTAAAATAGGATACGGCAAAACCACATTCATATCTTCGGCGATATGTGCCAATGTTGTTCCTAAAGGATACTTTTTGCGTTTATTATTTTTGTTAGTACAAATAATTTCTATCATGCGTTAATTGTTTATTGTATTATATTTACTTCTGGCTCTAAAGTAATATTAAAGCGTTCCAAAACATCTTGTTTTATTTGATTAGACAAAGACAATATCTCCTTTCCTGTTGCCCCACCATAATTTACCAATACCAACGCTTGTAAAGAATATACACCAGCATTTCCTTCTCGCACTCCTTTCCATCCTGCCAAATCAATTAACTGACCTGCAGCTATTTTTTTGTTTCCATCGTCAGTATCATAATGTATTAAATGGGGATATTGCTGTAATAATGTTTGTAAATGCTTTGTTGTTATAATAGGATTTTTAAAAAAACTTCCTGCACTTCCTATTTTCTCTATATTTGGCAATTTGCTATTACGTATCGCCAAAACAGCCTTTGCTATATTTTTTAAAGAGAGGTCGCTTTCGTCTACCTCATTGGCTAAGGCTTTGTATTTTATATTATAAATCTCTTTTTTTGACAAACGAAAAACAACACTAACAATCAAACATTGATTTTTTAACTTCGTTTTAAAAATAGAATTTCTATAAGAAAACTCACAATCGACATTGTATAAAACAAAATCATTTTTTGTGCGTGTATTATAACCTTCTACACTATATATTAAATCTTTAGCTTCAACGCCATAAGCACCAACATTTTGTACTGCACTACTGCCCACACACCCTGGAATGCCAATCAAATTTTCAATTCCATAATAATTATTTGTTAAACAATAATTAACAAAATCGTCCCACACCTCACCTGCTGCTACTTTAAGATACACAAAATCATTATCTTCTTTTATATTCTCTATCCCTTTTGTACGCATATGAATCACATTGGCATCATAATCATTGACAAACAAAAGATTGCTTCCTCCTCCAATTACAATATGCTTACTATCAAAAACTTTTGATTTAAATAACAAATCTACTTCTTCTTCTTGGTCTACAATTATCAATTGCCGACACGATACGTTTATTTTAAAAGTATTATAATTTAGCAAAGATGCATTTTGTTGAACTTTCATATTTTAAATTTACAATTATAACTAAAAATAAACGTTTTTTTAAATTATTTATTGTTAATTTACTTCATTAAATTATTCGCTTTTTTTTAGCAATAGTTCTACTTCAAAGCATAGTGTATTTTTCAATATTAATTTATTCTAAAAAAAAAACATCATATTCAATTGAACTTTAAGATTTCAACCGAAATATTATAACATTTATAGAAAAAGCATAGGAGATTATCAAAATTTTGTTTTCCTTTGCATTTTAATTTCTCAACAATTAACATTTTGTTAAACTAATAATAATAAAGGCATTATAATATGTACGAAATAAAAAAACATCCTATTTTAGACATTTCTGAAAGCGAAAACGTCCATTTTCTGTTCGAAGGCAAGAAAATAACAGGTAAAAAAGGATATACTATTGCTGCTGCTTTACATCAAGCAGGCTACCCTATTCACAGCCATAGCATTGATAATCGACAACGCAGTTTGGAATGTGGCATCGGCAAATGTGGAGCTTGTGAAATGTTGGTTGACGGAGAAATACGTAGAATATGTATTACAAAAGTTGATAATGTAAAAGAAGTAAAAAAAATTCCAAAAAATTATTTCCCTTTTTATAAAGAAAACACACAAAACACTATTAATATATATAAAACAACTGTTGCCATCATTGGTGCTGGACCGGCAGGTTTGGCATGTAGAGAACAACTTAACAATTTAAACATCGCTAATTTAGTTATTGACAACAATGCAATTATCGGCGGTCAATTCAATATGCAAACACATCAATTTTTCTTTTTTGAAAAAGAAAAAAAATATGGTGGCATGCGCGGATTTGAAATCGCAAAAACCTTAGCCGGGGACAAGCACGATGGAATTATTTTAAACTCTACAGTATGGGATATTCTCGAAGGAAAACGTTTGGCAGTAAAAAACATTGAAACAGAAGAAATTTTCTATATAGATGCCAATTATTTAGTAGTAGCTTCGGGAGCAGTTCCTTTTATGCCAACTTTCGAAAACGACGACCTGCCAGGAGTTTATACCGCTGCTGTTTTTCAAAAAATGATGAATCAAGAGCATACACTACTCGGCAAAAAAGTACTTACCGTAGGTGCAGGCAACATCGGCTATCTTACCTCTTATCAAGGAATGCAAGCCGGGGCTCACATCAGAGCTATCATCGAAGCAATGCCAAACGAAGGAGGGTTCCCTGTTCAAGCCAACCGCGTACGCCGTTTAGCAATCCCTATTTTGACATCTCATATTTTACTAAAAGCCATTCCTAACGACAAACACGATGGCATAATTGGTGCTGTTATAGCTGAATGCGAAAACTTTAAAGCTATATCAGGAACCGAAAAAATCATTGACAATATCGATATTATCAACGTATGTACAGGATTAATTCCTGACGATCAACTCCTTATCAAAGGAAGAGAAGTTTTTAAATTAAACACTTTTGGAATAGGCGATAGTATTCGTATCGGCGAAGGCACAAGTGCCGTATTGAGGGGGAAACAAGCAGCATATGAAATAGCTCAAAATTTAAACCTCCGTTTTAATTATGATGAATATTTAGATATCTCTAAACAATATATTGATTCACAACAGCACCCAATTCCTGTTTTAGAAAGTCCCAATTTGCCATCTAAAGAACGTATGTATGCCAAACCATTTGTAATTATCGATTGTCTCTATGGCTTTGCTTGCAATCCTTGTTCTTTTGCTTGTCCTTATGGTGCTATTACTAAATCAAGCACATCTACTGTTCCTATCATCGATTACGATAAATGTATCGGTTGTATGAATTGCGTATATCAATGTCCCGGACTTGCTATTTTTGGCTATAATCTTACAAAAAATGAATTGTTTTTACCTATAGAATATCATGCCAACGAAGGGAGTGAAGTGTTTTTAGTAGATAATAACGGCAAAAAATTGGGAAAAGGAATTATAGAAAAAATATTATTAAAGAAAAACAAAACCAATATTGCACGTTTAAAAGCTATTGATATATCCAAAGAAGATTTAATTCAAATAAGAGGTTTTATCATTCAATCTGATTATCCCGAAAAATTAACATTTAAAACGCTACAAGAAAGCGAAACCGCAACCTATGTTTGCCATTGCGAAGATGTTACAGTTGAAGATTTATTAGCAGCTATAGGCAATCGCACTTTTATTTCAGTCGACGAACTGAAACATATTACGCGTTTAGGTATGGGTCCTTGTCGCGGAAAACGATGTATACCAAGAGCTAAACAAACTCTTCGTGGCTATGGTATTGAAGTTACTGGCGACTCAACCCCAAGAGCACCTCTTTCTAATCAGATAACATTAGGCGATTTACATTATCCTCATGCTACAGAAACGTTTATTTTTCCAAAAAACAACAATGTAAAAAAAGAAAATGTAGATATTTTAATAGCTGGCGGTGGCATTGCTGGCAGTGCTTTATTTCGCTATTTTACAGAAGCAGGCAAACAAACTACTCTTATCAATTACGAACGTGGCGGTTCGTGGAGAAATATTGGAGGCGGACGTCCTACTTTTTCACATCCTGACATTTCCGATATTGCTAATCATAATTTAGAAATATTTAAAGATATACAAAAACATTATAATATAGATTTCAAGCCCATTCGCTATGTGAATTTAATTCACGACGATGCTACTTTTCGTGCTTTAGACGCCTCGCGGCAATGGTCTGATGCTATTATGTGTGAACAAAAAGATTTCCAAAAAGAAATATCACCTTTTTGGAATCCTAACCTAAACACTTATTCGCACGCTTTAATCACCAACAATTGCTGGCAAGCTACACCCGGACGTACAATTGAATACATTCGCGGCCTTGCACTAAATCAAGGAGGTGTATTAATGGAAGATTGTCAATTATTGCACGTTCGCAAAGAAGGAGATAAATATTATGCATTAGTGCTCACACATAACCATCAATATATTGAATATAAATGCAATCATTTTGTTAATGCTTTAGGAGCAGAAGCCGAAAAATTCAATAAAATGTTAAGGCTTGACACCGGCATATATCCAGTGAAACATCAAGCATTTATAACAAGACGACTTCCACTATTAGGTAAAAACGATGATGCATTAGACATGATTATTGATCGTCGAAGATACAAAGGATTTACGGCTGTTTATGGGCAGCAATTCAAAAAAACAGGGCAAATCATTGGTTGTGCTTCTCCAAGTTGTGACCCAAATGAAACAAATAAAAATTTAAAATACAACAGTAAAGATTTTTTAGAAATTATATCTGAAGTATTTAGCCAATGGATCCCCAATTTGAGTAGTACAGGATTTCACGCTGTGTGGAGTGGTTACTATGTAGAACCACGCTACATCGTTGACCCTGAAAATGGATTATTAATAGGACTGCGTGGACATGGATTTATGTTAGGGCAATATCTTGCTAAAATATACGTAGATAAATTTTTAGGAAAAGATGTGCCAAGCTATATGGAAGATTTAAAACTTTCGGGAAAAGGATTAAATGAAACTGCTTTCAAATAAGCTATTCACTTCCTTTTTCTATTTTAATCGGTTTTGTTGAATGATAGTTTTTAATTAAATGTTAAATAATAAAAAAATATTTCTTTTTTCTACCGCATACCTTCCTCCTATTGAATATTTTATAGGTTTTTTAAAAGCTGAAAATGCTTTATTAGAAATATACGAACAGTTTAAAAGAAGAAATTATTTCAATCATTGTTTGATTGCTAATGCTATAGGCCTTCATCAATTAACAATTCCTATTTCTAAAACTCATTCTAATTTTGCCCACATCAAAGACGTGCGTATTGATTACACAGAAAATTGGCAACGTATTCATTGGAAAACACTTGAAACATCTTACAACACAAGCCCTTTCTTTTTATACTATAAAGATCAATTTGAACCTTTTTATGCTAAAAAAACCACTTTTCTACTTGATTATAATATGCAATTGTTTGAACTTATCTGTAGTTTGTTAAAAATAAACTACCATTTCACTACTACTAAAAAACATATAAGCCAACCCGCTGATAATTTTATAGATTTAAGAAAAGCTATTGATTTAAGGAAACGAAAATTACCTAACTATCCTTTTTTAGCTATAGCACCTTACCAACAAACATTTAGTGATAAGACAGGTTTTATAACTAATTTAAGCATCCTTGACTTGCTTTTTAATAAAGGATATGAAACAAAAGACTACTTAATACAACATTTGCATTTATTATAACTTTTTTCTCACTTAACAAATCGATAATATACAATATGTTAAATAAAATAAAAATTAAATTTTCACACATTTTTTTACTAATTACCATTACAATATACAGTGGTATTTTATTAAGCAATTGCAAATCAAAAGTTCAAATCGCAATAGAAGAACAAGAAAGCAAAAAAAAACAAAGAGAAAAAGAAGATTTAAAACTATATAAAAGAGCTATCAAAGAGCACAAAGCTAAACAAAGTAAATCAACACGCAAAATGATGAAGAAAAGCAACAAACAAAGAAAAGCAACTGTAAACAAAACAATGAGCAAAAATAACAAAAAATCAAAATGCACTCAATAACAACTACATACTAAAACAAAAAAAATAAAGTATAAAATATATTAAAAAGTATAAAATCTAATTAAAAATTTTTATACTTTTACAACTTTAAATTTAAAAGAAAGTCTTGTTATAATATTTATATTTAAAACAATAAAAAATATGTATAAAAAAATATTTTATGTATTTGGAATAGTTATGCTTATCCTCAACTATGGCTATTCTCAAAATGCAACTTTAAAAGGAAAGGTAACTGATGAAAAAGGCAAGCCTGTTGACTATGCAAACGTAAAATTGGTGCAAGAAAATGCATTAATTACTGGTTCAATAACAGGAGAAGATGGAAGTTTTATAATAAAACCTATTCCAACAGGAACATTTGACTTAGTTGTCTCTTTTGTAGGTTGTCAAGACAAAAAAATAGTCGGCATAACTTTTAGAGGAAGTGAAGTAAAGTTTCAAGACGTTCAAATCAATTGTGAATCAGGTGGAGTTTTAACAGAAGTAGTAGTAGTTGCTACAAGGGAAATATTTTCAAAAGACCAAACTGAATCAAAATTCTCTATGGATGGAAGTGCTATCGCCGAAATGCCTGGAAAAAACATCTCAAGTGCCATCTCAATGATGAGTGCAGTTGTAGGCTCTGGTGATAATATCAGCGTGAGAGGAAATAGACCTGGCGAAACTCAATACATACAAGATGGTGTTAAAATGTCAGGTTCAGGTGGTATACCTGCTTCAGCCTTAGCAAGCGTTTCTTTGATAGCTGGAGGTATTCCTGCACGTTATGGCAACGCCTCTAGTGTTGTTGAAATTGAAACAAGAGGACCTGCACGTTCAATAAATGGATCAGTAGACGCTTATGGCAATATAGAAGGATATAATAGTGGTGGTATTCAACTCGTTCTTTCAGGTCCCATTAATAGCAAGAAAAACAGTGCAAGACCAGACGACCAACAAAATAGAATTGGTTATATGTTAACAGCTATAGGTTCTTTTTCTTCAGGAGGAATTTATAGAGGTGGAACCTATCGAGCACCGCAAGAATTAATAGATCAAATCATTAAAAACCCCTTACGTCCTGCAATAGATGGAGGTTCTTCAGCAGCAATGAATCCAGAAGTTGCTTATGTAACTAAAGACCAATTGACAATAGGTAAAACAGTTCAAAATGGAGAAAGTTATGGCGGTACACTAACCGGAAAACTTGACTTTAGAACAAGAGCAAACATAGACTTTATTATGACCGGTCGCTTTAGCTATAGCAAAGGAAGAAGCTGGAGTTTTGGAAACTCACTTTTTAATTCTAAAAACAACGCAGAATCAGAAAGCATGTCAGCATTAGGAATGATGCGATTTACACACAAATTCAAAGACACTGAAAAATCTTTATTTAAAAACGTATACTATCGTATTCAAGCAGATTATCAATTCTCAAAAGGAGAAACATACAATAAATATCACAAAGACAATATTTTCGACTATGGATACATTGGTCAATTTATTCACAGCGAAAGAAAATTTTATAATAATGGAAGCGATACCTTAGATGGACATTTCTACGAAAATGTAAGAATATTATCCAGCTACTATTACCCATTAGATACTTTTATAGCCTCCGATAAAAATTCCGCATTGGCGCGCTATACTGAATTAGCTTATAACCAATTACGCAAAGATGGTCAAACCATTATTTTTGACGAACACATTCAAACATATAACGGACTCTTAAATGGAGAAAACCCTTCTAGTGCTTATGGGTTATTTACTGCTCCAGGAGTAGGATATTCAAGCTATGGTAAAAGCAGAGGGCATCAACTTGGATTTAATGCTTATATATCATTTGACGTTAAAGATCATGCTATTGAACTTGGCTATCAATTCGAACAATCAATTAGTCAATCTTTTAGTGTAGGAGCTACAGGTTTATGGACACTAATGAGACAAAAAGCTAATTCTCACATAAAAGAATTAGACGAAACAACAGCAACAGGAGTATTTATCGATGGAGTTTTTGTTGATACTATTAATTATAAAAAACTCATTAATTATGATGCACAAAGTGTGTTTGATGCAAGTTTGCGTAAAAAATTAGGCGTTGGAGAAGACGAATGGATTGATATAGACAATCATAAACCAGAAACCTACGATTTAGGAATGTTTTCTGCAGAAGAACTTATCAACGAAGGTAATTCTTACATAGGTTATAGTGGATATAATTTCACAGGCAAACAATTGGTTTATAGACCAACAACAATGGAAGATATGAAGAAATGGTTCAATGATTCAGCTAGCCAAATCCTATCATACATTGGAGCATCTATGCCTATTTATCATGCTGCTTATATACAAGATAAATTCTCTATCAGAAATTTATTATTCAACATTGGGTTACGTGTTGATATTTTCGATGCTAATACACCAGTAGTAAAAGATATGTACCTCTACAGAGAAGCTTATTCTATAAAAGAAGCAAAACAACAAAATGTTAACTTTGCCGAAGGATATAGCATTCCACAAAGTATAGGCGATGATTATATTATGTATGTTATCGACCCTACAGCTAATGAATTAATAGTAACAGCATATCGTAATGGCACCACATGGTACGATGCACACGGAAATATTGTAACCGACCCTAACGAATTAGCAAAAGCCGTTGGCGAAACAGCACTTCTACCCTATTTAAAAGAAATGCCAGGAGCATCTGATAAGACAAAAGTAAATTGGAAAGCTTTTAAAGATTACACTCCCTCACTTGAAAACGGTGGTATTACTTTATCTCCACGCTTATCGTTCTCATTTAACGTTTCTGACGAATCTATCTTTTACGCACACTATAACGTTACCACACAACGTCAATATAGCACTGTAAGCCCTATTACCTATTTCTATCTAAAAGAAGGAAATTCCATAAGCAACACTAGCCTCAAACCTTCAAAAAGTATAGACTATGAAATAGGGTTTAAACAAAAAATTGGAAAAGATATGGCATTATACCTATCTGCTTATTATAGCGAAAAACGCGACCAAGCTCAGATGTTTCGCTATGCACAAGCTTATCCTTTTACTTATTATTCTTATGCTAACATTGACTTTGGAACAACGCAAGGTTTTGTTGTTTCCTTAGATATGAATAAAATAAAATACATTCGTTTAACAGCAAACTACACTTTGCAATTTGCAAAAGGTACTGGTTCGTCAGCAGCCTCTAACCTTGCTATCATTGCTACGGGACAACCTAATCTACGTACCCTTACCAATTTGAGTTTTGACCAACGACACATGTTAAATGCCAATATTAATTTTTCTGTAGGATCAAAACAAGGGTATTCAAGTAAACATGTTGTAAAAAAGACCAATACACAAAAAGAAATCTATTGGTTCCAAAATGCAGGAGTCAACCTAACAGCAAAAGTAGCTTCAGGACTACCCTACACTCGCTCAAGCACTATGCATTCTATAACTGGGCAAGGTATAGAAACCGTTTCAGGGTCAATCTATGGTTCGCGTATGCCATGGCAATATACTTTAGATATGAAAATATACAAAGTATTCTTTATCGCTGTAAATAAAAACAAAGAAAATAAAAAACAAAAATTCACACAACTACAAGTTTATTTAGATATATACAATATATTTAATTTCAAAAACATTACAACAGTTTACCCATATACAGGAAATGCGTTGGATGATGGTTTCTTAACAGATGCAGATTTTCAAAACTACATCAATAGTCAATTAAGTGCTCAATCATTTATAGACTACTATACCATTCGTATGGAAACAGGCAGAATAGGTTATCCACGTAGATTTACATTGGGAGTGTCGTTTAATTTTTAATATTAGCTAATGTATGAATATGATAAGTAATAATAATATGATAAAAAATATAAATATGAATGCAAAATTATGGTATATCATTGCATTGATTGTAATTATTCCCATTACAAAAGCAGAACGGTTTAAAGGAGACCCAATAAGAAAAGTAACATCAGAAGCTACACAAAAAGCAGCTGCTTGTTTACCTGCAACAAGCTCTAGCGAGTTAAATGTAAACAACGTACGCGCTTACATAGAAACTAGTGGTTCTATGTGGTTTAAAGAAGTTGCACGCTATGTAGTTCCTAAATCTGGCTCTGCAAGTTCTATGTTTGCAGCCGCTTTGTGGATTGGTGGACTAGATATTACGGGTCAATTAAAATTGGCAGCCATTCGTTTTCGTCAACACGGAAATGATTTTTGGCCAGGTCCTCTTAATTTAGAAGGAGCTGATATTGACCAAGCAACTTGTACCTACTATGATAGACATTTTATCATGGAAAAGAAAACAGCATTAGAACATAAATTAAAATGGGCAGACCCCGACTATGTTATGCCAAATTCTATTCGTGATTGGCCTGCACACCCTTTTAATTATACTGGTGATAAATCAGGACCAAGTTATTACCTTGCTCCTTTCTTTGATGCCGATGGCGATGGCACATATTCTCCCGAAAATGGAGATTACCCATATTACGATTTTGACAACGAACTCTGTCCATGGACTGATGAAAATAGAGCAAGAGCCGCTAAAGGAGAATTACCACAAACTTTTGAAACTCAAAAACACATTTCTACAGGTGGTATTATGGCAGACCAAGTTCTTAAAGGCGACCAAACATTATGGTGGGTATTTAATGACAAAGGTGCAGCCCATACCGAATCAAAAGGCTCGCCTATAGGTCTTGAAATTAGAGGACAAGCTTTTGCTTTTGCAACAAACGACGAACTCAACAATATGACATTTTATTCCTATGAAATAATAAATCGCTCCTCTTACGAGTTAACTGAAACATATTTCAGTCAGTGGGTTGACCCTGATTTAGGATATGCAAGAGATGACTATATCGGCTGCGACGTTCAACGTGGATTAGGTTACTGCTATAATGGGACAAATGTTGACGGAACAGGATTAATAACTCACTATGGCGAAAATCCACCTGCTGTTGGGGTAGACTTCTTTCAAGGACCTTATTTAGACCCTGATGGTTACGATAACCCATCATTTAACGGAGATGGGGTTTACGGACCTTCTATGTTTGGAAATTGCGAAATAGTTACAGGAGCTGAAAATTTAAGACAATTCACATGGGATAGAACAGGCGAAGGAGACGACACTACTGCTTACGTATTAGTGAAAGCAGAAGCTATAAATGGTGTTAATTTTGGAGATGGTATTATTGATAACGAACGTTACGGTATGAGACGCTTTGTTTATCATAGTAACATCAACCAATCCGACCCTACCTCCGACCCTTCTGTAGCATGGGAATATTACAATATGCTTAGAGGCATATGGAAAGACAATACTAAAATGAGATACGGTGCAAATGGACACCGCTCAAGAGCCACAGGACCAGAATGCGATTTTATGTTCCCTGGGGATAGCGATCCATGTAATTGGGGAACAGACGGTGTTGTTCCAGCAACAAGTAATTGGACTGACAAAGATGTTAACACTCCTGAAGATAGACGTTTTATGCAATCAGCAGGACCTTTTACGCTAAAAAAAGGAGCTATTAACTATATTACTGTAGGTATTCCATGGGCAAGAGCTACTGGGTCGCCATGGGCATCAGTAGAATTATTACGTATAGTAGACGATAAATGCCAAAACTTATTTGAAAGTTGTTTTAAAGTTATTGATGGGCCAGATGCACCAGATTTAGTATTTAGAGAAATGGATCAAAGACTTATTTGTTATATTACAAACACACAAGGGTCAAGCAATTATAAAGAAACACCAGAAGATTATATCGAATTAGATTACTCTATTCCAGCATTTAGAGTAAAACAAATAGTTAATACTTCTATTGATACAATGGCAATTATTATTCGCGATACAACCTATACCAATCCTTCAGATTCAAGCATATTTACAGTTGACTATAGAGATAGTACAGTTTATATAGAAACTGCTGAAACTGTCGATGACACAACTCACTATGATAGATATTACCGTTTTGAAGGTTATCAAATATTTCAATTAGCTAACGAAACTGTTACCGCAGACCAAGTAAACGATATTACAAAAGCTGTATTAGTTTATCAATGCGATATAAAAAATGGAGTATCACAAATTATTAATTATGAATACAACGCTACTGTCGCAACAGAAGTACCTGTAGAAAAAGTAGATGGAACAGATAAAGGTATCAATCACTCATTTATCATCACTTCTGACCAATTTAGCAGTGGTAGTCCGCTTGTTAACTATAAAAAATATTACTATTTAGCTATAGCATACGCTCATAATGAATATGCTAAGTATGAAACAAGCTCTGATAATCCCGATGGATTATTTGGTCAAAAATCACCTTACTTAGCAGGAAACAAAAACATTAAAGTGTATACTGTTATTCCTCATAAAAATATCATGGAAGAAAATGGCACCCAAATACAAGCTACCTATGGAATGCAACCTCCAATAACACAATATGAAGGACAAGGTAATGGGGGAAATATTTTAGATTTAAAGCAAGTAACTTTAGACGAAATATTAGCAAATGGCAGAGCCGATTCATTACAATTTGAAGCTAATAGAGGTCCTATTGCAGTAAAAGTAATTGACCCATTAAAAGTAAAAGGATATGACTATACATTAAAATTCTATAATCCTAATGGAGATAGTATCGTTAGCGACAGCACACGTTGGATGTTGATTTATACCAACTCTGACAATATTATAGATACCGTTTTTTCAGAAACTTCAATCATTAATAATCATGAACAATTATTATTAGACTTAGGTATATCTATCAATATTATTAACAATAAATTTACCTCCTTAGATAAAGATTTTTTACTTGAAACCGAAGGCAATTATAGAGTATTATCAAGCGTCTCTTTCTTACATTCATCTATTTCATTTAAAGATAGTACTAAACAATGGTTAAGTGGCGTACCTGATGTAGATGGTTCTACTCCTTTAAATTGGATTCGTTCTGGTAAAACCAAAGATGGAGACTATTTTATGCGTCATGTCGATGGGTATAGTTGGGACCATTCTAATGCAAGGTTAGAAGACTATTATACACCTATAAGTTCAGGTGATAGTCGACTAAAGACTGGGGTGCAAGTTAGTAACGGAATTTACTGCTGGTACGATGGAGAAGAAAATTTTGAAAAGATGGTTAATCGTACATGGGCACCGTATCCTTTAGCGTCTCCTTATGATGATGGTCCACAATTTGGATTCGAATCAATAGAAAACCTGTCTTATATCCCTCTAGAAGAAGCTAATAATCTACGCATAGGAGAAGCTCAACATGTTGTAAGTATGACACATCTTTACAGTGTTAATATTGTTTTAACTCCCGATAAATCAAAATGGTCAAGATGCCCAGTAGTAGAAATATGCGGAGACAGTACATTAACTATTGGCAATGCCATCAGACATTATATAAGAAAATCGCCTTCTATTGATAAAAACGGCATCCCTTATGGTTCTCTAGGCTGTAATAATGCAGAAGCATCACTAATAGCTACACAAGGAATGGGATGGTTTCCCGGATATGCTATCTGTATTGAAACAGGTGAACGTCTCAATATAATGTATGGAGAAGACTCATGGTTAAGTAAAGAAAATGGAATAGATATGGTTTTTAATCCAACATCGCATTTGGTTAACGAAGCTGGAGAATTTGTTTTTGGTGGAAAACATTATATATATGTATTTGGACACCAAGATATATATACTCAAAATACAGCTACAGGTGCAGCTGTATTAACTAGTGAAGCATTTACATCTCCCTCTTATGATGAAGGAAAATGGGCTTTTGATTTGTTAACTCAATCTGAAAAGCAAACCAACTCAACATTACGTATTAGAGATAAAGCCATGCTTTACAAAAATATTATGTGGACTTCTATACCCATACATAATCCAGCATATAATTGGTTAGATAACGAAGCAACAATAAAACTTCGCGTTTCACGACCTTATCAAAAATGGACTTCAACAATAGGCACAAGTGTTACCAATCCTATTAATAACAATTTGCCTTGGTATAAATTTTCTACCAAATCGATGGAAACGTTAAGAAATGTAGTTGATAGTGCCATTTCTGCTATGGATTTAATAAATGTTGTTCCCAATCCTTATTATGCACGTTCTGCATACGAAAAAGACCAATTAGATACACGTGTTAAATTCATCAATTTACCTCATTCGTGTGTCATTCGTATCTATACACTAAATGGAGTATTGATTCGCACACTAAAGAAAGACAATGCAGAAACTTATGTAGAATGGGATATAAAAAATGAAGCAGATATTCCAATTGCAGGTGGAGTTTATTTAATTCATATAACCGATACTAAAACCAAATTAACAAAAACGTTAAAATGGTTTGGTATTCAAAGACCTACAGACGTAAATGCCTTTTAATTAATCAAGAATATATTACAAAATAAAAAATTAATAATATGAAAAGTATATATAAAGCATTATTGAAAGTATCAATATTAGCAGTGTTAATATTCACTTTCCAATTTAATTTTGCAGGAAATAAAGATCGCTCAGGTCAAGCCGCTGCTCAGCACTTATTAATAAGCCCTTGGAGTGCTAGCAATGGCTGGGGAACTGTCGGGATATCGTCTATAAAAGGAGTAGAAGCAACCTTTTCAAATGTAGCAGGAATGGCATTTACACGAAAAACTGAAATAGGATATACCAATACATTGTATTGCTATGGTTCTACCACCAATATCAACGCTCTTGGCATCGTACAATCTTTAGGTGAAGATAGAGGAAACTTAGGATTGTCAGTAATGATTATGAATTTAGGAGATATTATGACCACTACTGTTAATAATCCTGAAGGTGGTTTAGGAACATTTTCTCCCATGCTCATGAACTTAGGCTTATCGTATGCTAAATCTTTTTCATCAGCTATTCATGCAGGGGCAACAGTAAAATTAATAAGCGAAACGACTTCTGATATTACTGCTATTGGATTTGCAATTGATGCTGGCATACAATATATAACTGGAAAATATGACCAATTTCAGATTGGTGTTGCTTTAAAAAACATTGGACTTCCTATGGCATACAAAGGCGATGGATTAGACTTTAGAGGTTATGCCGAAGGCTCCACCCTACTCCAAACTTTTTCCAACCGTTCGCAATCGTATGAAATGCCTGCCTTGCTTTCATTGGGTTTATCATACGACTTTTTATTAGGAGGAGTATCCAATTTAAGCTCTTCAACATCAAATTTAGAAGATGATATAATGCTTAATAGAGAAACTGCAAAACACCGTATAACATTAGCAGGTGCATTTATTTCTAACGCATACTCAAAAGATCAATTTATTGTTGGACTTGAATATAGTCTGATGAATTTATTTCAAATAAGAGGTGGCTATACAATCGAACCTGGTATGTGGACAAATAATACTAGCATTTATTTAGGACCTTCATGTGGCACTTCCTTACTCATACCTTTAAGCAAAAAGACAAAATCTCGTATTGCTATCGATTATGCTTATCGTTTTACTGAACAATGGAAAGGAAGCCATTCTATAGGCGCAAGAATTATATTATAAATTAATAACAACAGCCTTTTAAGTAAAAAAAGGAAAATAATTATTTTAGAATCACATGATAGAGATGCTTTAAAAGTATCTCTATTGTTTAATTATCAAATAGATATGAAAAACATTAAATACTATACTGAAGAAGGACTTAAAGCATTAAAAGATGAATTAGATCAATTAATGTATGTAGAACGCAAAAAAATATCTCAACAAATTGCAGAAGCAAGAGATAAAGGAGATTTATCAGAAAACGTAGAATATGAAGCAGCAAAAGAACAACAAGGATTGCTTGAAATAAAAATAACAAAACTACAAGAGTTAGTTTATAATGCACGCATTTTAGATGAATCGAAAATTGATACATCTAAAGTCTTATTGTTCTCTTCTGTAAAAGTAAAAAATAAAAATATAAACAAAGAAATAACATATACTATAGTTCCTGATACAGAATCAGATATTAAAACCTTGAAAATTTCGGTCTCATCTCCTATAGCCAAAGGACTCTTAGGAAAAAAAATAGGCGATGAAGTTGAAATTACAGTGCCAGCAGGAAAAATTATTCTAGAAATATTAGATATATCACGTTAACATTATGGGTCCCATTTTTTCTAAAATCATTAAAGGTGAAATTCCATGCTATAAAATAGCAGAAGACAAGCATTATTTTGCTTTTTTAGATATCAATCCTCTTGCAGAAGGGCATACATTAGTAATACCTAAAAATCCGATAGATTACATATTTGATTTAAAAGACGAAGAAATAGCAGGTCTATTTGTTTTTGCTAAAAAAATAGCATTAGCAATCAAAGAACAATTTCCATGCGAAAAAGTGGGAATGGCAGTAGTTGGATTAGAAGTTCCTCATGCTCATATACATTTAATTCCTATAAATGGAATTTACGATATAGATTTCAAAAAAGAAAAACTAAAACTAACACCTGAAAGATTTCAAGAAATAGCCAATCTTATAGCATCAAGTATCAAGTAACAACACTTTAAAAAATAATAAAATGTCTAAATTAGCTGTAGTTATTCTCAATTGGAACGGAAGTAAACTATTGCAAAAATACATTCCTTCAGTTGTTGAATACACATCTAATAGGTCCAACATATATGTAATTGACAACGCCTCAACCGATAATTCAATTGACTTTTTAAAAACAAACTACCCTCAAATAAAAATCATTATCAATAATGAAAATTATGGGTTTGCAAAAGGGTATAATGAAGGGTTAAAACATATTGAAGCAGAATATTATTGTCTGTTAAATTCAGATGTTGAAGTTACTGAAAATTGGGATATATCCATTCTTTCTTTTATGGAAAACAACAAAGATGTAGCCGTTTGTCAACCCAAATTACTATCTTATACTCAAAAAGATAAATTTGAATATGCAGGAGCAGCAGGCGGTTTTATAGATAAATACGGTTATCCATTTTGTCGTGGAAGATTGTTTACAACAATAGAAAAAGATGAAGGACAATATAATAACAGTGAAATATTTTGGGCAACAGGAGCTTGTATGTTTGTACGCGCTGCTATTTATCATGATTTAGGCGGATTAGACGATGATTTCTTTACACATATGGAAGAAATTGATTTTTGTTGGAGAGTAAAAAACAATGGATACAAAATTATGTGCTGTGCTGATGCACACGTATTCCATTATGGAGGAGCTACACTAACGATGAGTTCACCAAGAAAAACATTTTACAACTTCCGCAACAATTTAATAATGTTATATAAAAATTTACCAAAAAAACGTTTAGTCCCTGTATTTATCATGCGTTTTATTTATGACTTTATTGCTGCATTTCGTTTTCTTTTAGATAGTGGATTTCTCAATTTTACAGCCGTTTTCAAAGCACATTTATCTTTCTATAAATCATTAGCATATAATAAAGAAAGACGAAAAAAAACAAAACACACTCATGCTATTAGTTGCATATATAAAAAAGATATTATAATGCAATATTTCTTTTTTAAAAAGAAAAAATTTACTGATTTAGATATCAATGATTTTACTTAATAACTTCTTATAATCAAAGATAATTTTTTATAATGCAAGAATATTCATCTAAATTACTTGAAAATACAATTAATCAGTTCGCAAAATTACCTGGTATAGGAAAACGAACAGCTGTAAAATTAGCTTTACATTTACTCAATCAACCAATAGAAGAAGTAGATATATTTACAAATGCCATATCTGCTATGCGCCACCATATTTTCTTTTGCAAAAACTGCCATAATATCTCTGACCAAGAAGAATGTAATATATGCCGTAATCCTTTCCGAAATCAATTTCAAATATGTATAGTACAAGATATTAGAGATATTATAGCTATAGAAAACACAAAAGTTCATAAAGGAATATATCATGTTTTAGGCGGTATTATCTCTCCCATAAATGGCGTCGGACCAAAAGATATTTTTATTGATACACTATTTGAAAAAATAAAAAAAGGAAATATAACTGAAATCATTTTAGCTTTACCCACAACAACCGAAGGAGATACAACGGCATACTACATTTATAAACATATAAAATCTATTGCCGATACTGTAAAAATTACAACCATAGCACGTGGACTATCTGTTGGAGACGAAATAGAATATGCAGACGAAATAACCTTAGGAAGGTCATTTATCAATCGCGTCGATTTTGAATCATCTATATTAAAAAAATAACTTCTTATGCTATTACACGATATAATAGAAGTTGTTAAGCAAACCGTCATGATTACATTTCTCGTAGTAATGATGATGATGATAATCGAATTTATTCGTGTAAATACACATGGGAAGTGGGAAAAAAAAATAAAAAATAAAAAAATTACACAAATATTAATGGCAGCAACTATTGGACTAATACCAGGCTGCATTGGTGGTTTTACTGTTGTGTCTTTATTTACCCATCGCATAGTAGGCGTAGGAGCTTTGCTTGCTGCACTATTGACTTCTTTCGGCGATGAAGCATTGGTCTTGTATTCTCTCAACCCGCTTAATGCGGCAAAACTTTCATTCACACTTTTTTCTATTGCTATTTTTTTTGGATTCATCGTAGAATACCTTCCTTTTGCCAATCGTTTGTTGAAAATAAACACTAATCATGTTCATACTCAGAACGAATGTTGTAGTAAAAAAACAGAAGACACTACTATTGATAAGCGATATATTTGGAAGCGTTTATTACTAATAGGACTTATTTTAACTTTTATAATAGCTATTTTATTTCAAACATTTGAACATAAGCATTTTGAAGGACTATTTAATCATCAACAAGAAAAGAAAACAACAAATATTTCAGCAGAATATATATTATTTTTATCTATTTCGTTTATTACTTTATTATTAGTATTGATTAGTAAATTAGAATTTATTGTCGTACATCTATGGAATCATATCATAAAAAACCATTTTCTTAAAATTTTTATTTGGACTTTTATTACACTATTATTCATCAATATAATATTGCAATACATTCCATTAGGAAACTTAAAATCTCACTCATTTGGACAAATACTCTTATTACTCATAGCTATTTTAATCGGATGCATTCCTCAATCAGGACCGCATTTATTGTTTATCTTCCTATTTTTAGAAGGAATAATTCCATTTAGTATATTGCTATCCAATTCAATTGTGCAAGAAGGACATGGAGGATTACCACTTTTAGCCGAATCTCCATCTTATTTTATTAAAATCAAAGTTATTAAAATTTTAATCGCTATTTTAATTGGATTATTTGGATTTTTAATAGGTTTTTAAGACTATCTATCAATAAATCTCCCATAAATAATACTTCTAAAAATAAAAAAATAAAAAAAAACAATAATCTTCTGTTTTTCAAAACTTTAAATTTTATTAGATAGTTGTATTTTAAAAAATAAACATATATTTTTGCATTTTTAAAAATTGGCGAGGTAGCTCAGATGGTTAGAGCGTCGGATTCATAACCCGGAGGTCACGAGTTCAATTCTCGTTCTCGCTACAACAATGATACAAAATGAGACTATTTCAAATATATACATTTGAATAGTTTATATAACGATAATTTAACCGCAAAACATTCAACCCAATAACTGTATCCCTTTTCTATTGTTAAAAAAAATAAGTGCAAATGTAAGAAACAAGACAACGGAATGGCACAAACAAGAGAACCACCAACTTTTTACATATCTTGACAAGTACTTAATACTAAAAAAACTTTATTTCAAAAAATGTTATAATATCAAAATATTTGTATAATTTTGCAGGTACAAAGAAACAAGAAAACATTAAAATTTTTTTGCTGTCCAATAAAACTCAATAACGACAATTAATGTTTGTTTGGGTGCTGTATTTCAGCGTTTCTATTAGCATTTTAAATTTCCAAGCCCCCCCTAATCGAAAAGTGATGGATTAGGAGGTTCCTGCGTGACTGATTTGCACACCATCTCCCAATCTTTTTCAGGGCTATTGAATAGACTATAGAAATTGACGTAGTACATCAAACATATTCTTACCATTGTAGCTATTCTTATCGTTAATTCTTCAAACTTCTCATAATCAATATAGATACGACCAATAACCACTATATCCTCCTTAGATAGTCTGCTTGATTGAAGCATAAAAGAGTCGTTTGTTGCTGCAGAAGTGAATTTGATATCCGAAGGAACACCACTGGACAACATAGATGTGGATATCTCACGCAAAGAGTCGAAACGCATAATGACTGCATAAAGCATAACTAGCTCTTAATGTAGCGTTCGTCGCCATGCTGTTTGCTGATTTTAAGAATTTTATCTTTATTAAGTAAATTAATGACTTGACTATAGAGCGGCTGTTCACTAAAATGTGTACTTTTGCCTATGATTATTTTGTTTTTTTAATTAGTCGACCCTTAAAAACATTTTAATTTATTGAATATCATTAAAATAAT
>CAZSTX010000013.1:0-43394 GCA_964610025.1 uncultured Lentimicrobiaceae bacterium
ATATTATTATAGAAATGATAAATGGAAATGTTTTAACAAATAATAAAAATTTTACATTTAATTATTTGACAAATCAAAAACAAGTACTTATTAAATTAATCCCTAAAAGTACTAAAATTAAAATGGGATTTTCTTCTATTTATATCTATGTAGATGCTAAAACATATTTAGCTCAAAAAATTATAATGAATGAATCAGAAGGAGATATTACAACTATATTATTTTCAAATATAAAAAGAAATATTTTTATTAATGATGATAAATTTGACCTTAATTAAATGATACTGCAAAATAATTTTTATACAATTTTAGAAAAAACAATAGAAGAAAATAACAAGGCTACTTTTAAAATACAATTAAACCCGCAACACGTAATTTATAAAGCACATTTTCAAGGGAATCCAATTACTCCTGGAGCATGTATAGTGCAGATAATTAAAGAATTAAATTCTATTATGCTTAATAAATCATTAAAGATTACAGAAATAAAAAATCTTAAATTTATTAATATCATTATTCCACAGAAGTATCCAGAAGTTACTGTTCAAATTTCGTTACTATTTCATGAAACAATTTTAGCATATCAACTTAAAGGAACAGTTTATGCAAAAGAAAAAATTTTTGCAAAATTTAGTTTTATAATGAACCACTATTGATATAGTATTAAAAGAAAAAAAATGAGCAGTAAAGAGCCTATCCAATCGCTACAATTATGCGTTCTAATCCCTACTTATAATAATGATAAAACATTAGAAAAAGTTATTCGTTCTGCTCTTGCTTATTGTCAAACTGTTATTGTTGTTAATGATGGTTCAACCGATAATACACTCACTATCTTAGATTCTTTAAAACAAAATATTATCTTTCTTTCTTATGATAAAAACAAAGGGAAAGGTTATGCTTTGAAAAAAGGAATGGAAGAAGCTCGAAAAAGAAAATTTCATTATCTAATAACATTAGATGCAGATGGACAACATTTTGCTGAAGACATTCCGTTGTTTATTAATAAAATTTGTTCAACGCCAGATAGTTTAATAATAGGAAGTCGTAATTTTAATCAAGAAAATATTAATAGAAAAAGTTTATTTGCTAATAAATTTTCTAATTTTTGGGTGAAATTACAAACAACATATAATCTGCCCGATACACAGAGTGGCTATCGATTATACCCTATTAAACGAATGAAAAAAATGTCTCCTATTTGCAGGCGATATGAAGCAGAAATTGAACTATTGGTACGATGTGCATGGAGAGGAATTCGAATCGAACCATTGCAAATACAAGTTTATTATCCGAAAAAAGAAGAAAGAGTTTCTCATTTTCGTCCCAATTACGATTTTATCCGTATTAGCTTATTAAATACGGTATTATGTATATTAACAGTTTTTTATGGCTATCCTTCGTTATTAATTCATCGCTTAATTAAACGTATATGAAAAAAATATTTTTATATCTATATTCTTTTTTTCAAAAACGTAAATTTTTATTATGGTTACTTTTAGTTGCTATCACTCTATTATTAATAGGGGGTGCTATTGGACTTAATTCTAAAGAAGACATTGCAAGTTTTCTCCCACAAAATAAAGAAAATGAACGAATAAATTATGCTTATCAACATATTGGAGCTGCAAACCAAATATTATTGAGTATCAAAATTAAAGACTCGACAGCAGAAGTTGATACAGATATATTGATAGAAGCAGTAGATGTATTAGTGGAAAATTTATATAAAATAGATTCTCAACATATTAAGTCAATAAAGTATATTATCGACCAAGAACAAATCCTATCAATAACTAATTTTATCACTTCTAATTTACCTTATTTTTTAACAGAGTCAGATTATAAACGTATAGACACACTATTATCAAAAGAAAAAATACGTCAAAAATTAGAAAATAATAAATACTTACTTTCTTCGCTGGCAGGAGGCATGTTAAAGCAAACGATTATTAACGACCCTTTAGGGTTATCGTTGCCAATATTAAATGGACTAAAATCGTTTCAGTTAAGCGATACTTATCAATTAAACGATGGTTATATTTTCAGTAAAGATGGAAATAATGCCATTGTGATTTTAACATCAAATTATCCTATTAGCGAAACGGCAAATAATGCTATCTTAATTAAAAATATTGATACAGCTATTGCTCAAACTTATCAAATAGTTGGAGAAAAAATAGAAATTGATAGTTTTGGAGCTGCCTATATCAGCCTCACAAATGCACGACAAATAAAACAAGATAGTTGGCTGTCGATATCAATTGCTATTGTTCTGATTTTTAGTCTTTTGATTTATTTTTTCCGTAATATACGTAGTATTATTTTAATTTTTGCATCTATAGCATTTGGAGCTATATTTTCTTTGGGCTTATTATCCGTTTTTAGTAATAATATATCTTTAATAGCTATTGGAATAGGATCCGTAATTATGGGAATAGCAGTGAATTATTCTCTTCATTTTTTAGCTCATTATCAACATGGATATACTATCGAAAGCAGCATTAAAGATATTACATCTCCGCTACTAATCGGAAATATAACAACAATAGGAGCATTTTTAAGTTTATTGTTCATAAGCTCCGAATCAATGCATGATTTTGGAATTTTTGCCTCACTTCTTTTGTTTGGAACTATTTTATTTGTATTAATTTTTCTCCCTCATTTTCTCCCAAAACGTACTTTTTCACAAATAGAAGACAAAAAATTGGTATTTAAAAAATTAGCTTCTTTATCCCCAGAAAATAGTAAATGGATAGTGCTAATAGTTTTTTTGTTAACGATTATTTTCTTTTATTTTAGTCGATTTACTACTTTTGAAACTAATATGAATAAAATAAATTATATGACTAAAAAACAACAAATAGAAATGAATAAAATGAATGCTATGTTGAATCAAAATAAACATACTATTTATTGTGTATCAGAAGGTAAAACAATACAAGAAGCTTTAGAAAATTATGAATATTCGTCCATGCTTATTGATTCTATTACTATTTTCGATACTATCATTTTCAGACATTCTGGAATTGGAGTTTATTTACCATCGAAAGAGATGCAAAAAAAACGATTGATACTGTGGAAACAATTTTGGGAAAATAAAAAAGAAGACGTATTGAACAACATTGATTTGCTATCGGAAGAAATAGGATTTAAAAAGGGGTCATTTGCTGCTTTTGATACTTTATTAGAAAAAAAATGGGAACCACAAAACACAACATACTTTCAATTATTAATTGATGTATTTGCTGAAAATTATATTATTGATGCTGAAAATAGAGCAATGATAATTGCAGTTTTATTAACAAATCCCGAAAATCGCTTGCTATTAGAAGAAAAGTTAAATCACATCAATAAAAACACATTCACTTTTGATACTTTATCAATCACTTCTAAAATGATAAAACTTCTCTCCGAAGATTTTGATTATATTCTTTATATTTGTGGGTTTTTAGTTTTTCTGTTTTTGACTTTATCTTTTGGTCGATTAGAAATTAGCATGTTAGCTTTTATTCCTTTAACTATTGCATGGGTTTGGATATTAGGATTAATGCATGTTTTCGATATACGATTTAATATTGTTAATATTATATTAGCTACTTTTATTTTTGGGATGGGCGATGATTATACCATTTTTGTTACCGAAGGATTGATATATGAATATACCTATAGAAAAAAAATGTTAATATCGTATAAAAACACTGTTTTACTTTCAGCTTTTATCATGTTTATAGGGATTGGTTCTTTGATTTTTGCAAAACATCCAGCAATGAAATCTTTAGCAGAAGTAACCATTGTTGGAATGATTTCGGTAATATTGATGGCATATATTTTCCCCTCACTAATATATAAATGGTTAACAACAAAAAAAGGTAAAAACAGACCAATGCCAATTACTTTTTGGAATTTTTTCAAAACAATTATTTCTTTCTTTGTGTTTTTAATCGGAAGTATTTTTTTAAGCCTGCTGGGAGGAGTTTTATTGATAATAAGTAAAAATAACAAGAAAAATAAATACCGTTATCATCAACTTTTATATTATATAATGCGGTTTTTAGCACGTTTAATGATTCAAGTTCCGTATAAAATTATAAACAAACATAAAGAAACATTTGAAAAACCAAGTATTATAATTTGTAATCATCAATCGCACTTAGACCTTTTATATACTTTATTATTGTCGCCAAAAATAATTGTTTTAACTAATAAATGGGTGTGGGAATCACCTTTTTATGGATGGATAATTCGCTATGCAGATTTTCTTCCTATTATTGATAATATTGAAAATAATATCGATAAATTAAAAGATTTGACCGATAGAGGTTATTCTATTCTTGTTTTTCCCGAAGGTACACGTTCTGCTGATTGCACTATTTTACGTTTTCATCAAGGAGCGTTTTATTTAGCAAACAAGCTTCAACTTGATATTATTCCTATAGTAGCTCATGGTATAGGATATATGTTCCCGAAAAAAGAATTTTTATTACGAAAAGGAAGTGTAACAATTAATATAGGAGAGCGTATTTGTCTTGATAATAAATTATATAGATTAAATAAAACAACCTTAGAAACTGCTAAGGCAATAAGACAATGGTATGTAGAAAATTATGCTAAAATAGCAAAACAATATGAAACACCAACGTATTATAAAGAAATGGTTATTTATAATTATATTTATAAAGGAAGAGAAATAGAATGGAAAGTTCGAAAATCGTTAAGAAAAAATCGGAATTTTGAACAACAAATTGCACAACTTCCTGAAGAAGGGAGCTATCATATTACAAATTGTGGCTATGGCGAGTATGCTTTATTAGCAGCATTAGTAAAGAAAAATTTACAGATAACAGCTAGCGATTCTGACGCTGATAAATTAGAACTTGCTCGTAATTGCAGCACAATACCTAAAAATTTAACATATATTTAAAATATGAAAGATCAACAAACATATGATATTCTTATTATTGGTAGTGGATTAGGAGGTTTAGTATGTGCTTATATTCTTTCGAAAAATGGGTATAAAGTGGCTGTTTTAGAAAAAAACAAACAAATTGGAGGCTGTTTGCAAACATTTAAACGCTTTGGAGTTAAATTTGATACAGGGATGCACTATATTGGAAGTGTAGATGAAGGGCAAGCTTTATACAAGTTTTTCAAATATTTAGGATTATTAAATATTCCTTTAGATAGATTAAACCCAAATGCTTATGATATTATTTCTATTGCCGGAAAAGAATATCAATTTGCTTCAGGAAGCGACAATTTTATAGCAACATTAGCAAAAAAATTTCCTGAAAGAGAAAACGATTTAAAACAGTATATTCAACGTATTTATGAAATAACAAATGCTTCTCCATTATATAATCTTCAAATAATTAAGGGTCATTCCATTATTGATCCTGATTATATAAAGATAAGTATTAATGATTTTATTGCTTCTATTACTTCTGATAAAAAATTGCAAAATGTTTTAGTAGGAAATCTTCCTTTATATGCTGGAATAAAAGATAAAACACCTACTTATATCTATGCTTTAATTAGTGCGTTTTATATTCAAAGTGCTTTTCGAATTATTAATGGAAGCGATAAAATTGCTTATTCGCTTTCAGAATCGATACAAAATTTTGGCGGAGAGATTTATACTTCTACCGAAGTAAAAGAAATTCTTTTTGACGACAAAAAGGCGATAGGAGTAAAAACACATAACAACGATATTATTAAAGCAAAAAATATTATTTCTAATATTCATCCTGAAGCAACGATTAATTTAACCAATACTCCGCTGATACGTACTATTTATAAAGAGCGTATTCGTAGTTTGGAAAATACTATTTCTAATTTTACAGTTTATATTAAATTCAAAAAAAACAAAATCCCATATCTTAATTCTAATTTTTATTATTATGATAATGAAAACGTATGGGGAATAAATGATTATGCCCCGTCTAAGTATCCGCAAAATTATTTATTTATGCATCAATGTCATACTAATAATCCAGTTTATGCCCAAAGTGCCGAACTAATTGGTTATATGAGATACAATGAAGTTGAAAAATGGAAAAATACAACTATCGGACGACGCGGAGAAGAATATAAAGCATTTAAAGAAGAAAAAGCTCAACAGTTATTACAAAAATTAGCGATGTCGTTTCCTAATATATTAGCAAATATAGAAGCTTATGAAACATCAACTCCATTAACTTATCGCGATTATACTGCAACTAAAGATGGGTCTATGTATGGAATTGTAAGAGATAAAAATTTCCCCATTCAAACATTAATTTCGCAACGAACAAAGGTGTCTAATTTGCTTATGACAGGTCAAAATATTAATTCTCATGGAATATTAGGTGTTACTATTGGAGCAATTATCACATGTGCCAATTTTCTCGGTATTAATTTTATTATAAAACAAATTCAAGAAGCAAATAAATAAGCTATTTTTTTAAATCAACAGAAGTATTAGCATCAGAGCGAATAATAAAAGTTTTACTAATAGTCTTTATTGTTTGATAATCATATTTTTCTCTAAAAACTATTTTATATGTTCCCGGTTGTAACAAAATAGATTCTTGTGTGTCATCTTCGCGTAGATTATATATCCATTCCATGTTGTTATTTCTTAAAACATATAAACTTCCATAGCCTGGCTGATGTTTTTGTACAACTGCTATCCCAGGATTAGGAATTTTAATTTGTGTAGTATAACTTTGATTAATTTCAATATTTTTAATGGATAATCTTGGTAAACATAATATTTCTAAATCATATTTTCCTACTATATAAGTCTCTGGAATATCAATATATTGTACATTTAAAAACTCTTGTTCTCCCGATTTTTTAATAATAATTGGGGTTTTTTGATATTGATTGTTTTTACTCGAAGAAGTTTTAATCAATAAAGAGCCACGTGGAGCATCAATGGGAATAATAGTGTGTTTGCCAGGAATTAGTTTAATGTTTTTTACTTTAACAGAAGGAATTGTATGTACGACAATATCATAAGATGGGCGCGGGTCAAGATAAAGTGTATCAGGAACTCCACGCGTATTCATTGTGTGAATATAATTATATAATTCTTTTTTAGTATAGCTATCATAAAATGTCATATTAACATTGCTTTCTGTTGGTAAATTATGAATATCTAATAAATTTATTTGACAACTAGTCGAAAAGAAAATCTGATCAATAACAATTTTGAGTGCATTACTAAACTCTTCTTCTGTACTTGCATCAACATATGTCCCAACACAATCGAAAGCGTCTTTAAAATTTTGACCAATTCCAATAATAAATGGTTTTAATATAATTCCTTTTTTCTGCAGTTCTTGCGAGATAAGGCAAGGGTCGCCATCGCATTCTTCTAATCCGTCAGTTATTAAAATAATAATATTTCTACAGTTTTGACAATGAGGAAAATCTTTTGCAGCAGCTTCTAACGAACGAGCTATTGGTGTAGTGCCTTTTGGATAAATGGATTTTAGTTTTTGTTTTATTTTTAAATGATTGTTGGGAGCAAAAGGAACTTCTAATTTAGTATCCGAACAATCATAAAAACGAAATTCTTTTTGATGACCAAAAACACGTAAAGCTAATTCAGTATTAGCATATTCAGAAAGACTATCAATCATGCGAGATAGTAAACGACTCGCAATAGTAACTTTTTTATCGCTTTGCCAATCCGCCCACATACTATTAGAGGCATCATAAATAAAAAGGATACGAGTTAATTGTTGATTTTCTGAATTTTTATTAATTTTATTTTGTGCTTTTAGATTAAAATTAAAAAATAATAAAACAATCAATATTATAAAATAATATATGTTTTTTGATACTTTCATAAGCCTATTGTTAATTGTTTTTTATAATTTCTGTTAATAATTCAAGAGAATATAAAGCTGATTGACAAATAATTAATTTTCTTTCAATATTTCCAAAATTAAAAAGTTGGGTATGTATTTTTTCATTAGAAGCAATGGCAACCCAAACTGTTCCGACAGGTTTTTCGATAGTTCCACCTTTAGGACCTGCTATTCCAGAGGTAGCAATCGCATAATCTGTTTGAAATATTTTTTTGCAATTTTTTGCCATAAAAATTACAGTATTTTCGCTTACAGCTCCATCTGTTAATAATATTTTCTTTGGAACTAATAATATCTTTTTTTTAATTTCATTAGCATAAGCAATAATTCCTCCTTTAAAATAAATGGAACTTCCAGAAAAAGATGTTAATAAATGCGATAAATAACCTCCTGTACAACTTTCTGCTGTAGAAAGTGTTGCTTTTTTTTGAACGAGGTAATCTATTAATAATTTTAACGTTTTTTGTTCATTTTTTTTAAAAAGTTGGTTATCTGTATTTTCAATCTTTTCCATAATAAAAGAGCATATTATTTTTGCAAAAGTAAAGAATAATTTCCAATAAATAATAGTTTATCATTTAATAAAGTTATTTTTATTAAAAAATAAAAAAAGAAGATTTTATAAATAAATTTTATATACTTTTGCATTTTTGAATCAGAATAATTAGTTTCAGTAGCTCAGCAGGTAGAGCACATCCCTTTTAAGGATGGGGTCCTGGGTTCGAATCCCAGCTGGAACACTAGGGTTAGTGGACTCCCGATGACATTATGTCGCGGGAGTTTTTTTATTTTTTTAAATAAGTTTAAATAAAAAAGTATATTTTTGCAAAAAAAATAAAATATAAAATATGAGCAAAAGTTTGAAAAATACACAGACAGAAAAAAATTTATTAGCTGCATTTGCAGGCGAATCTCAAGCAAAAAATCGGTATGTATTTTTTGCTAAAGTAGCAAAAAAAGAAGGATATGAGCAGATAGCTGCTTATTTTATGGAAACAGCCGAACAAGAAGAACAACATGCTAAACAGTTTTTTAGTTTTCTTGAAGGAGGAATGGTCGAAATTACAGCAATGTATCCTGCTGGAATTGTTGGTACAACAGAAGAAAATCTGTTGGCAGCAGCCGAAGGTGAAAACGAAGAATGGGCAGAACTTTATCCTAATTTTGCGAAAATAGCTGATGAAGAAGGATTCCCAAAAATAGCAGCAAAATTTAGAGTTATAGCTAAAGCAGAGGTTATGCACGAAGAACGCTATCGAAAATTATTGAAAAATATAAAAGAAAATAAAGTATTTGAAAGAGCCGAGCCTGTTAGTTGGGCTTGCCGAAAATGTGGATACGTTCATGTTGGAAATAAAGCATTAAGCAAATGTCCATCATGCGAACATCCATTGGCTTATTTTGAATTGAAAAAAGAAAATTATTAAAGGACAAAAAATAAATTTAAAAACAGCATTTAGTATTAATAAACTTGCTAATTTTGCAGTGAAATTATTTAAACAATAAAATATTAGAATTATGGCATATAAAATTGATCCAGAATTATGTACAGCATGTGGAACATGTATAAGTGAGTGTCCTGTTGATGCTATTTCAGAAGGAGATGTTTATTCTATCAATCCAGATGAATGTATAGATTGCGGTGCTTGCGCTGATGTTTGCCCTGTAGAAGCTATTCATCCTGAATAAAATAATTCAAAAAAAGAAGAAAGAGGTGAAAATTCACCTCTTTTTTTATTAATATTATTTTGAACGATATTTAAAATTAAAAAACTGTGAATGTCCGAAAAGACAGATTATCTAAAAAACACTCAACTAATTGAAGAATAAATTTGCCTTTATATGAGTGTAATCTATGAACGTATTTTGTGGGTTCGGATTTAACTCTATATCCAACAGAAATAATAACGTCAAGATTATAAAGTAATATTTCTCTTTTAACATTTCTATTCCCTTTTTTTTGAACTATAAGGAATTTCCTTATAGTTGAACTTTCTTCAACTTCTTGCTCTTGATAAATATTACTTATGTGCTCATTAATAGTCATTATATTTTTATCAAATAATAAAGACATCTGTTTCTGTGATAACCAAACCGTCTCATCTTCTAATTTGACTTCAATTCTATCTGCCAAATCTTCTGCTTGGTATAAAATAATCTCATTCATATGGGTTAGTTTTTCTTTTTAACAAAATGTTGATACTTACTCCTTCATAATATCAAGCACATTATGTCGAACTATTACCTACTCAATCACAATGCTATCAATCTCTTTCATCAATCTATCTGTCTCTGAAAGAGCGACTATTATTTTTTGATAATGAAAAATATCTTCAAAATCCAATATTCTATCTTTTCTATCTTTTAGCCATTTTTGAGCTGGTTGATAACCACCAATATAAAACTCCCAAGCCACCAATGGAACATTGTCGAAATATTGAGTTTCATTGATATAAACTTTACCGACCACCCCGTCCTGCGTACACCCCTCCAAAGGAGGGGAATTAACGAAGTGTGGTTTCACAACTAAGTTTTCTCCATCAATTGGATATTGTGTAATATATTGCTCTGTTTTAGAACTCTCTAAAAGGTGAATTTCTCTAATTTCTCCGCCTAATTTGACCAATTGCCAAAACGTTTCTTTTTCTTTTGGATAAGGCACTCTCGGAAAATCTATTTTTAAAAACTCTTTATATTTTTCTCTGTAAGTTGGCGAATGCAAAACCGCATAGATGTAATCTAAAATGTCAATTGGTGCAAAGGTGTTTTCGGTGGTTTCTTTCTCGTTGGTGAAAGTTAAACCTAAATTTTCTGCAATTTGGTTTACAATTTCAGCTTTTAGATTTGGTGTTCTTTCTTCTGTTTGTTCAATTGTTTGTTGTCCGTTGGTTTCTGGATAGATATAAAGCGGAAAACCATTTCCTGTACCGAACAATTTGGCACTTGCCGTAATATTTCCTTCAAAAATCTTATTAGTTATAAAGTTATGTCTGTAATCTTGTGTTGTTTGTCTAGGAACTATCAAAGCTAAATTGTCTGCCAATAAATGTTTCATAACATTATATCTACCATTACAAACAAACCCGTTTTGTTTCCCTGAATAGAAAGTTTTTCTAGTGTCGAATGGTCTGTAATAAACATTTTGCCAAACATTTTTATTGTCAATATTTAGTTTTACATCTTCTTTTGCTCTGCTAATTTTCCAATCTCTCGCGTCTTTAGTGTTATATTTTGATGCAATTTCATTTTCTTCCAAAGTGAGAAAATCATTTACTACATTTTTTAAAGTGTCTTGTTTAAAATGTATGGTAATTGCGTCACGAATTGTTTCTATACCTGGCACTTTTTCAATAAATAATTTATCCACTTTAAATCCATTCTTATACTTCTCTTCAGATTCAAAATCTTTCGGAACAAAAAAGTAATAAGGTTTTTTGAATTCAAGTTTTGACCATTTTATTTCAGAAATAGTTGATTCGTTAAGCGTTTCATATTTGTGATTCCTTTTTCCTTGCAAATCAAAATGATAAACTTCCCCTAATTCCGTTTTCTTCTTTTTATTTGTTTTTACGAAAATGTTAATCGAAACACCTTGCATAATATCAAACACATTTTGGTCAGGGCTTCCATCAGGGCAAACTTCTTTTTTCTTGGCATTTCCGTGTAAATCCAAGATGTAAATTTTATCAAAAGTCTCTAAAAGGTGTTTACGCATTTGACGGTGTGTAATTCCGTCAATAAAGCTGTTATTAGAAATGTAAGCCAAAACGCCACTTCCATTTTTGTCGATATAATGTTGTCCGTAGCGAATGAATTTGATGTAATCATCATCCAAATTGATTTTACGTTCATTGAGATTTTTCTTGTAGTCAGAAATTAAATCTTGAATCCAATCATTTTTATTTGTGCTACTTACCGCATATGGTGGATTTCCAATAACACACATTACTGGTGTATCTCGTTTGATGTGGTTGGCTTCATTGGCTTCTGTGCTCAACCAATTTGCAAATAGAGTTCCTGTGTCTTGATGGTGTTCTTCTAAACTGTTGGTCAAATAAACTTTAAATCGTTGGTTTGATGTTGGTTTAAATCCTGTTTCTGTCAATAGCAAATCCAATTTCAGGTGTGCCATCGCATAGCTCGCCATTAGCAACTCAAAACCGTTCAAGCGTGGCAATAAATGCGTTTCAACATAATTGCTCCAAATGCCTTGTTGTCCTTGGAATTTTTTGTGAATGTGTTTTACCACTTCTGCCAAAAAAGTCCCTGTTCCTGTGGCTGGGTCCAAAATTTGTACTTTGTGTACTTCCTGCTCAATTTGTTTGTAACCCGTTGCCGAACGTTTGTCTGCGGTTTGGGTGTTTACTTTTATGGTTGTTTTGCTGGTGTCGGCAAGTCCTTGCGGTAAATCAAATTCCGTTTTCAAAATGTCGTCAACTGCACGAACAATGAAATTTACAACGGGTTGCGGTGTATACCAAACGCCACGAGACTTACGCAATTTCGGGTCGTATTCGCTTAGGAACGTTTCATAAAAATGGATAATCGGGTCTTCCATTTTGGTGGATTTCCCATAGTTCTTTAAAATTTCTTCTACGTTACAAGCTAAAAAGATTTCTGAAAGGTTTTCAACTACCCATTTAATACGGTCGTCAATATCAGGTCCGGCAATATATCCAAAAAGTTTTCTCAGAAAAGGATTTGATTTTGGAATGAGTTCAGCCGCTTCATGTCGGCTAAAATTTTCTAAAGTAGGGTCATGTAATCGTGCTGCAAACATTCCATAAGCAATAGTTTGAGCGTAAACATCTGCAAAACCTTGTGGCGTAATATCGTGAATCAAAATTTGTTTGAAAGCCAACATTTGGTCTTTCAATGTACTATTTTCTTGGTTTTCTTCATCACTTATCAAAGCTTTGCCAATAATATCAGAAAGAAGTCGAGCTTTACCTGCCATCATTTCTGCAAGTTTTTTACTGCTTTTTATCGTTTGCCCTATGTGGGTGCAAAAATCTTTAATCAAGTTTTCAAATTGCTCGAAATTTTCAGTTAATGGCTTTATACCTTTTTCGGTAACTTCTCCAATTGCAATTTCGGTTACAAATTGTCCTTCACGATATAAATGGAAATCTAAATAATCAGTAAAAATTAAATTGTTTAACGATGCTTTGTATCGGTCGAATTGTTCTTTGTTTCCTATTTTCTTAGCTCCTTCAAGGTCTTTGTCTCCTATATCTTTTGCTTCAATAAAACCAATAGGGATATCATTTCTTGTAAGAATATAATCAGGAGCTCCACAGCTTTGCCTTTTAGGTTCATTTGTTGCACTAATTCCAATAACTGTTGCTTCTAAAAGATTTTGCAAATCTCCTCGAAATGTGTGTTCTGTTGCATTACCTAATTTATAGCGTTTGTTTATGTTGTCTATGTATTGTTGTATTGCACCCTTACTCCTTGTCATAATTATATTTTTAAATCTTTATTTAAATCTTCAAACCTATCAATTACAAAAGGATTTTTGTCGAGATTATTAAACGCTTTATCCGCTTCTACAAGTGTCAACGGCTTTGAATATCTACAAGAAATAAGCTCAATAAGATCATCTAAATCATTGATTTTTGCTTGAAAATATTCTGACATTTCCTTAGGAAAATCGTAATTTCTTGGCGAGTATTCATCTAAATCTAACATGTTATCAGGAAAATACATAACATAATTTCCACCTAAAATATTCATAATTTTGTATACAATTAAACGCCATTTTTCTCGCGATAAAATATCAAAATTTTCATAAGCATTAAACCAATGTAAGTAAGAACCTGTACACGGCATTAACTCGAAAAAATACTCATTTAGCGATAAGGACAATAGCCCATAAGGACCTTCAAGAAAAAAACGATTAATTGGGTCTTCATAGTCTTCAAAAAAATCATCAAAATTCCAAGAACGCATTTTTAGATACTTTTCTACTTCATCCTTATCTCTATGTGGTTTCGAAAACCATTCTTGGCAGCTATCTTTGAGAAATTTTGAATCCTCTAATTTCAGAGAATTTAACAAACAAAGAAATTTTGACTCATTTTCAATTCTTTTATCCTTAAATGGAATAGAATGTTTGCCAATTATCAATAAATATACTCCCATAGTAATTCTTTTCAATTATTTAATATTTAGCCTTATTTTCATAAGTGTGTTGCATAACTTACTTACACCCCGCACAACCTCTCTCCTATACAGCATACTTTTGTTGGTTTGACGAAGGTTTTGTGAGGATTATTTTGCAAATATATGTATATTTATTTTTATAATGCGAGTGTTTTTAAAAATTTTATTTAGAAATATATTCTTAATCTACATATAAATATATATTAACAAACAATTATTTATATTCTTTTAAAGGAATTTCTCCTTTTAACATTAAAAAGACATTAAATGCTAAAGCATTCATTTCGTCTTCTCCAGGGAAAGAAAATACGGGAGCTAAATATTGAATACGTTTTATTATTTTTTCAACAAAAGGTTTCCCATAAGCTAATCCGCCTGTAAGCAAAATAGCATCAACTTTTCCTTCTAATACGGTCGAAGCAGCACCAATTTCTTTTGCTATCTGATAAGCCATAGCCGATTCATAAAATTCTGCTTCTTTGTCTCCTGTTTTTGCTCTATTTTCTATTTCTAAAGCATCGTTAGTTCCTAAATATGCTACATAGCCACCTTTGCCAACAACCATTTTATTTAGTTCATCTTGCGTATATTTTCCACTAAAACAGGCTTTAATTACATCAATTACAGGCAAAGACCCACTTCGTTCAGGCGAGAAAGGACCATCGCCATTTAATGCCTGATTCACATCTATAACTAATCCTTGTTTGTGTATTCCTACGCTTATTCCACCACCCATATGGGCTACAATAAGATTTAATTCTTCGTATTTTTTCTCAATTTGTCGAGCATATATACGAGCAATTGCCTTTTGGTTAAGTGCATGAAAAATAGGTCTTCTTTCGAATAAAGGATGCCCCGATACTTTTGCAATGTCACTCATTTCATCAACAACAACCGGGTCTGCAATAAAAGCATCAACATGTAAAGATTGTGCAATTTCATCTGCGATAAGCCCTCCTAAATTACAAGCATGTTCGCCTGCATAACCAATATAAAGGTCGTGTTTCATGACTTCGTTAACTTTATAAATACCCGATGATATGCTCTTTACGAGTCCTCCTCTACCAATAACATATTTAATTTCTTTTAAATCAATATTATTTTCTTTTAGCGTTTCTAATATGATTTCTTTACGCCATTTATATTGGTCGACAATAGATTTAAATTCTTGTGTTTTTTCTAAACTATGTTTAATATTTTTTGAAAAGATAGATACTATTTCTTCTTTATTACTAACGGCTTTAATATCTAATTCTAATACCGACACTTTTGTCGAAGTTGAGCCTGGATTAATAGCTAATATTTTTATTTTTTCTTGCATTTATAATATTTTATTTAAAATAATTAAAAAGCAAAAGTACAAAATTATTCTTAATATTTACAAATTAATTTTATGAAAATAAAAATATTAAAAACCATTTATTGAAAAAAATAAAGGTGGTAATAAAAGAATGAATCCTAATATTAAAAGGAACAACAAAAATTTATATATCCATTTTATCCAAATAAGATATGGAATACGTGCAATCCCCAAGCAACCAATTAAAACACCAGAAGCAGGAGTAAATATATTAGTAATACCATCTCCAAATTGGAAGGCTAAAACCATCGATTGCCGTGAAATGTGTAACAGATCAACAAAATGCGACATAATAGGAATAGTTAGAGCAGCTTTGGCAGACCCTGATGGAATGGCAAGGTTTAAAAGTGTTTGAAATAGATACATTCCGCCAATTGTTTCAACATTACCCAACCCTTGCATCGCATTTGCCATTTTATAAAGAATAGTATCTATAATTTTTCCATCTTGTAAAATAATAATAATTCCTCCTGCCAAGCCAACTATTAAAGCCGCATTCATAATATCTTTACAGCCATCTAAAAATAACTTAGCAATTTTATCAAGCGAATAATTAGAAGAAATTCCACTGCAAATGCCTAAAACAAAAAACAATGTCGCAATCTCCATGATATACCATTGATAGCCTAAGACTCCAACAATTAAAATCCAAATTGTTAAAAATAAAAGAAGCAATATAAAAAAATGCACACTTTTTTTAAGACTAAAAAATCCAACTAAAATAAAAAAAGCAGTTGTTATAGGAAATATTGGCAATTTAATTAATTGATCATTTAATTTTATTTCAGTAAATGGAATTTTAAATGATAAGTAAATAAATCCTATTGAAAGAATAATATATAATATCCATGCTATTATTGGAGTATGATAATTTATTTGCGTTGATTCGTCTTGTTTATATTGTTTTCTCCAATAATTATCTATTTCGTAAGTTAATGATTTTTCAGGATGTTTTTTTATTTTTTTTGCATACCATAATATAAAAATTATAGCAGAAAGTGTAAAAATTAACCAACAAACAAACCGATATTCAAATCCTGAAAAAAGAGGAATCCCTGCAAACCCTTGTGCAATACCAATAGTGAAAGGATTAAAAATTCCGCCTGCAAAACCAATATGTGCAGCTAAATAACAAATAGCAAGTCCAACTATAGAATCATAACCCATTGAAATAGAAAGAGGCACAAAAATCACAACAAATGCTAATGTTTCTTCGCTCAATCCAAAAATTGCTCCAAATAGACTAAATACAATAATAATACTAATGAGAATAATACTATTAATATTAATAAATTTTAATACGTTTTTTTTCTGCAAAGAAGTAATTATATTTAAAAAAGATAATATTCCTACATTAATAGCCTTTGTAACATTTAATATCCAAAATGCACCTCCTATCATTAATATAAAAACAATAATATTAGATGTTTTAACAAATCCATTAAAAAAAGCTGAAAAAATCTGCCATGTTTGCATTTCTTTTTCCACTAAATGATAAGAATCAGGAACAACTACTTCTCGATGTGTATCATCTACTATACGCATTTCTTTTTTAAATTCGCCAGCAGGAATAATCCAAGTTAATACAGCCGCGATAACTATAATAAAAAAAACAATAGTAAAAGTATTTGGGATTTTAAATTTTTTTTGTATTTTCTAAATTAATAATGCAAAAATACATTTTTTTTTCAACTGATTTATAGCTTAATATTTATTTTATGATAATTTAATGATGAAAAAATTAAATGTTATCTAAAAAAAATGTATTTTTGCATTTTAAAATTTAAATATTTATGAATATTGAAGAAAAAGTTATTGCAATTGTTGCTGACAAATTAGGAAGAGATATTGCAGAGATAACTCCAGAAAAGAGTTTTGTAAATGACCTTGGAGCTGACTCGTTAGACAATGTAGAATTATTGATGGTTTTTGAAAATGAATTCAAAATCAAAATTCCTGAAGAAGATCAGGACAAAATTGTAACAGTTGGCGACGCTATTAAATTTGTAAAAGAAGCTATTAAGTAATAGTTTCCTCTTCTTTTATGAAGTTAAATAGAGTTGTAGTTACAGGCTTAGGATCTCTTACTCCTATAGGTAATAATACAACAGAATACTGGAATAATTTACTTTTAGGAGTAAGTGGAGCCTGTTTAATTAAACATTTTGATGCTTCTCTTTTTAAAACTCAATTTGCTTGTGAACTTAAGAATTATAACATTCTTGAATTGGTCGAACAAAAAGAGGCACGTAAAATGGATTTATTTGTTCAATATGCTATAACAGCAGCAGAAGAAGCCATTAAAGATACTAATATAGACCCTTCAAAAATAAATCTTGAAAAAGTAGGAGTTATCGTAGGCACAGGCATGGGAGGACATACAAGTTTATTTGATGCAATTGAACAATATTTATTATCAGGAGAAAAAGCTCCACAATTTAGTCCATTTATTATTCCTAAAGTTATAGGAAATATTGTTGCTGGATATATTTCTATTCGTCATGGCTTTAAAGGATTAAATTATATTACTTCTTCGGCTTGCGCTTCGTCGGCAAATGCTATAGCAGACGCATTTAATTACATACGTTTAGGAAAAGCCAATATTATTGTTACTGGCGGCACAGAAGCCCCAGTAAATAAATTCACTATAGCAGGATTTAATGCAATGTATGCTATTTCTCGCCGCAATGATGATCCATCAACAGCCTCTCGCCCTTTTGATAAAGATAGAGATGGTTTTGTAATCGGCGAAGGTGCAGGTGTTATTATTTTAGAAAATTTAGAACACGCTTTAGCTCGTAATGCCCCTATTTATGCTGAAATAATAGGAGCAGGACTCTCAAGCGATGCCTACCATATAACTGCTCCTCATCCCGAAGGTGCAGGTGCAAATTTAGCTATGAAAGACGCATTAGCAGATGCTAATTTATCTATTGAATCTATCGACCATATTAATATGCATGGCACATCTACTTTACAAGGAGATATTACAGAAGTAAAAGCCATTATGTCGCTCTTTAAACAACACGCATACAATATTAAATTAACGGCTATTAAGTCAATGATAGGACATCTCTTAGGTGCAGCAGGAGTTATTGAAGCTATTGCTACTATTCTTACGGTAAAAAATGATTTGATACCACCTACTATTAATCAATTTCAATTAGACGATGCACTTGATAAAAATTTAAACTTTGTATTTAATAAAATGCAAGCCCACACCGTCAATTTTGCATTATCTAATTCTTTTGGATTTGGAGGTCAAAATACTTCATTAGTTTTCAAAAAATATGAATATTAGTTTTTTATCAGGTAAACAGAAAGAATACAAAAAGTTAAAATTATATTTAAAAAATTCTTTTGGATTTTCTCCAAAAAAAATCGCATTATACCAACAAGCCTTTACTCATAAATCTGTTATTACTGAAAAACTAATAAAAGAAGATAATGAACGATTAGAATTTTTAGGAGATTCTGTTTTAAATACAATTGTTGCCGAATATTTATACAAAAAATACCCTTTAGCTACAGAAGGATTTCTTACTGAATTAAGATCGCGTATTTTAAATGGGAACCAATTAAATAAATTAAGTCGTAAAATAGGATTTGATTCTTTTATAAAAACCAATGAAAATGATTTAAATATATGTGAATCAATATTAGGAAATGCTTTTGAAGCTTTTATAGGAGCTTTGTATTTAGATAAAGGATACTTATTTACAAAGAATATTTTTATTTTTAAAATAATAAACGACCATATTGATATAGAACAACTTGCTGCAATAGATTCTAATTATAAAGGAAAAATTTTAGCTTGGTCACAAAAAGTAAAAAATAAAATAGAATACAAAGTAATTAAAGAAATCCTTTTTAATAAAAGGAAACAATACATTGTTCAATTATTTGTTAACAATCAGTTTGTAGCTGAAGGCTATGATTATAGCATAAAAGGAGCAGAACAAAATGCAGCAATGTTAGCTTGTGAAAAATTAGAATTATAAATATCAATTCCCTATTTTAAAAAAAAGGAGAGTTTGTAGCTCTCCTTTTTATTTTATCCTAAAAATATATTTTTTAATTGCCTTTCGCCTATTATCTCAATTGCAGCAATTGCTTTTTCTTTCGTTTTAAAATAAGTAATACTACATGGAAAATTTATTTCTTGTGTGCTAATTTCATTATTTTGGATAATGATAATATATTTTTTTTCTTGATAATTATTCCAATCTGGGATCCAATTCTCATTCAAATAAGCACTTACGTTCAATAAATCGTTTATTAATAACCAGCGTTCAATATGTTTTTCTGAAATACAATTATTACGATCGTTGTACAAAGTAGTGTGATTATGTTTAACTTTGCCAAACATATCTAAAAAATATGTTTCTTTTTTATAATACAATGCTTTCATTATTTCATCTAAACGCATGCTTTTTATTTTTAATATCCAAAAATATTTTCTAATTTTAATACTTTAAGTTTTCCTATTTTCTTTAAATATTTCATATTCATCTCCTTTGTATTTCCCATAATAACAAATGTACGAGGCTTTTCTGTAACATATTCTTGTTGAAATTGTTTTATATCTTTAAGAGTAAGAGGAGATAATCCTTCAAAAGTTTGCTGACGTGGGTCTTCTGTTAATCCTAACTTTTGCCAACCCAAAAATGCCCAAATCACATTATCTTTTGTAATACGCGATGTTCGATAACTATTAATTGTTGATTCTTTTGCAATATTGAATGCAGATTCAATTTCTGGCATATTTTTCATAAGTTCATCAAAAGTTTCAATTGATTGAACTAATTTATCAGTACCACAAGCGATATAAGATACATTTTGATATAAATAATTTGTATCAGAAGGCGATGAGTACTGAGACATTGCAGTATAAGCCAATGCTCTCGCTTCTCTCATTTCTTGAAATACAATTGAATTCATGCTGCCTCCAAAATATTCGTTATATAAACGAATAGTTGATGCAATTTCTTTTTGATATTTATTTCCAAAAGACATTGTATATAAATTCACTTGTGGAGATTCATAATGAACAACATAAACTCTATTTTTTGTAGGAACATCTTCTTTGAAAACCACTTCTTTAGGAACTTCTTTAAGATTTTTTAAATTATGATATTTACTAATACTTTTAGATACTGTAGCCACATTATCAGGACCATAATAAATAATAAATTGTTTATAATTCATCCATTCTTGTACTTTAGCAATTAATTGTTCTGGTGTTATTGCCTTTAAATCTTTCGTACTTAATTTTGTAGCAAATACAGGAGAATTTGTTCCATAAATACCATAAGTAACTAAATATGAAAAGATTGCATTTTGATTATGTTTAGCATTTTCACGAGATTTTAAAATATCACTAATAAAATTATCGAGGGCTTCTTGATTAGGTTCAGCATTTTTTATTATTTCTTCAAATAAATTCATTGCTGCTTCTATATTTTTTGATAATCCTGAGATTGTAATATAACTGCGATTGCTACCCGCCGACATATTAAACGTACAGCCTATTTTATAAAATTCTTCTTTAATTTGTTCAGGCGTTAATTTATTGGTACCAAGATATTCAAAATAAGAAAAAGCAATATTTAAATATTTATCTTGATACACTCCCATATCAATTACATAATTTAAAGTAAACAATTCGTTATCATTATTTTTAGTATGGTATATTTTTGTGTTATTTTCTAAAAATGAATAACCTATTTTTGTAACATCAACGAATACAGGGTCAATAGGATTTATTTTTCGCTCTTCTATCATTTTAACAAAATCACTTTTATCTGTTCTATTAATTAAAATAGGTGTAATTTTAGGTTTTTTAATTTTTTCTATATCAGTTGGTTTTCCTTTACGTTTATAGATAACAACATAATTATCTCTTCTTAAATATTTTTTTGCAAAATCAATTATTTCTTGTTTGGTAATTTTCTCTAAACGATCTAATGCAATCACTTTTTCAACCCAAGGAATATCTAAATAAAAAGATTCTTCCATAGCGTTCACGCGTCCACTATTATTTTCATATGATTTGATTTCTCTTAAACGCAAATCATTAATACAAGCTTGTAACAACCAATCTTCAAAAGCGCCTTGTTGTAACGAATCTATTTGATTTAATAATATATTACGCACATCGTCAAGCGATTGTCCTGCTTTAGGACTTCCATACATTAACATATAAGAATAGTCGTGTAACATAGCGGGGCTGGAACCAGCTCCTAAAGTTCGTTGTTTTTGATTAACATTTAAATCTACTAAGCCTGCATGTCCATTTGTAAGAATCATTTCTGCTAATATCATTATTGGAATTTCTTCCGAATTAGGATTTCCAAAACGCCATGCTAAAAGTATATTTTCGGGGTCTTTTCCTATCACTTCCTTTTCGACAGGAGCCGTAATAGGGTCTTCTTGTTCAAATGTAAAAGGAGGAAGTGGTTTTGCTTCTATTTTTCCAAAATAATTATCTATTAATGCAATTGCTTCTTCTGGGTCAAAATCTCCTGCCATAATAAAAGCCATATTATTAGGAACATAATATGTAGAAAAGAACTTTTTAACATTAGTAATAGAAGGATTACGTAAATCTTTTTGTGTGCCTATTGTTGTTTGTGTTCCATAAGGATGTTTAGGAAACAATGCTTCCATTAATGCTGTACTTGCTCGTCTGCGGTCTTGTGTTAAAGTCATATTTTTTTCTTCATAAATTGTCTCTAATTCTGTATGAAACAATCGAATAACAGGATTCAAAAAACGATCAGCTTGTATAATCAAAAAATTTTCTAATTGATTAGAAGGAATATTTTCATAATAATTAGTAAAATCGACCCATGTAGCAGCATTTGTTCCTGATGAACCTATGATTGACATTAATTTATCGTATTCATTAGGGATAGCATATTTTGATGCTATTTGAGCAATACTATCAATTTGTGCATACAAAGCATTGCGTTCTTCTACTTTGCTTTCGTCAATTTTACGATATTCTTCAAACAAACGTTCTATTTCGTTTAACAAAGGTTCTTCTGCTTGCCAATTAGTTGTTCCAAAATTTTTGGTACCTTTAAACATTAAATGTTCAAAATAATGTGCTAAACCTGTTGTTTCTGCAGGGTCTAATTTACTCCCTGCTTTTGTTGCAATAGTAATTTTAATTTTTGGTTCTTCTTTATTAACAGACATATACACTTTCAATCCATTGTCAAGTGTATAGATACGAGCCTTTAAAGGATCGTTAGGAACTGTTTCGTACTTGTAAGTTTTTTGGCTGAATACATTGAGTGCAATACCTACACATAAAAAACTTATAATTGCTAATTTTTTCATATTTATTTATGTTATTTATTATTATTTTATTATTCAAAGACTAGTTAATTAAACGATAGTTTATTCAAAAAATTTTGAATAAACTAAAAATAATCGATTATTTCTTTATTTGTGCAGAGAGTTCTCCTGACTTCGTCATTGCGTCATTTATGTTTTTGTTGTTTTTCTCTTTTTATATTACTATTTTTCTATAAATTAAAAAATATTTCAAAAAATAATTTGATTTATTAAAAAATTAGAGTATATTTGCAGCGTAAATAAAATTTTAATTTAAAAACTCAGAAAAAATGAAAACTCAACAATCGCTAACATTTCATGTAGTATCAAACAACTTTTTGATTTATAAACAAAAATCTCAACAAGGAATAATAAAGATATTATTCTTACTCTTATTTATTTTTATATGTAATGTCCCTTTAATGTCGCAGATTCAGTACGATGCGCCGGATTACCATCAATTTAACATGACCAATTATAATGGATTCGTAAAAATCGGAATGAATGCATTGAATGCTGAATTTGACACCGATAAAACAGGTTTTCAATTTAATAAACCCATATATAGTAACTGTCCTATTTATACTAATTTATTAACAAGAGATAACGGAATTTTAGAAATTATTTCTCCTCAGGATTTATATTTACTTGCCAATGGAGATTTATATCTAAATTCGGGAAATATAAATATGCAATCCGTTGTAAATATGCAATCAAACGTATTTATGTCCTTTAATAATTCTTTTACTTTAGGAAACACGATATCACAAGATTATCCCAGACTACGTATTACGCATACCGGAATTCATGCGTATGTTGACTATCAAGACAATTTGTATTTTAGGGCCAATAAGAATTGGATCAGTGCCTTAACCCTTTTCGGCAACGGTACGATCGGGATAGGATTTAGCACAAGTTATGATGCTGGAGATTACCGGAATATGGGATATAAACTAGCGGTAAACGGGGGCATTATCTGCGAAGAAGTAAAAGTCATTGCCGATGTACCCGATGCCGATTACGTATTTGAAAAGGATTATAAGCTATTATCTCTCAGAGAATTGGAATCTTTTATTCAGACTCACAAACACCTTCCGGATATCCCTTCGTCCGAAGCATTTAAAACCAACGGATACAACGTAGGCGAAATGGACGAAATGTTGCTTCGTAAAATTGAAGAATTGACCTTGTATATCATTGACTTGGAGAAGCAAATCCATGAACTGAAGCATGAAAATTCGAAAGGAGGTGAATAATGAAGCGAATAGTTTTGATAATAATAGGAGTTTGTTTGTTGATTTCTTCATGCAGAGAAGAACATATAAGTACTATAAATACACTGGTAAAAGATTTGTTTTGTTTTAAAGCCGGTTCGGAATGGACATACTATGACAGTGTGAGCAAAAAAATACAAAAAATGGCCGTAACAAATTATGAAATTTTAAAATTTGCACCGATGCCAAAAGGTGAGCGAAAGGCTTATGATTTTGCAGAATACATAAAAATCAAGGGGTATTTCTTAACTGATTTTGAAGTGAGAATTATATCGCAAGGGAAGGAAATAGATTATGATAATACTGCAGATTTTAGAGGTTCATATAGTACAAATTTGCCTTTGCAATTTACATGTGATCAAAATAATAATTTCAATTGTCCTGTTACCTATCTTGCTGAATACGATGTGGATGGCATCGTTTATAAAGATGTGTATATTTTTAATATGAATGAATTATCATATAACAATGAGAACCTTCTGTTTTATGTGGCAAAAAATATAGGACTTATTCGCATGATAAAAGTTGATGAGTTTGATTGGGTATTAACTGATAAAAATATACAGCAATGAAAAAAATACGGATAATAATAAGTTTTTTAATAGGAACAACTACTTTTAATAGCTGTGAGAAAATAACGGATACCACTTGGGTATATTATGATGAAACGAAGTGTTTTGACCCATGGGGACTACAGGATAATGTTCTTGAAAAGGGGAAAAAAGAAAATATTAAAAAGTATCTTAAAGACAAGAAAATAAAAGTTTTTGAAATTAAAATTTTTAGTGATGGAATAGCAGAAGCTTGTAAAGCTTGTCATTGTAAAAACGGTAACAGAATACACGTTGAAATCAGAAAAAAAGATGTAAGTAAAATAATAAATGAAGGATTTTATCAATAACAAAAATATCAACATGAAAAATAAAAAAATTCTGACTCTATTTATAATCGTTGTCGTTATTTTGACAGGCAACAGTGGATATTGTCAAATCAGCAGAGGCGGAGTACCCCAAAGTTTTTCAAGAACCGGACTAAGCGATTCCGTTTTAATTGCAAGCATGCCTGCTGTCAATGTGGACTCACTGCTTGCAGAGGATACTATGGAAGAAGACAAAGCAATGCCGTTTCGGTTTGGTTATGCCATAGACGTAGACTTGGGCTTGCAAAACAGCGGAAGATGGGAAACCTTATCAGACGGGGATAAAATCTGGCGATTAAAAATATATTCCGAAGGAGCTTTTTCAATCAATTTAATTTTTGATGAATTTTGGTTACCTGAAGGGGCACAGTTCTTTGTCTATAATGAAGACCATAGTATGATATTAGGAGCATTTACATCGGATGTAAGCAATAATGAGTATAGCAAGTTTGCCACAGATTTGGTTAAAGGAAATATGCTGGTGTTAGAATATTATGAACCGGCTTATACAAGCGGAGGAATTATTAATATTGATAAAGTGATTCATGGTTACAAAAATATGTTTAAAAGCGATGGGCTTGGTCAATCGGGGAGTTGTAATATTGATGTTAATTGTTCGCAAGGAAATGATTGGTGTGTAGAAAAACGAGCGGTATCTATGATTCTAGTAGACGATAATACCGCATTTTGTACCGGTTGCCTCATTAATAATGCCAGGCAAGATTTAACCCCTTATTACCTAACCGCAAATCATTGTTTAAGAGGCAGTCAAAGTACTTGGATTTTCAGATTTAAGTATTGGAGACCTACTTGTGGTGGACCAGACCCCGGACACTGGGTAAGTATCGCAGGCTCAACCATACGTGCCAATCATGCCGCTAGTGATTTTGCCTTGTTAGAGTTATTTGCTCAACCTCCGTCCGGCTTTGGAGTGCTTTATGCAGGTTGGGACAGAACATCAGTTGCTCCTCCTTCTGCTGTGGGGATACACCATCCGAGCGGAGATGTCATGAAAATTTCCTTAGAGAATAATTCTCCTATTTCAAGCGATTATGAACCAAGTCCTATTTCTCCAAATTCTCATTGGAAAGTAATATGGAATAATGGTACTACTGAAGGAGGATCTTCGGGTTCTCCTTTGTTTAACAATAATCATAGAATAATAGGGCAATTACATGGTGGTTGGGCATCATGCTCCAGCCCTAGCAGTGCAGATTATTATGGACGCTTTGACGTTTCATGGACAGGAGGCGGCACATCATCTACCCGTCTAAGAAATTGGCTCGACCCCGATAACACAGGTGCAACAACAGTAGGTGCAACATCCCCCACAATTTACCTTATTAACAGAACATTGACCGGCACATATAAATTTGCAGCATTAACTAAAATTCACATTGAAGGGAATATTGCTACAATTGGTTCATTTTGTCAACCAAGCAATGTTCCATTTACAGCAGAACCCGGCTCAAACGTAACTATAAAGGCAAAAACAATTACAATTTATCCAGGGACAGAATTTAAAGCGGGTTCTGAAATTTCTGTTATCGCAACAGACGGGATAGAGTGTAGCGACAATATAGTTGAAGGAGATTATGTAAATGTATTCTGTGATGCACAAATAAGTATGCAAATGAACAGTAGAAATTCTTATGCAAGCAATAGTGAAAACATAAATCCTTCAAATAAGGAGCAAAAGATAGTAAATCTATCAAACAATATTACCCTTTTTCCCAATCCTGCCAAGTCGGAATTTTCGGTTTCTTATACCTTGGATAAAAATGATTTTGTAAAATTGGAGCTTTACACTGTACACGGTTTGAAAATAAAATCTTTATTAAATGTAAATAATCAAGCAGCCGGAAATTATTATTTTAATTTCTCGGTTTCCGAATTAAGTACAGGTATTTATGTATTGGTTTTTACTTCCTCCACAAAAAAATATACGTATAAACTAATTAAAAATTAATAGATATGAAAACACGCCCTTTATTATTTTAATGTTCTGTTTTGTTGGGTGTAAACAACATTGTTTAAATTTTCCCTAAATGGGGAGTCCATTGTCTAACTCACGTGGGAAGCATGTGTGATAAAAACAGATAAGGGATTTATTTATATTTTTTGAATTTAAACCGTGACGTATCATTGAAGATATGCTGTTGAAGGCACGTAAAGTGTTGGTAAAACGCATGCGTGAGGGATTGAAGTGAAAAGCCCGCAGCGTAGCGAGGACTTGTAGCGGAAAGCTCGACCCCGAAGAGGGCACGCTCTAATAAAAGTCAAGGGTCGAAGGGCAAAGATATAGTGGATTCGTAAATTCCGTTTCTAAATTTTTCGGCACAAAATCGATGCCGGCTCTTTATCTTGCATGTTTTGTATGAATAATATAAACAGATAATGGGTAAACATAGATAAAACACATTTAAATTTTATGTAAGTTTGCACAAAAATAAAAAAAATAGAAATTATTTTACAATTAATTAAATATTAAATATATGAAATATACAGTATATGCTAAAAAGCATGAAGAATTTGGTGCAAAAATGACAGAATTTGCAGGATTTTATATGCCTATTCAATATGAAGGCTTGGTAATAGAACACGAACATGTTCGCAAAGCAGTAGGTGTTTTCGATGTTTCTCATATGGGAGAAATTTATATAAAAGGACCTAAAGCATTAGATTTTATTCAATGGGTATCTTCTAACGATGTATCTTCCTTAACAAATGGGAAAATCCAATATAGTTGTTTTCCTAATGAAACCGGCGGTATTGTGGACGATTTTCTAATTTATCGTATCGAAGAAGATGAATATTTATTAGTAGTAAACGCTTCTAATATTGATAAAGATTGGAATTGGTTAATAAAACAAAATGAAAAATTTGGAGCAGAATTATACAATGCTTCAGACAAAATTTCACAATTAGCTATTCAAGGACCATTGGCTTTAAAAGCTATGCAAAAATTAACAGACGAACCCATTGAAAATATGGAATATTATACATTTAAATATTTAACTTTTGCTGGCATTCCTGATGTTTTATTATCTACAACAGGCTATACTGGTGCAGGAGGTTGTGAAATTTATTTTAAAAACGAAGATGCGTTAAAAATATGGGATGCTGTATTTGAAATCGGGAAAGAATTCAATATCAAACCAATAGGTTTAGGTGCACGCGATACTTTACGTCTCGAAATGGGTTATTGTTTATATGGACATGAAATTAGCGACACCATTTCTCCAATTGAAGGTGGATTAGGTTGGATAACTAAATTTGTTGACCATAAAAATTTTGTCAATAAGGCTAACTTATTAAAACAAAAACAAGAAGGTGTTACAAGAAAAATAGCAGGATTTGAAATGATAGACAAGGGTATTCCACGTCAAGATTATGAAGTACTCGATAAAAATAATAATATTATAGGACATGTTTGTTCGGGCACACAAGGACCTTCTGTAAAAAAAGCAATAGGAACAGCTTTAATTAAAGTTGAACATGCAAAAATAGGAACAGAAATATATATAAAAATCAGAGAAAAAACCTTAAAAGCTATTACTGTTAAAATGCCTTTTTATAAAGGATAATCAACCTATTAGGATAAATTTCCTATGAATGATATAAGAACATTAGATATAGAGCAACTATCTGAATGGGTAGTTGCTCATTTTGAAAAATCGTTTCGAGCGAAGCAAATACATGAATGGTTATGGAAAAAAAATGTTGTTTCTTTTGATGAAATGATTAATCTTCCTATTTCTCTTCGTAAAGCTTTAAAAAATGAATTTACACTACAAAAACTAACACTATCTGATAAACAACAAAGTACGGATAAAAGTATTAAATATGGATTTTTATTGGCAGATAATTTACTTATCGAAAGTGTACTCATTCCATCTAAAAATCGAACAACAGTATGTGTTTCTTCGCAAGTAGGTTGTGGTTTAGGATGCCATTTTTGTGCTACATCTAAACTTGGATTTAAACGCAACTTATTGCATTACGAAATGTATGAGCAAATATTTATTGCTAACGAAGAAAGCAAAAAGCATTTTGGACATCCTATTACCAATATTGTTTGGATGGGTATGGGCGAACCTTTACTGAATTATGATAATGTAATCAAAACAATTAATTATGTTGTATCTCCTTTAGGTTTAGGAATGTCGAAAGATAGAATTACTTTATCAACTTCTGGTATAATAGAAGGAATAAAACGCTTAGCCGATGATAATATAAAAGTACATTTAGCTATTTCATTACATAGTGCTGACAATAACCTACGTACAACTTTAATGCCTCTTAATAAAACCAATTCTTTGACTCAACTTTCAGAAGCATTAAAATACTATTATCAAAAAACAACATTACGTATTTCTATCGAATATCTTTTATTAAATAACATTAACGATAGCATAAAAGATGCACAATTATTAGCCAATTTTTGTAAAAATTTTCCTGTAAAAATAAATCTTATCGAATACAATTCTCATGCTTATGCTACGTATGAAAAAAGTAGTAAAGAAAAAGTAGAATTATTTATCGAATTTTTAAAAAATAAAAATTTAATAGTTAATTTACGGATTAGCAAAGGAAAAAATATCGCTGCCGCTTGTGGACAATTAGCAAATGAAAAACAAATTAAATAATTCATACAATCCATCAATAAATTTATGTAATTTTGTATATTAATTTTAACACAACATAAAATGACAATAGAAGAAAAAAAATCTTATGCTTTAGGAGTTGCCATTGCAAGTAATTATGCTAATTTAGGATTGAAAATTAATACCTCAACTCTTATTAAAGGCTTTTCGGACCTTATCAATAATGAAACATTAGCTATTCCATCTGAAGAAATACAATCTCTTTTAGCAGATTTGCAAAAAGAGATTGATAATAATTCAAAAAATACTGTTAATCAAGAAAAAATAAAAGGAGAAGCTTTTTTAAAAGAAAATAAAACAAAAGAAGGTGTTATAGAAACTCCAAGTGGATTGCAATATAAAATATTACGACAAAGTGAAGGTAAAAAACCGCAAGCTACTAGCACTGTCGAAGTTCATTATCATGGAACTCTTTTAGATGGTAGTGTTTTCGATTCATCTGTGTTACGAAACAAAACTATCGAATTTCCATTAAATCAAGTAATTCTTGGTTGGACAGAAGGAGTTCAGCTTATGAGCGAAGGCTCTAAATTTATTTTTTATATTCCCTCTCATCTTGCTTACGGAGACCAAGGAGCAGGCGAACAAATAAAAGGTGGTGCCACATTGATTTTTGAAGTAGAACTTATAAAAATAAAAAAATAATTGCATAAAAATGACAATTTAATCATTCGCTTATGCCAATAAATGATTTAAAAAATTTATTTAAAAAAACATTTTTATATGAACCTTTATCAATAACCGAATTATCTGAATCTGGTTCAAATCGGCGATATTTTCGTATGCAAGGAAACGAAAATACTGTTATAGGTGCTTATAATAAAGATTTAAAAGAAAATAAAGCCTTTTTAGGATTTACAAAACATTTTTTATCAAAAAAAATAAACGTCCCAACTATTATTGCCGAAGATTTATTTCAGAATATTTATATTTTAAGTGATTTAGGAGATGAAACACTTTATAGTTATCGTTGTAAATTTAATGAATTTACACCCGATTTAATCCAAATTTATAAAGATGTTCTAAAAAATTTATTATACCTCCAAACCGAAGGAGGAAAAGAATTAAATTATTCATTGGCTTATCCACGAGCTGCTTTTGACCATCAATCTATTTCTTGGGATTTAAATTATTTTAAATATTATTTTCTAAAATTAGCCGATATTTCTTTTGATGAACAATTACTTGAAAATGATTTTATAACTTTTACAAAATTTTTATTAGAAGCCGATTCTCATTTTTTTCTTTTCCGAGATTTTCAATCGCGTAATATAATGCTACATCAAAACAAATTATTCTTTATTGATTATCAAGGAGGTAGAAAAGGAGCTCTTCCTTATGACGTTGCTTCATTACTTTATGATGGCAAAGCTGCTATTCCTCCATCAATAAGAAAAGAATTAGTAGAATATTATATAGAAGAAATGGCTATTACTAATAGCTGGAACCCTTATCTATTTCGGAAATATTACGATGCTTTTGTGTTAGTTCGTATTATGCAAGCAATGGGTTCTTATGGATATCGCGGTTTTTACGAACGTAAAGAACATTTTTTACAAAGTATTCCTTTTGCATTAAAAAATCTAACATGGTTACTTGACAATATTGAACTACCTATCGCTATCCCTACTTTATGGAAAGTTTTTGAACAACTTATAGAATCAAAAAAATTAAATGCAATAAAACAAAACAAATTAAACATCAATATTTCTAGCTTTTCTTATAAAAAAAGTTATCCAAAAGATAATAGTAGCAACGGAGGAGGCTTTGTTTTTGATTGTCGTTGCTTACCCAATCCCGGACGCTATGATGAATATAAACATTTAACAGGTTTAGATAAAAAAGTTATTTCTTTTTTAGAAAAAGAAAAAGAAGTTATTCTCTTTTTTGAACACATTACATCTCTTATTAATATTTCTATAACTAATTATTTAGAAAGAGATTTCACACATCTTTCTATTAACTTTGGTTGCACAGGAGGACAACATCGCTCGGTGTATTTTGCTGAAAAATTAGCGAATTATTTAAAAAATAAATATCCTATACAAATTAATTTATTACATACAGCAGAAAAAGATTGGATTAAATAATCATTTTTTTATAGCCACTCATCTTGAATAATATCGCCTTGTATACTTATCATTATCATACGAACAGGAATATTTCTACTGCTTTGACTTTTCGCGATATTTACTAATTGTAACAATCCGCTACAACAAGGAACTTCCATTACTGCTAAAGTTATTGTATTAATGCGCGCTTCGTCTATCATTATCCTTATTTTTTCTACGTAAACTTTTTTGTCTACATCTAATTTTGGACAAGCAATGGCTAAAATTTTTCCTTTTAATAATTGAGAATGAAAACTTCCTAAACTAAAAGCCGTACAATCTGCCGCTAACAATAAATCGCTATTTTTAAGAAAACTTGCGTTAGGATTGATTAAATGCAATTGTATAGGCCAATGAGTCAACATAGATACTTGTTGTTCTGCCATTGCTGTATTTTCTTTTTTTACTTGAAAACTCTTAGCGGTAGTACCAGGACATGTACTTTTATATTCAATATCAATCGATGGTTTTTCTTTTTCTTCATACAAAGAACTTAAATCAATATTAATATTTTTTTCTTTCAAAAAATCTATTCCCTGTTTAAAATAATCCATTTCGTTAAAATCTTTTAAATGTTTGAGATGAGCTAATATTGTTTTTTCTCCTTTTTCGACCATACGTTCCATTACTTTTATTTCATCATATGGCTCTGCTTCACGTTCTTCAATACTAATAGCTCCTTCAGGACAATCGCCAATGCAAGCTCCTAATCCATCACAAAATAAATCGCTTACTATACGAGCTTTTCCATCTATTAACTGTAATGCTCCTTCATGACAACCTGTTATACAAAGTCCACAACCATTACATTTTTCTTCATCAATTTTTATAATATTTCGTTTCATATCGTTATATTTTATTTTATAACAAAAGTAAAATAAACATAAAATATAATTGGTAACTTATGTTACATTTAAAAAAAAATTTTAATCTTTCTGCTTAACATAAACAAATAAAATTTTATTAAAATAATATTCCTAAGATAAGCGTTGTATTTTTATTAAATAACCATTTTTTTATCTATCAACATGAAACAATCTATTTTTAGAATTTTTTCTATTTTTTTAATTTTAAATATCTTATTTTCAATAGATTTATTAGCTAATTTAATAAATAATGATATAGATAATCCACCAGTAATTATTTATAAAACTAAAAAAAATTACAACAAAAATGTAGCTATTATTCTTTCAGTCGATAAATCTACTATTATTTCTTATCCTGACCCAAGAGATATAATTAAAGGTGAAACTTATTGTTATCCAACACATTTAAAAAAAGGTTTTTTATTAGATAATCGAGGAATTAACCAAAATGTAGCTTTTTTATCAATAACTTACGAAGAATATGCACAATTAAAATCACCACCTTCAATAGAAGAAATGAAAAAAATGATTATTGATAAAAATCCATTAAAAAAAATGTATAACTGTGGAAATCAATATAATTATAAAAATATAATAGACGAATTAAATAAAAAAATTACCAAAAGATGCAAAAATTGTATTAGAATTAAATAAAAAAACTTATTAACATTAAACGTAAATATCTATGTTAATAAGATTGTATAAATTGTTAATAAATAAAAAAAACGTTATTTAAATTAAATAAAAAAAATTTATTAACAAAATTATTAATTCTTTCAATAAAAAATATTGATGAATTATTTATATAATATATTATAATTAAATAAATTATATAAATAAAAAATAGTTTTCAACCATATTAACAAGCTATATTATTATTATCATATTTTATATAAAATATAAATAATAATGATAAGTTCTAACAATATTTATTACTTTTGCAACCATGAAAATATTATATTTATCATGATCATTGCAGAAGAAATTAAAAAGATAAAAAAGAATAAAAATGCTATTATATTAGCACATTTTTATACTAAACCAGAAGTACAAGATATAGCAGATTATGTAGGAGATAGTTTAGCATTATCGCAATATGTACAAAAAACAACTGCTGATATTATTATTTTTGCTGGTGTTTATTTTATGGCAGAAACGGCAAAAATATTAAATCCTACTAAAAAAGTATATATACCTGATAAGGATTCTCAATGTTCGTTAGCTGATTCATGTCCTGCTGGTGATTTTGCAAAATTTAAACAAAAACATCCTGAACATATTGTTATTTCTTATATTAATTCTACTATTGAAATCAAATCGTTGTCTGATATTATTTGTACTTCGAGCAATGCAAAAAAAATAATTAATAGTTTAGATAAAAATCAAAAGATTATTTTTGCTCCAGATAAAAATTTAGGAAATTATTTAAATAATGAATTAAATAGAAATATGGTATTGTGGAATGGAGCTTGTCATGTACACGATAGATTAAAGACAGAACGGTTAGTCAAATTAAGAAAACAATATCCTTTTGCTAAAATCATTGCACATCCTGAATGTAAGCAACTCATTTTAGAATTTGCTGATTTTATTGGTTCCACTACTGCTTTAATCAATTATGTAAAAGAATCATCTGCTAACACTTTTATTGTAGCTACAGAAACAGGTATTTTATATCCTATGAAAAAAGTAGCCCCCGATAAGGAAATAATTATTTTGGGAAATGATGAAGCATGTGAATGTAATGATTGCGAATATATGAAATTAAATACATTAGAAAAAATATATAATTGTCTTGTTGAAGAGACAAATGAAATTATTTTAGATAAAAAACTAATAGAAAAAGCAAAATTATCCATTGTAAGAATGTTAGAATTATCATAATAAATTAAAAATTTACAGTTATTTTATGGGAAGAGCATTTGAATATAGAAAAGCAAGAAAATTTAAAAGATGGGGAAATATGTCGCGTGTTTTTACGCGAATAGGTAAAGAAATTACAATGGCAGCGAAAGCTGGAGGAGGCGATCCAGAAACCAATCCACGTTTACGGTTGTTAATTCAAAATGCACGCTCAGAGAATATGCCGAAAGAAAATGTAGAAAGAGCTATTAAAAGAGCATTTGAAAAAGATTTGAGCGATTATAAAGAAATTGTTTATGAAGGATATGCACCCCATGGAATAGCATTAGTAATCGAAACAGCTACTGATAATCATCAACGTACTGTTGCTAATATTCGTTCTTATTTTAATAAATATGGAGGCTCGTTAGGCACACAAGGAATGCTTGATTTTATGTTCGACAGAAAATGCAGCTTTCATGTTGTTAATAAAGATGATATAGATATAGAAACGATAGAGTTAGAACTTATTGATTATGGAGTAGAAGAGATTTTTTTAGAGGAAGAAGAAATCATTATTTTTGGAGAATTTCAAAGTTTTGGTCCTATTCAAAAATATTTAGAAGATAATAAATATGAAATAAAATCTTTTCAATTTGAACGCATTCCTACTGATGTTAAAGAACTTAATGAAGAGCAAAAATTAGAAGTTGAAAAATTAATAGATAAAATAGAAGAAGATGAAGATGTTACTAATGTCTTTCATAATATGAAATAAATAATTATTTTTCTGTTTTATTTTCTGTTTTTAATAAAGTTACTAATACTTTATCAATTCTTACACCATCCATTTTCATAATTTCAAATTCAAAATTTTTCCAATTGATTTTTTCTTCTACTTCGGGAATGTGCTCTGTTAGTTCTAATATCAATCCGCTAAGAGTGTTATAATCATTATCTGGAAAAAGATCTTCCATTTCAAAATGGGATAGAAAATCATAAAAAGAAAATTGTCCATCGGCAATCCAAGTATTGTCATTTTGTTGAATAATAGTTTCTTCATTTTCTTGTAAATGACTAATTTTTCCAACTAAAGCTTCCATAATATCTACAGCTGTTATCATTCCTTGTAAATAACCAAATTCGTCGATAACAAAAGCATAATATATTTTTGTTTCTTTAAATAGTTTTAATACATTATAAGCACTTGTAGTTTCAGGAATATACTGAGGTTTATGAATATATTTTTGAATATTAAAATCTTCTTCAAAAGGGCAAGTAAATAAGTCGCGTAAATAAACAACTCCTAATAATTTATCTAAACTACCATCAATTACAGGATAATAACTGTGCATATGATGGTATATGATATAATGAATTTTTTCTTTACTATCAGTTATATCTATGCAAATTAATTCATTGCGATATGTCATTAAAGATTCAACATCTCTATCGCCTAAATCAAAAACTCGTTCAACAATATCTTGTTCTACTTCTTGAATTTCTCCTTCTGATGTACCTTGTTCGATAGCAGCTAATATTTCGGCTTCTGTTATTTTGTTACTTTCAGAAGTGTCGATATGAAATAATTTGATAATTAAATTAATAGTTTTAGTAAATAGCCAAGTAAAAGGAGTACATAACTTCATAAAAAAAGACATAAAACCACTTATGCGTTGAATTATTCTTTCGGGAAAAATAATTCCTAATTTTTTAGGAATTAGTTCGCCTATTATAATTGTAAAGTATGTAATAATAATAACAATAATTATTTTAGCAATAGCTCCAGCATAAGGAATTAATATCGGAAAATGAATAAGCCATTCTTTTAATGTTTGTGTTATTGTAGCACCGCTATATACACCTGTTAGAATTCCTATAAAAGTAATTCCTACCTGAATGGTAGATAAATATTTATCTGATTTATCTATTAAAAATAAAGCTTTGATAGCACCTTTTTTCCCTTGTTTTGCAATAGGTTCTAATTTTGATTTGCGCGAAGATATCAAAGCAAATTCAGACATGGATAATAAACCATTAAACAAAATTAATATAATTATAATGATAATCTCCATAAATAGAAAGATAATAAGTTATAAAGCAATAAAACAAAATGATTTTTTATTAAAAATATGAGGATTAGAATAGTCGTTATCGTCCATTTATAATTAAAATATTTTTTTGCAAAATTAGTATAATTTTACATTCATTTTAATTGTTTTTAAACTTTTATTAAGTAATAGCAAAATAAAGTAAAAAATATATATTTTTATAAATTTTTTTTTAAACACTATCAATTATTTTAGGTTTTTTTTATGAAAAAGAAAATATTAAAAATCAAATGAAAATTGTTGAGAATATAAATTAAAACTTTTTCTATGATATTCAGTAATTCCATGATTTAAAATAGCTTGTCTGTGGTATAAACTTGGGTATCCTTTGTTTTTATTCCATTTATAATGAGGATATTTTTCGTTTAATATTATCATGTATTCATCACGATAAACTTTAGCTAAAATAGAAGCAGCAGCAATAGATAAAAAAGTAGCATCTCCTTTTACGATACAAGCAAAAGGGATGTTAGAATCGGTATGAAAACGATTTCCGTCAATTAATAAAAAATCGGGTTGAATAGTTAATTTTTTTATAGCCATATTCATTGCTTTAATAGATGCTTGTAAAATATTAATATTGTCGATTTCAGTTGTATCAATTTTAGCGATAGCGTAAGAAAGAGCATCATTTTCAATTATTTTTTTTAATTCGTAGCGTTTTTTTTCTGAAAGTTGTTTTGAATCATTAATGAAATTATTTTTATAATTATTAGGAAAGATAACAGCAGCGGCAAAAACAGGTCCTGCTAAACAGCCTCTTCCAGCTTCGTCGCAACCAGCTTCTATTTGATGAGGATAATAAAATGATTTAAGCATAAAGCAATAAAAAATAATCTGCTAAAAGAGATAATAAAAAAATCAAAATTAAAATATTATATAGGTATCTTTTTTTTATAAAAGATTCACAAATACCACCCATTATTGATAACATCGTAATAAAAAGTACGAATCCTAATAATTTACATTCTGTAAAAATAAAAGTAAAAATAAGACTAAAAAAAGAATATAATAATAAAAAATAAAATTTTTTACGAGTAAAAATATTCATAGTAGGTGCCTTTGAAAGAAGCAAGTAGAAAAAAAGTAGATAAAAGATAAAAAAACTAAAATAGCTAATAGCTTGGAAATAATTAGAAAAATTAATCTGTAAAAAGATAATTGCTGCCTGATTTAAATAAAAAGAAAATAAAGATAAATAATTTTCATAATCTATTAAATATAAAAAACTTAAAAAATAAATATAAGATAATACTAATCCTAATAAGGGAATTATATAATTACGCCAAGCATAAATGCCATTTAATATAAAAATTAAATATATTAATAAAAAGAAAAAAATAAATGGAGCATAAATCAATGTAATAAAACCACAAAACAGACCAAAAATAAATCCTTTTTTTTGAGTATAATTTTTTTCACTAATTAAAAAAAGAGGAGAAATTAGAAAAATTAGAATAATACTATTGATTAACAACGGAATAAATAACGATGTTTTAATTATAAATAAACAAAATAATAAGTAAAAAAATGAAGGATAATATTTATGTAATTCTATTAACTTATGTTTTTTTAGGATATATGTAAGCAATATGGCATTTAAAATATATAAAATAAAAGTGCCTATTTTAAATATTAAATAATTATTATTAAATAATTGAGAAAAATAAAAATTAAAAATACAAGGAAAATTATCACTATCAATTATATTTTTTTCTTCTATTATTAGTTTTACTAAAGCAATTATTACTAATAAAATGATGTAGAATAATTGTTGAGTTGTTTTTCGAGAAGCATTTTTTAATAGCATATTATCCGTTAATTAATTGAACCTTATCTTCATTGATAATTATTTCAGTGTTTGCACCTAACAATAAAGCTTTATTGTGTTGTAAATGTCCCGCTGGAAATCCAAAACAAATAGGGTAATCAAAATTTTTAGTATGTTCTAATATAATTTCTTCGGCTTGTAAACCATAAGGAATAGTATTATCATTCATTTTTGACATTCCCCCTACTATTAATGCTTTTAAATGGGATAATTTATTACTACGTTTAAGATTAATCATCATACGGTCAATATGATATAAGTATTCATCTACGTCTTCTATGAATAAAATTTTATTTTTAGTATCAATATCTGAAACGGAATTATTAATGGCATAAATGATTGATAAATTACCACCACATAATTTTCCTTTAGCTGATCCTGTTTTATTTAGAGGATGAGAATTAATAGTGTAATGAAGTTTTCCATTAAAAAGAGCATGCATCATACTTGTAATAGATTCATTGTTTTGTTGCATATTCATTATGTCAATTGGCATAGCACAATGCAAACTTGGGAATCCTAATTGTTGTAATTGTGCATGAATTACTGTAGTATCGCTATAACCACATATCCATTTAGGATTTTTTTTGAAAGCAGTAAAATCGAGATTATCGATAATTCTTAAATTTCCATATCCTCCTCTGGCACAAAAAATAGCTTTGACATTTGAATTATTTAAAGCTTTTTGAAAATCAGCAGTCCTCTCTTTGTCTGTGCCTGCAAATTGATGAAATTCATTTAAAATATTATCTCCTAAAATAATATTTAAATGATAATTCTTTAAGAGTAAAATACTTGGTTTTAATTCTTCATACGAAATTTTTCGAGCAGGAGCAATAATACTTACAGTATCTCCATGTTTTAGTGTTGATATTTTCATTGCAATTTTGTTGAAAAAAATAACAAATGCAAAATTACTATTTTTCTTTTTAAAAAAAATAATTATCTTTTTTAAAAAATGATTATTTATATTGTATTTTTAATTATTTTTGTATATCGAATTTATTTAAAAATTATTAAAACTTATTTATTATGTCAGGAGTTAATAAAGTTATTTTAATAGGACATCTAGGAAAGGATCCAGAAGTCAGAACTATTGAAGGTGAGAAAAAAGTAGCTAGATTTTCGTTAGCTACAACAGAATATTATCGAGATAGAAGTGGCGATAGAAAAGGTATAACAGAGTGGCACAACATTACATGTTGGAATAATTTAGCCGAAATAGCGGAAAAATATCTTACCAAAGGGAAACAAGTTTATATTGAAGGAAAAATACGTTCTCGTTCATGGGAAGATAATGGTGTTAAAAAATATGCTACCGATATTGTTGCTGATAATTTCACAATGTTAGGGTCAAAATCAGATTCAGATTCAGACAAATATGTATCAAATGAAACTACAGATACTACTACTGAAGAACCTCCATTTTTAAAAGAGGATAGTGATGATTTGCCGTTCTAGTAAATAAATATAATAGATGAAAATATCACCTAATATATTTTATTTTTTATCACAATTAGAACAAAATAATCGCAGAGAATGGTTTGCACAAAATCGCCATTTATATGAAGAATCTTTATCTATAGTTATTTCATTTGTTAATGAATTAATTAAAAAGATTGCTGAATTTGATAATTCTATAGCATTAGAATCATCAAAAACATCTATTTTTAGAATTTATAGAGATATTCGATTTTCTCCTAATAAATTGCCGTATAAGCATTTTTTCGGAATTTATATTGCAAAAGGAGGAAGGTCGAGTAAATATGCAGGGTATTATATTCAAATACAAGATAATAATTCTGAAATAGCAGGAGGATTATGGTGTCCTGATAAGGAAATATTGTCGAAAGTAAGAGAAGATATCTATTACAATCCGGAAGAAATACTATCTATATTAAATCAAAAATTGCTCAAAAAAGAATTTAAAGAGATAAGCTCTAAATATAAATTAAAAAATCCGCCCAGAGGTTATTCAAGTGATTTTGAACATATAGAATTATTAAAAAATAAACATTTTATGTTAGAAAAACATTTAACAAATGCCGAAGTGTTAGATGATAATTTTATGGATCAACTTGTAAAATTATGTCGTATAATTTATCCTTATAATAAATATTTAAATTCTATTATACAATATGAAAACGAATAAATCGCATTTTATTGAAGCAGCATGGGAAAACAGGGAAATGCTAAAAAATGATAAAATTATTCAAATAATTCACGATATAATTAATCAATTAGATGAAGGAAAAATAAGAGTAGCAGAAAAAAACGAAGATAAATGGCATGTAAATGAATGGATTAAAAAAGCAATTTTACTTTATTTTATCATTCAAGATACTCAGACTATTGAAATAGGTCCATTTGAATTTAATGATAAAATAGCTCTAAAAAAAGATTTTAAAGCCAAAAAGGTAAGAGTTGTTCCACACGCAATTGCTCGCTATGGATCTTATTTATCGCAAGGAGTTATTCTTATGCCTTCTTATATAAATATTGGAGCTTATGTAGGTAAAAATACTATGATAGATACTTGGGCGACAGTAGGCTCTTGTGCTCAAATAGGTGATAATGTACATATTAGTGGAGGTGTTGGAATAGGAGGTGTTTTAGAACCATTACAAGCTTCGCCAGTAATTATAGAAGATAATTGCTTTATAGGCTCAAGATGCATTGTAGTTGAAGGAGTAAAAGTAGAAAAAGAAGCAGTATTAGGAGCAAATGTTGTATTAACTCAATCAACAAAAATAATAGATGTTACTCAAAAAGAACCAAAAGAATATACGGGGATTATACCAGAAATGTCAGTAGTTATTCCAGGAACATATAATAAATCGTTTCCTGCAGGAAATTATTCTGTATCATGTGCTTTGATTATAGGGAAAAGAAAACAATCCACAAATAAGAAAACATCTTTAAATCAGGCTTTAAGAGAGTATAATTTATCGATATAAAAATTATTAAATAAGTTTATCTAATTATTAAATAATTTTGTATTTTTGTAAAAAATTTATTCAATTATAATTAAAATCATAAAAAAATGAAAAAATTTATTCTATTCTTTTTTATAATAGCAGTTATTAAATTAAATGCACAAGTTGTTTTAACAGAAAGTTTTGATGATAATCCACTTCCTTCCGGCAATGGACAAGAATACCCAGAAGGATGGGACGCAATATCTAAAAAGAATCCTAAATCGTTATGGAGAATTAAAACCAGTTTCCCTGATGGTGATGTAGCAATAAAACCAATTGATAAACAATATTTAGTAGGCTTTGAAGCTGCCTCAGAAGGTCCTTATGAAGAGTGGTTAATATCAAAAGAAATTACTTTATTAAATAGTGAAAGAACTAATATTGTTTCTTTTTATTCTTATCATGTTTCAGATAATTCTCATACAGTACGAATTTCTGATAATAATGGGGCAACGTGGGAAACAATTTGGACAGATACAGATACCAAAAGTATTTATCCTGATAAATGCCTTGATAGCTCAACGATTGATATTGCAATTCCTGATTCTTATAAAGGAAAAAAGGTTAAATTAGCTTGGGTATTTGAAGCAGCAAGTTGTCCTTCTCCTTGGGCTTTTGATTATATTATTGTAGAAGCAGTTATTAGTGGAGTAGATGTAATGCCTAAAGAATTTGTATCGCCTTTACAACATGTTGATACAGTAAATTCGAACTCTATTAATAAAGATATTTTAGTTTCTATAAAACTTATTAATAATGGAAGAACTTCAGCGGAAGATATTCCCATATCTTATACTTTAAATGGAGGAGCTCCAGTAAGCGAAATAGTTCCTTTAATTAAACCAAAAGAGACAATTACATATGTTTTTTCGCAAAAAATTAATTTACCAAAACAAGCTATTAATACAATTCAAGTTACAACTAATGCAACTGGTGATGAGCTTCCTGGGAATAATGTTTCTCAAGAGTTAACATTTTGGACAATTGATGATAGCACATTTATTATTTATGATTTTGAAAACCCTAATTTATTAGATTCAGCATTTTGGGAAGAGTCTGAATATACATTCTATAATTTTGATGAGCAAAAACCTGCTATTCAAGTTTATGATAATATTTTTGGATCTTTCCCTTGGAGAGTAGGTGTTGGTGGTGCTACATTATATGATCTAATATGGGGAAGTTATGCCGCATTTTCTTATTCAAATTTCCCTTCTTTTGCTGTTGCTGCTGATAGATGGTTAATATTGCCAGAATGTCATATTAATACTACTACAGAACCAGTATTTTTACAATGGAATGCAGTTTCTTGTTATCAAAAAGATTATACTTCTCCAGAATTTGAATCATATGAAGTATTAATTTCTGAAAAATCATTAGCAGTAGAAGATTTTGTTAAAGTACATGAAGTTTTATCTGAAAAATTTTTCAATCCAAACGAACCTTACAGGCCATTTAATAGAAGCGTTGATATTTCGGCGTATAAAGGTAAAGATATACATATTGCTTTTCGTTTAACGACAAGTGGTACGACTACAAGAGGAATGTTTGCTTTAGACAATGTTATTGTATTTGGCGATGCTTCTCATAAAGAAAATAATATTAATGATTTGAAAAATAAAAATAATATTGTTTTATATCCAAATCCTGCAAGAGATAATTTAGTTGTAAAATCAGATGAAATCATTAAAAAAATAGAAATATATAATTTGATAGGGCAAAAAATTGAAACATTTGAAAATTGTGAAATGCAATTAAATATTAATATTTCAAATTATAATAATGGATTATATATTTTGAAAATAAAAACATCAGAAGGAGAAATAACAAAGAAAGTGAATGTTATTAAATAACATTAAAATTAATTTTATATAAAAAAAGGATTGTTTTTGCAATCCTTTTTTATTATACTATTAATCGTTTGATTATAAGCGAAATAAAGAAATCTTTGAAATAACAAATGATTTTTAAAAAAAATAATATAAAGTATCATTTTATATGTAAAGCCTCTAAAACAAGCTAAAATACAGTTTCTTATTTAGTCGAGCCTTAAAAAGCTATTTTTTT
>CAZSTX010000014.1:0-42845 GCA_964610025.1 uncultured Lentimicrobiaceae bacterium
AAATTATTTTAATGATATTCAATAAATTAAAATGTTTTTAAGGGTCGACTATTTAGGTGGTTTTTTAATGATCAAAGAGGCTGCCTTTTTAAGACAACTTCTTTGATTATCATATTTTTTTATTTCTGTATTGTCATTTTCTTAACGATAGTTCTTCCTTGATATTCTAAACTATAGTAATAGATGCCATTTGCAAGAAAATCGGTATTTAGTTCAATTTTATTTTCTAATCTATCAGCCTGAAATACTTCTTTGTAAAGCACTTGTCCTTTTATTGTGATTATTTTAAATACAACTTGATCCGCTTGTGGAATAAAATAATCTATTGTCGTGACATTATAAGCTGGATTAGGTTGATTTTGTTCAACATACCAATTATTTTGTTGGTTTTCTACAATACCAAATCCTGGATTATAAACCACACATGCTTTGACCACAAGTGTGTCGTTATCAGTAGTATAATCATTTTGAATGGCATTGAGAAAAGCAGTTACAGTATATGTTTCGTTGCTATTTTTTATATTAGGTACGATATAAAAAGTTGAAAATTCAAAAGATTCAGATGAGTTAGCATGTACAGTTACTGTTCTTCCTAATTGCTTAAATATAACTCCTGCACTATCAATATTTACATTAATTCTTACTCCTGCTTGATCTGTTGAGCCATTATTAGTTAATTCAACTTTAACATAAACTTGAAATAGTCCGGTATCGCAATCGTCAGCAGTTGGTTTTTCAATTTTTGTTAATGCAATATCTATCACATTTACTTCTCCATTAAATATTTTACGATCGTTAGCAGCATCTGCATCACAAGCAAGTTCTGTTCTTACAGATAATTGATAATACGGTTGAATAAGACTAACTGAAGGAACGATATAACCTTGGTTAAAGGTGTAATAAATAGAATCTCCCGGGTTTAAAGTATGATATACTATTTCTATAATATCATTAGAATTATTAATTTGTAAGCGTATAGGGATTTCTGTCAGAAGAATTGTTCCTGTGTTTTTCACCCACGCACTTGCATATACTGTATCGCCTATATTTTTATTATCAACACTTCGCAAATAGGTAATAGCTGCATCAGGGAAAATCACCACATTACGTTGTAAAGTATCGTTTGTACGATTGCTATCAATAGTATTAAAATAAGCATTAATATCATAAGTTCCTATGATACTAAAATCAAAATCAGCACCTAAAATCAGTGTATCTTGGTCGCCTCCATTTAAAATTTTTGTATTTAATGGGAAATTAAAATTTTGAATTAGTCCATTCGGATCTTTATAAGTAACATATAAAACTGTACTATTTTTTGAAAAATCGAATATTTGTGAGGTATTATTTTCTACTATCACTTTAATCGTTTTATTTTTCAAATCACAATTTTTCAAATTAGGAATATCTATTTTACTCACTTTTACGTCAGGAGCAGCCGAAATGCGTATACGATCTATGTATTGGTCTGCTCCTCCATAACTTTGAGCCTCGATAGCAAAAACTGCGCAAGAATAAGATGAATAAGCAGATAAATCAACTTGATAATATTTCCATGAAGAAGTGGTAAATGTAGAATCATAACGGAATAGATTAATTAATGAATTAAATGTCGCCCCACCATCTACGGAAATATAAATATTTATTTGGTCACGTGCATCAGCAGCTTTATTATCGTGTGCATACCAAAATTCTAGTTTGGGGCTATAAGTTCCTTGCAAATCAAGCGGTTCTGTAATGGCTTGAGCCATAGACCCTTTTCCTGTTGATGATGCAAAACGCAAACTGCCTGTTCCATATACCGGCAATAGAGGCGCTTGCATTTCATTTTCTGAAATAATTTCCCAATTGAGACTTCCTATCATATTGTTAAATTTCATTTCCAATGGAATAGTACTAAAATCTTCGTCGAAAGGTAAATTAATTCTATTTACTTTATAAATAGAACGTAATGTATCATCTGCATAAATAGTATCAACAGGACAACTCAACCAAACAGTAATATAATAATCTCCATTAATATTTGCAGGAACCATAGTGGCTACTTCAAAAGTATCTCGTTTCATTTCGTTTAGATTACCTGAGGAAATAATAGTATCGTGTTGATAATTAATCATTCCTGTTATATCTACATGTACTTTTAATGGATTAAGGGCAAAATTAAAAGGATAAATTCCATTATTTGCTATCACAACTTTAACAGATACATAATCAGGATAACAAGCTCCCGGCATATTAATTGGTTCAACTAAAAACGAAGCACTTAAATCATAATCTTCATATAATGAAACTGAATAAGCTCCTATTACTGTTAAAGATGTACGTTGTTTGTTATCGTGATCAATTATTACATTACTATCTCTCGGACACATTAATCCTATATAATCTGATAATCTTAAATCTTTTGTTATATCAATAAATTGTGGATAAATAGTTACTGAGTGTATATCTTGACCTGTTGTTCCTCTCCATGTTGATAAATTATTAATATTTCCATTTGCATAGCCTATATAAGCAGTGTAAAAATTATTATAATCCATCATTAAATAAGTTCCTAAAGTCGCAGTATTAGCTAAATAAATTCCATATCCCGATGCAGAATTAGATACAAAATTATTGTTTTTTATACTTATATAATAACCGTCTATAGGGTTTACATAAATATTTCTATCACTACTTGTACCATTCATTAAAATAGAATTATGAAGAACATGTGCTCGTGCATTGGTCAAATAAATCCCTGCATAAGTAGTTGTAGTAGTTAAAATAATATCGTTATTTGTAATTTTTCCTGGAGTATTCGTATTATTATAGTTAAAATATGCAGCATAAATTCCATAAGGATATGGGATAGAAGCATTTGTTGAACGAATCTTATTTCCATTCATAGAAAGAACATTACAATAATTCAAATATATACCATAGTAATAAGAATAAGTATTGGTAGCACGTGAAGTTATTGTATTATTTGAAATGCTATTAAAATCTGTATAATAAAAATGTCCTCCATAATAATAAGCATTAGAAAGTATATTGTTATCTATGATTATATTAGTACCATAATCTGCAGTACTAACACCTCCATAAAAATAAATATTATAATATCCTCCATCGATTATATTATTAATAATGCGAATATTGTTAACAACACCTGTTGACGTTTTGTAAATTCCTGCGTTTGTAGAGCTTGCTGTAGTAGGATTTGCTTTAATAATACAAGAATTTATTTCAATATTTTCACAAGCATTATTAAATTGTACAGCACGTGTACCAGCAGAAGCATCAAATGTAAGATTTTTGAAAATGATATCACTCGTATTTCCTAATCCTAAAACAGCAGAAGTTGATTGAAATACTACATCAGAAGCTCTCCCTGTTGAAGAGGTAATAGTAAGTGTATTGGTTTGGCTACATCCTACAAAAGGATTGCTTATAGTAAAATTACCATAAGTTCCTGGTAATATATTTAATACTACAGGACCAGACACTCCACAAGTATTTAATATAGTAAAGGCATCGGCTAAACTTGTAAAGTCAGCACTTGCACTTCCTACAGTGTAATTTCCATTTAATACTTGGGCACAACCTAAAGATGTTGTTTCAATGGTATCGTTTGCTTGATTGTTATCAACAACTTGTCCATTAGGATTATCTATCCAAGCTACAATAATTGCATTCACATTATTAACAGGGATATATGTTCCTAAATAAATAATAGTATCTTGAAACTGAGATAAAGATAAACCTATAACATTTACCTGTGGCATTATTGTATTATTCACTTTCCATTTAATGGTAGTAGAGGTTAAAGTTGTTATCCCAGCATTACTTAATTTCACACTTACTGGGACTGAAGTTCCAGCAATAGAACTTCCTACGGGACTTACAAATGATTCTAAGCTAGCATCAAAATTAAATATAGGAATATAACAACCCATATACGTATTTTGACCACGTGTAGCTCCATTAATATCACGAAGCACATTCGCATCGCGAGGACAAACCAATCCTAACCAAGACGAAGGGATTGCATTAAGCGAAGGATTATTAAACGATGGATCAACACTTGTAGAATTAATATTTAATGTAGGATAAGCTGTTGTCCAATTGCTTAATAATCTATAAGTAGCTCCCCAATATATTAAATTAGTACTTTTTGTATAATAATTATTATAATCTACCGTACCAACATAAGTAGGTGTAGTAACATAAATTACATAAGTAGCCGACCCTAAATTAACAAATATATTATTAGTAAAATTAATCCCATTGGTTACATTAGAGTATTTATAAAAAATATAGGATACGGCTGCTGTATTGGTATTAAGAAAAGTATTATTAATGTTTTGCCATTTTCCTCCATAATATTGATATACAATATAAGAGCCATTTCCTTTATTTATAAACTCATTATTTGCCAATAATATATCAGTAATAGTAGTTCCATGATTACTGTAACAATAATTAAAGTATGCTAAAACATTAAAACTTCCTATTACTGTATTATTCGTTATGCGGGTAATATCTGATTGTATTCCATAAGAATAATCCATATAAATACCATAGCCACCAGTACTTTCGTTTTTATATAACTTATTATTTGATATGGTATAAATATGTGAATAAGATGCATATATTCCGCAATAATGGAATTGATCAATAATATTATTATTAATAGAAATATTATAAGAAGCACTCGTTATTGCTGATGATTGTACCCAAACACCTCCACTACCATATAGGTAATTATTTGTAATCAATAAATTCGTATCCAAAGAATTATAAGAATATATAGCTGCAATTGCTTCCGAAGCATTGGTGTCTGTTGATGTTTGAATTTTATTGTTTCTTATTGTAATATTTCTATTATTATTTTTCAAATCAATGGCATGTGATTCCTTCCCTGTTAAGATTCCATTTATTGTTAAATTACGAATAATTATATTGTTGGCATTTAACAATGTAATACATGCTTTATTTGATGGGCTTTGAATTATTACTGAAGAAGAATCTCCGTTTGCAGAAGTAATTGTAACTGTATTAGTCTGACTACTTCCTGCAATTGCAGGAATGCTTATATTTTCTATATACGTATTTGGATTTATTAATAAAGTAGTAGGGGCTGAAATTCCGCAATATGACAAAGCTTTTATTGCATCGCTTATTGATAAGAAATCTGCCGAAGCACCTCCAACAGTATATGTTCCTGATAAAGCGGAATCACAAGCATATATTTCTACTGCCATAGTGTCGTTAGAAACATCGTCATCTAAATGACCATTAGGCGAATCGGTGTAAATTAAGAGATGATTGCTTCCTGAATTAGGAAGAAATGTCCCTAAAAATATAGGAGGAGTAACATCTAATACATTTAAATTCCCTGACCAATGAATCGTTTGTTTTACTCCATTATTAAATTGCCAATGAATATTCATAAAAGTAATTGTATTGGCACCCATATTAGCAACAGTTACGTAAACAGAATCATTTACACCACTAGTAACCGTTAAGGCTGGCGACACTAAAGTGTTTGGCATAATATTATATGGTAATATAACAAAATCATTATAAGCTCCAACAGTAGTAATAATTCCTCTTGTAGCACCTGTAATATCATTTTGTACTTCATTGATTTTAGTACAAGTCAATCCTGTTCCATCTGTTTTTAAATTAGTATTTATATCAATAAAATTAGGATTAACATTCATTGAATTTACATCTTGCCCTGTTGCCATTTTCCATAATCCCATATTTGAAACACCTGTATTGATATACCCAATATAAGCACCATAATAATTATTATTATTCAATGTTAATCCATTTAAGGAAGTTAAATATATTGGATAAACCATCGAAGAATAGGACCCAATATTATTTCGGCGAATAGAAATAGGATACGTTATTGATGTGTATGCATAAATTCCTTTAGCTGCTGCAGTCGCTATTACATGTATAGAGTTATGATAAATATTTAATTTACTATAATAAATATACATTCCATGTCCATTAGCACTTGATGACCTGACAATAATCTCATTATTACTCATTAATCCAGCAGAAGAAGAATTATAATAATTCATATAATAAGAATAAATGCCATATGGTGTTGAAATAGATGTGGGTATATCTATTTTATTTGCATTAATTGTATTAGCATTTGAATAATAGATACATAATCCATAATACGGTGATGAAGACCCTGTTACACGAGATGTAATAATATTATTTGAAACACTAGTCAGTTTACTATAATAAATATAAACTCCATACTGGTAAGCATCTTTTAATATATTTTTTTCAATTGTAATATTATTAGCATAGTCAGATGTGCTTGTTCCTCCATAAAAATAAATATTATATGTTCCACCTTCAATTGTATTGTTTAATATTCGAATATTATTTGCAGTACTTGTTCCTGAAGGCTTATAAATCCCCGCATATCCAGACCCTGTAGTTTTTAATTTAATATTACAACTATTTATTTCTATATTTTCACACAAATTATTAAAAACAATGCCATAGGTTCCATTTGTTGCATCAATAGTTAAATTTTTAAATATTAAATTTTTTATATTAGTTAAATCAATAACTGTTACTGTGGATTTTAAAATAACACTATCTGCATTTTTAGCTTGAGAAATAAACGTAATTGTATCTTTAACAGTCATTCCGGGGATAGAACTATTAAAATTTAAATTTTCGTTATAAGTACCACTTAGTATATTAAAAGTTACATTTCCTGCAATTCCACAAGTTGTAAGTTCTAAAAATACTTGAGCTATATTTGTAAAATCGGCAGAAGGTCCCCCCACGGTATAATTGCCTTTTAATATTCTATTACACCCCATAGACATTGTTGTAATGGTATCATTATATAAATTTTGGTCAGTATTTCCATTAGGTTTTTCAACCCACGCTATTAAATTAGTAGTAACCCCTAATATAGGTAAATAAGTTCCTAATAATATATTTGTATCTTTGTATTGAGATAAGTTTAAATTAGTTAGATTAACAGCTGTTTTTTCTACACCATTAACCTTCCATCGTATCGTAGCAGTATTCAATGTATTATATCCCCAATTAGTAAGTTTTACAGTAACATTTGTTTGATTAATTGTCGAATTGCCCACCGGACTAACAAAAGCTTTTAATCCAGCATCTAAATTATAAATAGGGACATAACATCCCATAGCTGTTATATGGCTTCTATCAATTCCTACAATATCTTTTGAGACAAAAGGGCTAGATGGACACTGCAATCCTGTCCAAACAGATGGAACTGCTTTTTTAGTAGAATCTAAAAACATTGGATGTATAGCTACCGAATGAGTATTAATATTGGTATGAGATGCTTTCCAAGTAGGAAGGTCATTATATACCGCTCCCCAATAAGCTACGGCATTAGCATTTCCTTTCCAATAATTATTATAATCTATATTTCCTATATAAGTTGTGTTCACATTAGTAAAATAAAGAGGATAGGTACATGTTCCCAGATTAGCTATAATATTATTTGAAAAATTTAATCCTGCTGTTTGAATTGAATACTTATATATCATATAAGTACATGAACCAATATTAAGTATACTATTATTAATATTATGCCATTTTCCTCCATTATATTGATAAATCATATAAGTTCCACTTTGTCCTGTATGTATTAATTCATTATTAGCAAATAATGCATCTGCTGATGATAGCCCATTATTACTATAACATTCGTAAAAATAAACCATATAATTATATCCACCGATAATAGTATTAGCTGTAACTTCTGTTATTTTATCTGCGACACCATAACAATAATACATATAAAGTCCATAACCTTGAGCAACAGCATTACTTTTATATAATTTATTATTATGTACTTTTGCTATACCTGAATTGTATAAATACATCCCATAATAATAAAACTGGTCTAAAATATTATTTTCAATAGTAATATCATAGCTAGCAGAACTAAGATAATTGTCTGATTCATACCAAATTCCACCTGTTCCGAACATATGGTTATTACAAATTGTAACGTTGGTATCTTGCGATAATGAAGAATAAACAGCCATAATAGCAGGAGAATTATAAGTAGATTTGCATGTCTCCATAAAATTATTCGTTATCAATATGTTTTTATTTTTATTTTTTAGCTCTACACAACGAGATGCGCTTCCAGAAAGTACTCCTTCTAATGTTAAATGACTTATAATTATATCATTAGCATTATCAAGAATAATAACTCCAGTAGCTAAATTTCCCTGCAGAACGACAGTTGTAGAATCTTTAGCTGCAGAAGTAATCGTTACAGTATTTGTAGGACTTGCTCCCGGTATAGCAGGAACAATAACATTGCCACTGTAAGTGCCAGCTTTAATTGCAATAGTAGTAGGACCTATAACTCCACAATATGACAAGGCTTCTATTGCTGCATCTAATGAAGAAAAATCAGCTCCTATTAATCCTACTGTATAAGTGCCTTTATAACCTGAACTACACCCAAATACTTCAATTTCTATTGTATCATTAGCGGGTAAATTATCGACACGACCATTAGGGCTAGAAGTATAAACAATAATAGTATTATATCCTATTTGAGGCATAAAATTACCAAGTGTTATTGGTGATGTAATTGCATTGGGGAGTAATGTTCCTGTCCAGAAATAAGGTGTTTGTAAAACTCCATTTACTTCCCAATTAATATACATTGTTGATATTGTATCTTTTCCAACATTAAGTACTGTAACAGTTACCGGAGTAGCAACTCCAATATTTGCAGAGAGCCCTGGCGAGATAAAAGCACGAGGCATAACATCTAAAGCATAAGGATCTCCATGATAAGCTCCTATAGTAGTATTAGTTGTTCTAACAACGCTATCAATATCTATAGGAACATCTGATAATAAAGGACAGCTTAGCCCTGTATAATCTACTATATCTAAAGTTTGATTGCCAAAAAATGTAGGATTAATGCTCATTGAGTTGCCATCTTTTCCTACAGCTGTTTTCCATAATGTTAAATTAGTAATATTACTACCTGCATAAGCCATATAAGAACCAATAGTGTAATAATTATTATAATCCATAGTAAAACTATTGGTAGCAGCTACATTTGGGAAATAAATTGCATAATTACCAATGCTCGATGAGCTTCCAGAGAGATTTACAAAATTATTATTTCTAATAATATTATTAGCAAGGCTTGTTGCTACATACATTGCTATTCCATCTCCATTTCCCTTATTTAATACAGAATTATGTAGAATTTTAATATCATTACAACCAGTTGTCATAAAAATTCCATAATTATTACCTAAAACAGGAGCAATAATTTCATTATTATAAATCAGAAGATGCGAATTATTAAGTTTAGTAGCATAGTACAAATACATTCCATATTCTGTTTGATGTAAATGTATTCTGTTGTTTCTAATATAATCTCCTTGTGATTGATAAATATAGATGCCATAAAAATTAATTAACGTTAGGTTAGCACTGTATCTTTGACTAATGTAATTATTTGAAATGTCATTAAAATTGTTATAATACATATAGATTCCATAATTATCTACTTCTTCTATTTCATTATTTTTAATGGTAATTCTATCGCCCATTCCCATTAAATAAATCCCAGCTGATCCGCCGCGAACATAACAATTTAAAATACGAATATCATCAATCGGATTTCCTGATGGATTATATACAACCGAAAGCTGCCCAGGAATATTTGTTGCCGACACAAAAGTAGGAATCAATAATATACAATTATTAAATTCAATATTACTTGTTCCACTTCTTAACATAACAGCTTTAGAATAATACATTGGACTTCTATGTTGACCATATATTGATATATTGCTAAATCTCAAATTATGAACATTTTTTAAATCAACTGTTCCGACATCTTGTGCAGAATCGCGTACAGTGTATATTATTACGTCAGTGCGTACCCCTGTTATAGATGTAAATGTTACTGTATTTGTGGCACTAGACCCTCTTATTGTATCTTCAAAAATAATATTTTCTACATATACTCCCGGATTAATAGCAAATGTTACAGGACCTGAAATTCCACAATATTGTAAACGAATTAAGGCATCGTTGATAGTTGTAAAATTTCCTCCTGCTCCTATTGTATAAGTACCTATCATAAGAGAATCACACCCATATGTTGATACTTTAATTGTATCGTTTTGTGGTGCTTGATCTGCTAAATTATTTGGTAAAGAAGTATAAATTATAATTTCGTTATTGCCAGGCTGTGGGATAAAATACCCCAATTTAATAGGCAAAGTAGTATCCCCTGCCGCTAAAGAGCCTGTCCATGAATATTGTGGCATTAAAACTCCATTTACTTTCCAATTGATTTTCATAGAAGTAACAGTGTTAGACCCAATATTAATAACAGAAACAACAACAGAATCGTTGACGCCTACTATTGTCAAATTAGCAGGAGCATATAAATGATAAGGCATAACATTATTTGTTACAAGTGCAAAATCATGATAAGCTCCCATAGTAGTCATTAATCCGCGAGAAGTTCCTGTTATATCTACAGTTACATCTGAAATGGAACTACATACTATTGGACCACCATTTGTTTTTAAATTAATACTTGTATCTTTAAATGGTGGATAGACACTAATAGAATTTGCATCTTGACCAGTTGTAGATCTCCAAGAACTCATAGAATTAATAAAACTATTTGCATAGCCAATATATCCTAATGGACTAAAATAGTTATTATAGTCCATAAACCACGTATTTCCCAAAGAAGTAAGAGCCCCAAAATAAATAGGAACAGTGGTTACTAAATTATTATTCTTAACATCTAAACTTGAAGCACTTGAAATATAAACTCCTACATTAGTAGCATTTACAGCATTTAATGCCAAAATAGAATTATGGTATACATTCATTCTTGACGAAAGAATATATATACCAAAAGAATTAGTTGTTGATTTCATCCTCATTTCATTATTGGCTACTAATACTGGATTTGCATTTGTCCCATTATTGCAATAGCCTATATACATTGCATAAACATATGGGATTGCAACAGGAATATGTATTTTATTATTAACAATACTTGGAGCATCACAATAATACATACGTAATCCATAAAAATAAGAGGTTAAATTAGCTATACGCGAACGAATAGTATTACCAGCAAGAGAAGCAAAATCTGTATAATAAAAATAAGTTGCATAGTAATAAGCATTTGTCAATATATTTTTATTAAATATTATACCTGTTGCTCTAACTGTTGAACTAGTGCCACCCCAAAAATAAATATTATAATAGCCTCCATCTAAAATATTATTACTGATACGAATATTTGTAACTACCCCAGTAGAAGAATATTTATAAATACAAGCATTGTTACTAGCCGTTGTTGTTGGATTTCCCTTTATAATACAACTATCAATTATTATATTATTGCATGCTCCAGTAAAATTAAATCCATAATTCCCATTCACAACATCAACTGTTAATTTTTTAAACACTAAATTAAATACATTGGCAAGAGTAACGGCAGACGTTGTTGAGCGAATAATAACACTATCTGCTTTCCCTGAAGCAGAAATAAACGTAATCGTATCATTTATTCTCATTCCTTCAATGGATGATAAAAAATTAATATTTTCATTATAAACTCCATTGTAAATAAGAAAAGTTGTATTACCCGACATCCCACAAAAAGATAATTCATTTAAAGCAGCTGTAATAGAAGTAAAGTTTCTACTTCCTATAGGACCTCCAATTGTGTAAATACCAGAAAAAATAGTATTGCAGCCAAAAGTTACAAGCGATAAAGTATCATCATTTAAAATAGGGTCTGCAACTCCATTCGGATTTTTCACCCATACTTTTATTGTATCATATCCTAAAGAAGGAGTGTAATTGCCTAAATAAAAAGAAGATGAAACAAAATCGACAGGTAAATTACCTCCTGTCCAATTATAACTTGATTTTAAGACTCCATTTACACTCCAATAAATTGTAGCTGAAGTTAAATTATTAAGTCCCGTATTCTTTATTTTTATATAAACTGGAGAACTTACATTGGCTACTACCTTCATAGTATAAGGAGTGTCAATAGAATACATTGCTGCCCCATTAAGATTGTTTGGATTTAATGGGTTTCTTACATTTATGAATGTATGTGATTCGAAAATCGAATTATTGACCGAATCTTCGGCTTTAACAGTATATGCTATGCGTGTTCCATAGACTTGTTGTGGAATAGACCAAGAAAATGTTGTATCATTTTCTTTTTTCATAACTACTTGCACAGGAGTTCCTGCATTGATAGAATAAGTTAATTTCACCAAACTATCTTCAGCATCGATTACATTAGCCCTAATATTAAAAGGACCTACTTCATAAACTGTATCTTTATAAATAGGAGGAAGTAATGTTAATATGGGAGGGTCTAATTCATGTTGCCCTCCCCTTATTTCAAAATTATCGATTAACCATCCATAAGCAAATTGGGTGCCTACAGCTGTCCCTCTTTTCAGCTTAAATCGGAAGCGAACTTTACCCCACCCAGCTTCTGCCGAAATATCAAAGCGTTCTTCTTTCCACCATGTATTATTAGGAGATATGAGCGAGTCTGTTGGTTGCCAATCGGAATAACTATTGTGATTAAATCCTTCCATCGTTACATAAGCAGGAGGATTACTTCCTAAATAACAACTCTTAGGTATTCTTTTCCATTGTGCCCCCGTATAATCTTCTTGAATTTCAATATATGCAATATCACTAGTTGCAATTTTACATATATGACTAAAACTTAACCACACATATCCATATTGAGTGAAGTCGTAAAAAGGCGTTGTCAGCATAATCGAATCTTTTAGCTGATTCGGGACAAAACCATGATAAGATTTAGGACTACTAAGATAATAATTTGTGTTAGCAACCCAAGAATTAGTTGGGGCTACTGTCCAATTAACAATACTATCAAAATTCTGCTTCCCTATTACTACTTGAGAATAGAGGTTAAAAACATAAATTGTAAAAATTATAACAAAAAATAAAATTTTTTTCATATTCCCTAATATTTTAAATTTTACACTACTTAATTATTATATCTTTTAACTTGCTGATAATAATATAGTTAAATTAAAACATTATTTTTATAACTATTTTAAGTTAATTAAATTATTATTTATTAATTAAAATTCAAATTTATAATTTATTTTAATATAAATCAATATAATTTATTTTATTAATTATAATATTTCTTTAAAATAACATAATACAATGTTATTCAGACTTATATATTTTTTATTATTTTATATTTTATGTTTAATTTTATTTTCTTTATAAAAAAACATGTACTTTTGTATTTTTTAAGTTATTAACAATCATTACATGAAACAATCTCAAAAGAAATTATATTTAATAGATGCAATGGCATTGATTTACAGGGCTTATTATGCTTTAAATAAAAATCCACGTATCAATTCAAAGGGACAAAACACATCGGCAATATTGGGATTTACAAACTCTTTATATGAAATCATTAAAAAAGAAAAACCATCTCATATTGCAGTAGCATTTGATACCTATGGACCTACTTTACGTCAAGTCGATTTTGCAGATTACAAAGCTAATAGAGAAAGTACGCCAGAAGACATTATACAAAGTTTACCATATATACGATCAATTATAGAAGGCTTTAAAATCCCAATATTAGAACTGATGGGTTATGAGGCAGATGATATTATTGGAACAATTGCGAAAAAAGCTGAAAAAGAAAATTTTACTATTTATATGGTTACTACCGATAAAGATTATGGGCAATTGGTCTCTGACAATATTTTTATGTACAAACCTGCACACATGGGAAATGGAATTAGCATTTTGGGAGTCAACGAAATTTGCGATAAATACAACATACAATATCCCGAACAATTAATTGACCTGCTTGGACTATGGGGAGATGCCTCTGATAATATTCCTGGTATTAAAGGAGTAGGAGAAAAAACAGCCATTAAACTAATAGCTGAATTCGGGTCTATAGAATCTCTTATTAATAACGTAGAAAAAATATCTAACGATAAATTACGATTGAAAGTTGAAGAAGGAACAGAAATAGCAATTCTTTCAAAATCGTTAGCAACCATATTATTAGATGCTCCTATTGATTTTGATGAAAAACAATTTGAGCATAAAGACCCAGATTTTACAATTTTAAAAAGTATTTTTGATGAATTAGAATTTAAAACGCTTGCAGAAAGAATATTTGCTGACTTCTCTTTAAAGAAAAAAAATAGCACAACAGCTATTCCCAGCTTATTCTCAGAAGAAGAAATACAAGATAAAAAGCATTTTTCTGAATATTCAATTTATAATACTGAACATGATTATCAATTAATTGATACATTTGAACAACTTGAATTATTAAAACAAACACTCGAAAAAACATCTTCTTTTTGTTTTGATACTGAAACGGATAGCTTAGATATAATCAATACAAATATGATTGGGTTAGCTATAGCAATTGAAATACATAAAGCCTTTTACATTCAATTTCCCAATACTTACGACGAAACTTATCGTTGGATACAAATATTAAAACCTGTTTTTGAAAATAATAATATACAAAAAATAGCCCAAAATCTAAAATTTGACATGCAAGTATTAGCACGTTATCAGGTTGGAATAAAAGGAAATAACTTCGATACTATGTTAGCACATTATATTATAGAACCTGAAATGCGGCATAATTTAGATCTATTGGCTAAAAGTTATTTAAATTACAATACCATCACCTACGAAAGTTTAGTGGGCAAAGGAGCTAAAAGCACAACCCTTAATAAATTACCTATCGAAAAAACAAAAGATTATGCCTGCGAAGATGCAGATATTACATTGCAACTATTTCACATTCTCGATAAACAATTAAAAGAAACAGGAAGCGACGACTTGTTTAATAAAGTTGAAATGCCTTTGGTTCCTGTTTTAGCAAGTATGGAACAAAAAGGAGTACGTATTGATATTGATTTTCTAAAATCTTATTCCGAAGAATTATATCAAAAATCTCAAAAAATTGAAAATCAAATAATAACATATGCAGGAGAATCTTTTAATATTTCGTCTCCTAAGCAATTAGGTGTTATTTTATTTGAAAAATTAAAAATTATCGAAAATGCTAAACTAACAAAGACCAAACAATACCAAACAGGCGAAGAAGTTTTACAAAAACTTAAAAATAAGCATCCTATCGTTCCATTAATTTTAGATTATAGAGGATTAATAAAATTAAAATCTACTTATGCCGATGCTTTCCCTAATCTGGTTAATCAACAAACAAAAAGAATACATACTTCATTTAATCAGACTATTACAGCAACAGGGCGTTTAAGTTCAAGCAATCCCAATCTGCAAAATATTCCTATTCGTAACGATGAAGGCCGTGAAATCAGAAAAGCATTTATTCCCGCAAATGATGAATTTACGCTACTTGCTGCCGATTATTCGCAAATAGAATTACGATTAATGGCTACTATGAGTCAAGACGAAAGTATGTTTGAATCGTTTTGTAATGGCGAAGACATACATGCTGCTACAGCATCTAAAATTTATTCAATTCCTTTGCAAGAAGTTACTCGCGAAATGAGGAGAAATGCTAAAACTGTCAATTTTGGAATTATTTATGGAATATCTGCTTTTGGATTGTCTGAACGTTTGGATATTTTACGCAAAGAAGCTGCTGTTATTATCTCTCAATATTTTGATAAATATCCAAAAATAAAACAATTTATGGAAAATCAAAAAGCATTCGCTCGACAACATGGCTATGTAGAAACCTTACTAAAACGTAGACGCTATATAAGAGACATTCACTCAAACAATTCTATCATACGAGGAGTTGCTGAACGCAATGCTATTAATGCTCCCATTCAAGGGTCTGCTGCCGATATGATTAAATTAGCAATGATAAAAATTTATAATGAAATACAAAAACGAAATTTACGTTCTTCTATTATTATACAAGTCCACGATGAATTAGTTCTCGAAGTCTATAAACCTGAATTAGAAGAAATAAAAGCTATTGTTTATGATGGTATGATTAATGCAATGCCTATAACAGTCCCCTTAGAAGTTGATATGAAATCAGGGAATAATTGGTTAGAAGCTCATTAAAGTAAATAATATGATAAAAAAAGTAATAGGAACATTTGGGACTCGCATTTTTTGTACGCTTATTACTTTTGGATTAGTAGTTATAAATACTAATGAATTTGGGTCTAAAGGACTAGGAACTATTGGATTGTTTATTTTAGGATTAACAATTATACAAAATTTAACTTCTTTTGTAGGCGGACCTTCGCTTATATATATGCTTCCTCGGCATAATAAATTCCAACTTATTTTCTTATCGTATAATTTTACTATACTAATAAATATAATAGGGACTTTTATTCTCTTTATTTTCAATCTAATTCCCCGTGAATTTATATGGCATCTATTATTAGCTTCTACCTTTTTTTCATTTTATTCTATCCATTCTCTTTTTATTTTATCAGCAGAAAAAATAAAAACATACAATATTTTAGCCATTTTACAAATTACTAGTCAATTACTATTAATGTTAATATTATTATATTTATTTAACATTAAAACTGTTGCATCTTATATTTATGCCTATTTAATTTCTTATATACTAATGACTATTATTAGCATACCTTATGTATGGAAAAATATCAAAATCGAAAGTTTAAAAAATAGCTTTTCTCTATTAAAACAAATGTTAAATTATGGTTTTGTAATACAAATCGCTAATTTTGCTCAATTATTAAATTATCGTTTAAGTTATTATATTATAGAATTTTGTTCAGGAGGAAAAGCATTAGGATTATTCGATTTAGGCACTAAGTTATCTGAAGCCGTTTGGATTTTACCAAAAAGTATGGCAACCATTCAATATGCACGTATTTCTAATTGCAAAGAAAACAAATTATATGCTAAAAAACTAACATTAGCATTTTTAAAATTAGCTTTTGTATTTTCATTAATAGCTACTGTATTATTAATATTATTTCCTGCCAGTTGGATTGCATTGATTTTTGGTCCCGAATTTTTTGAAGCAAAAATAATCTTATATATTTTGGCTTTGGGCATTATTTTATTCTCATGCAATACTATTATTGCACATTATTTTTCAAGTTTTGGATTATACAAAATTAATACTTATGCCTCAATAATAGGGCTAATCGTTACTGTCGGAATAGGATTATCATTCATCCCTATTTTTAAAAACATTCCTTACAGAAATGTATTGATGTATATTGCTGGAATTACAACTTTCTCTTATACTACTAGTTTTATATATACTTTTATAAAATTTATAAAAGATGCAAAAATAAAATCAACTGATTTTAAAGTTACTGCCAACGATTTTTCTATTTTAACAAATGAAATAAAAAAAATAATAAAACATAAACAATAAAATATGATAGAAAAACCTATACATATTATTCATTTATTGAGTTGGCAGCCTACTCCCAGCGACCCAACAAAAGGTAATTTTTGCATACGTCATATTCAATCAATAGCGTCGTTGTGCCCTTCTGTATTGTTAATAGTAAATTCGGACCCTTATTTATCAAAAGAAATAATTACAGAAAAAAAAGAATCCTATACGAAAGTTGAAGTGAAAATCAAAGCCTTTCACTCCTCTTTTTTGCATTTAAATAAGATAATTAATAAATATCGAATATTTAAAGCTTATAATTGGGGGTTAGCTTATATTAAAAAAAATATATTCAAGCCCGATTTTGTTCATTTACACGTAACATTGCCTGCTGGAAAAATTGCCTTATATTGGAAATTTCGCTTTCAACTCAACTATTTACTAACAGAGCATTGGTCAGTCTATCATCCTGAAGACAATCGTTTAAACAAAAAGAAAATTAGTAAAAAAATATTATCAATTGCATCTTATGCTAGTACTATTACCGCTGTTAGCTTTCTTTTAAAAGAAAATATGAAAAATTTTGGGATAAAAAAACCCATTCATATAATTCCAAACGTAGTTGATATTAACTTATTTAAACCTCAAATAAAAAATCCAACTGAAAAAAAACAATTGTTACATATTTCATCTTTAAACGACAAAGAAAAAAATTTTTCAGGAATATTAAAAGTAATAAAACGGCTAAAAGAAGTGCGAAATGATTTTATTCTTAATGTTATACACGACTATCCACATTCAGCATATATGGAATTTATTGAAAAAAACAATTTAAATAATGTCGTTATATTTCACGGGAAAAAAAAAATGGAAGAACTTGCTGATTTTTATGCTCATGCTGATTTTTTAGTAATGTTTTCTAATTTTGAAACTTTTTCTTGTGTTGTTATGGAAGCATTAGCTTGTGGCATTCCCGTTTTAGCAACACGCACAGGAGCCATTCCAGAAATGTTAGACAACGAGCGAGGAATTGTGATAGAACCTAAAGATGAAAATGCTCTTTACGAAAAAATAAATCTCCTTTGCAATACATCTCATAATTATGATGCTACAAAAATTAGAGATTACGCTATTAACCATTTTTCTACAAATATTATTGGCAACCGCTTTTTAGAGCTTTACCGTCAATACTTAAAACAATAAAAGACATGGAACATTCGCATCACCACCATCAACATACAGAAGATATCAATTTAAACAAAGCATTTATTATAGGCATTTCACTAAATGTAATTTTTGTCATTATCGAATTTGCTGCGGGGATATGGTACGATTCTATGGGATTACTTTCTGATGCAGGACATAATTTAAGCGACATAGCAAGTTTGCTCTTAGCAATGTTGGCTTTTAGATTATCGAAAATATCTGCAAAAAAAAACTATACCTATGGATATAAGAAAAGTACCGTATTAGTTTCTTTAATTAATGCCATGATTTTATTAATTGCTGTAGGTTTTATTATTGCCGAAAGTATTGATAAATTATATTCTCCTAAAACAGTAGAAGGGGGTATTATTGCTTGGGTAGCAGGCGTTGGCATTATCATTAACTTATTTACAGCCCTTTTATTTCTAAAAAATAAAAACAAAGACTTAAATATAAAAGGAGCTTACTTACACATGATGGCAGATGCTTTAGTATCGTTAGGAGTGGTGATTTCGGGAGTAGTAATTATATTTACAGGCTGGTATATTATCGACCCATTAATAGGATTAATAATAGCCTTTATTATTACAGTATCTACTTGGGGATTATTAAAAGACAGTATTCGATTATCATTAGACGGAGTCCCTACAACTATTAATATTGAAGAAATTAAAAAACTGATTCTCTCTGAAAACCAAATAATAAGCCTACATCATCTACATATTTGGGCTTTAAGTACAACCGAAAATGCTTTAACAGTACATATTGTTTTAGATGATATGAAAAATTTGGAAACGGTAAAACAAAATCTTAAGCAAAAATTACATAACGTTGGAATTGCACATGCAACTTTAGAATTTGAAGATAATAAAAGCCATTGCAATCAACAATGTTTATAATTTCAGCAACCGTTTCTTTTAATCTAATTTTTTACAATTATCCTAAAATTTCTATTTTAGAAATAGAAAAACAATCAATGTAAAAATAAATATATATTTATTTTTTAATCTCTGTAGCCTACTGTTTGAATATATAATATATTCGTAATTTTTGTATTTAATCGCTTAGCCAATTCATCTTTTTTAATATCCAAAATAACACTGGTAGCCATATCTTCTGACGAACAAAATAAAAATATATTTTGTGTAATACTCCCCGCTTGTAGATAAGCATAATTAAACTTATTTTCTTCTTTAATATTAGTCGAAACTCCGCTATTCATTACATATAAGAAAACAACAGGCGCTCTATGTACAAAATGGTCTTCAGATATTTTTGTTCTTATATCTGCCTTGTCTAATATTTTTAATTTATGAGTTTCTGCATCATATAAATAAATACCTGTTTGAGCTAAGATATATAAATCAACACATTGAATATCCATAGGAGCAAATGCTGTGCGATTTTGCAAATCGCCACGATGAGGTGTTCCATTAGCTGCCAATAATAAACTTGATAAATGATGTGGTTCTAAATTTCTAGTAGACACATTAGGAAACATATGCTTTTCTCTCAAAACATCCATAAATGGTTTTCCTCCATGTAAATCTATTTCCATTAGGTCCCCAAACGGTTGATTTTGTTCATCGGCAACAATAACTGTTGAATTTTGAGCATATATACTCAAAGACAAAAACATACATAAAAAACTTAATACAAACAATTTTAACTTCATAACTTTATTATTTTTAAATTATTTTTTTTGCAAAATTACATAAAAATTTTTAAAATTTCCATATAGACATATAAAAATTTATAGTGAGGGCAATAATATTTTGACAAAAAACCAGATGTTTCATGTTTGTTTCTTTTATTTATTAAAATAATAAACGTATGAAAACATTTAGTTTAGATGTGTAAAAAGATAGTATTTTTTGTGCAATTTACGATGGAAAATTTTATTCGCCTGACTTCTGTACATTTTTCAAATCCTTGAATTTTAGGTTATTAATACGCTTATAATTAGTCGCTCTTTAAAAAGGATATAACCATTTGTTTGTTAAAAATTAAATGATAAAAAGAGTGTTTAATATTGCAAAAAAGTGTTATTTTGATAATACATAATAAAAGAGGCTATCTTATTTTTAAGACATCCTCTTATTATAATTTAATTATATTGTTATTTTAAAAATAGACATGTAAATTTAAAAACCCTGCTGGAGTAACATTAAATCCTGTACGATAAGGAGTAAGCGGTCTTTCTCCAACAAGAACTTGATCGACTCTCCATGTTTCTCCAACTCCTATTTCCTCTGATGTATAATTTCCATATATATATACGTCAAATTCTCCACCTATGGATACATTTTTAGAAATGAAAAAATCTACTCCTGTAAATAATCCACCTCCATAAGTAAATGTGTTTCCTCCTCTTACTTCTAATACTCTTACAGCTGGATTAATAGTTCCGCCAAGACCAAGAAAATCAGATGTTGTAGGTGTTTGGTTAGTTTTGCTGATAGCATTTCCATAAGTATAAAATTCTCTATGATAATTATAGGCAGCAAACAATTCTGTTCCCATATAGCCTTGCACTCTCCATAGTGTTTTTCGCATTTCGGCACCAATTCCTAATTCAAATTGTGTATTCCTATCTCTCTTTACATCAACTGTTTGCATAGATGTAAGCCAACTATTCGCAAGAGGATTTGTAAGATTAGCAACATCATCGAAAATAAAATCGCGTATAGTTACATTATCAATTCCTATTCCTAATCTTAGTCTTACAGCCATATTATCAGATAGAAAATATTTCATAAAAATGGTAGGAAATATTGTAAAGTTTCGATGCGATGGTTCTATCATGCCAAAAGCTGGATAGCCAAATGTTCCATTAGCACTATAGCTATTTCCTATAAATTTAATAATATTTGCCATGTCGAATCCCAAAGCGCATTCTCCTTTTTTAGGAAATAACTCACTTAAATCTTTTTTTCCTTCTTGGGCTTGCAACATAAATATCACGAAAAAAAATGATATAATTGTTGTGATTATTTTTTTCATATTCGATTTGCTTTTAAGTTAATTATTCAATTTCATAAATTAAATCACCTTGTACATATTTGAAATTTTCATTTTCATAATCTACATTGTACATGCTTTTTGATACATTTAATTCGTAATTATAAAGGTATTTTTTATCTATTATTCTATCTTCATATTCTAATATTTGTTCACTTTTGATTTCAACATCTGCTTTTCCTTTATTAACCATCGGAACAGTTACTGAATATTTTCCGCCCGAAGTTGTTTTTATTGTTTTTACTTGCTTAAATTCTCTGTCGAATTCGTCATATGATGTAATCAACATATTTAAAACTGTTCCTTCTGGAACAGGAGCATAAATCAAGGTATCACGTGTTACCGAATCTACAGTATAATTTTTCCTTTCTTTCAAATAAGTCAGTGTTCCTGATAGTTTAACAGTAGATTTAGGAATAAAAGTATTTGCATTAGCATCTACAGCATCAACACTATAGGTGCTTTCTATTTTAATTGTTTCAGTAGAATATCCTTTACCTAAATCAGGTTTTACAATTGAAGGCAACACAAATTGTATACGTGTATATGCCGTATCTTCAGTAACAGCATCTATTACATTATAGGTAAAACTTTCGAAAGATATAGTAGCATTTACTCCTGATGATACGATAGGAATATTAACAGAAAAACTTCCTTTTTTATCAATTTTTGTTGTTATAATATAATTTCCATTAGAAGTGTTGTTAGGATCGTAATCTATATAAGGGACGGCGACAGAAACTGTTAATCCTTCAGGTACATATTCAAGAATAGCATTTGTTTTGTCTAAGTCAGCATAGAGAGTTCCCTTAACTGTTACGGTAGGTAGCGTAGATAAATCCAAAGGTTCTGATAATTCATACTTTTTACAAGAAGTAAAAATCATGGCAATTATTACCATTAACATAAATTTTTTTCCCATTTCTTAAAATTTTAATTATTAATTATTAATTGTTTATTATTTGCAAAAATACTTATTTATATTATATAAAATTCTTTTTTATAAATAAAAAGAAAAATTATTACATTTATTTTCGTCCTGGATATACTTTTAACGCTTCGTCCAAGCATTTCATTGAAGCTTTCATATCGGCTACATTCAAACAGTAGCTAATACGTACTTCGTCTTTTCCTTTTCCTTTTATAGAATAAAATCCTGTTGCTGGAGCTAACATTAATGTTTCGCCATTATAATTAAAATCTTCTAATAACCACTGGCAAAACTTGTCAGAATCGTCAATTGGCAGACGTGCAGTTGCATAGAATGCTCCTTTTGGATTTGGACAAAAACAGCCTTCCATTTTATTAATAGATTCAACAACAACATTTCTACGTGCAATGTATTCTTTTTGCACTTCATCAAAATAAGATTGTGGTGTATCGATAGCAGCTTCTGTAAATATTTGACCGAAAGAAGGTGGACTTAATCTAGCTTGTGCAAATTTCATAGCTGCATTGTAAACTTCTTTATTTTTAGTAATAAACATTCCTACACGAGCTCCGCATGCGCTATATCTTTTTGATACAGAATCTAATAAAATTACATTTTGTTCTATATCTTTCAAATTCATTACTGAAAAAGCTTCTTCGCCATCGTATACAAATTCACGATAGACTTCATCGGCAAAAAGATATAGGTCATGTTTTTTAACAATTTTTGCTAAAGATTCTAATTCTTGTTTTGAATACAAATAGCCCGTAGGATTATTTGGATTACAAATCATAATAGCTTTTGTTTTTGAGGTAATTACTTCTTCAAACTTTTCAATAGGAGGTAAAGCAAAGCCATTATCTATTACTGATACTATGGGTTTTACATTTACTCCTGCTGATATAGCAAAGCCGTTATAATTGGCATAAAAAGGTTCTGGAATAATCACTTCATCATCGGGATTTAGACAAGTGTTAAAAGCAAATAATATTGCTTCAGAACCGCCAGCTGTAACAATGATTTCATTTTCTGTTACATCAATATTCCATCGCTTGTAATATTCTGCTATTTTTTTACGACACGATAAAATTCCTGCTGAATGCGAATAAGCTAACACATCTATTTTTGTGTTTTGCAAAGTTGTTATTGCTCCTTTGGGTGTTGCTATATCGGGTTGTCCAATATTTAAATGATATACTTTAATTCCTCTTTTCTTTGCTTCGTCCGAATAAGGTACTAACTTACGAATAGGAGAAGCAGGCATACTAATTCCTTTATTTGATATTTTTGGCATAATTATTAATATTTTTAATTTTTATTTTTGTATCGGTCTTTTAATCATAATAATTTCGAATGTTGTAAAAAGTACATATAACACTAAAAAATTAAGTGAAAAAGATAATATTTCTTTTCTATTTATAAATGCATATATGACTAAAACCAGTAAATAAATTACTAATTTAATAGTTGTTATGAGGAAATATTTTGTGATAAATTTACGTTCAATAGCTACTAAATTTTGCATTTGTTCTTCTTTGATTTTACGATTATCAGCATTGTATTCTAAACGCTTAACATCTATTTTAAGAATAATATAATGAGAAATAGCTGTAATAATTAGAAATAAAAGTATTAAATAAGCTATATGTGGTGAAATTATTCCAGAGAAATAATGTTTCACTAACATTTCTATTAAAAGAATTAATATTGTAAAAATTAATAATCTTTTTAGATATTTAAAATATAATTGTTTTAACATTCTTTTTTGATTTTTTGCAAAGGTATAAAATTCTTAATGAATATATTCATTTTTTTGATTTTTTTTTAAAAAAATCTTTTACCCCTACATAAATTCCAAATATTACACCTATCAATGAAAAAGAAATAGTGAATAATGGGAATGTTAATGGTACCCATTTGTCTAATTTTATTCCTCCAAAAGTAAATAATAAAATAATTGCAAGCATTTGAAATGCCATGCCTGTATATTTTAAATATGAAGTAGAAGCATTTTGAATTTTTTTTCGTTTATTCATTGATTATTAAAATTTTATTAAATTAAATCTTCTTCTCCATAAGTTTTATTCATTTGACAATTGCCTGTAAATTCTGCATCGGGTTCGATAGATAATCTTTTTACTTTTAAATCGCCTATCACATGAGACGATGCTTTTAATATTAGTGTTTCTTGTGTTTCAATATTTCCTTTTACAGTACCCGAAATATCACAATCTTTACAAACAATATTTCCTTCAATTTTTCCTGAAGGACCAACTACTAATTTAAGTTTTGAATAAAAATTACCGTATAGTACACCATCTAATCGAAAATCTCCATTTGAGATAATATCGCCTTTTATCTCTGTGCCAACTCCAAGTAAATTAATAACTGTACTTTCAACTTCTATATTTTTTCCCATAATGATTAAATTTATTATTAGGTTAATGTTTAATTTAAATAATATTTGATAAAAAACTCATCGTAGGCTTCTCTTTTATCTTTATTTTTAAAATATATATTATAATTATCGTCAGAAATGACATATATTTTTGTTTGTTTTGATTGATTGATATCTGCAAGTATTGTTTGATTTCCTTTTATTGCATTATAATAATCCATTGCTTTTTGTTTATTTTCGAAACGAGATAATGTCAGCATTTGCGATGTAGGATCAATATAAAAATTAGATATATCAAATTTATCTAATCTAAAATATTCTTTATTAAAATTATTGAGAGCCAATTTTAACTTATCTATTTTTACTTCTTTTATATTAATAATGATAATAATAAAGTGGAAACTACTTTCATTATAACTATATTTAATTTCTGGGATAATATTATTATCTGTTTCATTTTCAGATGTTTTAATATTTCCTTTTTCAAATTCAGCACGTTTCAAGGCTTCTAAAACTCCCATAGCTAATGTGTCTATATCTGTTGCTGGATAAGTTTTTATGACTGATTGAAGTTCTTTTTTCATACTTTCTTCGCCATTAAGTTTTCCTAACGATATAGCCTTCAAATAACTCATGTTTTTTCTAATGCTTGGGTCTATATATTTTTCTAAGCCTTCATTTGCTTTTGTAATAACTTGTGTATAGTTTTTTTCGATATAAAAATTATATAAATCGGCATAAAACAATTGAGCTTCTTTTGCTTTTTGTTGTATTTCGTCATAATAATTTGGATTTTGTACAATTTTAGCAAAATCGCTTTCAGGATATTTTGACAAAATCATGTTTTTATAATATTCTGTTTTTTCACTATTATTTAACAAACTATATGATTTATATAATTGAAAACAAGTAGGAGCTTCTAATTTATGTTGAGGAAATCGCGACAATAAATCTTCCCATTGTTGTATGGCTTTTCTTTTGTCGTTTAAATCATCAAAATAAATAAACCCAGAATTATAAAGAGCAGAAGCTATTGATTCATTTGATTTTAGTATATCGTCTTCTGTTTTCGGAATATCTTGTGTATAATATTGTTTATGTGTAGGATCATTCGACTTTTCTCCTTGTTTAGAAGGTTTATTTTCTGTACTATTTTCTACTTCATCTGTTTTGTTTTCAGACTCTTGCGATGTTTCGTCTACTAGTAACATCATACTAGTTTTATCGCTGATAAACCAATTATCTTCTAACACACGTCGTCCCCAACGTTGCTTAAATTCTTGTTCCCCTAATTTAGCTTGTGTTGTATTATAAAACACCCACGAACTACGCACATTAGAAGATGTTCGTTTCGTGTTTTCCATCATTTGCGCTTTTTCTATTTCATCGGCAATACGTTCTGCTTCTTTTTCTTGATAATCGGCAATAATTTTTTCCAAATAAGCATCTAATTCGCTTTCCGACATTTTAGCCATGCGTTGTAAACTGTCTTGGGCTTTTATTACCATTAAGTTATTAACTAACTCTTTCAATATTTCAGCACGCATACGTATCTCTTCATAATCGGGAAAAGTAGAAGGAATAATTGATAAAACAGTATCATAATAATAACGCGATTCGACAAATTGAGAATGAGAAAAAAAGTATTCGGCTAATTCCAAAGCCGAAACTGTTTTTTGATATTTATTATTAATACTCCAAAAAACAGAAGCTTCAAGATTTCTAATAGCAGCAATAGTATCTTCTTTTTGAAAATCTATTTTTGATAAAACATAAAAAATTTGGTCTTTATATTCTTCATTTCTGCTATCTTTTAATAATTTTTTTAATTTATTTTTCGCATCACTTTTTACTCCTTCTCCTTGACAAAGCAACATATTAATTGTAGCATTGAATTCCATTTCGTAAGGTGGATTGCGTTTCAATACTTTTGCATATTTTTTTGTAGCTTCCATAGGTAAATTCATTACTTGGTATATTTGTGCAGCAATAAATAAAACTCTCGTTTTAAAATCTTTTTTCATAAATTTTGCCTTTTCTAATTCTGTTAAATGGTCGATAGCTAATTCGTATTCTTGCTGACGAATGAATTTATCTGCCATAACAGCTTCCCAATGTTGTTTGTATTTTTTATTTTTATGCTTATGTATTGCTTGACGGATTTCCTCTAAATTTTCTTCTGCATCTTCAACTCTATTCATTTGTAAAAATGTTTTTGCTTTCCATGTAAAAGCATCAGCCCAAACATTTCCATTTTGGTGTGTATTGATAATATAAGAAAATACACGTAAGGCATCATTATAATCTTGACGATAAAAATAAGCCTCGCCCATTAACAAATAAGTATCATCTATAGGTTTACAAAATTCTTCTCCTTTAATAAGAATCGAATGTTTGGTAATGGCTTTAGAACATTTTTCTATTGTTCTATCCCATTGTGGTGAATAGGATAAGGCAATTTTTCTATCGGGATAATTGTAAACGGGTAAAATATTAGTGTAATTATCTTCTATATTTTTTTCAAGTAAATGTTTTGCCTCTTTAAAACTTTCATTTCCATTAAAATAAATATTATAACGCGTTGTCATTCCATGATAAGCTCTATTGAAAAATGCATTTTTTTTTGTAGAACAATTTGAGAAAACAACAACAACAAAAAAGAAAATAAAAAGCTTTATGTTTTTTTTTCGATTAAATATCAATATTTTAATAAATTTTTTGTTTTAATAAATTTTATATTACAACGCAATTTATTGTGTTTTATTTTAAAAAAATAATGTATTATAATCTATTTTTTAGAAGTAGTTAAAACAAAAGAAAAAGCATTATTTTAAACAATTTATTTTGTTTTTTCTGATAAAAATATTTTGTTTTTTTCTTAAAAACTACATTTATGAATAAAATTTTATGTGAAATAAAATTAATTTACGTATATTTATTTTGTAATTATCTTAATTATCAATTTATTTTACAGCATAATATATGTAAAAATCAACCCATTACAATTATTTTCACATATTTTAAACAAATATTAACTTCTGTATTGAAAAAAAAATTATTTTTGCAGCAGAAAAATAAAATCTCATTTAAGTTTTTCACAGTCGTTAATGACAAAAATAACACTAATACATTTTTTCTAGATTGCATATATAAAACTATCATCTATTTGCATGAAAATTAAAATTCAATTTGTATACTTTGATGATTTGGCACAAAATATACATTCGTCGATTATAAAATATACAAGACTAAGAAACTTAATAATATCATATTATTATTGAAAAATATCATAAATGGAAAAAGAAAAAACATCTTCCGAAAAGGAAGTTAACTCCGAAAAAACAGTAGAAAAGAAAAAAAAATTGACTACATCTAAGACAAATAAAACAGTAGAAATTTCTGCTACAGTTGAAGATAATACTCAAAAAGAAGAAGAAAAACCAAGCGAAAAGAAAAAGCGCAAGCGCCTTAAAATACAAGCGGTGGCAGTTGAAGAAACAGAACCTAATAAAGTTTTTTTATTTGATGCATCATTAGAAGAAGAGAATACGGAACTCTCAGTAATTCCTTTAGAAGAACCCGAACTTCTTGCTGCAATACCTAAAGAAAATCAAGAAGATGAAAAAATAAAATCTGAAAAAGAAGAAAAAAACAACATTCTCCCTTTGGATACGGAAGAAAAAAAAATAACTAATAATTCTGCCCCTACTACTCCTTTTTATTTTATTCCAAAAAACATTGAATTTTTAGGAAATATTATTGGGGAAGGAGTTTTAGAAGTCTCTCCAACAGATGGGTTTGGATTTTTACGTTCTTCCGATTATAATTATCTTAATTCGCCCGACGATATTTATGTTTCTCAATCTCAAATAAAACTATTTGGGCTAAAAACTGGCGATATTGTGCAAGGGGCAATACGTCCTCCTAAAGATGGAGAAAAATTTTTCCCATTATTAAAAGTCGATTTAATTAATGGAAAGTCTCCTGAGGCTGTTCGAGATAGAATTCCTTTTGATTTTTTAACTCCACTTTTTCCTGACGAAAAAATCAAGCTAACAGGCTATCCTGGAGCTACTATTTCAACTCGTATTATTGATTTATTCGCTCCCATAGGCAAAGGGCAACGTGGATTAATAGTTGCTCAACCTAAAACCGGTAAAACAGTATTATTAAAAGAAATAGCTAATGCTATTGCCTATAATCATCCAGAAGTATATTTAATTATTCTTTTAATTGATGAACGTCCCGAAGAGGTTACCGATATGGAACGTAGTGTAAAAGCTGAAGTAATATCTTCTACTTTTGATGAACCTGCTGAGCGCCACGTGAAAATAGCCAATATAGTGTTAGAAAAAGCCAAACGTATGGTAGAATGTGGACACGATGTGTGTATTTTACTTGATTCTATCACCCGTTTAGCAAGAGCTTTTAATACCATTGCTCCCGCATCGGGTAAAGTATTATCAGGTGGTGTTGAAGCCAATGCTTTGCAAAAACCTAAACGTTTTTTTGGTGCTGCTCGTAAAATTGAAAATGGTGGCTCGTTAACTATTATCTCTACTGCACTAACTGAAACAGGGTCAAAGATGGATGAAGTTATTTTTGAAGAATTTAAAGGTACAGGAAATATGGAATTACAATTAGATAGAAAATTATCGAACAAACGTATATTTCCTGCTATTGATATTGTTGCGTCGAGCACTCGACGTGATGATTTGCTTCAAGATAAAGAAGTATTACAGCGTATTTGGGTATTACGAAATCATTTAGCCGATATGAATACTGTGGAAGCTATGGAATTTTTAAAAGCTAAAATTGCTCTTACACGTTCTAATGAAGAATTTTTAATATCAATGAATGGATAAGATTCGTTTGGATTTAAAATATATTAAAATAAAAAAGTTGGAATAATTATTCCAACTTTTTTATTTCTACCATTTGTGGTCCCTCTTGGGTTCGAACCAAGGACCCCCTGATTATGAGTCAGATGCTCTAACCACCTGAGCTAAGGGACCTGTTTTTATATTCATAATTTTTCAACTTGCAAAAGTACATCTTTTTATAATATCATTTGATATTTTTTGTAAAAATATTTTACATATTGATAATTGTTAAATTATCAATATGTATCCATCCATAATATGAATAATCTTCACAAAATTCAATTTCTTTACTTACTTTAAATCTATCTGCTTTAGTAGGAAACGATTCGCCTGTATTTATTTTAACAAAACACCAAGTATTATTTTCTTTATCGGTTAAAAAATAATAAATTGTGCCAGTAGCTCCCAATGGATGATATGATATATGATTGCCACTCCACGCATTGCTTCCTTCAATAGTTGATTCGTCGTCCCAGCGTGGTGATAGACGTAGCTTAGCAACATCATTTTTAATTGTAAAATATTTTAACTCTATTGATGTTCCTATATTGGGGAGAAATGTGCCGAGGTATATTAAACTTTGCTCTTGTATTTCGTAATAGCCAATTTCATTTTTAATTTTGTATATCCAGTGTGTAATTGTTGTTACTTTCTCTCCACAACAATTTGGATTCCAAATAGTTAATGTTAATGGGAGATTTTGATGAGGCATATTTGCTTGTAGGATTTCTCCCGGTTGACTCAATGCAATTGTATATTCTTCGTTTGATTTCTTCTTAAAAAGAATAACATAATTTTTAGTTCCTATTTTTCCTTGAAATAATAAATCATTGAATCCATTTTGATCAAAATCAACAATATTAAATGAATTTAGCACTGATTCTTTATCCAATTTATTTTGGGTTAATAAATGGTTAAATTCATTAATAGTAATTACTTTATTTATTTCTTCTTGTAATTTTTCCTTTTTAGTAGTTATATACCATTCTTTTATTTGTTGATTATTAAAAAAGAATGCTGGTTGAGAATAAACAAAAGCTATTCCCAGTAAAAAAGAAATACAACTTATTATTTTCTTCATTTTTAAAGTACTTTATTTGAAAATTTTTTTAAAATTAATTCATACATTTTTTTATAGGCATCACTTTCTTCTTTCCATCTATATTGTGATTTTATAGTTTCAAAATACTCTATTGCTTCTGTTATTTTAGATAGTTCATTGATTTTATTCAAAACTTCTGTAAATAAACTTCCATTTCCATTAAATAATTCTCTGATAAATAAAAATTTATCGTTAACATCTATGGCTTTCATTAAATCGTTTGTTTGATTTTTTTGCAATTTATTTGCAATACTATTATTTTGTTTATTGCTAAATTGTTCATTAATTTCTGTTGTTTCTTTTTTATAAATATCGCTTACAGTATGAGAAGCAGAAGCTGTAATTCCTATTTTATGTAATATTTCTTTTGTTGTTGGAATTGCAATTTCGGGTTCTTTATCATCGATCATAGGATTAATTTGAGGAAAAAAAGTTTCCTTATAAGGATTTGTATCATCTTTTGATTCATCGTTATCATCGTCTTCTTCTTCTTCATCTTCTTCAACAAATTCAAGATTATCCATATCTACTTCAATAGGTTCATCTATTATTGGCTGAATAATTACTTCTGTTTTTTCTTCGATGATTTTTTCTGTTTCATCGAAATCTAATTTTTCTACTTCTTTTTTATTTTCAAAATCAAAAAGTGATTCTATAGATAATTGATTTTCAATTTGTTTTTCTTTTTTTTGTGTATCTATATCCTCTATATTTTCTAATTTTTGCACATCGGCTGAAATATCATTATCTTTAATCAACAGCGATTGTAATGCTAAATATTGACTGTATAATATACGAATATACATCATTTGAACATCTATTTCTAAAATTGAAATGGGAATTTTTAAATTAAATAACTTTTGTTCTTGTGTATTAATTTTTTTTTGTATTTCGGTGATTCTCAATTTAATATTTTCAATACTCATAAGATATTTTTTTTTAGAAAAATTAAAAATAATAAAACATTTTTTTTTCAAAAATACAAAAAAGAATAATACAAATTTTATTTATTAATAATTTTTTTAAAAAAATAAAAATAATGAATGAAAATACAAATAAAATTCGTACTTTTGCTATAATTACTTAAATATGGACAATCATTGGAATATCAATAAAGAAGCAAATAAAGAACAAGTAAGCCTTTTATCAAAAGAATTAAAAATCCCTTATACTTTAGCATTCTTGTTAAATTCGAGGAAGATTTATTCTAAAGAAGAGGCATTAAAATTTTTTCAACCTAAAATAAGCAATTTGCACGATCCTTTTTTAATGAAAGACATGGACAAAAGTGTAAAAAGGATTGAAGATGCTATTGCAAATAAAGAAAAAGTTCTTATTTTTGGCGATTATGATGTTGATGGAACTTCTGCCGTCGCCTTAATGTATTCTTTTTTAAAACAATTCGATATAGAATTAGAATATTATATTCCTGATAGATATAATGAAGGCTATGGTATTTCAGATATATCAATAGAATATGCAAAAAACCATCATTTTAATTTAATTATATCTTTAGATTGTGGTATTAAATGCCATAATCAAATCAAATTAGCAAATCAATACCATATTGATGTAATTGTATGCGACCATCATTTACCTGATAAAACATTACCTGAAGCATATGCTATTCTTGATCCTAAACGATTAGATTGTCAGTATCCATACAAAGATTTATCAGGGTGTGGGGTAGGATTTAAATTAATACAAGCCATTGCTATCAAGCGAAATATTCCATTTAGTAATATAAAACAATATTTAGATTTAGTAGTTATCAGTATTGCCTCTGACATTGTGGATATTACAGGAGAAAATAGGATATTGGCTTATTATGGGTTAAAATTAATAAATAAAAAACCACGTAAAGGGATAGAATATATTCTATCTTTTAGTAATATTGTTAGAAAAGAATTAGATGAAACTAACAAATGGGATTCGATATTTACTAAAAAAATTACAATTAATGATTTAGTATTTTTGGTAGGTCCAAGAATTAATGCTGCCGGAAGAATGGATACTGGTCGCAGTTCAGTACATTTGTTGGTTAGTGAAAAGTTTGAAAAGGTTACACAATTAGGAGAAATAATTGATACGCATAATAAAGAGAGAAAAGAACTCGATACTAAAACTACCAACGAAGCACTTGAACAAATCAAGAATAATCCTAAATTTAACCAATGCCGTTCATTGGTTGTATACGATGCTAATTGGAGTAAAGGTGTTATCGGTATTGTTGCTTCACGTTTAGTTGAACAATTTTATAAACCTACTGTTGTTTTAACCTTATTTAATGGTATTATAACTGGTTCGGCACGTTCTATAAAAGATTTTGACATCTATAATGCTTTATCGAATTGCAGTCATTTATTAGATCATTTTGGAGGGCATATGTATGCTGCTGGGTTATCATTAAAACCTGATAATTTAGATGCTTTTATAAAATCTTTTGAAAATTCAGTTGTTCAAACAATACAAGAACAATCTATTATGCCCAGTATTGATATTGATGCAGAAATAGATTTAAATGAGATTAATGATATTTTTTATAATACTCTTGAACGATTTTCTCCTTTTGGACCTGGAAATATGAATCCTTTGTTTATTACAAGAAATGTATTAGATGCAGGAAAAATAAAAATTGTAGGTCAAAATCATTTGAAATTATCTGTTTTTCAAAGAAATAAAAGATGTTTCCCTTTCGATGCTATCGCTTTTAATTTTTCTTCTTATTATGATAAAATACATTCAGGCAATCCTTTTCATATTTGTTATCATATTGAACGAAATGTGTGGCAAGGAAAAATTTATTTACAATTAGTGATTAAAGATATTAAATTTGAATTAGATTAATTATTTTTCAAATGCTAATATTTTATTTTTCAAATGTTCAGCTATTTGCTTTGAACAATTATTTTCTTTATCATATCCTGACATTATTGAATAACAAGTGCTTTTGATTTCATTAGTTGTAATATCAATAATTCTTTGTAGCATTTTGATGCTTTTCTCTCCTATAGCAATTATTTTTGTTTCAACAGCAATAGTATTGTTAATAAAAATAGAATTAATAAAATCACAAGATGTATGAACGATTACCATATCTAATTCTTGCCAAACAACTTCTTTTTGTTGAATGGTTTCTAAATATTTTAATCGTCCTAAATCATAATAAGAAAGCTGCACACTATTGTTTACATGACCAATAGGGTCTATATCAGTCATTCTTACTTGTATTGGAAATTGATGAAGAAAAATATAAGAACTTGTATCCATATATTAATTAAATCTTATCCACATTTAGAATGTCCACAGTTCATACAAGTTACACAACCATCTTTATAAACTAATGATTCTTGTTTGCATTCGGGACATACTTGCTTAATTTTTGTTCCTTCTTTAATATAACGTTTTAGCGACCTTGATACTCCGTTTTTCCATGTCATAATATTATCGTCATCTAATCTGAGTTTATCTATTAGATTAACTACATTGGGCAATGGCATGCCATGTCGTAAAATACCAGAGATTAATTTTGCATAATTCCAATATTCTTTTAAAAACATTCTCGATAAACCTTGAATAGTAACGCCATAGCCATCTTGGTCTTCAAAATAAAAATCATATCTTGCTGTTTCGGTAGCTGATGCTTTTTCTCTAATTATTTTCCCTTGTTTTACCCACTTAGGAAGGGCCGAAAAACTCTCTGATTTTCCTGTAAATATTTCATAAGGTCTTCCTTCTACTAATCCGACAACGGCTACCCAATCTTCTTCTTTATTTTTAAATCGAATAACATCAGCTTGTAATGATTTAGGACGTTTAGGGGCGCTTGTTTCTCCAAATTTTTTATTCTGATTTGGAGTGCTTCCATTTTTAATCAATACTCCATCTCTTGATCCTTCTCTATAAATAGTCATTCCTTTGCACCCGCTTTCCCATGCAGTTTGATAAATTTCACTTACAATTGATTCTGATACATTTTCAGGAATATTTACAGTAACACTAATCGAATGATCAACCCATTTTTGTACGGCTCCTTGTAATTTAACTTTCATTAACCAATCTACATCATGGGCAGTGGCTTTATAATAAGGAGATTGTTCTATTAATTTTTCTAATTCTTTAGAAGACATATATTTCAATTCTTCTATATTGTGTCCTTTTGTTTGTGCCCAAGTTTTAAATTTTGGATGAAATACTTGATATTCTTCAAAAGCATCTCCATTTTGGTCGGTAAAAGCAATTTTCACTTTTTGGTCGTTTGGATTTACTTTTCTTCTTCTAACATAGGCTATCATAAATACAGGTTCTATTCCAGATGTTGTTTGTGTGCACAAACTTACACTTCCTGTTGGAGCAATTGTTAGCAAAGCTATGTTTCGTCTTCCATATTTACACATATCTTCATATAAAACAGGGTCAGCTTCTTTTATACGTTGAATAAATGGGTTGTTTTTTTCTTTTTCAAAATCATATATAGGAAAAGCGCCTCGTTCTTTTGCTAATGTTACCGATGAGCGATAAGCTGCTAATGCTAATTGTTTATGTACTTCTGTTGAAAACATATTGGCTTCTTCAGAACCATAGCGTATGCCTAAAGCAGCAAGCATGTCGCCTTCGGCTGTTGTTCCTAATCCTGTTCTACGACCTAAATAAGATTTTTCTTTAATTTTTTCCCACAGTTCTTTTTCTGTTCTTTTAATTGCCGATTCTTCGGGGTCTGAATTTACCTTTATAAGAATTTTTTCTATCTTTTCTATTTCTAAGTCAATCAAATCATCCATTAAACGTTGAGCTATCATAGTATGTGTTTTGAATTTTTCAAAATTAAAACTTGCTTTTTCCGTAAATGGATGTTCTACATAACTATATAAATTTATTGCTAATAATCGGCAACTATCATAAGGGCATAGAGGTATTTCGCCACAAGGATTAGTTGATACTGTTTCAAATCCTTGATGGGCATAACAATCGGGGACTGCTTCTTTTTTTATGGTATCCCAAAATAAAACTCCTGGTTCTGCCGATTGCCAAGCGTTGTGAATTATTTTATTCCATAAGACTTTGGCATTTATTTCTTTTCTAATTTGTGGATTAGGAGAGTCGATAGGGTATTGTTGTACATAAGGGTTCCCTGATTTAACACAATCCATAAATTCATCATCAATTTTAACAGAGATATTAGCACCTGTAATTTTTCCTTGTGTCATTTTTGCATCAATAAATTTTTCAGCATCAGGATGTTTAACTGACACACTCAACATCAGCGCTCCTCTACGCCCCCCTTGTGCTACTTCTCGAGTCGAATTAGAATAGCGTTCCATAAAAGGGACTATTCCTGTTGAAGAAATAGCACTATTATTTACTAAGCTACCTTCTGGACGAATATGCGACAAATCGTGTCCAACACCTCCGCGCCTTTTCATTAACTGCACTTGCTCTTCGTCTATTTTCATTATACCACCATAAGAATCAGAGCTTTCTTTGTTTCCTATAACAAAACAATTAGATAATGATGCTATTTGAAAATCATTGCCTATCCCAAACATAGGACTTCCCTGGGGTACAATGTATTGAAAGTTTTTTAATAGCAAATTAATTTTCACCTCATCTAATGGATTTGGGTATTTTTTTTCAATACGTGCAAATTCTCTTGATAATCTTCGGTGCATATCGTCTGGAGTTTGCTCATATATATTTCCATAGCCGTCTCTTAATGCGTATTTATTTATCCATACATTGGCAACCATTTCTTCTCCATTAAAATATTCTGTTGCCTTTTTTAATACTTGTTCATGATCATAGGTTTTCATTTGTTCACTATTCACGTTGTTAAAGTTAAAATATTCTTCATCTTTATTTAATTCAATATGTTTTTTTATTGGCGGTTGCTCTTTTACTATAGGTACTATAGGAGTTTCTATTTTAAGAAAAGTTTCTTCTGGACGAAGTGCTTCTCTTTGTTGTAATAAAGAAGCATTTCCTAAAAGATCTTTTTTTTCTGTTTCGGGGATATTGTTTTTATTATTTTCATATTTATAATCTGATACATTAGGTAATGTATCAGATTTAGAATTAGTTAAATTAAATAAAGAATTAAATAAGTCAGTCATAATTATAAAAAATAAAGTTTATATCATATTTGTATTACAATTTTATTCAATTACCAAAATAATAGTCTTTTTTTTCAATGTATATTTTTGCGATAAAATGATTTCTAATTGTTTAAAAAGATAATTATTATTAAGCTTCTTTTATTGCAAAGATAAAATAATTATTTTGGTAAAAAAAAAAAAAAAAGCCAAAAAATTCACAAAATAATGTTTATAACTTATCTCGTTGTGTATCTGTGTTTTATGAAAAAATAAAAATTAATATTATTTCAATTTATTATGTAATTTATTGTAGTATAATTTATTAATATTATAAAATTTTCTTGCAAAAAATACAATTATTTATTTTATATTAATAATTGTATTATAAATAGTTTTTTATTGCTTCTATTAGATGATTTGTTGTAATACCGCACTCATTATGAAGTTCTTCTATGCTGCCTTGTTGTATAAATTTATCTGGAACTCCTATTATTTTTAAAGTGCAAGTATAGGAATGTTGTGTAATGAATTCTGCAATAGCGCTACCAAGCCCTCCGACAATGGTTCCATTTTCAACAGTAATTATATGATTATATTGTTTGCATATTGAGTGTAACAATTTTTCGTCTAAAGGTTTTAAAAATCTCATATCATAAGCTGCTACTTTTTGTCCTTTTTGTTTTTCTATTATTTGAACAGCATTTATTACATTATTTCCAATATGTCCAATAGAAAGAACGGCTATTTTTTCGCCTTCAGTTAGTTGTTGTGCTTCTCCTATTGGGATTAATTGAAAGGGTTTATTTTTCCAATTATTTTTCACTCCTTCTCCTCTAGGATAACGAATAGCAAAGGGTTTACACGTTTTTACTGCTGTATACATCATGTTTCTTAATTCCATTTCATTGAGGGGAGCTGTAATAATTATATTAGGGATACAACGCAAATAAGCTAAATCGTATAAGCCATGATGGGTTGGTCCGTCTTCGCCTACTATACCTGCTCTGTCAATACAAAAAATGACATGCAAATCTTGTAATGCCACATCATGGATAATTTGGTCATAAGCACGTTGTAAAAAAGTAGAATAAATATTACAAAAAGGGATATAGCCATTTGCAGACATTCCTGCCGAAAAAGTTACTGCATGTTGTTCTGCTATTCCAACATCGAAAGTTCTATTAGGAAATTTTTTCATCATAATATCAATAGAACAACCGCTTGCCATTGCTGGTGTAACGCCAACGATTTTTTCGTTTTGCTCTGCTAATTCTAAAATAGTTTCACCAAAAACAATTTGATATTTTTCTACTTCATCAGAACAATCAGGCAATTGAATAATTTCTCCTGTATCTTTGTCGAATATTCCAGGGGCGTGATACAATGTTTGATCGTTTTCGGCTGGTTTTAATCCTTTTCCTTTAACTGTTCTACAATGAAGAAGTTTTGCTCCTTTTATTTTTTTTATATCTTCTAATAAATTAACTAATGATATGACATCGTGTCCATCAACAGGTCCAAAATAACGAAATCCCATTGATTCAAAAAGATTACTACCTCTTAAAATACTTCCTTTTATTACATTTTGTAATTGTTGGAATTTTTTTCGTATACGTTGTTTACGTGATAAGGAATTCCATATCTTATTTCTCATTTGATTATACGTATGAGAAGTACTTAAACGTATTAAATATTTACTTAAAGCACCTACATTTTCGTTTATAGCCATTCCATTATCATTGAGAATAACCAACATATTCGTATTTGTAATTCCGGCATGATTTAATCCTTCAAAAGCTATACCTCCTGTTAAGGCTCCATCGCCTATTACAGCTACATGATTTCGTTTTTCATTTCCATCTAATTGTGCAGATATTGCCATCCCTAATATAGACGAAATAGAAGTTGAAGCATGCCCTACACCAAAAGCATCATATTCACTTTCACTCATTTTTGGGAATCCGCTGATACCATTGTATTTTCTGTTAAAAATAAAAGCATCTCTACGCCCTGTTAATATTTTATGTGCATAAGCTTGATGCCCCACATCCCAAACTAATTTATCGGAAGGTGTATCGAAAACATAATGTATTGCTACTGCTAATTCGATAGCTCCTAAACTTGCTCCTAAATGTCCTGGGTTGTTAGATGTAACTTCAACAATATATCGTCTTAATTCTTCACATAGCGGAATTAAATCCTTTTTTTCTAATTTTTTTAAATCTAAAGGAGTATCAATTTGTGAAAGCAATGTATATTTTTTTGAAATCATTGAAAATTATTTTATATTATTTTCTATTACTTCTTTAACTTTATTGGCTAATTCTTCTCCTCTTAAATTTTTTGCTATAATTTTACCGTTTTTATCTATTAATACTGTAGATGGAATACTACGCACTCCATAATCTAATCCTGCTTGACATTGCCATCGTTTAAGGTCGCTAACATGAATCCATGATAAATTATCTGCATTAATAGCTCCTAACCAGTTTGCTTTGCTTTGGTCTAATGACACACCGTATATTTCAAATCCTTTGTCATGGTATGTTTGGTATAATTTTACCATATTAGGACTTTCCTTTCTACAAGGTCCGCACCAAGAAGCCCAAAAATCAATTAATACTACTTTCCCTCTCAATGAAGAGAGCTTAACTATATTTCCATTTGTATCGGGCAACTCTATTTCTGGAGCAATTGAACCTATAGCTGTTTTTTTGGAAGACATTATTTCGCTATATTTAGCTTTTATAAAAAAATGTTCAGGATATAATTTAATTAAATTGCTTAATACCGTATCATGTACATCAAAATATTTATCTTGAGGTAGATTTTCGATTAAAAATACTGATGCAAAATTATGTGTGTTTTTTAAGCATAAATTTTTTAAATAATTACTCCAATCCATGTCTAACATTTGTAACTGAAACTGTATTTGAGGATCTTGATTCTCTTTATAAAGTGCTAACAAACTATCTTTTACTTTGTTTGCATTTATCATTGTTACATAAAACTGTCTTAATAATTCATTTTCTTTCGATTTTTTTGCTTCTATGATAATGCCTTGTTGCGTATCGAAATCCATTTCGATAGTAGTATTTGGAGCGATTACAATTAAAACAGGGCGTGCATTTTGAAATTTAATAGTATAAAAATTAATCTCGTCGGGATTATAATTCAATTCAAAATACCCTTTTTCATCAATAGTTGTTTTTTCTAAGGGGTCTTTAATTCGCCCTAAGGCATCGTACAATTCTATGGTATCCGAAAAATTGTATTGTGTTACAATCCCTTTTATTATTGGTTTCTTTTTTTGAGCGTGTGTTTCTGTTAACGTAAATACTCCAATAATAATAACAATAATTATATTTAATAATATTTTAGTGTATCTCATTTTTATTTTTTTATAATTTACTAAGAACTATTTCAATAATTTCTTTTTCTTTTTTTATACTTGCTTCGTATATCATATCTGCTTGTTGTATGATTTCGTCAACAATTTTTTTGTCTTCTAAAGAGGAAGCATTGATTTTAACATTTAAATAAGAACCCATTACAGCCGTACGAATGCACAAAGCTCCCACTCCGGCATCTGAGACCGAAGTCGGATTGCCGATAGTAGCCATTACATGACATAATTCAAAAGCTTCAAAAGCTTTATTCATCGTTTTATAAGGAACTTCTATAGCGTATTTTGTTGCTTTTTGAATCGCTTCTTTACGAATAATTTGCTCTTCTTCTGTTGTTTTTGGTAATCCAAAAGCATCTATTATTTTGTTAAAAGAACAAGTATCTTCGTCGACTAAAAACAACAAATCTTTTTTTAATTGTTCCCCTTTTACTGCCCATTCTGAAAATGTTTCCCACTGATTATCCCACCCAGGTTTATGTGCTGACAAATTGGCTACCATTGCTCCTAACGAAGCTCCTAATGCTCCAATATAAGCAGATATAGACCCACCGCCAGGCGTGGGCGATTCTTTTGATGTTTCGTTGGTAAATTCAACACAAGATAAATCAATTAGTTTTGATTCTTTTTCTTCTGCTTCTAATAAATATTCTATAATTTTTTCTTTATAGTTAAAAGGTTTTAAATCATCTAATCCCATTGATTTTATTGCAATTTTTATAATGTCTTCATCGGGAATCCCTAATGAACGTTGTTGCTTTTCTAAATAATATTTTCCTGCGTCTATTAATACTTTTTTAGGAACTAATCCAACTATTTCACATCCAGTAACACGAATGCCCCTATTTTGTGCACTACGACATACTTCATCAAAAGCAATGTGTAAAGGTGTAATTAATAAATTATTCAAATTCATAGATACTTGTGCTATGCCATATTCTTTTATATACCATCCTATGGCTTTGGTTGCTTTTAGTGTTCCTGGAATCATAATGGATTCGCCATTTGCGTCTTTTTTGATTTTTCCAGTGATATTATTTCCTTCTCTTTCTGGTCTTCCTTTTTCTCTTACATCAAATGCAATAGCATTTGCACGACGTGTAGAAGTTGTATTTAAATTATAGTTTACTGCTACTAAAAAATCTCTTGCTCCAATGGCAATAGCTCCTGATTTTGCTACACTTTCATTAAATTCTTTAGGACCAAAATTAGGTTGCCACTCTTTATTGTTTAATCTATCTTTTAATTCTTCGTATTCTCCTTTGCGACAATTTGCTAAACTACGATATTTTTCATTATAAGCAGCTTGTTCATAACAATACACCGGAATATTTAATTCTTTCCCAACACGCTCAGAAAGTTTTCGAGCATAAAGAATTGTTTCTTCCATTGTGATATTTGATACAGGAATTAAAGGACATACATCGGTAGCTCCAAAGCGTGGATGGTCCCCTTTGTGTATACGCATATCGATTAATTCTTGTGCTTTTTTAATGCTTTGAAAAGCAGCTTCACAAACCGCTTCGGGTGTTCCAACAAAAGTTACAACTGTACGATTAGTTGTAAATCCAGGGTCAACATCTAACAACTTAACACCTTTAATTTTTTTTATTTCAAGTGTAATCTGATGGATAGTTTCCATATTACGTCCTTCGCTAAAGTTAGGAACACATTCAATAATTTTTTTCATTTTTTCTCTATAATATTTATTAAGTGTTATTTAAATTCTTATTTTCGAATAAAAGATATACTTGCAAAAGTACATAAAAATTTATAGTGAGGAACAATAATATCTTGACAAAAAAAACAGATGTTTCATATCTTTGTCTTTTTTAGGTATTAAAATAATAAACATACGAAAACATTTAGTTCAGACGTGCACAAAGATAGTATTTTTTGTACAATTTACGATAGAAAATCGTATTCTGAAGTAAAAGAGGATGTGATATTCCCAATAAATTCTGAACACTAAGATAAGCACAAAAATTTTATCTTTTCTCCATAAATTTCAAAGAACGTAAATTCCTATTTTATTTTCGCCTTTGGATTGCGACTTCCTCCGCGAGTTTGGTTCTTATTTTGGAACATTAACTCATGTCTGTGTATTTAAAGTTATCATTTTGATAACCAGCAACATTTGTCTTTTTGCAAACAGACTCATAATGCCACCACAAAGAGACTCGACCTTTATGCTATTTTTTTGTCCTAGATATTTAAAAAATATTAAATTTGCATCAAAAATATGATAAAATTTATAGATGATTGTTGAATATAATCAAAAAAATCCATTGAATTTTCAAAAAGCAAAACATAACAAATTGATATATAAATATGAAAAATATTTTTAAAAATATGTTATTTTATCAAAATATTTGTATAATTTT
>CAZSTX010000015.1:0-40153 GCA_964610025.1 uncultured Lentimicrobiaceae bacterium
TATTTGAAAATAGATAAAAATTTTTGTTCAAAATAAAAGTTATTTTTTTACAAAATTAAACTTTTATTTAATACTATACGCATTTTTTTCTGATTATATTCAACAATAATCTATAAATTTCCTTAGATTTTTGATGCAAATTTAATGTTTTTTGAGTATCTTAAACTTTATTTAAATAAAAAAAACAAAAAGATGAGACATCTGTTTTTTTCAAGATATTGCTCCCCTCAATAAATTTTTATACGTCTATGTGGAAATTTTAAAAATTTTTGTGTACTTTTGCATTTCCAAATAAAGAAGTACAAAGTAGTTATTTATAATTTAAAATTTGATTAAAAATGAGTAAAGTAAAGTATGTTTATACTTTTGGAGGAAAGACCGCAGAAGGAAAAGCGGATATGAAAGAATTGTTAGGTGGAAAAGGAGCTAATTTAGCCGAGATGTGTCATTTAGGTTTACCTGTTCCAGCCGGATTAACGATTACTACTGAAACCTGTACAGCTTATTATGCAAATAACTGTCAATTGCCACAAGGATTGATGGCAGAGGTGTGGGAAGGAATGAAAAGTGTAGAAAAAAACATGGGATTAAAATACGATGATCCTGATAATCCTTTACTTGTATCTTGTCGTTCGGGAGCACGCAGTTCAATGCCCGGAATGATGGATACGGTTTTAAATATAGGTTTGAGTTCTAAAACCATTCCTGGCTTGATAAAGAAAACCAATAATCCACGGTTTGTTTACGATTCTTATCGTCGTTTAATTATGATGTATGCTGATGTGGTAATGGAAAAATCGGAAGACATTGAACCCAAAGACGGAAAGGGCATTCGCAAAATATTAGACGATATGTTAGATGGTTTTAAGCATGCAAAAAATTACACATCTGATACCGATATGACTGCTGAAGATTTGTTGAAATTATCGAATGATTTCAAAGCCAAAGTCAAAGAAGTCTTAGGAAGCGAATTTCCTGACGATGCAAAGGCACAATTAGAAGGAGGTATTAAAGCAGTTTTTAAAAGCTGGAATGGCAAAAAAGCTGTTGCTTATCGTCGCATCGAAGGCATACCTAACGATTGGGGTACAGCTGTTAATGTTCAAGCAATGGTTTATGGAAATATGGGCGATCATTCAGCAACAGGTGTTGCTTTTACGCGTAATCCTGCTACAGGAGAAAATCAATTTTATGGCGAATGGTTAATCAATGCACAAGGCGAAGACGTGGTTGCCGGCATACGCACTCCCAATCCTTTAAACGATGATACTAAAAACGAACAAAATAAGCATTTGCCTTCTATGCAAGAACTTATGCCTACGACTTATAAAGAGCTATGTGAAATACGCACTATTTTAGAGAAAAGCTTTAGAGATATGCTTGATATAGAGTTTACTATACAAGAAGATAAGTTGTATATGTTGCAGTGCCGTGTAGGAAAACGTACCGGTGTTGCTGCTTTAAATACGGCTTTAGATATGTTTCAAGAAAAACTAATTTCAGAAAAAGAAGTTGTTACACGTTTAACTCCCACGCAATTAGATGAATTATTACATCCTATTTTAGACCAAAAAGATGAGGCTAATTATCAAGTATTAGCAAAAGGTTTGCCAGCAGGTCCTGGCGGTGCTATAGGAGTGATAGCTTTGACAAGCGAAAAAGCTATGGAGTATCGAAAACAAAATATTAAATCCATATTAGTAAGAGAAGAAACCAACCCTGAAGACGTAGAAGGAATGCGTGCCGCCGAAGGTATTTTGACAGCACGTGGAGGTATGACTTCGCATGCTGCTTTAGTAGCACGCGGTTGGGGAAAATGTTGTATTGTAGGTTGCGATGCTATTAAAATAAATCTTTCTAAAAATCAAATAACTATTGATAATAAGATATTTAAAGAAGGAGATATTATTAGCTTAAATGGAACGAAAGGCTGGGTGTATGGTAATGAAATAAAAATGATAGATGCAACAGAAAATCCCAGATTCCAAGAGTTTATGAAAATAGTAGACAAGTATCGTAAAATGGGTGTGCGTGCCAATGCCGATACGCCCGAAGATGCACAAAATGCTATTGATTTTGGAGCTGAAGGAATAGGACTTTTCCGTATCGAACATATGTTTTATGGGAAAAACAGTGAACAGCCTTTAAGAAAATTACGCAATGTTATTTTAGCTAACGACAGCAAAGAACGTATTGGTGCTTTGAGCGAGTTGGAACCTTTTATTCATGAAACAGCTAAGGGAACTTTAAAGGTAATGAATGGAAAGCCATTAACTTTTAGATTGATAGACCCTCCTTTGCATGAGTTTGTCCCTCAAACAGAAGACAAACAACGTGAGTTGGCAAAAGAAAAGGGAATGCCGTTTGAAGAAATAAAAAGACGTATTGATGCACTACACGAAGTAAATCCGATGATGGGATTGCGTGGAGTAAGATTAGGAATTGTCTATCCAGAGATTAGCGAAACGCAATTTCGAGCTTTATTTCAAGCAACAGCGGAATTGATAAAAGAAGGATTCAATCCTCAATTAGAAATTATGGTTCCTTTAACCATATCGCTCTTGGAATTAGAATTTCAAAAGAAAATAGCTGATAAAGTCCTTGCCGAAATAGAAGCAAAATTTGCAGTTAAAATAAATTATCTGTATGGTACTATGATAGAGATACCTCGTGCAACATTATTGGCTGCTGAAATAGCAAAAGTAGCTGATTTCTTTTCTTTTGGCACTAACGATTTAACACAAATGACTTATGGATTTTCGCGTGACGATGTGAATACAATTATCAACACATATGTTGAAGAAAAAATAATTCCATCTGATCCTTTTAATACATTAGACACAAGTGGAGTAGGAGAGTTGGTGGCAATGGGAACACAACGCGGACGTACAACCAAATCTAACTTGAAAGTGGGAGTATGTGGAGAACATGGTGGAGACCCAGCATCTATAAAATTCTTTTATAATGCAGGCTTAAATTATGTGTCGTGTTCGCCTTTCCGTGTGCCTATTGCACGTTTGGCAGCAGCACAAGCTGCTATTGAAAATGAAAAATAAAAATTGTTTTCATATAACGAAAAGGGAGGTTGTCAAGGCCTCTCTTTTTATATTATAGTGTGCTGTTGATTTATTCTTTTGTTATTGTTACAACAGTTCTACGATTTTTTTGACGTCCATTTTCATTTTCATTGCTGGCAATTGGTTGTGTGTCGCCATAACCTTTGCAAGTCATTCTTTTTGCGTTGATGCCTTTGCTAACGAGGTAATTTTTTACAGCAGTTGCTCTATTAATCGAGAGACTTAAATTAGATGCACTTGAGCCTATATTGTCGGTATGCCCAGCTATTTCGATTTCTAAATGAGGTTTTACTTTCATCAGTTCTAATAAATTGTTTAAAGATTTATAGGATTCAGGACGTAGTGTCGATTTGCCAGTATCGAAAAAGACATCTTCTAAAATATAAGTTTTCGGGGGGTTATAATTGATGTTGAGCTGATAGGTAAAAATTCCTTTCTCGTTTGGAATAGCCATTTCGTCGTATTTGGTGTTGCCTCCAATGGTTTTGTATATGATGGTATAAATATCGCCTTCTGGGATAAGCAGTGAAATTTTACCTTTATTATTTGTTATCCCTGAAAATGTTTTTTTTGTTTTTTTTCCAATTAAAGAGATGCTTTCGCCAACTCGTGGCTCATCTTCCATGCTACTTACAGTTATGTGTAATAAAGCATGAGTCTCTGTAGGTTCTAAATTTTGTGCCTTTCCATTTAGAGAGATTAATAATAATATAAAATAAAAAACAATGGATTTAATTGTCTGTGTTAGCATGTTATTTCTTTTTAATAATAGGATTTCCGTTTTCATCAATAAAAGTTTTTTTATTGTTAATAGTTACTTCTGCCCAAAATGGATGTTTTTCTCCAAAATTACCGATTTTGTCATATATTGGGGGTACAATTTCTTTGCCATCTAAATCAATAAAACCATTTTGTCGTTTAATTTTACCAAAGCCCAATTTGTATAATTGTTACTGTTGAATTTATATATTTTATCATAGTAAGGTTTTACGATTTCATTTCCTAAAGTATCAATAAATCCATAGCGTTTGTTGAGTTTTACTAATGCCCAGTGTGGTTGATATTCATTAAAGTCATTAATGTTATCGTAAATACACGCTACTATTTCTTTGTTTTTTTTATTGATAAATCCGTATTTATCGTTTAATTTTACTTTTATCCAATTTACTATATTATTTTTGTAGTTATACAAATTGTCATATTTAGGTGCTACCACTTCTTTACCTGTTGTATCGATAAAACCATATTTGTTGCTTAATTTTATTTCAGCCCACCCGTAGCGATAATAGTGAAATTTGCTTATATCGTCATAAATAGGCAATACGATTTCTTTTCCTGTACTGTCAATACATCCGTATTTATCGTTTAATTTAACTAATGCCCACCCATTTCTAAATTTGTTAAAATTGCCTATATCGTCGTAAACAATTTGACCGAAGTTATTACAATAATAAACAATAAATAATACGAAAAAACTTATTTTTTTCATATTGATAAATGTTTTATTTAGCATATGTTTTTTTTACAAAAATACATGAAAAATATATACTTTTTTTGACAACTGCTAATTTTATTGTATCTTTTGCCTTTACAAGTTTATAGGAGGTAATATTTTTCTAATAATTTATTATAAATAATCATTTTGTTTATTGTAATTTTTATATACTTTTGTAAAATTAAATGCACAAAGATTAATCAAATTATAATTTAATAATAAACTATTATGAATAAATATATTATTTTTTTATTAGTACTTATTTTCAGTTTGAATGCGGTGGCACAAACTAAGCCTACTGCCGTCAGTGAAAGTGTGGTTAATGGGAAACGCATGGTAGTTTATAGCGACGGCACATGGAAAGAAAAAGAATATACTAAACCCACCATTCAATGGGTTGCTATTTCTGCCGGGACCTTTACTATGGGAAGTCCCTATAATCAGGCATATAGAAAAGATGATGAAACACCGCATCAGGTAACATTGAATGCGTTTAAAATGAGCAAATATGAAATTACCAATATCCAATATTCTGCCTTTTTGAATGCCAAAAACATTGGCAAAGATGGGAAATGCGCTACAGGAGCATATCCTAATGAACCATTAATTTATGAAAGTGGAGATAATTATGATTGGGGTTTGCATTATGTCAATGGGCAATGGGTGCCGGTTGTAGGCTATGAAAATCACCCTGTAATACATGTTACTTGGTATGGTGCTTCGGAATTTGCTACCTATATGGGTTGCCGTTTGCCTACCGAAGCTGAATGGGAATATGCGTGCCGAGCGGAAACTACCACTCATTTTAATACAGGCATCTGTTTAACTACCACACAAGCCAATTATAATGGGGATTTTCCTATGGAGTGGTGTGGTAAGGGAGTAGATAAATGCAAAACAATACCGGTAGGCAGTTTTGCTCCCAATGCCTGGGGCTTATACGATATGCACGGAAATGTGTATGAATGGTGTAACGATTGGTATGGTTTATATTCAAACGATGCACAAACTAATCCGCAAGGACCTGCATCTGGGAAATTCCGAGTGTTCCGTGGTGGTAGCTGGGCGAGCATTGCTCGCTTTTGTCAGAGTGCTTATCGCAGCTGTACCGAACAAGAAGACAGCGGCTACACTATTGGGTTTCGTGTGGTTTCTCTTTAGTTTAAGTGGAAATTTTCAGCCTTTCTTTTAAGCAAAAAAAACTTTGTTGACACTGTCTTTCAAAGTGTGTAAAAAAAAAAATGGTGTATAATACACCATTTTAGATAGAATGATAAGTTGGCTATATTTAACGAGAATAATAGAAGAATATCATTATTTAAGTAATACTATGCAAATGTATTGTATAATAAAATTAAATAATGTGATATTCTTTAATAATTTCGGCACCAACTTTAATAGCATTTAAGTTGTCGGGAATTAATTTATGATGACGTTCTGGGAGTGATTTTTCGAGTCCTTTTTTCATATATTCTTCTTGAATAATAGGTTTATACTTTAAAAATCCACCCAATACAATCATGTTAAATAATTTAGAAATTCCAAGTTCTCCTGCTTTGTCGGTTGCATTTATTTGATAGATATTAATATCTTTCCGTTCTGGATGGCGTGATATTCCATTTGGGTCGTAAACTAACATTCCACCAGGTTTTACCGATTTTTCAAATTTATCAAGAGATTGTTGATTGAGTATGATTGCAGTATCGAAAACAGAAAGCACAGGCGAGCTTATTCGTTCGTCGCTAATGATAACTGTTACATTCGATGTGCCACCTCTCATTTCTGGACCATAACTAGGCATCCAGCTTACTTCTTTATTTTGCATCATTCCGGAGTAGGCAAGTATTTTTCCCATCGAAAGTACTCCTTGCCCTCCAAAACCAGCTATAATTATTTCTTCAGTCATTACTTTGTATTTTTAAATGTTGACATTTTTTTTAACTATTATTTAGACACTTTAATATCGCCGAGCGGATAGATAGGGAGCATATTGTCTTCTAACCATTTGTTAGCGTCTGTTGGTGTCATTTTCCAACCTGAGTTACAATTGGAAACTACTTCGACAAACGATACTCCTTTGTTTTCTTTTTGGTTTTCGAATGCCTGTCTAATAGCACGTTTACATTTTCGTACCAATGCAGGAGTATGTACTGCTTGTCGTGTAACATAGCAAGTTCCGGGAAGTTGTGCTACTATTTCGGTAATTTTCAACGGATTTCCCATCATTTCTATATTACGTCCATAAGGCGAGGTGGAAGTTTTCATATCTTCCAGGGTAGTAGGCGCCATTTGTCCACCAGTCATACCATAAATACCGTTGTTGATAAATATCATTGTGATATTTTCGCCACGATTACAAGCATGAATAGTTTCGGCGGTGCCAATAGCTGCTAGGTCGCCATCTCCTTGATAGGAGAAAACAAAAAAGTCGGGTTTTAATCGTTTAATAGCAGTAGCTAAAGCGGGGGCGCGTCCGTGAGCAGCTTCTTGCATATCTACTTCAAAGTAGTTATAAGCTAAAACAGAACAACCAACAGGTGCAATACCTATTGTTTGTTCTTGTATGCCCATTTCTTCTATTACTTCTGCAATAATACGGTGTGTTGTGCCATGTCCACATCCTGGACAATAATGCATCACATTTTTTGTAAGAACGGGAGTTCTTCTATATACTAAGTTTTCGGGTTTTATAATATCTTCTCTATTCATATGATTATCCTCCAATTATTTTAGTTTCTAATGCGTGTAGTACTTCTTGAGGAGTTGGAATAATACCTCCAAAACGACCAAAGTGATCGACTTTAATTTTATGTTTGGTAGCCAATAATACATCTTCTACCATTTGACCAGCACTCATTTCAACGGATAACATTCCTTTCACTTTATCAGCTAATTCGGCTAATATCTTGGAAGGGAAAGGCCATAATGTGATAGGTCTTAGCAAACCGATTTTTATTCCTTTTTCTCTACCTAATTGAATTGCTTTTTGACAAATACGTGCCGAAGAACCGTAGGCTACAAAAATATATTCTGCATCGTCGCAGTTAATCATTTCGTAGCGGACTTCATTTTCTTGGCATTCTTTGTATTTGTTTTGAAGGCGAATGTTTACTTGTTCTTGTTTAGCAGAGTCTAATTCAAGAGATGTAATGATTACATGTGGCTTGTCAGGATTTTTACCTGTTGTTGCCCATGGAAAACTTTTCTTGATAAATTCATCAGTCCAACGAGGTTTATAATCTTCTACTTGCACTTTTTCCATTACTTGTCCTATTACTCCATCGGAGAGAATCATGGCTGGATTTCGGTATTTGAAAGCCAATTCAAATCCTAAGCCAACAAAGTCGTACATTTCTTGTACAGAAGCAGGTGCTAGTGTTATTAAGCGATAATCGCCATGTCCACCTCCTTTTGTGGTTTGAAAATAGTCGGCTTGTGAAGGTTGAATGGTGCCTAATCCAGGACCTCCTCTTACTACATTAACTACTAAGCAAGGAAGTTCTGCTCCTGCAATATAGGAGAGTCCTTCTTGCATTAAACTAATACCGGGACTTGAAGAGGTAGTCATTACTTTTTTTCCACAAGCTGCACCACCATAGACCATATTGATAGATGCAACTTCGCTTTCAGCTTGTAAAACTACCATCCCTGTTTTCTTATAAGGCTCTTCTGCCATAAGATGTTCTAAAATTTCTGATTGAGGGGTTATTGGATAACCAAAATAGCCATCTACTCCGTAGCGTATGGATGCTTCGGCTATGGCTTCGTTTCCCTTCATTAATCTCAATTCTTTCATATTGTTTTTTTACTTTTGTTAATAACTTTATTTACTTTACCCTATAGACTGTTATTACTCCGTCTGGGCATACTATTGCACAGTTTGCACAGCCAATGCAACTATCGTTTTGAACTTCCAAATAATTGTAACCTTTACTGTTTACTTTTTTCGATAATGCGATTACTTTATTTGGACAAGCTGGGATGCAAACGCCGCAACCTTTACATCTTTCTGTTTCTATTACAATTGCTCCTTTTGCCATTATTTAAAATTTTAATTAATATTTTTATTTTATATGTTTTTATTTCTTATTTGATTTTTTTCTTTGGCTGTGATAAATTTCGCTGGTTAGCTTGTTGCTGTTTCATCATATCTTCCATTTTTTGTTGCCATCTCGATTTTTTTATTGGTTTTGCTTTAGAAGAAGCTAATAGTTTTGTGCGTAATTTTTCTTCATTAATAGATAATCTGAAAATTCCCATTTGTATAAAAGTAATGACATTCACTAAGAAATAATAATAACTTAGTCCAGAAGAGTAACTATTAAATACTCCTAAAAACATAATGGGCATCAGATACATCATCCATTTCATTGTTTGCATTTGTTGTTCATTTTCTCCTGTGGTCATCATTTTATTATTAATAATGGTATAGGTTAATGTTGCTGCTGTCATTAATAGGGTAAATAAGCTGATATGATCGCCGTAGAAAGGAATGTTGAAAGGAAGGTCTAAAATGGAATCATAAGAAGATAAGTCGTCTGCCCACAAGAAAGCTTGTTGTCTTAGTTCGTATGCAGATGGAAAGAAACGAAACATTGCAAAAAGTATAGGAAGTTGCAACAGCATGGGCAAACAGCCAGCCATAGGTTTAATGCCTAATTGCTTGTACATTGCCATGATTGCTTGTTGTTTTTTCATGGCATCGTTTTTGTCGGGATAGCGTTTGTTGATTGTTTCTATTTCTGGTTTTATAGCACGCATTTTAGCTGTAGACATATAACTGGTGTATGCTAATGGGAATAATATTGATTTTAAAATAATAGTTAAAATTAATATTATAATGCCATAGCTCCAATTGAATTTTTCGAAAAAATTGAAAATAGGAATGACGGCATATTTGTTAATCCAAGATATCCAATTCCACCCTAATTGAATTTGATCTTCTAATTCTATATTATATTCTTTTAAAATAGTGTATTTATTAGGTCCAAAGTAAAATCCAAAAGCAAATTCATCGTTTGCAAAGTTTTGGATAGGGAATGAAATGTTTGCTTTTAATGTTTTTAGCGAATTTGTTTTTTCATTGTCTGCAGCATCTATGTCGACAACCATAGTGGCATTTGCAAATTCGTTTTCTGCTATAATGGTAGAGGTGAAAAAATGTTGTTTGAAAGAAATCCATTTTAAGCTTGTAGGATAGTAAATAGAATCGGATTTAATATCGCTTTCTTTTAAATGTTCTACGTCTTCGATATCGCTATAATAGATAGTAGTTGCAATTTTTTCGTTTTTATAATTTTTTTCTTGTCGTTGTAGTTGTGTTACCCAACGCAAAGAAAGTTCTTTTTGAGTTTGATTTAAGTATTTATCCATTTCTTTAAAACGGATTTTACTTCCTGTGTAATAATCATTTCCTCTTATAGTATAGACGTATTCTATATAGCTATTTGTATCAATAAGTGTTTCGTCTTGATTGGGATATAAACGCATGATTAACTGTATAGAATCGTTACCGCTTACTTTTAATGTGTGGTTGTTGTTGGTTAGCAGGGGAGTGAAATAAAAATTGTTTGTATTTAGTTCGAGATAGTTAGAGAAAAATGTAAATCCAAAATAGTTTTTATTGTTATTAGTGTCAAATAAAACAACAGGTTTTTTGTCGTAAGTGAAAATGTTTTTAAATTCGACCGATTCGATACGTCCGCCTTTTTTGCTTATAGAAAGTTTGTAAATGTCATTTTCTATTGTTATTGGGAGTGTGTTTTCTGGAGTTTGCGAAGCATTGACAAATGCTCCAAATTTTGTTATTTGTTTTTCATAGGAAATGGGAGGGGTATTAGTGTCAGATGGTAAAATGTTATTTGTTGTCTTTTTTGCTTCTTCTATTGCTAAAGTAGCATCTTTTGTTGTTTGTTCGCTTTGTATTAAAATTAAAGAATCTTGTATTCTTTTTCTTTCTTGTAGTTCTTCTTTTGATGGACTTGCCCAAAAACTATAGCCTACTAAAAGTCCCATTATCAACAATAAACCTACTACTGTATTTTTATCCATGAAATAATATTATTATGATATAATAAGATTGAAAAATATCTGCAAAGATAGCATAAAAACTTTTAATTATATAGTATAGATAAAAAGTTTTGATAAAACTTTGAAGTATATAAATGAAAAATAATATTTTTGAATTAAGAAAAAATTAGTCTATTTTTAAGACAGCAAGAAATGCTGATTGCGGCACTTCAACATTTCCTATTTGCCTCATACGTTTTTTTCCTTTTTTTTGTTTTTCTAATAATTTTCGTTTACGCGAAATGTCGCCACCATAGCATTTAGAGGTAACATCTTTACGTACAGCTTTTATTGTTTCGCGTGCAATAATTTTAGACCCTATAGCTGCTTGAATGGCAATATCGAATTGTTGACGAGGAATGAGTTCTTTTAATTTTTCACACATTCTTCTTCCAAAGTTATAGGCATTTTCTGTATGTATTAAAGTAGATAGTGCATCAACAGGTTCGCCGTTGAGTAAAATGTCTAATTTTGCTAATTTAGAAGGTTTGTAATCGTTTATGTAATAATCAAAAGAAGCATATCCTTTAGAGCAACTTTTGAGTTTGTCGTAAAAATCAAAAACTATTTCGCCTAATGGTAGTTCAAAGCTCACTTCTATACGGTTAGAAGTAAGATAGACTTGAGATTTTAATATGCCACGTTTGTCTAAACATAGTTTCATAATAGCACCAATATATTCTGTTTTAGTAATAATCTGTGCTATAATATAAGGTTCTTCTATGTGGTCTATTAAGTTTTGAGGAGGCATGCCAGAGGGGTTGTGTACGTCTATGATTTCTTTTTTAGTTGTGTATATTTTATAAGAAACGTTAGGTACTGTTGTGATTACGTTCATGTTAAATTCGCGATCTAACCGTTCTTGAATAATTTCCATGTGTAATAATCCTAAAAATCCACAACGAAACCCAAATCCTAATGCCATCGATGATTCGGGTTCATAGCTTAAAGAGGCATCGTTGAGTTGTAGTTTTTCTAAAGAAGAACGCAACTCTTCATAGTCGTCAGCATCAACAGGATATATGCCTGCAAATACCATGGGTTTTATTTCTTTAAATCCTTCTATAGATATTGTGCTTGGTCGTTCAACATGGGTAATTGTATCGCCTACTTTTACTTCTTTTGCAGTTTTTATTCCCGATATAATATAGCCTACATCTCCAGCTTTTAATATGTTGCGTGGTTCTTGGTTAAGTGATAGTATTCCTATTTCGTCGGCGTGGTATTCTTTCCCAGTAGCAATAAATTTGACGAAATCATTTTTTTGTATTTGACCGTTCATGATGCGAAAATAGGCTATAATTCCACGAAAAGAATTAAAAAATGAATCAAAAATAAGTGCTTGTAAAGGAGCATTGATGTCTCCTATTGGTGGTTTTATTTTATGGATTATAGCATTTAAAACAGCTTGTATTCCATCGCCTGTTTTTGCACTTACTTGCAATATATCACTTTTATCGCAGCCTAACAAATCAATAATTTGGTCGCTTACTTCTTCGGGTGCAGCGCTGGGCATATCCATTTTATTTAAAATGGGTATGATATCTAAATTGTTTTCGATGGCTAAATATAAATTGGAAATTGTTTGTGCTTGAATGCCTTGTGTGGCATCTACTACCAATAATGCTCCTTCGCAAGCTGCAATTGAACGCGACACTTCGTAGGAAAAATCAACATGTCCTGGTGTGTCGATTAGGTTTAGTGTGTATTTTTTACCTTCTTTTTCGTATTGCATTTGAATAGCATGACTTTTGATAGTAATTCCTTTTTCACGCTCCAAGTCCATACTATCTAATACCTGATTTTGAAATTCTCTTTCTTTAATTGTATTAGTTTGTTGAAGTAATCTGTCGGCTAAAGTACTTTTGCCGTGGTCGATATGGGCTATGATGCAAAAATTTCGTATATGCTCCATGTGTTATTTTTCGATTGTATGATGGTGATGAATGATACCTGTATAGTTGTGTGGTGTAATTTGTTTTAATTCTTCTTTGATGTTATCATTTACTGCTAAGGTATTGATAAAGTTGTGTATCATTTCTTTGGTAATAGATATTTTACCTCTTGTTAATGCTTTTAGTGCTTCGTAAGCTTGTGGATATTTCTCTCTACGTAGAATGGTTTGAATGGCTTCGGCAACTACTGCCCAATTTTTTTCTAAATCTTCGTTGATGACAGAATTGTGAATTAATAGTTTATTAAGCCCTTTCAAAGTAGATATGTAAGATATAATGCTGTGCGACAAAGGGACACCAATGTTGCGTATGACGGTGCTGTCGGATAAGTCGCGTTGTAAACGCGAAATAGGAAGTTTTGCCGACAAGCCTTCGAATAAAGCATTAGCAATGCAAATATTGCCTTCTGAATTTTCAAAATCAATGGGATTGACTTTATGTGGCATTGCCGATGAGCCTACTTCTCCTTCTTTTACTTCTTGCTTAAAATAATCAATAGAAATATATGTCCATATGTCTCTGTTGAGATCAAGCAAAATAGTATTGATGCGTTTTAAGGTGTCAAAATAAGCTGCCATATTATCATAATGTTCTATTTGAGTGGTTGTTTGTAGTCGTTTTAAGCCTAATTTTTCAGAGAGAAAATTATTGCTAAAACTTATCCAGTCAATGTTTGGATAGGCTACGTGGTGTGCGTTGAAATTGCCTGTAGCACCGCCAAATTTACCATTAAAAGGGATTTGACGCAATAGTAAAAGTTGATTTTCTAAGCGTTCTATAAAAACTTTTATTTCTTTTCCTAAAATAGTAGGCGATGCAGCTTGCCCATGTGTGCGAGCTAACATAGGAATGTTTTGCCATCTGTCGGCAAGTTCGGATAATTTGGAAATAATATTGTTGAAATGATTTATGAATACATTTTCATGAAAAGTGCGAATTAAATAAGGGATTGCCGTATTGTTGATGTCTTGCGAAGTTAAGCCGAAATGAATAAACTCTTTATATTCAGTTAAATTTAGGGAATCAAATTTTTCTTTTAAAAAATATTCTACTGCCTTTACATCATGGTTTGTTGTTTTTTCAATATTTTTAATGTGTGCTGCATCACTAAAAGAAAAATTGTTATAGAGATTTCGCAATGCGATAAAATGTTGATTATCTATATTTTTTAATTCGGGAAGTGGGAGCTGACACAAAGCAATAAAATATTCAACTTCAACTAATAATCTTGTTCGGATATAAGCAAATTCGGAAAAATATTCTGATACCACTTTTACTTGTTCGTAATAGCGACCATCTATAGGCGAAATTGCTGTTAATGTGTTTAATTCCATTTCGATTTTTTTTTGCAAAAATAATAAAATTATGCACAATGAGCAATTGATTAATCATATTTTTCTTTTTTAATAGAAAAATAATCAAGAAATAAGAGAGAGCGATTCTTATTGTTATATGTAAAGGTGTTGTATGATAAGATGTTGTGTTTTTTTTGAAAAACAAACTAAATAACGGAAAATAGGTTGTTAGTTTTTTTAATTTTTCAGGTCTTATTATCAATGAATAAAAGCGTAGTTTAAAGATGGTTTAATTTTAATTAAAATTACATTTTTTTATTGGTTTTATGTAGAAAAATGATGTATTTTTGCATATTTAAAAAGCACATATCAATGATTATAATAGGTATAACGGGGACAATAGGTGCCGGTAAGGGTACAATTGTTGATTATTTGACAACCTATAAAGCTTTTAAACATTATTCGGTGCGGGATTATTTATTAGAAGAAATTAGTAAACGACATTATGAACCCAATAGAGATAGTATGGTGTTAGTAGCTAATAGCTTGCGTCAGCAATATGGGGCTTCGTTTATTATTGACGAATTAATGAAAAAAGCATTAGCAAATAATACAAATAGTGTAATTGAAAGCATTAGAGCAGAAGGAGAGGTAATATCGCTACGAAAACAAAAAGAATTTTATCTTCTTGCTGTTGATGCACTTCCAGAGGTGAGATATCAACGGATACGATTGCGTTCGTCAGAGACAGATAATATAGATTATCAAACATTTATTCAAAATGAAGAACGTGAACGCCAATCAAATGATTTGAATAAGCAAAATTTAAATAAGTGCATAGCTTTAGCAGATTATTTCATGACAAATAATACTACTAAAAGCGATTTGTTTAAACAATTAGAAATTATTTTACAAAAAATATTATAATAAAATGTCAACTAAAGAAGATAAATATATAAGACCTTCCTGGGATGAGTATTTTATGGAAATAACAAATACTGTTTCACAGCGTGCCACTTGTGATAGAGGAAGAAGTGGTTGTGTTGTAGTAAAAGACAGACAAATATTGGTTACGGGCTATGTTGGCTCTCCCGTTGGAATGCCACATTGCGACGATGTAGGGCATCAACTAAAACAGATGGTGCATGAAGATGGAACAATAACAACTCATTGTACTCGTACAGTGCATGCCGAACAAAATGCAATATGTCAAGCTGCTAAATTAGGTATTTCGTTGAGGGATGCTACTTTATATTGTCGAATGACGCCTTGTCGAACATGTGCTATGTTGATTATCAATTGTGGAATTAAACGTGTGGTGTGTGAAAAGAAATATCACGCGGGAAAAGAATCAGAAGAAATGTTTAAAACTTGCAATGTAATTTTGGAATTTATCTCAGAAGATACTTTAAAATACGAAAAGCAATAAAACAATGTACTTTAAAAATAATAATAAAATTTTATCGACACTTTTACGTGTATTGATTGGCTGTGTTTTTATACTATCAGCAGTGCTTAAATACATAGCTATAGATGTTTTTGATATATATGTATACGAGCATAATTTGTTTAATTTGGCTATTTCATCTACTCTCACACGTTTGTTGATTGCAGCTGAATTTACATTAGGATTTTTGTTATTAACCAATATCTTTATTCGATTTACTTATATTGTTACTTATACTTTTTTAATAGCTTTTACTATATACTTACTATTACAACCATGGCTGTTTGATGTGCAATTAAATAATTGTTTTTGTTTTGGCGATAAAATAGTGTTAAATCACACGCAGTCGATAGTGAAAAATATTGTTTTATTGTTGCTATTGTTGTGGGGAGTAAATGTGAATTTTTATACTAAAAAAAAATATGAATTAGCTGTTATTATTATTGTTAGTATTTTTAGCATTGCGGTATTTATGGTGTTAAATTCACCAGATTATTTATATACTAAAATTTATAAATCGGAGGTGAAAATCGAAGAGGAAATTTACCAAGAAACTCTTAATGAGATGGAAAATAATATTACTTTTCGAAAAGGAAATCAACTTATAGGTATGTATTCGCATAAATGTCTGTATTGTAGAAATGCGGCTGTAAAAATTAATGCCATTATAAAGAAAAATAATATAAAGCCAGAACAAGTGAAATGTATTTTTTGGGACAGTGCAGATAGCACAGATATAGTTAGTTTTTTTCAACAAAACGAAATAAAAATACTTGATTATATACAGTTTCCTTCCCATGATTTTCTTCGTATAACTCATGGAGTAATGCCTGTGATTTTATTTTCTGAAAATGGAAAGATAAAAAAATCGGTTAATTATGCCGAACTAACCGAAAGAGATATTGTCAACTTTTTAAAAGTTGAATAAATTGTCTACTTTTAATTTTATTTTTTCTTCTTCTTTGATTTTTTTTGTTTTAAATTTGAGCTATCTTCATCAATTTTTCCTTCATCAATTACTTCTTCATCAGTAGTAATTTTTTCTTCTTTACTTATTTTAGTTTTTTTTGTATCCTTTTTTTCTGGATATTGATAGACTGCAATATAATGATTTGTGTTGAAAAGGGGTTGTATAACTTTTATTATTTCACTTTCTGTTATTTCTTCTAAAAGTTTTAGATAAGTAATGTGTTTATTTAAAGAATCGCCATTAAAATATTGTTCTGAAATATAATTTTTCCAATAGCTGTTTTTCTTAAGATTTACTTCAAGCGATTTTTTTATTTGTTCTTTTGCTTTTTGTAGTTCTTGTGGGCTAATGCCTTTCGATAGCAGTTTGTTATAAATACTAAATACTGTTTTAGCAATTTTTTTTGTTTTTTTAGGTTCGCAATTGATATATACTAAAGATGTATAGTTTGTTTCAGGATATTTAGTATATTGAAATTGAATGACAGGCGAATAGGTACTACTCATTTTTTCTCTAATTATTTCTATTAGTTTCATTTCTAACACTTCTTTAAAAACATCTAAACAGAGATTTGTTTTAGTATTCCATTCATATTCATTGTTAAATGCAATAGCTACGGTGCTTTTGTTATCTACTCCAACATTAATATCGATTTCTTTTGTTTCGTCTGGAAAACCGTAGTATACATTTTTAAATATTTCTTTTTTGTCTGAAACAGGTAAACTTCCTAAATATTTTTCTATAAGTGGTAAAATAGTATTTTCTTTAATATTTCCGACAAATATAAAAATTAGGTTTTCAGCATTGCTAAAACGGTCTTTATAAATATCTAATGCTTGTTTATAACTTGCATTATTAATAAAAGTTTCATCGGGAATAGCTATGATACGAGGGTCGTTTTGATTGAGTGTTTTGATGAGTGTGTCGAGAAAAACAAACATAGGATTTCCTGTAATAAATTTTAACTGGTTTTTAGTTTCAGATATAACAGCTTTAAACGCATCTTCTTCAAAACGGGGAGCATCGAAATATAAATATAACAATTGCAACATAGTTTCGATATCTTTTGGAGTGCTACTTCCTTGAAATCCATTAGATATAGAGCTGATAAAAGGAGTTATGCTTATGTTTTTCCCTTTTAATTTTTTATTTAAAGAAATGTAATCAAATTCGCCTAATCCAGAGCGTTCTACTAAAGGGACTGCAAATAGAGTAGATGGAAAATCGTATAAAGAGTATAAAGAAGAACCTCCCGCTTCTTTAGCAATCATTAGTATTTCATCATCTTTAAAATCAGTAGATTTAATAATGAATTTGATGCCATTTTCTAAGGTATATTCTGTTGCCGATATGTCTGTAATTTTTTTTGAAGAAACTATTTTAGAACCTGTTAGTTCTTTATTTATTAATGGTTTTTCTTTGTAATTATCAACATAGGGGCTTACATTTTTGTATTCTCCTTTTTTTATAATTTCTTTTGTTTCAGCTTCGGTAATTATGTGTAAGCCTTTTTTCTCAGGACCTAGAATTACAATGACAAAGTTTTCATCTGTTATCCATTGTTTGGCTAATTTGTTTATTTGTGTAATTTCTATAGTATCTATTAATTTTTTAGCATAAAGATAGTCTAATTTAGCCCCCATAATAGGTGTTTGTGTTAAAAAGTGATTAACATAATTGTTTGCTAAAGTTGACGATAATGTTTTTTCTGCTTCGTTAGAAGCCTTTTCCATTCTTGCTAATAGTTCTTCTTTAGCTCTTGCTAATTCGCTTTCGAGAAAACCATGTTGTTTTGCTCTTTCTTCTTCTTTAAGTAATAGCAATAAAGCTTCTTTCATTTTATTTTCTTTGGATATAGCATATCCTATATAAGTATCTACATTGCCAATAAAATCACTGTAAGCACTATTGGCTTGTATTACAGGACAATTTGGGTCTTGTTGGATTTCATCAAATCTTTCACTAAGCATCATGTTATAAAGCTGATGCATTAATTGTATGCGGTAGTCGTCCAGTGTTTTAGGCGAAAATTTTTTGTGTTTGCGTATGGTCATGATTTGACTGTGAGTTGCTTCTTTGTCAGTGGCTCTTGCTATTAGTATTTCTTTGTTTTCACCAATAGAGTGTATAATTTTTTCAGGAGCATTGTTAGGGTTTTCTAATGGAGCGAATAGCTCTTTTATTTTAGCTTCTGCATAATCAATATCTATATCTCCTACAACAATAATAGCTTGCAAATTAGGTCTATACCAACTTTTGTAAAAGCTGCGTAGCGTTTCATGTTTAAAAGATTTTAAATTTTCATATGTTCCTATGGGTATACGTTGAGCATAAAGCGAATTAGTAAATACTATTGGAAACCAAACATTTCTCATGCGTTCATCGGCATTTTTACCTAATCTCCATTCTTCGATAATAACTCCTCTTTCTGCATCAATTTCTTTGCTTTCCATTGATAGGTTAGCAGCCCAATCTTGCAGTATTAAAAAGCCACTGTCTAATTGGTTAATGTTATCGGTAGGAACTGTTAACATATATATAGTTTCATCGAAACTCGTATACGCATTAATATCTCCACCAAAACGCATTCCAATAGATTGCATATAGTTAATTAAATCATTTTTTTTGAAATGTTTACTGCCATTGAATGCCATGTGTTCTGTAAAATGTGCTAATCCAACTTGTTCATCAGTTTCTTGCATAGAGCCAGCTTTTACAGCTAATTGTAATTCAACTCGTTTTTCAGGTTTGGCGTTTTTGCGTATATAATAAACTAAGCCATTATCTAATTTTCCTATTTTTACTTTTGGGTCTATTGGTAATTCTTTATCTAAATTGATAGACTGTTGAGAAAAAGAATAAGATATTAAAAGACTGCTTATTAAGACGATGTAAAATTTAATGTTATTCATGAGTTATGTATCTTATAATGTTTAGTAAATATTTAAATTTAAATTTTGTTTTAGTGTTAGTATGTCAGGGTTGATTTCTATCATTTTTTTGAATTTTTCGTTAGGATCTATTATTTTTGATTCGGTTTTTATTTCAGGGTCTATAGCAATGTTAAATGTAAAATTAACACCTGTTTCTGAATGTAAAATTCCTAAAAGATGAGGCATTATATCTTTGATTTCTTTTTCTGCTGTTGAGTTGGCAACTTTAAAATACAACTTATCTTCTTTAATTATGGGAAGTTCATTATTTAATAACATGCGGGCAGTGTAGCTGGTAGGTGTTGCTTTTTCGATATAAGTTGTCCAATTTTCGGTGATTAATTCTATAGGATCTTTAGCAATACAACTGCACTCTTCGTCGGTTTCTTTAACGTCAATTTTATTAATGGTATAATTGGTAGTTGTAAGAGCAGGTTCTTTATTGTCAGTGTTTTTTGTTGTATGATTGGGGTCGTTAAGTTTCTCTTTTTCTAGAAAAGATTTAATATTGATGGTTTCCATGAGAATTGGCTCTTGTTTTGTTGTTTGTTTAAGATAGCGACTGCTTTCAGGTTCTGTTGCAGTTGTTGTTGTTTCTTTGTTTGGTTTGTTTTCTGAAATTTTTAAAGTTTTATCTATTGGGGGTTCTTTCTTTGAATAATTTGGGGTTGTTTTTTTTTTGACGCACATCATTAATGCAATTTCTACATGTAAACGTTTGTTGTTAGAGCTTTTATAGCTGGTGTCGCATCTGTTGAAAATATCTAAATATTCTAATAGTGTATCCGACTCTATTTGTTTTGCTTGTGTTATATATTGTTGTGTTATATTGTCGCCAGTTTCTAATAAATTGATTACACCTAATTTACAAATTAAGAGATTCCGAATATGTTCATTGATGCTTTCAATAAAGCGTAATCCATCAAATCCTTTTTCTATAATTTCATTAAATAGCATTAATGTTTGTGCCAAATCGCCATCATTAAGAAACTTAATCATTTTAAAAAAATACTCTAAATCAATAATATTAAGGTTTTCGATAATATTATTGTAAGTAATATTTCCATTAGAAAAATTGATTGCTTGGTCAAAAATAGAAAGAGCATCGCGAAGGCTGCCGTCTGATTTTTGTGCTATGATGTCGAATGCTGTTTTTTCGAATGTTATTTTTTCTTCATTGGCAACATATTCGAGATGTTGTATTATATCGTTTGTTTTAATTCTTTTAAAATCGAATATTTGACAGCGTGATAAAATAGTAGGGATGATTTTATGTTTTTCTGTTGTAGCAAGAATAAATTTTACGTAGGAAGGTGGTTCTTCTAATGTTTTTAAAAAAGCATTGAATGCAGCTGCGCTCAACATATGTACCTCATCTATAATGTAAACTTTGTAGTTAGCTCCTTGTGGTAATATGCGTACTTGCTCTACTAAGTTACGCATGTCGTCTACACCACTGTTTGAAGCTGCATCGAGTTCGAAAAAATTAAAAGAGGTTGATTGATTAAAGGAACGGCAAGATTCGCATTGGTTGCATGCTTCGCCTTCTTCTGTCAATGCTTGGCAATTGATGGTTTTTGCTAAAACACGTGCACATGTTGTTTTGCCTACTCCACGAGGTCCACAAAATAAGAAAGCTTGTGCCACCTGATTTTGTTTAACCGCATTTTTCAGAGTGGTAGTTATAGCGTCTTGTCCTACGATTGTTTTAAATGTAGAAGGACGGTATTTTCTTGCTGATACTATAAAATTTTCCATTTTAATATCGAATAATATTAAACAATATACTTTGCAAAAGTACTAAAAAAAATGAAAAAGAAAAAAATATTCTTATTTTTATTAAATAAATTAAACTATTCATTTAATGAAAGCATTAAGGGCATTCTTGAAGATTAATATTTTAGTAATCTTTTTATTTTCAAATTATTAATCAATAATTTTTATAATAATCCTAATTCTAATTTAGCAGCATCTGAAAGTTTGTCCATACTCCAAGGTGGCGAAAAAGTTATTTTAAGATTCACTTTTTCTATTTCGGGAATGTTTTCTACTTGTTGTTTTATTGTAGCGGGTAAGCTTTCGGCTTCGGGGCAATTAGGTGATGTTAATGTCATTGTAATGTTAACTTCTTTGTTGTTTTGAAAAGAAATATTGTATATCAAGCCGAGGTCCCAAATGCTAACAGGGATTTCGGGGTCGTAAATTTGTTTTAAAATATTTATAATGTCATTTTTTAATGTTTCTGTATTTTTCATGATTTTATTTTTCTTTGTTTTTAAATGCAATAGCATATAGTTTCATTTGTTTTACCATGGATACCAATCCATTAGAACGAGTAGGGGATAGATGGTTTTTTAATCCAATAGTATCTAAATAATTTAATTCTGCTTTAATAATGTCGTCGGGTGTTTGTCCTGAAAGCACACGAATTAAAAGATAAACAATTCCTTTTGTGATAATTGCATCGCTATCAGCTTTGAAATAAATGACGCCATCTTTGTATTCGGCGTGTAGCCAAACATTAGATTGACAGCCAGATATTAAATAAGCTTCTGTCTTATACTTGCTATCTATAATAGGTAGTGATTTTCCTAATTCGATGATGTAGTTATATTTATCCATCCAATCGTCGAAGGATGCAAATTCTTCAATTATTTGATTTTCAATTTCTTTTATTTTCATACAATTGTATTTTTATAAGCATTAAAACGTAATAGATAATCTGCTAAAACTATGGCTGTCATCGCTTCTACTATGGGTATTACTCTTGGTACTACACATATGTCGTGTCTGCCACCTGCTTTGTATATTTTGTTATTGCCTTCTATATCTACACTTTGCTGGTCTTGCATAATAGAGGGAATGGGTTTGAAAGCTATTGAAAAATAGATGTCTTCACCATTACTAATTCCTCCTTGTATGCCTCCTGAAAAGTTGTTTTTTGTGCGAAAATTGTTAGTATAAATATCATTATGTTTGCTTCCTGTCATTGTTACAGATTTAAATCCTGTTCCAAATTCGATACCTTTGGCAGCAGGAATGCTTAATAGAGCTTTGCCTAAGTCAGCATTTAATTTGTCGAAAATTGGTTCTCCTATGCCTACCGCTAAGTTTTCTACAATACAATCTACTTTAGCTCCCACGCTATCTTTTTGAAGATAAATTTCTTGTAGATAATCCATCATTTTTTTATAGGTTGTCGTATTAGGGCAATATAAAGGGTTAGATAGTATATTTTTTTTCTTAGGTTTTGTTGTTTTTTTTAGTTTAATATTTCCTATTTGAGAGGTAAAACAATAAATGTTTATATTAAATTGTCGTAGAAATAGTATTGCAAAACAGCCTGCAACAACACGGGCAATAGTTTCTCTTGCCGATGCTCTGCCACTTCCTGATTCATTGCTTATTCCGTATTTTTTCCAGTAAGTATAATGGGCATGCGATGGTTTGAAAATATTTTTGTTTTCCGTATAGTGTGTTAGGTCTACATTTTCATTTTTTATTATGAATGCGATGGGAAATCCGTTTGTTTTTTGATGAGTAATGCCTGAAAGAAATACTACTTTGTCGGGTTCTTTACGTTGAGAATCAAAAAGAAAATTAGACGTTTTTCGCAGGGTTATTTTTTCTTCAATAAGTTTATAGTCAACAGTTAATCCCGCTGGGCATCCGTCAATTACTCCTCCTATAGCATCGCCATGTGACTCGCCAAAAGTAGTTAAAGTAAATAAAACGCCTAGTGTATTTCCAGACATAGAGTTGGTTGAAGTTTTTTATTTAGTATTAAACAGTTGTATTGTTTAATAAATCTTCTGCTTGAGAAGCTATTTCGTTGTCAACTAATATGCGTCCACAAAATTCACAAACAATAATTTTTTTATGCATACGAATATCTAATTGACGTTGAGGAGAAATATTACTAAAACATCCTCCGCAAGCATCTCTTTCAATTTTAACAACAGCTAATCCATTTCGCATATTATTACGGATACGCGTAAAAGCATTTAATAAGCGTTCTTCGATATTTTGTTCTAACTCTTTTACTTTTTCTAATAGTAACATTTCGTCTTTTTCTGTTTCTGCTATAATAGTATTGAGTTCATTTTTTTTCACTTCAAGTTCTTGCTTTAAAATAGAGTATTCGTTTTCTAATTTACTGATTTCTTCTTCTTTCTCAGTAATTTTAATTCTAAAATCTTTTACTTTCTTTTCGCACAATTGGATTTCTAAATCTTGAAAATTAATTTCTTTAGTAAGAGCTTCAAATTCACGGTTGTTTTTAATGTTTTCTAATTGTTCTTTGTATTTTAGAATTAGTGCGCTAGCTCGCTTAGATAGTTGTTGTTTCTCTTCAATTTGATTGTTTAAATCGGCAATAATATCTTTAAACTTATCAATTCTAATTGCTATACCTGAACATGCATCTTCTAAATCTCTTACTTCTAATGGTAATTCACCTCTAACAACACGGATTTTATCTATTTTAGAATAAATAAGTTGTAATTTATATAAAGATGTTAAATTATCTTCTACTGTTTTTTTTATGGTAAGTTCAGTATCTTGATTGATAGTGTTTATATTTTTATTATCTTGGGATTTCTTTTCCATGTTAGATGTGTTTTTTAATGAGTATGATATTTTTGTTATAAATTAAATAGTAAGATATTAATACAAATAAAATATTGATTTTACTTCTGTTTCTGAAACTGCAAAATTACTAAATTTTTCAATTAGTTTTTGATGTAAATAATGTTTTATTGCAATTTCACTTTCATAATGACCTATTGCAACTAAGAGAATAGTGTCAGAATAGTTGAGAAAATCATGATAGCCTATTTCGCCAGTAATAAATACGTCAGCTTGTTGACGAATAGCTTCTGTTATTAAAAAAGAGCCACTTCCTCCGCAAATTGCTACTTTTTTTATATTATTATTAGATAGTTTACTATGTTGAATAACAGATATGTCTAATTTGTTTTTTAGATAATTCATAAAATTTATTTCAGTCATTTCATTGTTTATTTCTCCAATCATACCTGCTCCTACTAAAGGGTGTGTGTTTTCTAATGAATAAATATCATATGCAACTTCTTCATAAGGATGTGTTGAAAATAAAGCAGCAAGTATCTCTTTTTCTTTATGTGTTGGAAAAATTATTTCAATACGTGTTTCATTTTCAAAATGTATTTCTCCTATTTTACCTATATAAGGTTGAGCGTTATTTATAGGTCTAAAACTGCCTTTTCCGTCTATATTATAACTGCAACAATCGTAGTTTCCAATATGTCCGGCACCTGCATCAAATAATGCCTTTCTTATTTTATCGCTATATTTATTAGGTGTAAATGTAACAATTTTTTTTAATAATTGTTTTTTTTGCTGTAATATTTTAGTGTTTACCAATGATATTTTTTGCGAAAAAGCTTCGTTTACGCCATGATATATATTGTCTAAATTTGTATGCATAGCATAAATAGATAAGTCGTGTTTAATAGCTTTGGTTAAAATTCGCCCTATAGGAGTGCGATGGGAGATTTGTTTGATGGCATGAAATATAATTGGATGATGTGAAATGATTAAATTACATCCTGATTGTATTGCTTCATCTAATACATTTTCGGTAACGTCTAAACAAATTATTCCTTTTACAAAAGGTTTCTCTGGGTCGCCAAGAATTAATCCCGAATTATCATAGTTTTCTTGATAGCTCAAAGGAGCTAATTCTTCTAAAAAATGAAGAATATCTTTTATTTTCATTTTAATGATATTATTATTAAATAATGTTTCAAAAGTATAAAAAAAAATGTTATTTTAGCATTTATAAAAAAAAATACTTTAATTTACCTGAGAAAACAGTGTAATTATATGATTATAATAGATTTATAAAGAAATGCGAAAGATATTTTTTTATCCAATTTCTATGTTATGGTCACTATTTATGACCATGCGTCGCAGTTTTTATAATCATAATAAGCAACAAAGAAGAGAAACCTTTCAAAAACCTATTATTTGTGTAGGCAATTTATGTATGGGAGGCTCGGGAAAAACACCGCATGTAGAATATTTGATACGTTTGTTGTCAAATAAATACCAATTAGCTGTATTGAGTAGAGGATACAAAAGAATTACCAAAGGTTTTTTGTTTGCTGATTCACTTTCTTCAAGTTCTACTATTGGCGACGAACCTTATCTTTATTATAAAAAATATCCTTCTTTAGCAGTAGCTGTATCAGAAAATAGAGTAGAAGGAGTGAGAAAAATATATGAAAAAACGCCTGAAATAGATATTATTGTTTTAGACGATGCTTTTCAACATTTACAATTAAAAGCAGGATTAAATATTTTATTGACAGATTATTGTAGTTTGTATCCAAATGATTACGTATTTCCTTCTGGAAATTTACGAGAGTCGGTATTGGCAGCTAAAGAAGCAGATATTATTATTGTTACAAAATCACCCGTGGTTATCTCGCCTATAGATGAGCGATTGACATTAAATAAATTAAATCCATTGCCTCATCAACAAGTATTTTTCTCTTTTATAAGATATGGAAATTTAGTTCCTTTTACTACTTTAGCTAAGATGCAAATAGAAGAACCTAAAAGTGTTGTCGTATTTACAGGCATTTATAATTCTTATCCTTTAATTCAGCATTTAAAAGAAAAATATAAAGACATTCAAATATATACTTGTAAAGACCATCATCAATATACCCAAAAAGATATTATGGAAATACAACATTTGCTAAGTCGTTGTATTTCACCTTTAAAGGCAATTGTTACAACAGAAAAAGATGCTGTTCGTTTGTTAGAAGATTCTATTAAAGAACTCGTTTTTAACATGCCTGTTTATTATGTTCCTATTGTTATCGATTTTCACGAAAAATATAAAAATGCTTTTAATAATAAAATAGAAGAATATGTTGAAAGCTATCAATGATACAATTAATTACATTCGTAAAAATGTAACAATAGAAGCTAAAATTGCCATTGTTTTAGGAAGTGGATTAAATACGATTATAGACGAAATGATAATAGTAAACTGTTTAGCATACAAAGACATTCCAAATTTTCCTGTTTCAACAGTAGAGGGACATCAAGGAAATTTGTTGTTTGGAAAATTAAATGGAGTGCCTATTATTGCTATGCAAGGAAGATTTCATTATTACGAAGGCTATGATATGAAACAAATTACATTCCCTATCAGAATAATGAAAGCTTTAGGAGTTGAAACGCTTATTTTGTCGAATGCCGCTGGAGGGTTGAATCCTCATTTTAATATTGGCGATATAATGATAATAGAAGATCATATCAATTTTTTTCCTGATAATCCATTAAAAGGGAAAAATGAAAACACATTAGGATTGCGTTTCCCTGATATGAGTGAAGTGTATGATAAACAAATAATAAATAAAATAATATCCATTGCAAAACAGTATGAGATTGCAGTAAAAAAGGGAGTTTATATAGGTGTTCCTGGTCCAACTTATGAAACTCCTGCTGAATATAGAATGTTTTATCGTTTAGGTGGCGATAGTGTAGGAATGTCAACAGTGCCCGAAGCCATAGTAGCACGGCATGCAGGTATGAAATGTGTTGGTTTTTCAGTAATTACTGATATGTGGCGTGAGCATGAAACGCAAAAAGTATCGCATAAAATGGTGTTAGAAGAAGCAGCTAAAGCAGAACCAATTCTTAGCATGTTGCTAAAAGTATTATTAACAAAAATTTAGAATATTAACTATGCTTTTTTCTGATGTATATGTTAGTGATGATATTAAAAATAAATTACGTCTTACTGTAAAAAATTATAGAGTAAGCCATACCCAATTATTTTTAGGTGTAGAAGGAACGCATCTACTTGCTTTAGCTATAGCATATGCACAATATATTAATTGTCATAATCGTACAGAAAAAGACTCTTGTGGCAAATGTAATTCTTGTGTGCAGTATCAACATTTGGCGCATCCCGATTTGCATTTTTATTTTCCTAATGGAAAAGATGGGAAATCAGATTCGACAAGTGCTGAATTTTATAGTGAATGGCGAGAACTTTTATTAGAAACAAATGCTTTGTTTGACGAGCAAGATTGGTGCGAAAAAATCAATGTAGAAAAAAAACAAATTATCATCAATATGAATGATGTAAAAGATATTCTTTATAAAGCATCATTAAAACCATACGAATCAGAATATAAGGTGTTTATAATATGGATGGCTGATAAGTTGCGTCAAGATGGCGCTTCGCGTTTGCTGAAAACATTAGAAGAACCCGATGGAAAAACACTTTTTTTATTATTAACAGATAAGCAAGAAAAAATACTCGATACTATTCTTTCTCGCTCCCAGTTAGTTAAGGTAAATAAACTTTCTAATAGTGATTTGATGGATGTATTGATAAAAAATAAAAAATATGATACAGAAACAGCAAGAAAAATTGCTTTTCATTCAGAAAACAACCTCATAACAGCATTTAATTATAATATAGATGAAGATAATGAAAATGAAAATTTAGAAATTTTATTACAATTAATGCGCTTGGCTTATTTGCTATCAAAACAATCTTCTAAATTTGATTTTAGTCAATTAACGAGTTTTATTGAAATGATAGATGATTTTGGGCGTGAACGCCTAAAAGATTTTTTTCGATATACTATTTCTTTTGTCAGAAAATGTATCATGTGGAACTATGGGTTAGATAATATATTAAAATACAGCCCCGAAGAGAAAAAAAATATCCTTAATTTTCAAAATTATATCAATCCTTCTGTCGGGCAGATTTATTATAAATATTTTAATGAAGCAATTCAACATGTAGAAATAAATGCAAATAAAAAAATATTAATTACTGATTTATTATTGAAGATTTCCGAAAAATTGATTTTAGTTGAAAAAGAAAAAAAAATGTAGTATTTATATTGATTGAAATCTAATATAATAATATTGTATTAAAAAAAATGCTATTTTTGTTCCATGTTTTTATTATATGTTAATATACCTCGCATATTTTAAAAATACGAAAAAATAAAACAACAACAAGAGGTATTGAAATGATTATGAGATATATCTTTGTATTAATAATAAGTTTTTTACTCACTTTAAATTTACAGCTTCGTGCAGAAAATGATTTTTTATTAAAAGAGTCTATTTATAAAAATTATACGGCATTGGCTAAAGAACAATTGTTTTTGTTTGGTTATAACGTAAGTTTTCCATTAGTAAAAAATCATTTATTAATTAATCCTTGCGAGTTGTATTTTGGAGTAGTTGCTAAAGCAGGATTTTATGGAAAACTAAAAACCAATTTTAATTTTAAATCAGGATATAAAAACTTACTGACATTTAACAGTGAGTTTTATGACATAGAAAACACAAAACATCAGCGTTATGGAGCATTGGTAGGAGTATTTATGCGAGTGGCTGATCCTGTGTTTTTTAATTTTGGAATTGGTTATGGATTAAGAAAACAACTCATTGATGTTAATTCTTATAAAGATGAAGTAGGAGCGTATAGCGAAAAATATTATTATAATCGCTACAATTCAATAGAGTTAGAAGCTGGTGTAATTGTTAAAATACAAATGATAACTATTTCAGTAGGCGCTGCTATTTTACCTATAGGCCATACAAAACCTTATTTTGAAATTAGTTCAGGAGTAGGAGTTGCTTTAAGTAATGATAAAATAAAATAAAAATGATAAAAAAAATAATAGTATTTTCAATTGGGTTATTTTCAATAATTTTTATGTCTTGTATTAAAGATATAGAAAAAACGACAGAGTACCCTTATAAGATAGGCGATATTTATTCTGAAAATGGAACTATTGGGATTGTTTATAAAGTAACAGAAGGTGGATTGCATGGTATGATAGTTTCAATCAATGAGTTTGAAGGTGAATGGGGTGATACCATTATTGTCAATGCATTTGATACAATTAATGGATTGAAGAATATGGAAATAATAAAAAGACAAATTGATTGGGAGAAGAAATATCCTGCTTTTTATTGGTGCGATAGTAAAAATAAAGACGGAATATCAGGTTGGTATTTGCCTGCTAAAAATGAATTAACTGAAATATTAATGCAAAGAAGAGAAATCAACGAAGTGCTTGTTACCATAGGTGCCATGTCTATGTACGGAAAAAATTATTGGTCTTCAACAGAATATGGTTTGTATGAAGCCTATCATGGTGATTTTATAAGTGGTGAGATGAAATTTTATGCGATGAAAATAAATAAAAAATCAATATATGCACGAGCTGTGAAAAATTTTTAAAAAAAAAATAATTATAATAAAAAAATATGTACATTTGCAAAAAAAAATATTAATTAAAAAAAACAAGAAATGAAAAAATTAATTGCCTTAACAACAACAGTAATGGTTTTTGCCATTTTTATGACATCTTGTCAAAAAGAAGGGGTATATAACCCAAAGAAAAAAATCGAAAAAATTTATGGTATTTATGAAGGAATAAAAGAATTAGAAGAAACATGGACGTGGGAAAAGGACCTTTTAACGAGAGTAACCTATGGAAGAGGTTTTGATTATGATTCGTATGAATACAATAAAAAACAACTCTCTAAAATAATTTCCTATGAAGATGATATAGAAGGAAGTTCTTTTGTTTTTACCTATGAGAAATCTAAATTATTAAAAATAGAAGAGTTTTACGATGGAAAACTTCAACAAGTTATTAATGTAGAACACGATGGTAAGAAAATTGTGAAATTAATAATAAATGATATCAATGATAACATTGCTTATAAAAGTGCAAGATCTCAAAAAACTTTTAAGACTATTATGCGCAACTTTGTTCCTCAACCTATTATTGATAAAATGATAGAAAATGCATTGCATAAAGCGAATGATTATAAGTCTGTTATTGAATTTGTTTATGATGGTGATAATGTAATAAAAACGACAATGAAAGACATGGAAGTAGAGGTGTCAATTATCAACACCTACGACAACTATTTAAATCCATTTTATAATAATTTCTTTTATGGAGGAGAAAGTGGAAGTGCTGGTGCATTTTCTAAAAACAATCCATTAACCGCATCAATGACAACTATAATTGATGGAGAAAAAATGTCTATAAATGGCTCTTATACTTATGTGTATGATGGAAAATTTCCTACAGAAGTAACTTATTCGTATAAATATTTTACATATGAGTTTAAGTCTATGAGCTCGTATGAATATTTAAAATAATAATGCGAATGCAATTATTAAAAAAAAGGAACTGTAACAGTTCCTTTTTTTTTGATTTCAAACAAAATACTTAAAAAAAATTATTTTTTTACTAAATCTACAATGGCTTTAAATGCCTGCGGATGATTCATTGCTAAGTCGGCAAGTACTTTACGATTTAATTCTATTTCTTTTTTATGTAAATTTCCAATAAAAGTAGAATATGACATTCCGTGTTGTCTTGCTGCTGCATTGATACGCATTATCCATAAACTCCTAAAATTACGTTTTTTCTGTCTTCTATCGCGATAGGCATAAAGTTGTCCTTTTTCCCATGTGTTAATTGCGACAGTCCACACATTTTTACGTCTTCCGAAGTATCCTTTGGTTAATTTAAGAATTTTTTTTCTTCTTGCTTTTGAAGCTACATGATTTACTGCTCTTGGCATGTTTTATTTCCTTTCTTTTTTTTACGTCAGCGCCGATAAATCGAACTTTAGATGCTGATGGTAAATTAATACTTTATTTAATTAACAATTTAACATTTGTTTTACTGCTTTTACGTCTGCTTTGTCAACAATTGCCGTATAACCTAAATTACGTTTACGTTTTTTTGATTTTTTAGTCAAAATGTGACTTTTATAGGCATGTTTCCTTTTGATTTTACCAGTGCCTGTCAAAGAAAATCTTTTTTTTGCACTTGATTTTGTTTTTAATTTTGACATTTTCTTTAATTTAATAGTTGTTTATAATGTTTAAAATCAATTTCTTATTTCTTAATAGGAGAAAGCATAAGTATCATACGTTTCCCTTCTAAACGAGGTGCTTGATCTACTTTTGCATAGTCTTCACATGCTTCGGCAAAACGAGCTAAAACCTCTTCGCCTTTCTCTTTGTACATGATAGTGCGTCCTCTAAAAAAAACATCTACTTTTACTTTGTTCCCTTCTTTTAAAAATTCAATAGCATGTTTTACTTTAAAATTAAAATCATGATCATCAGTATTAGGACCTAAACGAATTTCTTTAACAGTTACTTTTGCTGTTTTAGCTTTAATATCTTTTTGTTTTTTCTTCAAGTTATAAAGTAGTTTTTGATAATCAGTTACTTTGCAAACAGGTGGGTTTGCATTGGGTGATATCTCTACTAAATCTAAATCTAAATTGTTAGCAATTTCTAAAGCTTCTTTTAGTGAAACAATTTTAGCTGTACCGTCTTCTAATATAACTCGTACAACCAAAGATGTTATTTCCTTATTTACTTTGTGTAGTTGTTCTTTATTCATAAAAGATTTACTTACGTTTTGTTTTGTATTTTTAAAATTTAAATTTATAATACCTATCTCCTATCTTTAGTTAAAACTAATAAAAATTAATTTACAAAAATACAAAATTTATTTTTATTAAAATTGTTTCTATATTAAAAAAAAAACTTTTCTATTAATGAATCATTAATTTACAATTGATTTAATGTTAGATGATTATATTTTTTTGTTGCTAAATATTGCGTCTATGCTGAAATGTTTTTATAAAAAGACACAAAAAAAAAAGAATATTTTAGAACAATTACGCTGTTTTTTTTGATAATAGCTTAAAATTTTATACTTTTGCAAAATTATAGAAATAAATAAGTATGATAACATATAAAGAAAAATTAAAACATATTACTACTTTCATTTTTGACTTTGATGGAGTGTTAAGTGATGGGAAAATATGGGTTAGCAGCGATGGAGAGCAAATCAGAAATACTAATGTAAAAGACGGCTATGCCATACAGTATGCACTAAAACATGGTTTTAAAGTTTGTATTATATCAGGTGGTTATTCCGAAGGAATGAAAAGGCGTTATGATGTTTTTGAAGGTATGGATATTTTTTTGAAAATAGCTAACAAAATTGAAACTTACAATGAATATGTTAAAAAAAACAATTTGTCTTCTCATGAGATATTGTTTATGGGCGATGATATACCTGATTATCACGCAATGAAATTAGCAGGAGTAAAAGCATGTCCTTGTGATGCTGCTATTGAGATACAAGAAATATCAGATTATATATCTTCTTACAAAGGAGGTGAAGGCTGTGTGAGAGATGTAATTGAACATACTATGCGTTTACAAGGTAAATGGTTTCAAAATGGGGCAAGTGTTTGGTAATCATGAAATTATTTCTATCGAGTTTTTTCGCTTCTGTGTTATTGTTTTTTAGTGCTTGTTCGCATTTAGAAAACAAAGAAAAACGAACAGTTTTTTTATATAACGAATCGGCAGGAATTAGCTCACTCGATCCTGCTTTTGCCAAAGACCAAGCAAATATTTGGGCTTGTAATCAATTGTATAACGGATTGCTACAGCTTGATAATCAATTAAATTTGCAAGCTTGCTTAGCTCATTCTTGGCATGTTTCTGATGATGGGAAAAACTATACTTTTTTATTACGAAATGATGTTTATTTTCATACAACAGACTTTTTTCAATTTCCGCAAGGAAAAAGAAAAATGACAGCTTCTGATGTAGTTTATAGCTTTAATCGTATTGTAGATAAATCTGTTGCTTCTCCCGGAGCTTGGATATTTAATGCTGTAGATGTGAACAGTGATGGCACCTATGCTTTTATTGCTATTGACGATACTACCTTGTTAATACGTTTAAAAGAGAGTTTTCCTCCTTTTTTAGGATTACTCACTATGCAATATTGTTCAGTAGTTCCCAAAGAAGTAGTAGAGAAATTTGGGAAAGATTTTCGTAAACACCCAGTCGGGACGGGACCTTTTAAATTTAAGATATGGAAAGAAGGCTTAAAATTAGTAATGATAAAAAATGAAGATTATTTTGAATTTGAAAATGCACATCGCCTACCTTATTTAGATGCAGTTGCTATATCTTTTATTGTCGATAAACAATCTGCTTTTATGGAGTTTGTAAAAGGAAATTTGGACTTTTTATCAGGATTAGATGCCTCGTATAAAGATGAATTATTAACAAAAGATGGACGATTAAATCCCGCATATGCTTCACGCATCTATATGCTTACTATGCCCTATTTAAATACTGAATATTTAGGTTTTTTAATGGATGAAAATCAAAAAGAGGCGGGTAGTAATCCTCTTTTAAAAAAAGAAATAAGGCAAGCACTTAATTATGGATTTGACCGAAAAAAAATGCTTCGTTTTCTAAGAAGCAATATAGGCGAGGCTGGTGTTTACGGTATGATCCCATATGGCTTACCTCCATTTGATACTAATGCTACTTATGGCTATGATTTTAATCCCGAAAAAGCAAGAGCTTTAATGGCAGCAGCAGGCTATCCGAATGGAAAAGGATTGCCTGTTATTACTATTTCGGTATCTGAAAGTTATATGGATATAATTCAATATATCGCTTATGAGTTAGAACAAATTGGGTTTAAAATTAAAATTTCAAAACTTCAAGCCGGTACGCAACGACAAATGATAGCTAAATCGGAGTTGCCTTTTTTTAGAGGCTCTTGGATAGCTGACTATCCTGATGCGGAGAATTATTTATCCTTATTTTATTCGAAAAACTTTTGTCCATCTGGTCCTAATTACACGCATTATAAAAACACTCAATTTGATAAATACTACGAACAATCGCAACAAACGACAAGTGAAACTTTGCGAATGGAATTGTATAAAAAAATGGATGCTCTTATCATGGAAGATGCTCCAGTAATAATATTGTATTATGACCAAGTTTTACGTTTTGTAAATAAAAGTATTATTAATATGGATAATAATGCAATGAATTTATTAACCTTAAAAAAAGTTAAAAAGAAAAACAATTGATAATTTTTATTAGTTCTGTAAAATGAAGATAGTAGGTTGTTTATGAAAATCGGGTAAGGGTTTGGATTTCCATTCAGCAATGGTTTTAGTAACAATGAATTCGTTAGGAAGAGTGATATTGGTAGCTATACATAGTAAAGTTGAATTACTACATGTTTTTAATAAAGTATCTATTAGTTGATTATTTCTATAAGGAGTTTCTATAAATATTTGTGATTGTTTGTGTTTTTGTGAATAAGTATTCATCTGTTGTAATTTCGTAATCAAAGCTTGCTTGTCGGTGGGAAGATAGCCATGGAATACAAAGTTTTGCCCTGTTAATCCCGATGCCATTAATGCCATTAAAACAGATGTTGCCCCCACTAAAGGAATTATAGTTATGTTTTTTTGTTGTGCTAATATTACTAATTCACTACCAGGGTCTGCAATGCAAGGCAATCCGGCTTCTGACAACAAGCCTACATTGTGTCCTTGATAAATAGGATACAGTAGATTGTTTATGTTATTAGTGTTAGTGTGTTCATTTAATGTTTGAAAGTCACATTCGTCAATAGGAAATGTAGAAATGGCTTTTCGAAGGAAACGTCTGGCACTTCTAATTTCTTCGACAATAAAGTAACGGAGACCGTCTATTATCTTTAAATTATAGGGAGGGATACATCGTTCAATATCATCTCCTCCTAATAGAGTAGGAATTAGGTATAATTTTCCGTATGTATTTGTTTGTGTCAATTTTTATTTTCTATTTCATTTTTTACCCAATTATAACCGTTTTGTTCTAATTTAATAGCCATGTATTTGTCGCCTGTCATTGCGATTTTTCCTTCATACAGGATGTGAACGAAATCAGGAATGATATAATCAAGTAAACGCTGATAGTGGGTAATCAAAAAGATAGCATTGTCGGAATTGTGTAGTTTGTTAACGCCAGATGCTACTATACGCAGTGCATCAATGTCTAATCCTGAATCTGTTTCGTCTAAAATAGCTAATTCTGGTTCAAGCATTGCCATTTGAAAAATTTCATTGCGTTTTTTTTCTCCACCCGAAAACCCTTCGTTAACCGATCGATTGGAAAGTTTAGTGGTAATTTCAACAATTTTCTTTTTTTCTTCCATAAAAGCTAAAAATTCAGCACTTGTCATTATAGGTTGTTTTCGGTACTTACGTATTTCGTTAATAGCAGAACGCATAAAATTAACCATACTAACTCCTTGTATTTCTATTGGATACTGAAATCCTAAAAATATTCCTTCTCTTGCTCTATCTTCTATTGATAAATCGAAAATATTTTTTCCTTTATAATATATTTCACCTTTTGTTACATTATAGGCTTCTTTTCCTGCAATTACGGCTGCAAGTGTGCTTTTTCCATTGCCGTTAGGTCCCATTAATGCGTGGATTTCTCCTTTATTAATGGTTAAATTAACTCCTTTTAATATTTCTTTATCATTTATCGAAACATGCAAATCTCTGATTTCTAATAATGCACTCATATTTTTATTTGTCTAAATTTAAAATGCAAAAGTACACGATTTTTTTTATTATAAATATACTTTTTTGTTTTAATTAAGTTTGATAAACTAATGTAGCTAATACTATTATATTCTGTAGTTATTATCGTATAATAATTTCGTTTAAATAAGCACTTCCTATTTTTTCTTGTATGTTTTCTAAAATTTGTGTGCGTAGCATACGAAGTTCGTTTTTAACAATAGGAGAATCAATATAGATGTAAAATTTTTTGTTTTTTAAAATTGTTTTTGTTGTATGTTTTTTTATAAGTGGTCCTGCTATTTCTTCCCAAATAATCTTAATTTTAAGTTCAATATATTTGTTTTTGATAGCATTATCATCTAACATTTTTTTTAATGCTTCTTCTATCGACCATTCGTTTTTTTCTTTATTATTGACTAACATTTTTTTTTAAAAATTAATGTTGCATTTTTTCTATTTTTTGAAAAAGCAGCGGAGATGTATTGCCTTTTTCTTTCGATTTTTTCCAGTATTCTAGGGCTTTGGCATGTTCTCCTTTTTTATAAAGTATATCTCCATAGTGTTCTAATATTTCACTGTCAGTTTCATTGTTGTTGTGCAACGCTTTTTTTATCCAGTATTCGGCTTTTTCTAAATCTCCTTTTTTGAAGTATATCCATGCAAAAGTATCTTCATAAATATCAACATTTGGCTCTAATTTGGTGGCTTTTTCAGCCATGCTGAGAGCATAATCAAGCTGTTCGTCGCGGAGGCTAAGAAAATAAGCATAATTGTTGAGTGCTACGACATTGTTGGGAGAAATGGATAATATTTTATCGAAATACTTATCTGATTGTTTGTGATTCGCAATTTTTTGATAAACTTCGGCAAGATAGAAATAGATTTGTAGCAGTAGGTCGTCATTGTCGATAATGAAATTTTCACTCTTTTCTAAATCGGCAATTGCTATATCCCATTTTTCTAATTGTATTGCAACTAAAGCATGTGTGAAATATGGGAAAGCTTGATTTGGAAATAAATCCATAGCTTGTTGACTTTTATCGTATACTTTTTCCCATTGATTCAATTCGATAAGTAGCGATAAATATTGTTCCCACACCACATATTTCGACTGGTCGTATGTTAATACTTTTTCATAGGAAGTCAATGCCTTGTGGTAATCTTTGATAGCTATAGAGAAATCGCCATAAACCGACCATGCTATTGGGCTGTTGGGGTGTGCTTTAATCAGAGTGTCTAATAGTATAAATGCTTCTTTTCTTTGTTGTGAATTTACTATTACAAAAGGGTAGTAGTTCATTATAATTTTCACTTTTTCTTCTAAAGAAAGAGAAGAGGTTCCGAAAACATTGCGAAGAGTGATAAAGGCATCGTTGTATTGCTTGTTAGCTAAATAGTGATTGTATAAAATAATATTGATTTCAGGGTTGTCTGGTTCCAATTCTTGTGCTTTTTTTATATAAGGAATGGCATTTTTATTCATTCCATTGATATTGTAAAAATCAGCAATTTGAAGATAATATCTGATTTCATTTGGATAGGTTTTTACTAATTTATCCAATTCTTTACCTGCATTTTTTGTCTTTTTCAAATGCACCCAAATATTGTGTTTTGCGTTAGTAACATCTTCATTAACACCTGTTTGAACTTCTATTTTGTCATATATTTTTATTGCTTCTTTTAATTTGTTTTGATTAATGAGAGTAAAAGTATAATAATAAAGATAGTCGATATTATTAGGTGCTTTTTTTACAACAATTTTCCATATTTTTTCAGCTTCAGAAAAATTGCGCGTCATATTGTAGATGCTACCCAAAAATATTTGATACCATATGTTATCTTTGTTAAGTTTAATGGCGGCCTTTAGTTCTATGATAGCTTCTTGTATTTGATTTTTAGCCATCAATACCTGTGCGTATTCGAAATGAATGGCATCGTTGGTAGGTTCGGCAATTACTAAATAACGAAGATGTATTTCGGCTATATCAATGTTTCCGATTAAGCGTTCTTTGACAGCATCGATAAATTTTCCTGCATTTTCGACGCTTGTTTTTTCGTCTAAAATAGTCGTTTTATTCGTTATATTTCCTTTTTTTTGCGATACAGCTACAACTATACAGAATAAAAAACAAAGATTAAGAAATAACGTTTTTATAGTAGGCATGCTTTTATTTTTTTCCTGTATGACCAAAACCGCCTTCTCCTCTTTGAGTATTTGATAGCGAATCAACTATTTCCCATTTTGCTTGCTCATGTTTAGCGATGATCATTTGTGCTATTCTATCTCCATTGTGAATGGTGAAATTTTCATTTGATAAATTGATGACAATTACTCGTATTTCTCCACGATAATCAGCATCTATTGTGCCTGGAGTGTTTAAAACAGTAATTCCTGATTTTATTGCTAAACCACTACGTGGGCGAATTTGGGCTTCGTAGCCAATGGGTAATTCTATAAATAATCCAGTAGCAATCAATGTCCTTTCAAAAGGTGCTAATCTAATAGGCTGTTCGATAAATGCTTTTAAATCCATACCTGCCGAAGCAATCGTTTCGTAAGAGGGTAGTGGGTGATTAGAAGTGTTAATAATCTTGATTTTCATGTAAATAAATCTTTATTATTGAATATCTTAACTCTAACTTTAAACGAATTATTGCCTATATTATTGCATGCAAAATAATAGAATAATTAGCTGCTTATTGTTCTATTATTTGTAGAAAAAAACGATGTATTTTTTTATTTAATAAAAGGCTTTCCGTTAGGAAGAATTGTTTTATTTGCTAAATCGTTGATGATGATGGATATCATCATGTACCATGCGGCTAATGCACAAAAAATAAGTTCATATCCTGCAATTTTATTACATATAGGGTAACCAAAATGTCCAAAGTCTAAAAGAATAAAACCAATTAAAAGTAAAGCGAAAGTAATGGTCATAGCTTTATGAACTCGTAACGAAGCTACAAACAGCATAGCGGTGTAAAAAGTCCAACCTAATAGATAATAACCGACTTCTATTCCCGAAGAATGATAAATTTTAAAATGGTTGAATAACCAAATAATACCAAGTCCTATCCAAAAACTACCATAGGCAACAAAAGCAGAATACCCAAAATTATTTCCCATTTTTTGTTCTTGAAACCCAGCAATCATTTGTGCTATCCCACCAAAAATAAAACTCATAGCAACAACAGGTCCAAGTCCAATTAATCCGATATTATGAAACTGTAACAACAATGTTGTCATCCCAAAACCAGCGAGACCTACTACTGCTGGATTAGCCATTTTTCTTTCCATTTTATAGTTAAATTTAAAAAAATGCAAAGGTAATTAAAATACACATGCTATGTTAGTGGAATATATATATTAATAAAATTGTTACGAGCAATATATTTTTTTTATTAAAAAATAGGTTCAAGATATTCAACGTATAAAATTCTTTAAGAAAATTTAGAATTACTCCCAATTCACATTGATTATTGCCTACGCTATTCTAATTTTACAGAAAATACTTATTTGAATTATTTACAAATAGCTTAAAAAAAGAAACATAAATTTCAAATGCAAAATTAATGTAACAATTAGTTTTACTTTACGTTAATATAATAATAAAATATCTTATAAAAAAAATACAGCTATTAAATAATTGGGGTAAATAAGTATATTATGAAATTTAGATTCTTAATAAAAATATCAATCACTGCATTGGCTTTTTCTGCAATACTATTTTTAAGTGCAGGCACAATAGACTATACCCAAGGTTGGTTTTTTTTAATAACATATGTTTTTTTAGCTCTAATAAATTTTTGGATTATAAGAAATGATACGGAACTTTTAATTGAACGTTTGACGTTTAAAAATAATATAAAGTCTTGGGATAAAGTGATTTTAGGTTTTATTGTATTGTTTTATTTAATTAGTATTACAACAGCGGGACTTGATTCCGGACGCTTCCATTGGACATCTCACTACCATTGGGCAATTTATGCAATAGGCAGTATGCTGACTATAGTTGGACAAATGATTTTTTTGACAGCGAGAAAAGAAAATAAATATTTTTCAACTTTTGTAAGAATTCAAACAGATAGAGGACATGTTGTCTGTGAAACTGGTATTTATAGATTTGTTCGCCATCCTGGATATTTGGGTATGACACTATTTTTGCTTGCATTGCCACTATTGACAGGATCGCTTTGGTGTTTAATTCCAATTATAGTAACTGTGATTTTATTATTGACTAGAACATACCTCGAAGATGAAACTTTGAAAAAAGAATTAGCTGGTTATATTAGCTATTCGCAAAAAACTAAACAACGACTTATACCAAAAGTGTGGTAAAATAGGATAGTATATTTTCATTATTACATATAATAATTTCATATTATTTTCTCATTTTCATTTTTATTCAAGTGATTTTCAG
>CAZSTX010000016.1:0-38883 GCA_964610025.1 uncultured Lentimicrobiaceae bacterium
GTTTTCATTGGTAAACAAATATTCACGGTCTTGCATTATCATACTAAATTCAAAAGTCAGATAATCTGCAATAGTTTTTTCAAAGTCGGTTTCGGTTGGGATTTCATCGTTGAAATAATAGAAAGAATGCAACCACTCATCTTCGGGTTCTACGGTTGTTTTTACGCAAAACTTTGTTTCTGCTTCCAAACGGTCGAACCAAACATCTAATAAATGTTGTTTTTTATCCTTGGCTTCTACAGTTTCTACAAGTCCAATATGTTTTTGAACTTCAAAACCGTCATTCTCAAAGTTGATAAACTTAACTTCTTTATCTTTAAAATGTGGTACGCCTGCCGTAAAAATGGCAATACACGGATTTGTGCCCACTCCATAAAATGTGTTTTTGTTTAGCGTAATTACGCCCTCCAAAGTATGATGCTTTAAGATATTTTCTTTAATTGCTTGTTCTTCTTTGGATTTACCGACCATTGTTGATTGAGGAACGATAATAACGACTTTTCCGTCTTCAACGATTGAGTTTAAAAGATGTTCGGTAAAATTGATTTCGTATAAACTTGGATTGCTTTTGCTTCCCATAGAGTAGGGCGGATTCATCATTCCAACCGTACAACCTTTTTCTTGTAATTGTGAGGGATTGACCTTTAAAAAATCTTCTTGTTCCAAATTGCTTTTCCCGTCTCCTCGCAAAATCATATTTGTGGTGGCAATGGTAAACATATAAGGTTGAAGCTCTAAACCGTGTAAACGGTTTTTTCTGATTTCTCTTTCTTCAACCTCATTTTCTGCTTTTTGTACCATTGTGTGCATTGCGGTAATGAGGAAACCTGCCGTTCCACAACAAGGGTCTAAAACTTTGTCGGTTGATTTTAATTCGGCTAAATCACAAAATAATTCCGTGATGTGTTTTGGCGTGAGTACAATTCCCAAAGATTGACCGTCTCCACCCGAATACGACATAAATTCACCGTAAAACCTGCCCAAATAATCTTCTGCTGAATGAATATATCTGATGTTTTTGTAAATGTTTTCGTATAAAAATTCGGTGTAATGTTTGAGCGGTGTTTTCTGTAAATTATCGTTTATTTCGTTGATGGATTTGGTATCTCTAATTACCAAAAACTGACTTAATAATTTATCTTTTTTGACTTCGGGTGAAACATTGGCACGTTTTAAATTCCGTTCAATCGCTTCATAAATTTTATCTCCGTCTGTTACGGTTTGGTCGCCATTCAAATTGTCGATACTGAAACCTTTATGTTCCATTTCACGCAATGCCAAAAGGATTCCTGAAACAATGAGCGGTTTGTCTTTGTCTTGAATACTGCCGTAATTTCTTAAATCTTTGTGTAGATTTTCGGCATCTTTTAAAATTTCTTTGGTGGTTTTTTCCTCGGGTGTTTCTTCTTTTAAAATATTCCGAGTGTAATACTCGTCAATATTTTTTTCATTGAAAAGTGCAAAAGTTTCAACTTCTTCTAATTCCTTGTATTCGCCTCGTTCATTGACGAAAATTGGAGATATTTTATGCCGTTTTTGATTGCCCGAAATTCCGAAAGCAAGAATTTTCTTATAGCTTGTGTTTTTTGCAAGGTGTTGTCCGTAAAATAATGCACCGTTTACCGCATAGTCCCGAACGTCAGAAACTTCTTTACTGATTAAGTTTCTCTCGTTTCGTTTAAGATGTTGGGAAACGTCCGCTTTGTTTTCGATAACCAAAAGGAAATCCTTTACAACTCCCGTATATTCAGGAAATCCGACTTTTCCCGTCCCCGATTTTGAAGCCGTTTTTAATGCTTCATCAATTTCTAAAATATTACTTCCTTGCGGATGTAAATTAATATCAGCTTCTTTGAGTAATTCATAAACCCAAAGGTCAGTTAGTACTTCTTTTTTTGCCATTTACCGTTACCGTTTTGGCAACAATAACTAACTGAATTTCTTGGAATTACTGTTATTCCCTGCTATTCCGTCAGCCTTGTTGCTAATTTATTTATACCTGCAAAATTATACAAATATTTTAATAAAACAATATATTTTTAAATTATTAATTTCTCCCATTTATAAAACGTAAAAGGAATAAAAATAAATTAATAAAATTCAAATACAGCGATAAAGCACCCATTAAAGCAATTTTATTTCCAGTTTCTGTTCCTATAATTGTTGTATAGCTGGTTTTTTTCATGCGTTGTACATCCCATGCTGTCAAGCCTGTAAATATTAACACTCCAAATATAGTAATGAGCCATTGTATGCCACTGCTTTTCATAAATAAATTGACAACTATTGCTATTATCAATCCTATAAGTCCCATAAACAAAATAGATCCGAATTTACTTAAATCAGTTTGAGTAGTATAGCCTGCAACAGCCATTAATCCGAACATGCTTGCTGTTATTATAAAAGTTACAGCAATAGATTGTGCTGTGTATACGAGTAAAATAAAACTCAAGCTCGCTCCCATTAGTGCAGAGTAAAGTATAAATAATAGTAAAAGCGCAACAAAAGACATACGTTGAAATCCTATCGACATAAAAACCACCATAGCAAAAGGCGAGAGCATAACTACCCATCCTAAAACACTTAATCCATTTTCTGTTAGTAATAATGAAAGCAGAGAGCTGCTAGCAAAAAGCCATGCAATAGCGGCTGTTATCATTAATCCTGCAAACATCCACGCAAAAACACTAACCATAAATTTTTTACTTAAGGCTTTATCTTCTGTTAAAACAGAAGATTCTAATCTCGAATAATTTTTTTCTATATCCATATCTAATTATTTTTTATCTTTATATATTGGTATAATTTCGCTATTTAAATAGTAGTAACGCAATGGCTGTATAATTCTATCAAAAACAAAATATTGACATATTACTATCTCTTCTTTATTATCATTAATAATAGCATAAAATTTATCTCTATTAAATTTTTCTATAAACTCTTCAATGTAAATATAATTAGCTGTATCTAATACATTTTCCATATAATACAATGAAATTTTTGTTTGTTTATTGTCTGTTTCTGTTACAAAAATATCTTTGAATTTCATTGAAAACAAACTGTCTTTTTCTTCTTTTGTAAGATTTTCGGCAAAAGATTCAAAATTTAAATCTCTATATTCAGATAAATGGTCAAACAATTTAGCTGTATCATATATTGATAATTTTTCATGATTATGATTGAGTATATCAAAATTTCGTTCATTATTTCTAACAATAGTAAATGATGCTTCTTGATTATGATAATCAATAATTTCTACTTTACTAATTTTTGAAATTTTTAATCGAACAATATTATGTGATTTCCATTCTGATTCGAAAGGGGAATAATAGGGTGAAATAAATCCTCTAAATCCGGGCAAGCAAACAATAAATGGGTCTTTAGCTCCTTCTATTAAAGCATAGTTTCCTAAGCTATCTTGTGTTGGGCTTCCAATATAATAGGTTTTTTTGTTTTGATATTTCCACCATTTAATTTTTCCTATTTTTATTCGATAATCGTTATAATACACTTCTACTTTATTTGCTCCTGTGGCTAACCATTTATTAACATTGTTTCTGGCGCTATAAGCAACAGGTTCGCGTATAGCTATATTCATTATAATATTTAATAAATCGTCTACATTTTTTCTAATTGCAACAAAATCTTTGTTTACTTTCCATTCTCCATTGTCTTGTCTTTCTAATAAGACCGATTTGCCGTAATTATCTGCAATGAAAATTTTGATTATTTCATTCGTATCCTTTACAGCAAATTGATTAGAATCGTAATCGAATGTCGTTGTTCGTTTTGTTACTAATATTATAATTGTTATAATAATTAGTAAAGACGTTATTCCCAGAATAATAATATTTTTTTTAGTACTCTTATTCATTTATTGATTCTTTATTTTGCAAATTGCTTTTTACGTATAAAAACAAAAACCATTCCCATTACAAAAACAAGCAATAATGGCAGAGTTATATTAATAACCTGCCAAAATGTTTTTTCTTTCAACAGTTTTTCTTTATCTAACAATCTCATTTTAAAATCTTTTGATCTTACTTGAGCAATTCCTTCATCATCGCACAGATAATTAACAGCATTTAAAAGAAAGTTTTTATTTCCAAATGTCATCCCAGTATATTGGTCATAACCTAAAGGCAAGGGATATTTTTTATTGTTAAATTGATTTTTAATCATATCTCCATCTGACACAAAAATCATTTTCGTTGGTTTACTTTTAGCAATAAAATCTATTTTCTTTTGATTACTTACTTCGTCTATTTCTGAAAATAAGGAAGGAAAATTTCCTTCTACTAAAACAGCTATTGGTAAGTTTTTATGTGAAAATTCTCTATAATTAGCTCTGCGTTTTAATGTTTCTAAACTAATAATCGAAGGTGTATTAACTATTTTAGTTGTAGCAGAAGTGGTAAGTAATATTTCTTTTTTCAGTCCTTCTTTTGTTCCAACAGTATCAATCGAGCTAATAAATTCTGTCTTTAAAACATTCAAATTTTTCACAATTGGGTGTCCAATATAAGGTGTTATCAAAGGAAAATAATACCAAGGGATAAATTTATATTGTGCTTGTCCTGCTATTTCGCCTGTTTTAACTGGAATAGCTAATGCATTAATATCTTGCAATAAATTAGTATTTAAACGCACTCCGTAACGAAAAAACAAATCATCTAAATTTAATTCTCTCGGCAAGCATGGTATTTCTTTGTAGTGCTGCAAGCTATCCATTTCTGCAAAAACGGGGTCTATATACCATAGTATGCGACCTCCACGCATAACAAATTGGTCTAATAGAAATTTATCATAATTATTAAAAGTTTGAGTTGGCTTTGCTACAATAAGCAAATCATATTTGTTAGTTGTAATTTTAAAATCAGTAGTATTAGAATCAATTATTTCAACATTAAATATTTTACTCATTTTGCCATCTAATATAACTGAGTCTACTTTATAAAAATCTGCTATGGCAACAGCTGCGCTAAAAACTTCTCCATTAAACAATTCTCCATGTCCTTTAATAAAAGCAACAGTTGCTTTCTGTTGATTAGTCAAACGTCTAATAGCATTTCCGATATTGTACTCTAATTTTTCTATAGAAAATTTAATAATATCATTGTGAGTTTGTAATAATCCTTCGTCAGAATCGAGTAGAGATACCGGCGTTTCGCGTTGTTGATAAGATATAATAGCTCCAGGCACTACATAGCGGGTATTAATTCCATCAGCATATTCGCTTTGAATAGGTTGAGGTTGAAGCCCTTGTTTATACAACTGTCCATAATATGCCATCAGTTCTTTTTTATCTTTACCTGCTGAGGGGTCGATAAACTCATAATGTATATTTTTTGAATACACTCTTAATTCATCTAAAAACTCTCTTGTTTTAAGTGATAATTCTGCAAAATCGGGAGGTAAATTTTTCCCATATAAATATACTTTTACATAAACTAAGTCATCAATATTTTTAACTAAATCAACCGTTGACTGTGAAAGAGTATAACGTTTTTCGCTCGTTAAGTCGAAACGTAGAAAAAGAAAAGAAAAAATTATATTTACTAAAACAATAATAACTAAGAGCGAAAAAAATTGTATTAAATTGTTTCGTTTAATATTGCGTATATTTTTAGTTACTTTCATACTATTTACCAATTTCTACTTTTTAAACGCAAGGCTGCTAAATATAAAAACAAAACGATCGTACTTAAAAAATAAACGATGTCTCTTGTGTCAATTACACCTCTACTAATAGATTCGTAATGATGACTAATTCCTAATGTTTTCACAATATAACCAAACGATTCAAACACATCAAATGAATAAATAAACTCGAATCCTCTCCATGCAATAAAGCAAACCAATACAGAAAATAAGAAAGATATAATCTGATTGTCAGTTAGAGTAGAAACAAACAATCCAATAGCTGCAAAAGTAGCTCCTAAAAATATCAATCCTAAATAAGAACCCCACATTGCACCTTGGTCTATATTTCCTTTAGGATAGCCTAATAAATAAACTGTGAAAAAATAAATTAAAGTCGGAAGTAGTGAAATAATTAATAAAACAATACTTGCAGAAAATTTTGCTAAAATAATTTTAATATCTGAAATAGGATAGGTTAATAATAATTCGATAGTACCTGATTTTGTTTCTTCGGCAAAAGATCGCATGGTAATAGCAGGTATTAAAAGTAAAAAAACAACTGGTGCAAAATTAAACAACCCATTAATGTCGGCAAATTCTCTCAGTATTATATTATCAGAAAATGGAAAAATCCACAAAAACAAACCTGTAAGTATCAGAAAAACACCTATAGCTATGTAGCCTATAAGGGAACTCAAAAAACTCCTTATTTCTTTAATAAAAAGACTGTACATATAATTATTACAAAAATTTTATAGCTGCAAATGTATATAAAAATATTGAACGATATACTTCTATTTTCAAAAATTATTATAATTAATAGACATAATAATATGCAACTTGCTATTATTTAAAATATATTTAATGTATTTTTGTAGATTATTTTTTTTAATTAAAATATCTATAATACATGAAAGTTATCGTTAAATCAATTGTCTTTTTATTAAGTTTTACAGCATATTTACTCCATTCACAAGCAGTGCCTTTTAATGCTAAGCAAGCCTTACCACATGACACTACTGTTAAAATAGGAAAGTTAGAAAACGGATTAACTTATTATATCAAATCAAACAAAAAACCAGAAAAACGTGCCATTTTTTACTTATCTGTCAATGCTGGCTCTATTTTAGAAACAGACGACCAAGTTGGCTTAGCACATTTTACCGAACACATGGGGTTTAATGGGACAAAACAATATCCTAACAATACCTTGGTGAGTGAACTCGAAAAAAAAGGGATTGTTTTTGGAAGAGAAATCAATGCCTATACAAGTTTTAACGAAACAGTTTATTATGTTACTTTGCCTACTGACGATAGCACCATGTTTAATATGGGGTTAAAAATTCTTGATGGTTGGGCTTTTGGGATGTTAATGGCAGAGGAAGAAATTGATAAAGAAAGAGGTGTTATTATAGAAGAATGGCGTACAAGAGGAGGCGCTGGCGAGCGTATGCGACAAATTACATTGCCTGTAGAATTAAAAAACTCAAAATATATTAATCGTTTACCAATTGGCACTTTAGAAAATCTACAGAATTTCAAATACGCCTCTATTAGAAATTTCTACAAAACATGGTATAGACCTGATAATATGGCAATTATTATCGTTGGCGATTTTAATGCTAATGATATGGAACAAATGGTAATTGATTTTTTTCTTATGAACCCTATCCCATCAACTCCCCTAAAACGTCCAAATTATACTATTCCTAATAATAAAAAACCTTTAATTGCTATTGCTACTGACCCAGAAGCTACTAATACACAATTTGTTATTAATTATAAACATCCTAAAAAAACAATCAAAACATATGAAGATTTAAAACTTAACATTTGCCGTTCGCTTCTTACAAGCATACTCAATGCCCGAATAGCAGAAATTGGAAATAAAACACAAGCTCCATTTATTCATGGAGTTAGTTATTATGGAAATTATTGGTCGCGTACAAATGAGTCATTCTCTAATAGGTATGTTTGCAAAGAAAACAGAGGATTAGAAACTTTTGAATTAGCACTAAGCGAATTGCAACGATTAATACAATATGGCATTTTAGATTCGGAATTAGAACGAGCTAAAATAGAACTACTTAGCAACTATGAAAAACAGGCAAAAGAAGAAGATAAAAAAGAATCTCGCACTTTTGCAAATCAATACAACGCTCATTTTCTTCATCATACGCCTATTATAAGTAGTAAAGAACATTACTTATTAGCTCAAGAAATAATGAATCAAATTAATAACGAAGACATTCATGCTATAATAAAACAATTAATAACAGACAAAAATATTACCATTACCTATACTCAACCCAAAAAGACGGATTTAGCTACTCCTAATGAAAACGATTTTCTACAAATACTTAAAAAAGTTAAAACCATAAAAACCATTCCCTATGTTGACGAAGCCAATCAGCTCCCCTTTTTAACAAAAGAACCTACCGCTGGAAAAATCATTGAACGTAAAGACAATACCGAATTTAATTACACAGAAATAGTGTTAAGTAACGGAGCAAAAGTTATTTTAAAAGCTACAGATTTCACTAACGACCAAATCCTTTTTTATGCTTTTAGCAAAGGAGGAACTTCGCTTTATCCTAACAATAAATTAGTTAATGCCAAATATAGCACCACTATTATTCACAATAGTGGTATTGGAAATTATAATAATAATGATCTTAAAAAATTCATGTATGGTAAAAATTTTCATATTAATCCTTGGATATTTTCTTTAAACGAAGGGATAGATGGCAGCACAAGCATCAAAGATATGGAAACATTTTTACAATATATATTTATGATTTTTGAAAGTCCACGTAAAGAGCAAGAAGAATTGGATAAACAAATAGATGCGTGGCGTACTTCTATCGCTATGTATCAAAACTCGCCAACACATCAATTTCAATACCTTGTCAATAAATTAAAATACCCAGAAGACACAATAAGTATTATAAGATTGGAAGAAAAACATTTAGAAGAAATGAATTTAGAAGAAATGTATTCTATTTTTAGAGAACGTTTTAATAATGCTAAAGATTTTACTTTTTATTTTGTAGGAAATCTCGATTTTGAAACTGTTCTTCCTCTTATCGAAAAATATATTGGAGGCATACCATCGAAACAAGAAAAAGAAAATTGGATAGACAAAAGCAGCCCTTTTGCAAAAGGCATTACCAACGAAACACTTTATGCTGGTATTGGAGAAAAAACACAATTTGTTATTTCAACCTGCCAAGACTTTGATTGGAACACAAGAAATCTTTTGTTAATCAATTTATTAAATAATATTGTAAAAATCAAAATGACAGAAGAAATACGCGAAAAATTAGGAGGTACTTATGGCGTCAATTTTTCTATATCTACTTCAAAATTACCCAAAGAGCAGCTATTTATGAATATTGGATTGGGTTGTGAACCAACACGAGTCGAAGAGCTAACAACAAGCATTTGGAAAGTTATCGATCAAATTATTGAAAATGGAGTAGAAGAATTATACCTTGATAAAGCTAAAATACAATTGATTAAAGCTAAAGAAATTGCTGTAAAAAACAACAACACTTGGCTCCATAATCTACATCAATTATATGAATACGACTATCCTTTATTAAGTGTTGAAGAATATAAAGAAATTATTAATAACATAACAACAGAAGAAATTAAAACAATAGTTAAATACATGAAACATGATGAATATGTGCGTGTTATTCTAATGCCAGCATCAATGAAAAAGGAATAATTATTAAAATAGAATTGCAATACTACATGAAAAATAATGATTTCATTCGTATAAAAGGAGTTAAAGTAAACAACTTACAAAACATATCACTCAATATACCTCACAATAAACTCATTGTAATTACAGGTTTATCTGGGTCAGGAAAATCATCTCTCGCCTTCGACACTCTATATGCCGAAGGGCAAAGGCGTTATATTGAATCTTTAAGTGCCTATGCACGTCAGTTTTTAGGAAAAATAAGTAAACCCACTATTGATTTTATTCATGGCATTCCACCTGCTATTGCATTTGAACAAAAAGTAAATACAAACAATCCTCGTTCTACCTTAGGAACTTCAACAGAAATTTATGAATATATTAAACTTTTATTTGCCCGTTTAGGAAAAACCTATTCTCCAATTTCTGGCGACTTGGTCAAACGAGATAGTGTGAATGATGTGTGTAATTTTATCTTTTCTTTGCCCGACACATCTCCTGTTTTATTGTATGCTCCGCTTATTCTCCGAAACGAAAGAAGCATTGAAGAACAATTATCAGTACTTTTAATACAAGGATTTAATCGCATCAGTCTCAATGGCAAAATTTTATTTATTGACGATTATTTGAAAAACAAAACAATCCCATCAAGTGAAATTCTTCTGCTTATCGACCGTTTTATCTTAAAGAAAACAGATGAAAATCGTTCGCGTATCGCCGAATCGATAGAAACAGCATTTTTTGAAGGGCAAGGAGTTTGTTTGGTTGAGATTGCTGCTGCTAACAAGAAAAAAGAAATTCATTATTTTTCTAATAAGTTTGAAAAAGATGGCATTATATTCAAAAAACCGAGTGTCAATATGTTCTCTTTCAATAATCCATACGGTGCATGTCCGCGTTGCGAAGGCTTTGGAAATATATTAGGTATAGACCCCGATTTAATTATTCCCGATAAAAATTTATCTGTATATGACGATGCCATCGTTTGCTGGAAAACAGAAAAAATGAACGAATATAAACAAGCATTGATAAACAATGCTAACCTTTTCGATTTTCCTATTCATCGTCCTATTTCACAACTTACCAAAGAAGAATACAATTTACTATGGACTGGAAATCAATACTTTCATGGTATCAACCAATTTTTTCAATGGGTTGAAGAAAATTCGTATAAAATCCAATATCGCGTTTTACTTTCTCGCTATAAAGGGAAAACAGTATGTACTGAATGCAAAGGCAGTAGATTAACAAAAGATGCAGAATATATTAAAATACATAAAAAAAACATTCACGAAATCATAGAAATGCCTCTTGACGAATGTTTATCTTTTTTTAAAAATTTAACTTTCGATACTCCTCAAGAACAAACAATAGCCGAGCGTTTATTAAAAGAAATACAAACTCGTATAGCATTTCTTTGTAATCTTGGATTAGAATATCTTACCCTTAACCGTCCGTCTAATACTTTATCGGGAGGCGAATCGCAACGTATCAATTTAGCTGGTTCTTTAGGAAGTAGTTTAGTTGGCTCCCTTTACATATTAGACGAACCAAGCATTGGATTGCATAGTAAAGACACATTAAAACTCATTAAAACGCTTAAACATTTAAGAGATATTGGCAATACGATTATCGTAGTTGAGCACGATGAAGAAATTATTCGTGCAGCAGACCAAATTATCGATACGGGTCCTCTCTCGGGCAGAAATGGCGGAAAAATTGTATTTCAAGGAAATATAACAGAATTATTAAAAGATAAAAATAGCATTACAGCTAAATATCTCAATAGTGATTTAAAAATTGAAGTGCCTAAAGAAAGAAAAACGGCTAAAGAATTCCTATTTTTAAATAATGTTTCTTTGCATAACATACACAACCTATCTGTTAAAATTCCATTAAATGTATTGGCATTCGTAACAGGCGTTTCGGGCAGTGGAAAATCAACTTTAATAAAAGAAATATTATTCCCGCTTATTAAACGTGAAATAGATAGCAAGCAAATTACGATAAAAGAAAAATCAAACCATTTAACAGGCGATTTAAAAAAAATTGCTCATGTCGAATTTGTCGACCAAAATCCTATTGGACGTTCCTCGCGTTCTAATCCAGCTACTTATATAGGTTCTTTTGAATATATACGCCAATTATTTTCTGAACAACCCTTATCGAAAAATAGAGGCTATAAACCCGGATTTTTCTCTTTTAACATCGAAGGCGGACGATGCGAACATTGTAAAGGAGAAGGACATATCAGCATTAAAATGCAATTTATGGCAGATGTAGAAATTATTTGCGACGAATGCAAAGGCAAATGCTATAAAGATGAAACATTAGAAGTGAAAATAAAAGATAAAAACATTTACGATATTTTACACTTAACCATTGACGAAGCTATTGACTTCTTTAAAAACTTGCCAAACTCACGTTTAACACAAAACATTATCAACTCACTACAACCTTTGTCTGATGTAGGAGTAGGTTATTTACAATTAGTACAATCATCGTCTTCCCTTTCAGGAGGCGAAGCCCAAAGAGTTAAATTAGCCCATTTTCTTGGCAAAGGCAGTAAGCAAGCCCACACACTTTTCCTTTTTGATGAACCGACAACAGGATTACATTTTCATGACATTCAAAATCTTCATAAAGCATTCAAAGCACTTATAAAAAAAGGACATAGCATTATAGTAATCGAACATAATTTAGATATGATTAAATGTGCCGATTGGATTATCGAATTGGGCCCAAACGGAGGAAACAAAGGAGGAGAAATTATATTTCAAGGAACACCAGAAGATATTATAAAATGCAAGCAATCTCACACCGCTAATTTTCTTAAAAAAAAATTAACTAATAATTAAATAAAACTTAAATCTAATGCAATTAATTATTTTTACATGTTTCGCCATTTATACAATTATTATATTTTTAGTAACTTGGCTTACTTCCCGTAAAGCTAACAACGAATCTTTTTATATTGGCAACCGTCAATCTCCGTGGTTTGTTGTAGCCTATGGAATGATAGGAGCTTCTCTTTCGGGCGTAACTTTTATGTCGGTGCCCGGCTGGGTCGATGAGCGTGCTTTTTCTTATATGCTTACGGTATTTGGTTATTTTTTAGGATACCTTGTTATATCATTTCTTTTAATGCCAGCTTATTACAAACTAAAACTAACTTCTATTTATCAATATTTAGAAATACGTTTCGGATTCTGGACACATAAAACAGGTTCTTTCTTTTTTTTATTATCAAGAACATTAGGAGCTTCTTTACGTATATTTTTGGTAATTCTTGTATTGCACGAATTTGTATTTTCTTACTGGGGATTTCGTTTCGAGATGACAGTTATACTATTCCTTTTTTTAATATTAGGCTATACCTTACGGGGAGGTGTAAAAACAATCATTTGGACCGATACATTACAAACTACATTTATGCTGGCTTCACTCATATTAAGCCTTATATTAATATGCAAAGCAATGGATATGAGTTTTAGCGAAATGTTTATAAATATCAAAAACAGTCGTTATTCTCAAGTGATATTTACCGATAATGCTTCTCGTTTAAGTTGGTGGAAACAAATTTTAGGAGGAATGTTTATCACTATCAGTATGACAGGTTTAGACCAAGAAATGATGCAAAAAAATTTGAGTTGCAAAAACATCCGTTCTGCACAAAAAAACATGTTTAGTTTTAGTGTTATCATTATTTTTGTCAACTTTCTTTTTCTCTTTTTAGGAGCTGCCTTATACCTATATGCAGCCTCTAATAATATTAATGTTAAAGGCGACGAACTATTTGCATCTATTGCCATCAATCATTTAGGACCCATTGCCGGCGTTGTTTTTATTATAGGATTAATATCGGCTTTATATCCAAGTGCTGACGGCGCCCTCACATCACTTACAACAGCTTTTAGTATCGACTTCTTAAACCTAGAAAAAAGAAAAGATTTTACAGAAAAGAAAAAAACACATATCCGATATGCAATTCACAGCGGATTTGCATTACTTTTTATTTTTATCATTATTTTTTACGAACAACACCGTTCAACTAATCTTATAGATATATTGTTTCGTATTGCAAGCATTACTTATGGACCTCTGTTAGGATTATTTGTATTCGGATTAATAATGAAACGAAAAATAAAAGACAAATTCACCCCTATTGTCTGTATATTATCTCCTATTATTTGTTTTATTTTAAGTCAAAACTCTCTCAAATGGTTCAACTATTCTTTCGATTTTGAATTACTTCTATTAAATGGATTTTTGACATTTATTGGATTATTGTTAATTAGTAAAACTAATAATGTATCTTTGCAAGTATAAAAATTAAATAAAATTATTATGTTAAAAAAAATCATCTTTGGCTTTATTTTATTAAGTATATTTACTACATGCCGTCATACAACTCAAGAAGAAATATCTTATGAAAATTTGATTGAAAAAACATTGCCTTTAACAATAAACTGTGACGACGAAAGAAAAGATTCACTCATTATCTTAAATAATGATTTATATACACAATTACTCCCTTTATTAAAAAAACAAGAAGGACACAGTCCTATTATTGCTACTACACTTCCCGACGAATGGGTTGTCGAATATCAAATAGAAAAATACTCCTCCAAATTCGATATTTGGCTCATATCTAATACAAATGATATTAATCATAAAGTATTAATAACCATTGAAGAACAGGAAAAATCCTATAACATAATTGCAGCTTTAATAATTGCTTATAGCTCTGCTGTCGAAAAAAAAGACAGTTTAGAAAGTGAAGAATGGAGTTGCAATATCGAAAAAAATTATACAATTAAAATAAAGAAAAAATACGAAAAAATATACTCCTCTGTTATCGACAGCATCACTCCTACTAATCAACTTATTGAAAATGAAGATATTTATTATATTTCTCCCAACGGACTGATTACATACCAACAACCTACTATTTTTGATGTTGATTACATGGCTGTTATACAATTTGCTGACACTTCTGAAATAGGGATTGATATTGACGACGATTGGATATGGAATCGCATACATATGCAAGAAACATTGGAAGAATACAATATACTTTTTATCGAAACTACTAAAAATTTTAACAACATTCCTATAATAAATTATTATGGAACAAAAATTGACATAGTGAATATTTCTTCTTTTCTAACCACACAATCAAAAGGTTATATCTTTTTAAAAAAAGGAGCAAAACCACAATATTTCCGTTATTGTCCTGCTGAAGAGTGTATAAAAAAAGTTTTACCTTATTTCAACATTGCGCAAGATTCTCTCAATACAGCAATCGAATATAATAAAAGAAATAACATCAACTAATATAAAGGAACTATACTTTTACTATTATTTGCAAATGAATATCTGATTTACTATTGCCATCAATTTCCTCTAATCCAGTTCCTATCGTCTGTTTATTTTTATAAAAACTTTGAGCTACTCTCACCCAAATATTAACATAAGAACTAACTTCCATTTTCATCATCACATATATTCTATTTCCTATTCCATAATAAGCTGGAATAGAAGACGCATACAATACATCATTTTCATAAGCATACAAACGTGTGTCGTAAGAATCGGTATGAAATAGAGCGTATCTTCCTGTTAAAGTAACCCATTTGTATTTCCAAACAATATCTTGATAGATTAAATAACCTCTTAATTTTTCTTTATTATTTTTTTGTTGCAATACAACATATTCTAAACAACTTTTTAATTGTAAGTTATAAAGTGGCTTATAAATAGCATTTAAACGATAGTTTTGTTTTTTGACCGCTATTAACTGATTGTAATACTCCATCGATTCGTTCACATTTTTATCAGCATGTTTGAATTGAAAATAAAATGTAAACTTTCTATTTATGTCAAAGTGCCATCTTGTAAGCACTTTATAAGCAATTGACGGCGCATCAGTCGTGTATTTCAACCACATAAACCTATAAAAATCAACATGAGCGTTCAATGTTACATATTTATTTAAAAACATTTGCAATCCTAACAACAATCCATCTTCATTATTAACAACAGTTGCTTGACGATAGGCATTTGCTTGCACAGCCTGATAATCTTTACTATAATAACGATATAAAAGCGTAAAATTAAGCAATGGATCTACATAATAAATCAACCCATTCAACAGGGCAAAACCGCCATTGTTGCTCAAAGCATTTTCGCCAAAGACACTTACTTTTTTTATGATAACATTATAATTTACACTTGCATTTAACACATCTTGTTGGTTCATTTTGTATAAATTATACGGTTTTTCATCTATGTAAAAAGGGTAATTATAATGCGAATAAAACACCCCTACTCCTACTCTTAACACACGATGAGTATAAGTAGCAAATGTTCCTAACAATTGCTGCTTAATATTGTTTTTTCTTTCTATTTCTGTTAGTGTACGATGATAACCCATTTCTTGTAATGAATAAATATATTGGTTATCACTATGATTAACTTTTTCTAAATACGCATCTTTTTTACGGTAAGAATAAAATAGTGCAAAACGGAATTTTCCAAATTGCAATTCGCTTGCTACACCACGCAAATAATTATTTTCATTAGAAGATGTATAAGGAGTAATAGATTGAGCATAGCGATATATTTCCATAGGATTGATAATAGTTGGCGATTGAAAACCTGTCCAAATAGCCACTCCCTGTCCAAATTTAATTTGATAATCTCCTACTGCTAATGATTTTATAAATTTAACATCTTTCATAAAAAAATGAAAAGAATAAAAATCGAATCCTTGTTTATTGCTTCCTTTAAAAAACTCTTCTCCCGCATCTTTTTCAGCAGTAATTCCAAAACGTATTTTTGAAGCATAATCAAATTTGTATTTAAACAAAAGATAAGGACGGCTACCTCTATAAATAGCATTGGGTTTTAATTCCAATAAAGAATCGGGAAGTATACGATAAGCCGACTGTTTGTTTAATACTTGCGTATAACGCATTATACAGGTGTTTTTTCCATATTTAAATACATTTTTCAGTGTAGTTTTTCGACTTTGGTCAATAGGAAGTAGTACAACATAAGGTAATAACAAACGGACTGTTTCCATTGTAAATCCTTCAATAGAAGCTAATTCATAAATACTATACATAACTTGATTAATATCCAAATATCTTTTTAAATGATATATCTGATAATCTGTCAATTTAAACACAGCCATCAGTATATCATAATCGGGTTGATTAATATTAATTTTATTTTCGTTATAATAAGTATAGTCTTCCAATATTTCACTATAATCTTGTTCGTCTTCTGCACTTTCGGCTAAGTTTTCGAGTTGCAATATAAAATTATCTTCTTGTATTAATTCTCCTTCTTTTAAAGAAACTGTATCTATTTGTGCAAATAACAAATCTCCTTTTTGACATAGGAAAAACAAACACACTATCAATATATTTTTATACATAATTATTTTGTTTGTTTTATAGTGTATATTAATGATAGTTGTGGACTATATCCTAAAATAAAATGATAGTTAAAAGCAAAATCTACTAAAAGATAATTTGTTTTCCAACCCGCACCAATACTGTATTCAAAATAAGGGAAACTACATCCTGTTCTTATTTGTAATTGGTCTATAATACTGTATTCTAAACCTATTCTATATAAAAATTTCTTATCTAAATCTTTTTCTATTTCGGTTATCAACAAACATTTTTTCGATAAATCATAAGATAATCCTAATCGTAATAAAGTAGGAATATATTCTTTTGTGTCATTATAAGTACACATTTTTAAACGAGCTGGATTAAAAGTATAAAATCCAATACCCAGTCTTTTAGTTATTTGACTGTAAATTCCTATATCGAAAGCAAATCCATGACAGTTTCCATAAGTTTTTTCAGAAAAATAATTCATTAAATAATAAAATCCTAACCCAAAAGAAATAATATTTCCAAACGATTTAGCATAAGACAATCCTGTATGTAGCTCTCCATAATTTGCACCTCCAAAATGGGACAATTGCAAACCAAAAGCACCAACTTTTTCTACAGGCAACACAAAACCTAAACTTGAAGTAGAAGTTTCTTTTAATAAAAACCGATTATCATAATGTAACCCGACATTAATTCCATCGTTATATGCCATTATGGCAGGATTATTAAATATTGCACTTTTATCTTTTAAAGCTACAGAAGCATGAGCCATTGCTGAAGAGCGGGCACCTTTAGTTGGCAAATAATTAATAGCGCTTACAGATAGAAAATTAAAAGTTAAGGTGAAAAAAAAGAATATATATTTCATTTGTTTGTAAGTAGTCATAGTGTTTTTTTTTACAAAAATAATAAAAAAAACAATAGCACATGTAAAATAAATATTATTTTTCTTCGTTAAAAATAAAGTATCTTAAATATGAATATATTAAATAATTATACACACATAAATAGTTTAAATTTCCTTTCAGTTTTAAATTTGGAAAGATTTTTGATATATACAACCAACAATAAATACTATTATTGAAATATAAAAAAGGAATAAAAATGAGCGAACATAAATTTCAAAAAGACATCATAGCTTTAGAAAGTGCTTTACGCAACTTTGCTTTTTCTTTAACTCTCAACCAAGAAGACGCAGATGATTTATTGCAAGACACTTTCTTAAAAGCTCTTTTATACAGAGATAAATTTGAAGATGACACCAATTTAAAAGCATGGTTGTATACTATTATGCGTAATACTTTCATTAATAATTACAGACGCAAAACTAAGTCTAATTCTTTAATACAGCAGACCGAAGATATGAATTATTTACGCAATATGATTTCAAATCATTCTGATAATGCTGACATGAAAATATCTGTAAAAGAAATTTCTAAAAACATTAATAAAATAGAAGAAAATCAACGACTCCCATTTGAAATGTACATTGATGGCTATAAATATAAAGAAATTTCAGATCAAATGGATATCTCTATAGGCACAGTAAAAAGTCGTATTTTTTTTACACGTAAAAAACTCATGAACTCACTTAAAGATTATAGTTAACAACATTTATTTTTCACATACATCATTATGCTATGAAAAGCAAAAATTATTATTTCTTAACAATTTTGATTTTTACTTATTTTCTAAGTTTCTCACAATACGAAGTCGTAAAAGTCAAAGATTCTTTGGGTATTTATCCTAAAAAATATGGTTTTTTTTATTCTTTACCTAAAAATTATATAATTGCACATATTAGCATAAAAAAAATTAATAGATATAAAGGTCCTTTTAGCGATTATGCCGAAGACATGTTAGGCGCTAAGGCTATTCAAGCGAATCAAACCATCTATGCTATTAACAATATTAATATTTCATTAGGCTATCAGTCCGATTTATCAGAATTATACTACATAAGCTACCCTAATAAAATAAAAGACACTTCATATTATCAATTTATTAAAAATGGACTAATCATTAATGAAAAAACTGCTGCCTCTCAATCATCTAACAATCAACTTCAAATAACTTTTCACAATCAAAACCCCAAAGAACAAACAATGTTTGACATGTATGCTAACTATGGAATGTACGAAATAATAGATACGACTTATGAATCTCATTTTATCGATTCAACATATGTACAAATTCTTAAAATAGAAAAACATATGGCTGTTAAAACTACAGAAGAAAAAGCAAAAGAGACTTTAGATGAAATAAAAAACATACGAGAAGCACAACGTTTATTGCTAATGGGCGAACACGAAGTAGATTATAGCAATTTAGAATATATGATTACTCGCTTAAAAGAACAAGAAGAAGCCTTTCTTTCATTATTTACAGGTTTTACACTTAGTGAAACCATTGAATACACTTATTATTATCCTCTCCCCGACAAGTCTGACACTATCACTATACCTTTATTTTCATTTACAACAACTAATGGTATAAATAAAATCTTAGAAAATGACACAGAGATATACTCACTGCAACTTACTAATACACACTCAACCGATCTTATACAAAAATTTATAGCAAACATTCGTAACCAAAATAAAAAACATTTAATAGAAAGTTTTTACTACCGTATTCCTGAAAATTATACAGCAAGCCTCTCATGCAACAATAAAACATTAAATATTATAGGAGAACTTTCTATCAATCAATATGGAGTTATCAACACATTGCCTCATAACGTTACTTCATTTGAAATTAATCCTTATACAGGTAATATTTTAAATGTAAAATTTAAATAAATTATTTTAGTTGTAATAATAAATGAAAGAACATTTTATTTTTGCTCCTATAACTCAGCTGCAAACGATAAGAATGTATTTTTTTTTCAATACTATCTAAATGTAATTGATTATTGTTTGTTTTTTTGTAATACAAGAAATTACTCCCTTCGCTAAAATAAGTATTCATTGCTGTAAAATTAGTATCTTTAGATAATACTTCATTTTCTTTTAACATATTAGCATAATGGCTAATATGTTGTTTTGTATCCGAAAATAAAATATAGTTATCAATAACTGTATAAGCTTTCAGTCTTTTAATTTCTTTCGCAATTTGCAATCTTGTTAGGAAAAAATTAGCAATATCAATTCCTCCTATCATCAACCCAGCTTCGTAAAAAGTATCAAGCAAATAAATATTATTTTCGAAAGTGCTATTTAAACAATTATATAAATGAAATTTAGCTTCTTCAATATCGTCCGATTTCATCAAAATATAAGTAGCTGCAGTATCTGCTTCTAAATTAAATGAAAATATAGTATTTGGTTTCATCATTAACATAAAATCTTCGTTCACACTTCTTTTTAATTGATACAAAGTCGATAACGAAGAAAAATTTTCTCCTATTAACCCAACTATCGCTGTTGGATTTTTAGGCAACAACTTCTGATAATCAATAGAATAATTATTATATCGATAAAATTCGTATTGATGGCAGGCGGTATCTAAAGACAGATAACCAGAAAATATTATTTTTTCATTTCTAAAACTCACATCTAAAGCTGCTATTTGAAATATTGATAAATAATTCCATAAACAATCATCAACAAAATTCATCTTATTTTCACTCATATAATAATCAATCTCCGGTTGACGTATCACTATATGAATGTGTGCATTCATGTTCCATGTATCCATCGATTCTTTTAAAAAAGATGATGCATGTTCAGAAGGTTCTAACAATTGATTTAATGAAGCATACATAAACTGCTCGTCTGTCGTAAACAAAAGCAAGCCATTAGTATAATTAGCATATATTATTTTAGCATCTATTATAATTTTTATAATCTTCCATTTCTTATACACATAAACTTGGGTTTCATATTGTTGTTGCAATGATTTTAAAAAATTTTTAATTGTACCATCATTTTTCTTTCCTATTTCCCACGTATATAAATAAGATAGTTTTTTATCTTTATATGCCATAAAAATATACAGGGGATGTTTTTTTATTATTGATTGCATATCCACAAAAGAATCTACACAATTAATCCAAGACGCTAACATTGTTTTATTTTCAGGGGAAAATATAGTAGCTATATAAGGATATTTTTCATTATTTAATTCTTTAACATACTGTAAATTATCACATTTAATTATCGTAAATGTTGACGGAGTAATAATTTCCAATATATTTTTATCAGGATTTTGTAAAAAATGATATGCTTTACTTAAAAACAACACTATTACTCCTACTATCAATAAAGTAAAAGTAAAAGCTATCATTCTAATTAGGCTTTTATTACATTGCATCTTCTTTACATCTTCTTATTTATCAGTTATTTTAAAATAAATATGTTTCGCAAAAGTACATCTTTTTTTTAAGACTTTTTTAAAATTTTAATAAATATATAAGCGACTGATAAAAAAAAACTAATAAAATAGTTGCATCATAAAAAGCTCTTTTAAAATGCAATAACCTTTGTTTTTGCGTATATTACATTTATGTTACATTTGCTATTTTTTTACATAGTTAAAAAAAAAAATTATTCTTTTGTAAAAAAATATAAACATGAGCATTGGAGAAATTATTTTATTAATAGGGCAAGTTATTGGTGCTTTAGCTTTGTTTCTTTTTGGGATAAAATATTTGAGCGAAGCCTTGCAAAAACTTTCAGGAGAAAAACTACGGCAAGTATTAGCTTCTTTTACCTCTAATCGTTTTAAAGCAGTCCTAACAGGAGTGGTAATTACAGCCACCATTCAATCTTCAACTGCTGTAACTGTTATGACTGTCAGTTTTGTTAATGCTGGTATTCTTAATTTAACCAATGCTATTGGGGTAATTATGGGAGCTAATATTGGAACATCTATCACAGCATGGATTATTATGTTATTTGGAGTAAAATACGACATTGGCACTTTTACAATCATTATCATTGGCATTGGATTTATACTCATGCTTTTAAAGAAAAAACAAGTGAAATATATAGGCGAGTGCTTGATTGGTTTTGGACTACTTTTTTTAGGACTTGTTTATTTAAAAGATAGTGTCAACAATCTTGATTTAGCCAACAATAAAGATTTTATTCATCTGATGAAAAGTCTTATGGTTGATGGATCAATACATTATAGCACTATTTTATTCTGTGTTTTAATAGGAACTGCTATTACAATTATTTTACAGTCTTCTACAGCTACAATGGCTATTGTTATGGTATTATGTTACGAAAATGTGATTCCTTTCGAAATGGCAGTAGCTTTAGTTTTAGGCGAAAATATAGGCACTACCCTTACCGCTAATATAGCAGCTGCAATAGGAAATGTGCAAGCCAAAAAAGCAGCCCGTTCCCATTTTATATTCAACACTTTTGGAGCTATATGGATATTAGTTTTCTTTCGTTTAATTATTTTCATTATCGATAAAATTACTTTTAACATCGAAAATCAATCTCCTTTAGTAGAAGCTACGGTAATACCTTTGGGGTTATCGCTATTTCACACCCTATTTAATGCCGCCAATACTTTTATGCTAATATGGTTTATACCTCAAATAGAAAAACTTTCCAATTTAATGGTAAAACGCTGTAAATTAGAAGAAGATGAAATATTCAAATTAGAATATATTTCATCTGGACTTGTTGGATTAGGAGAGATAGCCATCGATTCGGCTAAAAAAGAAATACAAGTCTATTCCCGAAGAATTACTCGTATGTATGAATTTATTCCACAGTTGATGGATATAAAAGACATAAAAAGCTATAATCTCTTATTAGAAAGAATTGAACGCTACGAGTTAATTGCTGATCGTATGGAAATAGAAATTGCCAATTATCTTACACGCCTTTCTTCTAACAATATCTCTGAAGAGACAACATTGCGAATTAGAGGAATGTTAACAATTATAGACAACCTTGAAAGCATTGCAGACCAAAATTTTCAATTAGCTAAAATGATAGATGAAAAAAATGAAAAGAAAATTTGGTTTACTCCAGAAATGAGAGAAAATTTAAACAAAATGTATGATTTAGTTAGAAATGCTTTGCAAATAATGAATAATAATTTAAATATATATTATCGTTTAGTTGAAATAAATACAGCTTTAGAAGCAGAAAATCTCATCAACGAATATCGCAATCAGTTACGTTTTCAACATTTAGAAGATTTAAAAAACCGTATCTACTCCTACGAAACAGGTATTATTTATAGTGGGATGTATGCTTTATTAGAAAAAACAGGCGATTTTATTATCAATATTACAGAAGCTATCGTTAACGCAAAATATACTCATGATAACACTATCAGCCATATATTGCTAAATAAAGATGATGATGATAAAAAAGAAAATTAAGTTTATCTTTTTACATCCATACGTTCGGTAATTGTTTTGATAAAGTTATTATTTCCAAAAAATTCTTTAGCAAACACTCTCACAAAAGTATAAGCAGGTATTGCCAACATCATACCAGGGATGCCTGCTAACATGCCCGCTAACAATACGATAATAAATATTTCTAACGGATGTGCTTTTACAGACCTTGAAGCAATAATAGGTTGTAAAAAGAAGCTATCTAACAAACGACAACCAACAGAAGATAATGATACTTTTAACAAAACCATTGCAATATTCGCATCACCACCAAGAATCAAAGTGCTGCTAACTGCTATAAAACAAGCTGCTACAAGAGTAATAATAGACCCTATATATGGAATGATAATCATTAAGCTACTGATAACACTTATTAACAGCGCATTAGGTATTCCTAAAATAGAAAGAATTGAAAACTCTAATAATCCGACTATCAGCATTTCTAAAAATAACCCCACAAAATAATTAGACAGTAATCGTTTCGAATTTAATATAATATTCGTAATTTCATCTTGGTATTCATCAGGAATCATTCTTATTACTTTTTTTTGCACCTTATTGAAATCGAGTAACATAAAAAAAGAAATAAAAAAAATAGAAAATACAGCTAAAAACAAAGACCCCACCCCTTGTAAAACGCCTCCAAAAATTGAAGATATATTCATTTTTCCTATGTATTTAGCTGTGCTATCAATAAATATATCTTTTACATTTTCATCATTATTAATTAAATTATAATTTTTCAACATACCATCTAATTTTTCTAAAGGAGCATCGATAGCATTAGAAAGGTGAAAATCGCTAATTTCGCTAATCATATTTATCTGATTAACAAATGGAGGTGTGATAATATAAACAATAAACCCTAATATAAAAATCAATCCAAAAAGCGACAATATAGTAGTAATGGTGTTTGATATTCGATAGTTTTTAATGCGAATTTTTGACAATAAATTTTTTAATGGAGACCCCATTAATGCAAATATAAGAGCTAAAACAATATAAATAGTCAGTGTTAAAAAATACCATGCTAAAAAAACTATAATGGCTATTGCTAAAAAAAGTGATATTTTTTTCACGTTTAATAATGTACGTGATTTATCATTCATAATAATTATTTTTTCTGTAGTTTATCTAAACGATTCAAGCCTTCTATTGCCAACATGTATTTATCATTTAGCTTTAATGTATAAGCATAATCTTGGCGTGCATTATCATACTGTTTTAAATTTTCAAAAGCCAATCCTCTATTATAAATAGCTTCTATATAATTAGAATCTATTTCTATTGACTTTGTAAAAAAAGCAATAGCTTCATCATATTTTTCTTGTTCTAACATATAAATCCATCCTATATTATGCAAGGCATATTTATAAGAAGGGTTTATTTGCAAAATCATTTTATAATAAACGATAGCTTGTTCGTCATCTCCCATTTCTTGATAAAACATTGCTAAATTGTATAAAACATGAATGTTTTCAGGTTGTATGTTCATTGCATTTTTATAATAGTTGATAGCCAACGGGTCATGTTTGTGATGATACAACAAAGCTAATTCTTCATACGCTTCAAAATAATCTGACTTTTGCTCTACAGCTGCCAAATAAGAACGTATTGCTGCATTAGTATCCTTTTCTTCTTTATACACCCATGCTCGAATAAAATAAGCCTTGGGATTGTAAGTATCAATCAGCAAAACTTTTTCTAAATATTCATGTGCTTTTTCATAACGTTTATGCAAAAAATGTAATTCTGCTAACTTAAGATAAGCCTCTTGATTTTTATTATCCATATTTATTACCTTCTCTAACATTTCTTCTGAAGCATCAATGTTTTTCATGGCAAAATAAATATCAGAAAGTTTTAAATAATAAGTCGTATTTGTTGAATCTAAACGTATTGCTTTAAATATAGCATTGAGCGCACTGTCTAACGCTATAACATTAATATAATAATCAGAAAGTTCGCTATAATTTGAAGGATTATTAGGATATTTTTCTATCTTTTTGTATATTTCTGCCAATGCTGTTGGCATATTTACATATTTATCTTCTTTATTTTTAGAGTAATGGCAATTTGTCAAAAACAAAACTAATAGCAATAATCTAAATAAAATAAGTAGATTATTTTTAAATATCATCATTGCTGTTATTTTATAGCGTCTTTAATTTTAATTTCTAATTCAGCCATCATATCAGGGTTGTCTAATAACATTTGCTTCACAGTATCTCTTCCTTGCCCTAATTTAATGTCTCCATAAGAAAACCACGAACCACTTTTCTTAATTATATTATATTCTACTCCTAAATCTATTATTTCGCCTACTTTTGATATTCCTTCGCCATAAATAATATCAAATTCAGCTGTTCTAAAAGGAGGAGCAACTTTGTTTTTTATTACTTTTACTTTTACTTTATTTCCTACAGGATTATCTCCATCTTTGATTTGTGATTGTCTACGTATATCTAAACGTACTGAAGAATAAAATTTCAGCGCATTTCCGCCAGTAGTTGTTTCGGGATTTCCAAAAACTATTCCTATTTTTTCTCTGAGTTGATTAATAAAAATACAACAACAATTTGTTTTACTGATTGTTGATGTTAATTTCCTTAAAGCTTGTGACATTAAACGTGCTTGCAAACCCATTTTCGAGTCGCCCATTTCGCCTTCTATTTCACTTTTAGGTGTTAAAGCTGCTACCGAGTCAATTACTATAATATCAATAGCACCTGAACGAATTAAATTATCTGCTATTTCGAGTGCTTGTTCTCCATTATCGGGTTGTGATATTAGTAAATTTTGAACATCAACTCCTAACTTTTCGGCATAGAATCTATCAAAAGCATGTTCAGCATCAATAAAAGCAGCAATACCTCCACTACGTTGCGACTCCGAAATTGCATGTAATGCCAACGTAGTTTTTCCTGAGGATTCAGGACCAAATATTTCTACCACACGCCCTTTAGGAATCCCTCCCACTCCTAAGGCAATATCTAAGCCTATAGAACCAGACGATATCACATCCATAACTTCAGATGGTCTGTCGCCTAATTTCATTACAGCACCTTTACCATAAACTTTCTCTAAACGTTCTAAAGTTGAATTTAAAACTTTTAATTTTTCAATATTTTCTGAATTATTTTCTTTAGCCATAATTATTCCTATTTTAATATAGATTTATTACGTTACAAAAGTACTAAATAATTATAACACTTTTCCATTTTTCAAGATAAAATTTAGACTTTTATTTACATTATTCAATACTTGTAAGTAAAAACATGTGCTATTGTATCTTGCTTATTCTGCCAAGTTTTGTAAAACCTGCATATCAAAAACTACAATCTTTTTCTTTTTAATTGCTATTATTTTATTTTCTTTCATTTTAGCAAGTGCTCTTGTTAAAGAAGGACGTGCTACCCCAAAAATATCAGCTATGTGTTGTTGTGAGACAATTGGAATTTCTTTTGAGTGCAGTTCATTTATTTGTGTTAATAAATAGTTAGCTATTTTTCCCTCTAAATTTAACTTTAATACACTCATTTTTCTTTCCATAAAATAAAATTGCTCTGAAATAATCTCTAAAAAATTTAATAATAATTGATTGTTTTTTTGTAATGCAGTTATAAAATCAAGGCGAGGTATTAAAATAACTTCACAAGCTTCTTTTGCATAAACACTCACTGGATAATAATTGTTTTTAGCATATATAAATGCTGGCGCTACAACACGCGGAGCAATAAACTCTTCTATTATCATAGTCTGCCCGCTATAGTTTATTTTCTCAGCTATAGCTCTTCCTGTATATAACAATATCAAATCAATACATACATCGTTTTGAAAAACAATACTAGAATCTTTACTGTATTTTTTTTTCTGATATCTGGTTTGATTTAATATTTTATCTAATTCTTCTAAAGATATGTTTTTGAACAAATTACTCTTTAATATTTTTTCTTTCATAAAAATTATTATTATTTGTAACATATGTTACAAATAATATGCCTTAAAAGTTTTATTTTTGCTAATAATTAAATTTATTCATTAATAAAAAAACACAAATAATTATGTTTTGTTCTCAATGTCAAGAAACAGCTAAAAATATTGGCTGTACAATAAAGGGAGTATGCGGCAAATCTCCTGAAGTTTCAGATTATCAAGATTTATTGATATATCTATTAAAAGGATTATCTAAAATTAACCATTGCTTACGTCAAATAGGAAAATCCTCAGAAAAAGCCGATTTATTTATTGTCAACGGTTTGTTTATGACTATTACCAATGCGAATTTCGATAAAGAGCGTTTTATAGAAGAAATAAAAAAAGGATTAGCATTACGTGAAGAGTTAAAAAAAGAAGCTACTAAATGTAAAGTTTCTTGCGAATTTTACCATCACGATGCTTTGGAATGGGTAGCCAATAGCGAAGAAGAAATGGAAGCTAAAGCAAAAGAAGTTGGGATATTATCTACTAAAGATGAAGATATTCGTTCTTTGCGTCAGTTATTAGTTTTAGGATTAAAAGGTATGGCAGCCTATGCTGAACATGCTTATAATCTTAACCATGTAGACCCCGAAATTTTCGATTTTATGCAAATTGCATTAGGAAGCACATTGACTGATAATCAAACTAAAAACGAATTGCTTGGTTTAGTTATGAAATGTGGAGAATATGGAGTAAAAACTATGGCATTACTTGATAAAGCCAATACCTCCACATACGGTAATCCTGAGATTACAAAAGTAAATATTGGAGTAGGGACACGTCCAGCCATTCTTATTAGCGGACACGATTTGAAAGATTTAGACGAATTATTAAAGCAAGCAGAACCAGAAGGAGTAGATGTATATACTCACTCTGAAATGTTACCAGCACATTATTATCCTCATTTTAAAAAATATAAAAATTTAGTTGGCAACTACGGCAACGCCTGGCATCGCCAAACTAAAGAGTTCGAAACATTTAACGGTCCTATGTTATTTACAACTAACTGTATTGTTCCTCCGCTAACTGATAGCACATATAAAGATAAAGTGTACACAACAGGATCTTGCGGTTTTGGTGGCTTTCCACATATAGCTGATCGTGTTGATGGAAAAGCAAAAGATTTTTCTCAAATTATTGCACATGCTAAACGATGTGCAGCGCCACAATCTATTGAAAATGGAGAAATAGTGGGTGGTTTCGCACACAATCAAGTTATTGCTTTAGCTGACAAAGTAGTAGAAGCTGTAAAAAGTGGTGCTATACGTAAATTTGTTGTAATGGCGGGTTGTGATGGAAGAATGAAAAGCAGAGAATATTATACCGAATTTGCAAAAAATCTACCAAAAGACACCGTTATATTAACCGCTGGTTGTGCTAAATACCGTTATAATAAATTACCTTTAGGCGACATAGGTGGTATTCCCCGCGTATTAGACGCTGGACAATGTAATGATAGTTATTCTTTAGCAGTAATAGCCTTAAAGCTAAAAGAAGTATTTGGATTAGATGATGTTAACAAACTTCCAATAGTATATAATATTGCATGGTACGAACAAAAAGCCGTATTAGTTTTATTAGCCTTGCTCAGCCTTGGTGTTAAAAATATTCATTTAGGACCTACTTTACCAGGATTTTTATCCCCTAATATTGCTAAAATATTAGTAGAAAGTTTTGGAATAGGAGGTATTACTACTTATGAAGAAGATTTAAAAACAATGATAGGATAATAAATTAATTTATCTTACACAAAAGAACTTATTACAAAAATGATAAGTTCTTTTTTTTTAATCTTTATTTAAAATTAAAGAAAAAGTTTCTTTAATTGAACTATTTTTTATATTATTAGCATCGATAACGATATGTGCTCTTTGATAAAATATCTCTCTCTTTTCTACTATTTCTTTTATATTTTTTAAAAGTTCATCTTCAGATATATCATTTAAAAGAGGGCGTTTTTTTTTTGATTTCATCAATCTATTTTTCAGTGCTGTAGCAGAAAGTTTTAAATAAACGCATATTCCATGTTCCAATAACCAATCCATATTGTCATAGAAACAAGGAGTGCCTCCTCCTAATGCAATAATGACATTATTAAAATTTTTAGTTTGTTTTAATAATTTTGTTTCTAATTGTCGAAATTCATTTTCAGTATGTGTTTTAAAAAAATCTTCTATTGTAATTTGGTATTCTTTTTCAAAATAAGCATCTGTATCAATAAAAGAAAATTGAGTTGATGCAGCTAATTTTTTTCCAAAAGTAGTTTTACCACTTCCCATAAATCCAAGTAAATAAATACGCATACTGACTGTTTTCAAAAAAAGAGGCTTTATAGTAAGCATTTAGCTATATAAAACCTCTTTAAAATAAAAGATTAATTATTTCTTATTTGACAATGTTTATTTTTTTTGTCAAATAGCCTTTTTCTGTTTTAATTTTAACAACATACAAGCCTTCGGCAAAGTGTTCAACATCCATACTTGCATAATGTGTATTAAAATGCTGTGTTGCTATTTTTTGTCCCAATAAATTAAATATATCAACTTGTTCTATTAGGTATTCTCCTTGAATTTGAATAGTTGAAATTGTAGGATTAGGAAATACAATAACTTCATTTGATTTTTCTATTTCATTTATTCCAACAGCATAATCTACTTCTAAATCGTCTATATACAAATGAACTATTTTATTAGTAGTTTTTGGGCTTAAACAATGAAAAGCAATATAATAATAACCAGGAGTTTCGACATCAAAACGTGCAACTGCTTGTTCATAACCACGTGTTTCTAAATTATTTTGAGGAATGAGATTGCTTATATCATTTTTCTTCCATAAATACCACATTGCATATTTTTCTTGATATTTCTGTTCTTTTGCCCACATTACATTAAGAGTTTGTGGTTGCGTTTCGTCTGTAGTACCATACCAAAACGACATTTGATAAGTAGCAGCTGTTGGGAAATGAATTAATTTTGTAAAAAACCAATCGTCTGCACTTGTATTTGGATTGCCTGAATAGCGCATACTACCTGCACCATGTCTTGCATAAGCAGCTGAATTCAAATCATCTACCCATACAGACTCATCTCTCAAACTATTGTATATTTTTATTCCCGCAACTTCGTCTGCTGATTCAAATCCATTTTTATATGGTATTTCTCCGGGGCTTACATTGTCAACAATAGTTTTAATGGTATCATTTTTTCTATTTACATCATTAGCTATACCTAAAAATACTGACAAAGTATCTCTTTTTCCTAAAGAAAACCATTCTCTTTTTGGGAAGGTTGCATGTACTGTATCTAATGAATTCATTTCTCTTTCTACTTTAAAGTGCTGTGTATAGTCATAACTATTTGCCAATGCTCTAACATACCACATATCAAAAGACGTGATAGTTACACCATTATTTTTCACAACAACAGTAATTTCAACAGAATCAGTTATATTTTGCAAAGGCACTTCAGGAGTTAGAATTTCAATTAACTCAATTTCAGGCATCGACACTGTTCCAATTGTTACATTATCTATTTGGATAGCTCCTCCAAAATCATAACCATCATAATGTACTCTAAAAGCCAAATGTATATCTTTATTTATATAATCAGCTAATGAAAAAGAGTAGAATTTCCAATTTTGTACTATAATAGATTCTTTTTTAAAAGATATTACTTCATCGGTAAAGGATTCTAAATTATCATTAGTAGTTGATATTAATACTTCTAAATTATAATTAGGACCTCCTATTGAATTGTCTATCCAAAAGCAAAGATAATCTCCTTCTGCTATATTTTCTACTTTGGGAGAAATCAGCCACGAATCAGTTTTATTACCTCCTCCATTATAAAAAGCTGCATTTTTTTTATTATTGGGGTCTCCATCTGGCGGTAAAGTAAATGCAGGAGTAGAAGAGTTAGAATACAAAGGAGTTCCAACTAACCCAATGGCCCAAGTTTTATTATAGGCAAAACCTCCTTGAAAAGTAGGGATAACATCTACCACTTTCCAACCTGTAGTAGTAATACCTGCCCATTCAAAATTTCCATCTAATTTTGAAACTTGAGCATGACTAAAAGTAAAAAACATTACAAATGTTGCAAAAATAAATATCTTTTTCATTTTAAATTTATTTTATATTATTATTATTTTATTGATTATGCAAAAATATATAAAAAATCGAAAGTTTTTTCATTTATAACAATATTTTATTTTTTTTATTAACTATGATGATAAGGTTCATTATTTAAAATAGAAAACGCTCTGTATACTTGTTCTAAAAATAATACACGTATCATCTGATGCGTAAATGTCATGAGCGAAAGAGATAATAAACTGTCAGCTCTTTTGTAAATTTCTTCTGAGAAACCATAGGGTCCTCCTATTACAAATACAAGTTGTTTGACAGAATTATTTATTTTTGCTTGTATAAAATTAGAAAATTGTACTGATGTATACATTTTTCCTATTTCATCTAACAAAATAACTTTATCGGAAAGATGAAGTTGTTTTAATATTAACGCAGCTTCTTTTTGCTTTTGTTCTTTGATACTCATTTTTTTTATTTGTTTTAAATCTGTTATTTCTATCATTTCTATTTTAATATAATGTGTTATTTTGTTAAAATAAAATGTAGAAATATCTTTGAAATACTTTCCGTCTGTTTTTCCAACAAAAATAATTTTAAGTTTCATTATTTTTTTAAATAATTATATATAACATCTTGTATATTAGTCCGTATATTTAAATTTAATAATTTTTTATTATCAGCATTGGGATATATTCTATTGGAAAGAAACACATAAACCAAATCGTATTTTGGGTCTACCCAAAAAAAAGTTCCTGTAAATCCACTATGTCCATAGCTTTGGGAAGAAGCATATATGCTACAAGGACCATTTTGTTTATTTCCTTGTAATGGTTTATCAAAACCCAACCCTCTGCGTGAATGATTGGAATAATAAGCAGTAAATTGCTTGATGGTTTTAGGATTTAAATATTGTTTCCCATTATATTTTCCTTCATCTAATAACATTTGTAAAATAGCGTATAAATCGTTAGCAGTAACAAATAAACCTGCATGACCTGAAACTCCTCCCATCATAGCAGCTCCTTCGTCGTGAACATAGCCTTGTATTAACTGCTTTCTAAAAACTGTGTCTCTCTCTGTAGGAACAATATAATGAAGTAGTATTTTTTTTGAAGGATTAAATAATATATTTTCTAAACCCATAGGTTGATAAAAGTTATAATTTACATAATCATCTAATGTCGTATTGGTAACGCTATGTATTAAATCAGCCAGCAAATAAAATCCAAGATCACTATATTTATATTTTTTTTCTTTTAATGGTGTTGTTATTATTGAATAATAAATACTATCAATATATTGATTATTCATATACATATTATTACAAACTTCAACGCTGTACTTAACATCAGAAGTTTTACTATAAATACATAAATTCCACCCAGTGTCTACCGTAGAAAGTGTCTTTTTATAAAAAGGTATCCATGCTCCTAATCCTGAACTATGTGTTAAAACTTCAGCTATTGTAATATTTTCTTTGTCCGTTTCTTTTAAATAAGGCAGATAAGCAGATAGTTTATCATGTATATCTATTTTATCATCTTCACAGAGTTTCATAATTGCTAAAGTAGTAGCTGCGACTTTGGTAATTGAAGCTAAATCATATAAATCATTTATGCTTACTTCCACATCATCTTCATAAGTATGCTTTCCAAAAGATTTATTGTAAATAATTTCTCCTTTATGCGCAATTAAAATACGGCAGCCCGGATAAGCATTTTCAAGAATGCCTAAATTAGCCAATGAGTCTATTTCAGGAAATTCTGATTTAACTATATTTTTTTCTTTAGAACAAATTCCTGTCCCATAAGTGTAATCTGCTAAATAAACAGGTAATTTTCCTGTAATTGGCGACACACCACACAAAGCCTCTCCTACTGCTTTTTCGGCAACATTAGTCGCATGATAAGCTACTAAAACTGCTGAAAAATTAGTTGAAAATGAGAGATAATCTAATATATAAGGATTTCCCATTAAAACAAAAATCACTTTATTTCTTTTAGATAAACTATCTAAAAATAAAATAGTTTCTTTAGTAAGTCCATAATTACGAGCTGGATACTGTGAGATATTATGCAAACTTACCAATACTACCTTGCCAGAATCAATAATATTTTGAATATTAATAGTATTCTTTTGCAAATCATTTTGGGTGATACGTATGGTTTTCAACGGAATGTATTTTGATAAAGTGCTTTCTAAAGTTGTCATTGTTCCGTTATCAATTCGCAGATGCACCAAGGCTTGTCTTGGTATGTGTTGAAATGGAATAATATACTCATCATTTTTCAGCAAAGTCAACGATTTTTTTGTTAATATATTAATAATTTCTTCTGCTTGCTTGCTATTGATATCTTCATACAAATGCGTAACATTTATCTCGTTACTATTAGGGAGGACATATTTTTCTTTCATTTTTAACATTTTAAGACATTTTTTATCAATATCTTCTTCTGTTAGTATATTATGTAAAATAGCATCTTTGATTTTTTGTATTACTATATAAGGTTCTGCTGGCAATAATAATAAATCATTTCCAGCTAATAATGCCATTACTTCTAAATCGCCAGGAGCATAATATTTTGATATTCCTTTCATTTCTAATCCATCAGTAATAATAATTCCATTAAACTTCATAGAATCAATTAATAAATTAGTGATAATTGGACGAGAGGTAGAAGAAATAGAACGTGTAGCAGTGTCTAATATTGGAACATTCAAATGTCCTATCATTATTCCATCAATACCTGCTTGTATTGCTTTTAAAAAAGGATATAACTCAATAGAATCTAATCTTTTTCTATTATGATTAATGGTAGGCAAGCTATAATGAGAATCGGCGTCTGTGTCTCCGTGTCCTGGAAAATGTTTTGCAGTTGGCATAACACCATTGTCTTGCATACCTTTCATATAAGCGATTCCACAATCTGCAACCATTTGAGGATTAGCTCCAAAAGAACGACTGTTTATAACTGGGTTCAAAGAGTTACAATTAACATCTACACTAGAAGCGTAGTTAACATGAATTCCCATACGTTTACATTGCCTCGCTATTTCGCTGCCCATACGATAAATAGTTGCAGTATCATAAGTAGCACCTAAAGCAATCTGTCGTGGAAACAGCATCACACTATCCAAACGCATAGCTAATCCAAATTCAGCATCAATAGAAACCATTAAGGGAATGTTACTAACTTTTTGCAATCTATTAGTAATCAACGCTTGTCTACTAATTCCTCCTTGAAAAAAACACACTCCGCCCGGCTGATATTTCTGGATGCTATCAATAAGATTTTTTGTGTAAATAGAATCTTTATTAGAAAAAGCACGCACTACCATCAACTGTGCTATTTTTTCTTCTAATGTCAATGTTTTTAAAATCGAATCAGCCCATGTGTTCGTTATTTCAATATTGGTTATACGATTTTGTTGAGAAAACAAAACATATTTCTGTTGAAGCAACAAGGCGATGAAGATAATAACAAAAAAAGAATTTTTATTTTTCATAACAACTATTTTAAAATATTTCTATTTTCATAACAACATATTGCAGCAATTTTTTTAGCAACTTTCATTTTATTAACATTAGATAATGCTATATTATTATAAAGAAATACCATCTTAAAAATAAATGTTTAAGTTTTACATTCTTTATTTAACGATTTTTTATATATATAATTATTGTAAGCGATTTTTTTTTAGAAATCCATTTTTTTTTAATTATTTATAATAATAAAAAAAACTTTTATTATATATTAAAAATAAATATATCTTTGCAATAAAGAAAATAATAGATAATATAACTATTAAAATGCAAGAATTTAAGATCTTAAGTTTAGAATTAGAAAGTAAAACCTTGCAATTAATAGAAATACATAAAGAATTAAAAAGAAAAAACAAGGAATATAAAATAAAAAATAAAGAACTACGTCAAATAATTGAACGATTAGAATTAAAAATAAAACATCAAACAGAGCAGATGGTAAAACTCAAACTTTCAGAAACATTAATGGAAAAATCAAGTAATACAAATGTAAAGCTGAAAATAAATGAGTTAGTGCGGGAAATTGATAAATGCATCTGCTTGTTAAACGAATGATAATGGAAAAAGAAAGAAAATCTATCACATTGTATATTGCTCAGCAACCTTTTAAATTATCAGTGTTGCCAGAGCAAGAAGAGTTATATAGAAAGGCTGAAGATAAAATATCACAATATATCAAATCATTAGCATCTAAACAAATAACTGATAGATTTACTTTAATGGGGTATTCATTAATAAACTTCGCAATAAAAGAAACATATTTAACAGAAAAACAACATTATATTGACACTGATTTGAAAAACAATTTAAAAAATTTACAAAACGTTTTACATAATGTATTAACAGAAATGGAAAACGATGAGTAAAAATGTTCTTTGAAATAATAATTACACTATAGATTTGTCCCGCACAAAATCAGATTCGTTTGTTAAACTCAACAGTTACAAATTTGTTGGGTAGTTCGTAATTAATAAAGTGATTGCATTGCAATCGTACACTTGAAGAATTGTGGCTACTCATAAGCTTAATTACATTAGGAGTTTAATTAAGCCTAATATGATTTTTGCGGGACTTTTTTTTTATAACCATCTTAAAATATTTAACATACTATGACATTATATTATATCATAACAGGAATTTTATGTGCAGGAATAGGATTTGCAGTATCCTATGGTATCTTAAAAAAGATAACAGCAAATAAAAATGCACAAACATTAAAAGAAAAAATTGAAGAAGCAGAACTTATTAAAAAAGAGAAAATTCTGCATGCAAAAGAAAAGTTTTTACAATTAAAAATAGAACATGAAAAATTAGTTAACGAAAAAAACAGAGAAATAGCTAATGCTGAAAATCGGATTAAACAAAAAGAAACAAGTATTTCTCAAAAACAAGAAGCTTTTCAGCGAAAGCAAAACGAAGTTAATCAACAACAACAACAAGTAAATCATCAATTAGAAATTTGTACAAAAAAACAAAATGAACTAAACAAACTTATAAGCCAACAATTAGAACAATTAGAAACTATTTCAAGTTTATCTAAAGATGAAGCAAAAAAAGAACTAATTGAATTGTTAAAAGAAGAGGCAAAATTAGACGTTGCTGTAATGATGAAAGACATTGTGGAAGAAGCAAAGACAAACGCTAATCTGGAAGCAAAAAAAATTCTCATTAAAACAATACAACGCACTGCTGTAGAGCATACACACGAAAATACCGTTTCGGTTTTCAACATCGAAAACGAAGAGGTAAAAGGAAGAATTATTGGGCGTGAAGGAAGAAATATCCGCACTTTAGAATCTTTAACTGGTGTCGAAATCATTATCGATGACTCGCCAGATGCCATTATTTTATCTAGTTTCGACCCTGTTAGAAGAGAAGTTGCCCGCTTATCTCTCAACAAACTCGTTACCGATGGAAGAATACATCCTGCTCGTATAGAAGAAGTTGTAGCTAAAACAAAACGACAAATAGAGCAAGAAATTATTGAAACAGGAAAACGGACAACCGTAGATTTAGGAATCCATGGTATGCACCACGAATTAGTTAGATTGGTAGGAAAGATGAAATACCGCTCCTCTTATGGTCAAAATTTACTGCAACACTCAAAAGAAGTAGCTAATCTTAGTGCTACTATGGCAGCAGAACTCGGATTAAATGCAAAATTAGCTAAACGTGCAGGCTTATTACACGATATTGGGAAAGTGCCTGATAACGAACCAGACATACCTCATGCTCAATTAGGAGCTTCTTTAGCAGAAAAATACAAAGAAAGACCAGAAATAGTTAATACCATTGCTGCTCATCACGACGAAGCAGAAATGCTTTATTTAATAACTCCCATCATACAAATTTGCGATGCTATTTCGGGAGCACGACCAGGAGCAAGACGCGAAGTAGTAGAATCTTATATCAAACGTTTAAAAGATTTGGAAGAGTTAGCATTGTCTTATGATGGTGTAACAAAAACATATGCTATCCAAGCTGGTAGAGAATTGCGAGTAATTGTTGGCTCTAATAAACTCAGCGATGAGCAAACAACTCAATTATCTTTGGATTTATCGAAGAAAATACAAAACGAAATGACATATCCAGGACAAATCAAAATTACAGTTGTAAGAGAAACAAGAGCCGTAAATTATGCAAAATAAATTAATCTTTATATAGTTATAAGAATAATAATAATTATAAATGATTTTTTTAATAAAATTATAGATAATTAAACAAAAAAATGCTAATTTTGCATAATTCTTAAAAAGAGGTCCCGTAGCTTAATTGAATAGAGCATCTGACTACGGATCAGAAGGTTACAGGTTTGAATCCTGTCGGGATCACTAATAAAAACTTGTCTTGTTTTGGCAAGTTTTTATTATTATTAAAGGCCCCATAGCTCAACTGAATAGAGTATCTGACTTCGGATCAGACGGTTGTAGGTTTGAATCCTACTGGGGTCACCAATCAACAAAAAAAACTATGATTGCAATTGGAAAATTCAACAACTTAAAAGTAGTTAAACAACTTTCTTTTGGGCTTTATCTTGATGGAAAAGAACAAGGTGAAATCCTTATGCCCACCCGATATATTCCTGAAAACACTCAAATAGGTGATGTTGTTTGTGCTTTTATTTATTTTGATTCCGATGACAAATTAATAGCTACAACAGAAAAACCTTATGCGCAAGTAGGAGAATTTGCTTATTTAGAAGTTATTGCTATTAATAAAATTGGGGCTTTTCTTAATTGGGGTTTAACAAAAGATTTACTTGTCCCGTTTCGAGAACAAAAAACACCTTTAAAAGAAAAAGATTTTACTTGGGTTTATATATATCAAGATGATAAAACACAACGCATTACAGCTACTACAAAAATAGATAAAAAAATATCTAAAAATCCTCCTCCATTTAAAGAAAAAGATAAAATAAATATTCTTATCTATAAAAAAACAGATTTAGGATATAAAGTAATTATCAATCAAAGCTATGAAGGAATGATTTATAAAAATGAAATTTTTAAACCTCTCAATATTGGAGATACAATGCAAGCCTATATTAAACAAATAAGAACAGACAACAAAATTGACGTTTCTCTTTATAAAACAGGGTACATTCAAGTGCTTGATTTTACACCAATACTACTTGATGCCATACGCAATAACAATGGCTATTTAAATTTAACCGACAAGTCGTCATCAGAAATCATCAATACTACTTTCGGAGTGAGTAAAAAAACATTCAAAAAGGCTGTTGGCGATTTATATAAAAAACAATATATTACTATCAAAGACGATGGGTTATACATTGTTTCGTAGAGTATTATGATTTCTTATTCCAAACAAATTTATATTTTACTCCTCCATTTATCCAAAATCCTGCTTGCTCCAAACCAGCAACATCAAAATATTTAGAATTCAGAGCATTACTGACTTCTAAATATAAATATAAATTACGATAAACATAATACATCCTAATATCTAAAAGAAAAAAAGGAGGATATTTTTCCCATATTTCCTTGCCTGTACTATGAGTATAAGATAAATATTTCCCTTTTCTTACATTATAAGAAAAAGCATAATTAATAGCCCACTCCTTATAAATACGATGCGATAATTGTAACGATAGCCTATGGATTAAATGGTCTA
>CAZSTX010000017.1:0-38061 GCA_964610025.1 uncultured Lentimicrobiaceae bacterium
ACAATAAATTCTTACATATCCAGTACTTTTGCGGTTCAATACAATTATAGTTTTTATGTTGGTTCTACAAAATATAAAGGTAATAAAAAAGAGGGTGGTCTAAATCAGAATAATAGTAGCATGATAGGACGTAGCTATTTGGTAGTATATAAAATCTCTGAACCTAAAAAGAATGATTTAAACTATAAATATCCCATTTATACGGAGCAGGATTTTTTAGATATGTTGGAAGAATTTAAAACTAATTTGCCAAAACCTTAAATATAAAAAAACAATATCTCCCATTTTTTTATAGACTATTTAATATTTTTCCATTCAAAAGTATTAATCAGATGTAATATGTCTTTTTTTATATAATTAATGACAGGTTGTAAAGAGTCGTTGTTAGGAGTGTGATTAAAATAAAGTGCTGCTCTAAAGAAATGAGCTTCCTTGTCGGTTAGCCAAAATTGATAAGGGCATGCGACATCAGACCCTATAATATCATAAGAAGTTCCATAAACTTTATTTATTGTATCATGTATATGGTATTCGATAATATCTTCTGCTTTTTTGATTTGCCCTGAAACAAATGTTTTAGAATCATTGATTAAATCTTCAATATTTTGATTTCCAGTTTTATAACTTATGTAAATGACAGCATTTAGAGAAGGGTAAATAATGTTTGCCCAATAAGGTTCTGAATGTTCGTTTTTATCGGGTAATACAACTGCTATACGAGCATATTCAAATTGGTAAGGAAATGTAGTGTCGAACAACACATAACTGTGCGACGGCAATTCGATACGATAATATCCTTTTGGTTTAGGAGTGTATGCCTCTTCTTGACAAGCAATAAAAACACAAGCTATTGTTAAAATAAGTGTAAAAAATAGATGTTTCATAACAGAATGATTATTTAATTAACATTCTGCATTTTTTGGTGTTCTTGGAAAAGGTATTACATCTCTGATGTTAGTCATACCTGTAATAAAGAGCATCAATCGTTCAAATCCCAATCCAAATCCACTGTGAGGTGCAGTTCCAAAACGGCGTATATCTAAATAGTAGAATAAAGATTCTTTATCCATATTTCTTTCAGAAATAGCAGATTCTAACTTTTTCAAATCAGATTCTCTTTCCGAGCCTCCAATTATTTCTCCAATTTTTGGAAAAAGCACATCCATAGCTCTGACGGTTTTCCCGTCGTCATTTTGTTTCATATAAAATGCTTTAATAGTTTTGGGATAATTGATAATGATAACAGGTTTGTTAAAATGCTTTTCTACTAGGTATCGTTCGTGTTCTGATTGCAAATCTACTCCCCAAGATATTGGAAATTCAAATTTTTGTTTGGCTTTTAGTAAAATATCAATGGCTTCGGTATAGCTAATGCGGACAAAATTGTCGCTAAGTACAGATTTTAAACGATTTATTAAATCTTTATCAAACATATCATTCAAAAATTGCAAGTCGTCTATATTGTGTTCTAAGGCATATCTGACTAAATATTTAATAAAATCTTCTGCTAAATCCATATTGTCAATAATATCATAGAAAGCCATTTCTGGTTCTATCATCCAAAACTCAGAAAGATGACGTGGTGTATTTGAATTTTCGGCGCGAAAAGTTGGACCAAAAGTATAAATGTTTCCCAATGCCATAGCACACATTTCGCCATTTAATTGTCCCGATACAGTAAGACTTGTAAATTTACCAAAAAAATCTTGATGGTAATCTATTGCTCCATCTGTTAAACGGGGGGGATTGTTAATGTTGAGTGTAGTAACCTGAAACATTTCTCCTGCACCTTCGCAATCGGCACCTGTGATGATAGGAGTGTGTACATATACAAAACGTTTTTCATTAAAATAAGCATGTATGGCAAATGCCATTGCATGGCGAAGACGTAAAACACAGCTGAAATAATTGGTGCGTGGACGTAAATGTAGTATTTCACGTAAAAACTCCATACTATGTCCTTTTTTTTGTAAAGGATATTTTTCAGGGTCTGCTGCCCCAAGCAATTCAATTTCTTCTGCCTGTATTTCTACAATTTGCCCTTTTCCCATTGATTTTATTAGCTTGCCATTCACGCTAATACAACTTCCTGTGGTAATTTGTTTTATAATATTTTCGTCGAATGAGGCAACTTCAACTACAACTTGAATGTTGTGAATAGTAGAACCGTCGTTTAAAGCAATAAATGCTACATTGTTATTACCCCTCTTTGTTCGCACCCAAGCTTTTATATTAACAGTGCTGCCCAATCCGATTTTGTCGTACTCTTTAAGAAGATTATATATTTTTATAGTATTCATTATTGTTAAAATTTTATTAATCCTTGACGGTGTTTTATAAGAAATTCTTCAACTTCTTCTATGCCTATATTTTTTAAAATTATTTTTTTATTTTTATCTAAAATAAAAAGTTTTGGAGATGAGTTAATGTCGTAAGCTTCTCTAAAATCGATATTTGCCTTGTTGTTACCTACATTTACCCAAGGGAGATTTTTGTCTATTAGATAATTTTTCCATTTTACTGAATCTGAAGTTAAACAAACAGAATAAACATCAAAATTTAAGCTATCTTTGGCACGCTTGTAAAGTTCTAATAATTTGGGTGTTGTTACTTTACAATGTCCACAATCTGTATCCCAAAAATACATGATGGTATAGTCGGTATTAAAGTCGTAGTTTGTATGAAACTTGCCATCAATATCAGGCATTATCAACCAAGGAGCTGTTTTCCCTAATAAAATAGGTTCTAAAGTGTTAGCTCTATCTATCATGCGTTCAAGTACTGTTTCGTCTACCCAAGGGCATAAGCCTTTTTCATAATAATTACGAACTAAATGAACAAAAATGGCGTCGTGTCCAAGATATTTACTTCGCTCAAATCGGCTGCTTGCATACCAAACAATGTATTTGTATAGTTCAGGACTATTTTCTGATTTTTTTATAAGAATGTCTGTATATTTAATAATAGAATCAATTGCTGGGTGAACAACTTTATCGTAGTATTGAATGAGTCGTGGAGCAAATATAGGTGTGTAAACCATTGCATTATCATTAAAATCACAATTATCCCAATAGTGGTCTGCGTAATATTGATATTTCCAATTAGAGTCTGTGTATTCTTGTGGTTTTTCATCGGGCATTTTAATTTCTTGTGTCATTTTTTGGGCTTTTGCAAATAAATTGGTAGGGTGCAGTTTAATAAACTGAAGAGTATATTGTTGCATTGAATCGTAAATGACATCCATTTTTTTTCTTAAATCATCAAGATATGATTGATTAGGAAAAACTTGTGTTTGCTCTTCTTTTACTTTTTTATTAATATCGCTTCCTTCAATTTGCCATTCTATCATTTTTTCAGTAAATTGATAAAATAAAGTGTTTTCAGGCGAATTAATGAATTTTATTTTACTTGAAGGAATAGTATAAATAGGAGGCGATAAAAGTTCCGATTCTATAGTAAAAAAGAAGGAAGAGTCAATGAGAAACTCCATATATTTTGAATTTGATTGACTAGCAAGTATATAAACTCCTCTTTTTAAGGTGTCGTATCCTTGGAAAACAAAAGTGTAAGGAGTTTTTTTTGCAGGACGTAGGGTGTCGCGAAGGTAAGTGTGTTCTCCGTAATAATTGGCGATATATAAAATGCTATCTGATATTCCCGGTAACTGAAATGTTATTTGATAAGTTAAAGATTTTTTTGTTGAAGATTTTTTTTGTGCAAATAGTAGTTGTGGTAAACTGCAAATTGCTAAAAAGTTAATAATAATTATTAATCGCTTCATTGTTATATTAAATTTTAAATAAGTTTTATTATAGTCGTTTTTATAAGTATTATAGTTGTTTTGATTTAAATTATTCCTTCTCTTATTATATCGTGAAGGTGTATGACACCTATATAATGTTTATAATCATCTATAATAAGCAAACTGGTTATATTGTTTGTACGCATAATTTCTAAAGCTTTTACAGCCATTTCTTCTTCATGTATAATTTTCGGAGAAGGAGACATGATGTCTTTAGCAGTAATGGTTTGTATGTCGTGAGAAGATTGCAACATACGTCTAAGGTCTCCATCGGTAATGATGCCTACAATGTTGTTTTTATCGTCAAGAACGGCAGTAATTCCTAATCGTTTAGAAGAAATTTCATAGATAATGGTATTAAGATTATCGTTGAGTCTTACGTGAGGTTTTTCATTTTGCTTGCTTAAATTTGCTACTTTTAGGTATAATTTTTTTCCCAATACGCCTCCTGGGTGTATGCGGGCAAAGTCGGCAGCCGAAAATCCCCTCATAGCGATAAGACATACAGCCAAAGTATTGCCTATAACTAATTGTGCAGTAGAACTTGCTGTTGGTGCCAAATTGTTGGGACAGGATTCTTTATCAACACTGCAATTTAAAATATAATCGGCGTGTAATGCTAAATAAGAATTTGTATTTCCTACCATAGCAATAACTTTATTGCCCATCATTTTAATCATTGGTAATAGTAGTTTTATTTCTGGGGTTTCGCCACTTTTTGAAAGACACATTACGATATCGTTGGGTTGAATAATGCCCAAATCGCCATGAATAGCATCGGCTGCATGCATAAAAATTGCTGGTGTACCAGTTGAATTAAAAGTAGCTACAATTTTTTGAGCGATAATAGCACTTTTTCCGATACCAGTAACAATTACTCGTCCTTCGTTGTCATTGTAAATTTCTTGAACACAAGCTTCAAAATCGTTATTGATAAAATGCTGTAGTAATTCAATAGCTTTTGCTTCTTGTGCAATGCTTTGGATAGCAATTTTTTTTATGTCTACTTTATGTTCCAATATGTTTTTATTTATAATTTGCAAAAATACATCATTTTTTTCTTTTTTTTAGTTGTTTTATCTTTTTTATATTGTCTTTTTTAGAACTGATAAGAAAAATGAAATTGTAAAAAATTATTACGTAACCCTTTAATGAAACGTGGGCGAATGTCGTGACTGATGCCTATAGGTGTTAATGAATAACCATAGCGAAAAGATAAGCCATAATGTTTTTTGATAATATAATTGAGTCCTAATAATAACCCTAATTCGAAAAATCTGAATTGAAATTCTTCTTCGTTTATTTTGTCTAAATTACCATAACGATCGTATACTTTTTTGTTTACTAACATATTAAAAGATAAACCTGCAGTAGCTGATAAGTTATTAACAAACGTATAGTTATATAAAATAGGCATTTCAATTTGATGCAAAGATATGCGTGATTTGTCTAAGGTGCCATCGTTGAATTTATTTTGTGATTTACTGCCTTTTTGGGCATAGTTTATTTCTAATTGTATGCTCATAGTTTCTTTGTAAAAAGGAAAGTTTACAAATGCACCAGTAAACAATCCGGGTTTATTATAATTTCCTCTAAAGTCACCATCTACTTGTGTGGCAAGTAGTCCTAAATGTAATCCTCCATTAAATTTTTGAGAGTAATTGTTTAGAATAATAGTAAAACTATATAAAAACAAAAATAAGATTTTTTTTCTCATTTTTTCTTATTTAGGATTTAATGTGATAAAAGGAATTAATATTTCTTCCATTGATATGCCACCATGCTGGAAAGAGTTTTTAAAATAATTGATATAGTGATTATAATTGTTAGGATAAGCGAAAAAACTATCATTATAAGCAAAGACATATTTAGAAGTAATATTAAGACGTGGGAGGTAGCTTTCAAGAGGATTGCTAATGGTAAATACTTCTTTTTCGTTTACATTTAGATTTTTACCTACTTTATAACGTAGATTAGTATTTGTCTCTTTATCGCCTATGATGCGTATAGCGTTTTTTATGCGAATAGATCCATGGTCGGTAGTGAGACAGATGCGTACTTTTTTTTCAGATAAGTATTGTATCATTTCAAAAAGAGGAGAATGTTCGAACCAAGTAGCTGTTACTGAACGGTAAGAGATTTCATCTTTGGCTAACTCTCTTACAATGTCAACATCGGCGTGTGCATGTGAAAACATATCAACAAAATTATAAATGATAACATTCAGATTGTTGTTAAGAAGAGAAGATAGGCGAGAGTTCAGCTTTTTAGCAAAATCGAAATTCAATACTTTTGAATAAGAATGTTTGATTTTAATGCCATAACGTCTTAAATATTCGTCTAATAAATCGGTTTCATAATCGTTTTTATTTCCTTCATCGGTTTCATTAAGCCATAATTGAGGGTATTTTTTTTCAATTTCTGAAGGCAAAAGTCCTGCAAAAAGTGCATTGCGGGCATATTGCGTAGCAGTGGGCAAAATGCTATAATAAATTTCATCTTTTTCTGCACGATAGTAATCGCTAAATATTTTTTCTATTGTTTTCCATTGGTCATAACGTAGATTGTCGATAACTATCAAAAAAGTGTTTTTGTTTTGAGTAATTTCTTTAAAAAGACGTTCTTTTAAAATAGTGTGCGACATAAGAGGTTTGTCAGGATTTTTACCTGTTATCCAGTTTAGATAATTTTTAGTGATAAATTTACTGAATTCTGTATTAGCTTCTTCTTTTTGTGTTTGTAGAATGTTGATAATATTATTGTCAGTGCTTTTTTCTAATTCTAACTCCCAAAATACTAATTCTTTGTATATGTCTGCCCATGCGTCATGGGTGTTGGCTGTCATGATTTTCATGCTGATATTACGAAAAGCTTGCTGATAATCAGAAGAGCTTTTTTCAGTAATAATTCGTTTATGGTCAGTATGTTTTTTTAAGCAATGTAAAATCTGATTAGGATTGACAGGCTTAATAAGATAATCTTTGATGTTAGAACCTATTGCCTCGTCCATGATTTGTTCTTCTTCACTTTTGGTAATCATAACAATAGGAATGGGAGGAAATTTACTTTTTATCAGCGAAATGGTTTCTAATCCAGAAAGTCCAGGCATGTTTTCATCAAGAAAGATAATATCAATAACTTGTTTTTCCAATTCGTCTATTGCTTCGTTGCCACTTTTAACTGGAATAACTTTATAGCCTTTGTTTTCTAAAAAAATAATATGCGGTTTTAGTAAATTTATTTCATCGTCTGCCCATAGTATGTGAATCTTATTTGACATAATGTTATTTCTTTGCAATTTATTAAAATAAACGATAGTTTAAAATGTTTAGTATATTTGTAGATGCATCAATCTTATGTATGAATTAATAAACAAAAATAGATGCTCTATATTTTGTGATACAATAGACAACTCTTGTTTTCGTTACATTATAAATTTACAACAACAAGCAATTGAAAAAAGTAGATAGTTTTATTTTTAAGTATTATATAGGTCCTTTTTTAATGACCTTTTTTGTTGTTGTATTTGTTTTTTTGATGCAGTTCTTTTGGAAATATGTAGATGAGATGGTTGGAAAGGGCTTAGATATAACGATTTTGCTTCAACTATTAGCTTATATGTCGTTTACTTTTTTCCCTATGGCTTTGCCTTTAGCTATTTTATTATCTTCGTTGATGCTTTTTGGAAATATGGGCGAACGCTATGAGTTAACTGCATTGAAATCGGCAGGAATTCCTTTGTTTCGTATTATGATGCCGCTTATTATATTTACAATTTTCTGTACAGGGATTGTTTTTTTTATTGCAAACAACTTAGTACCTGTTGCTAATTTGAAGGCAAAAACGTTATTGATGGATATACGCCAACAAAAACCAGCTTTAAGTATAGACGAAGGTATTTTTTATAATGAAATAGATAATTATATAATACGCATAGGAAAAAAAGAAAACGATAATCAAACTATTCACGATGTGATTATTTATGACCATACTCGTGTTAATAATTATACGACATTGACTTATGCGAAAAAAGGGAAAATGTTCATGTCGAAAGATAAACATTATCTTATATTTCATTTAAAAGATGGCTTTATTTACGATGAGAATTTCAGGTATGTAGAAGAGAGAAAAAATAAAAAAGCACATGAAATATCTGTATTAAGAGGAACTTTTAAAGAACAACAAATGAGTTTCGATTTATCATCTTTTGCTTTAAAACGAACAAATGAAGATTTATATAGAGATAGTTATGAAATGTTGAATGTTAGTCAATTAGACACAATGATTGATAGTTTGAGGTATAAAATAAAAACAGGCAAAGAAGCTATAGGAAACAATTTGTTAAGCTCAATGAAAAATTTTCATTCTCACTACAATGATACTATCGCAAGCCTTGCAGCAGAAGCACCATTGATAGCGAAACATTTTACAGTAGCAGATACATTGACGATGCACCAATATGCTTTGCAAAATGCACGAGAACACAAAAGCGTTATTGATTTTAGCTATATGGACTATAACTCGCAAAATAAACTTTTGTGGCGTTATGAAATAGAATGGCACCGTAAATACGCATTAGCAGTGGCTTGCTTATTATTATTTTTTATCGGGGCGCCACTTGGTGCTATTATTCGTAAGGGAGGAATAGGGATACCATTAACAACATGTATACTTATTTTTGTTTTTTATTGGGTAATTTCTACGATTGGTGAACGTATGTCGCGTTTAGGAGTAATAACAACATCGGTAGGTATGTGGATAGCTTCGTTTGTGTTGTTAATTTTAGGAATATTCTTAGTGTATAAAGCCTCGAAAGAATCGCGATTGTTAGATATAGAAATTTGGATCAAACAATTTGATAAAATTAAAAATATTAGATTTTTATTCCAAAATCGTAAAAAATGAAAATTCTACAGCTTTGCAACAAATCTCCTTATCCTCCTGTTGAAGGTGGTTCTATTGCTATGCATGCTGTAAGTCGTATGTTTTTTGAAAATAATGATGAAGTAAAAATACTTGCATTTAATACGAATAAGCATTTTGTGTCTGCTGATACTATTCCAGAAGAATATATAAAAAAAACATCCATAGAATTAATAGATATAGATTTGAATATTAAATTTATACAAGCTATGGCTTGTCTTTTACTTAATCGTTCATTTCATATAAAACGTTTTATTTCTAAAAAATTTGCACTTAAATTAAAAGAAATTCTTATAGCTTCAAAATATGATGTTATATGGTTAGAAAGTTTATATGTTACTCCTTATATACCATTGATACGCAAATATTCAAAAGCAAAAATATATTTGCGTGCACATAATGTAGAACATAAAATTTGGGAACGTATTGCCCAACAAACAAAACAAATTTTCAAAAAAAAATACCTTCAACTGTTGGCTTTTCAATTAAAAAAATATGAGTTGAGTGCGCTAAAGAAAACAGATGCGGTTTTTACTATTTCAGCCATTGACCAAGCTTGTTTTAATACTCAAGGCATTAAAACGCCTATTCATACTTTACCTTTTAGTATTGATATTGAAAAATTACCTGCATTATCTTCTTACACTAAGGAAATTAATTTGTTTTCGCTGGCTTCTATGAATTGGCTCCCTAATTTAGAAGGATTACAATGGTTTTTAGATAATGTATGGCTACAAGTACACGAAATTTATCCCCGACTAACATTGCGATTAGCAGGCAGGCATATGCCTGATAAGTGGATTAAAATGCAATATCCTCAAGTGGATATAGTAGGAGAAGTAGTTGATGCTTATGAGTTTATGCAAATGAATGCCGTATTAATAGTTCCTTTATTTTCGGGGAGTGGCATACGCATAAAAATTATTGAAGCCATGAGTGTAGGAAAAGTGGTTATTACAACTTCTATAGGATTAGAAGGAATAGATGCTATTGATAGACAGCATGTTTTAATAGCTAATACCGTAAAAGAGTTTATAGAAGCAATAGATTTTGTTTTAACACATCCTCAACAAATAGATACAATAGGAAAAAATGCCGCCGCTTATGTTCGTACATATCATAATGAACAATTGCTTGCAAAAAAATTAAAACAATTGATAGACTAATTAATAGTTTATTTTTCTATAAAGGTAAAATAAACATTTAGAAATGATATTTAAGCGAGATAGAGATATTTGTTTAAATGTGATTGCATTAGCTCCAAATCCAGCGTAAAATTTTGCGAGCGATGCTCGATTGGAACCGTTAAAATCAAGGAGGCATTTTTGAGCTGCATGTTGTTGTATAAAACTATCAATTAAGAAAAACATACTTTTATTATCATCATTTTTTCTTCCAGAAAATAAAAAATAATATTTTTCATTTATAAAAGGGAAAAAAGCCGCTGCACAAAGTTTGTTGTTAGCATCTACTACTCCGTATGTTTTTAATTGTTGTTTTTCATTTAAGAGATTTAAAATCCTGATTAAACGAACATAATCTTTTTCTTGATAGTTCGATTTATAATGTTTTGCTTGATAATTACGGAAAAATGCAATAGCTTTTTCATAAGCAAAATCATTAACGATTTTTAGATTTTCATTACTTGCTTTCAGGCAATTGCGTTTGTGATTTTGACTGTATTTTTTTCTAATTTCTTCGTAAGATAAACGACAGTCTACTATATAAGTGTTATGTGTTGTCGATGTCCATTTTTCTTTGTCAAGTTGCATGTTTTCGTGTAACACTATGTCAATAAAACTAAATTTGTTTGGAATAGCATTTAACCACGTTTGAAATTCATTTTCGGAAATTGTTTTTCCAAAAACACCTAAACGAGGAAGAAAATAAGGAGGATAAATGTAATATTTATGCCATTTTTTTCGATAAGGTAGAGGCATTACTGAAACATAATCGTCTAATACTAAAGCATCCCAATTGTCGCAGCTTGCATCTAAATACCATGATAAAGCAAATGGTGAAGCTGTAATAAAATTAGATTTAACAGCTGAGTCCCATTTTGTTTTATCTATTTCGCTTTGTTTTAAATAGATTATATTCATTGGCTAATAGAGTATTGTATTATTTTTTCGTAAAGAGACCTAAAATTTATCTTCTCATTTTTATTAAAAGAAGAATTATGAAATAGCGTGATTAATTGTCCGTTATATTTTTTTACTTCATCAATACAGGGTTTTATTTTTTCAAATGCTTTTATTTCTGATAATTGCAAGTCGTTTGTTAAAGCATTTTCCATTAATATAAAAGGATGTATTTTGAGAGAAGTAGTTTTGTTTTTTTGCAAATCGAAAAAGTAAAAAGGATAACTTGTGCTAGCTCTAAAACCGACATGGTGTACATAACCCATGCTGTAGTCATCTGTTATATTGTTTTTTATCAAATTATAATAGCTTTCTGGGAAACGCAAGCGAATGTAATGTTGACGATTGGAATGAATAGGATGTTTTAGATGTTTTTGTAGATTTGTTATTTCTTTATTTAAGCGTTTAAAGTTTGAAAATGAAGAAGAATAAGCAGCGTGAATGCCTATAGTTGCGTTAGATTCGAGTTTTTTTATTAAATGTATAAAGTTTTTATTATCAATAGGAATATTCTTGTCGTAAGTGCTTCTTTTGGCAAATAAAATAAAGAAATGAGGTCGTAGATTATATGTTTTATGTAGCGAATCAAGGTAGGAATAAGTGTCGAAAGGGTCGTCGATGCGATTGCTAATAACTTGATAACGCAGTTGTGCTTCTTTCCATTTTCCTGTAATTAATAGTTTTATAAATCCCATGATAGTAATCCATAAACTTTTATTTTTATATAAAAAAGCGTGGTCAATGTCATAGGTTGGGAGGTAGCAAAATCTATGTTTTTTTATTTTTAAATTAGGAAATTGAGATAGCAAAATTTTACTAAATAAATCTATCCAAGCATCAACAAAGGCGTGTGAGAGTAAATTGTGTTGATAAGCAAAACTATTTTCGGCTTCATATCTGTTGTGTTTATCTTTTGTGTGAGGAAGATATTCTTCATAACGGCTAAGGAAATAAAAACAAGCTGCAAAAATATCAAAAGGTAATACAGCATTAGTATTTTCTGTTTGAAAACAAATAGGAATATCGTTGAGCCAGCTTAATTGAAGATGTTGTTTTGCAATAGTGGTTTCGAAAAGTAAAGAGTTGGCTTGGATATAGAAAATATTGTCGATATATTCGGGAGCATAAACAATTTTGTAATTACTATCGATAGAATTGAAATAATCTAAATTGTCGTATAAAATATAATCTATTGCCAATCTTTCATTAAAAATAGTATGAAAAATATAATGAATGCGTTCGTTTAGTTGAGGAATAAAGATATGTATCATAATTGAGAATAGAGTAGTGCTATTAATTCAGGTATGATTAAACTTTGTTGCTCTCCTGTTTTCATGTTTTTCACTTGTAAACATTGATTTTTTATTTCCTCTTCGCCTATCATTACAACAAAGGGAATGTTATGGGTGTTGGCATAAGAAAATTGTTTGTTAATTTTTATTTTTTCGGGATATAGCATAGTAGCAATTCCTTTATGACGAAGCTCTTGCATTATTGGCAGTGTGTGATACACTTCTGTTTTGCCAAAATTAATAAACATTGCTTGTATGCTTTTATTGATAATATCAGGAAAAGCATTTGTTTGATGAAGTATGTCGTAAATACGATCTGCACCAAACGAAACTCCTACTCCTGGAATATTAGGAATTCCAAAAATACCTGTTAAATTATCGTATCGCCCACCGCCAGAAAGGCTGGAAAATGCTATATCAGCATGTTTTACTTCAATAATGGTACTTGTGTAATAATTCAATCCACGCGCTAAAGTCATTTCTATTACGACTTTATTGTTTAATTTGACATTAGAAAGATAATAAAGCATTTCTTCCATTTCGGCTATTCCTTCTAATCCGATTTCCGAATTGGCAAGCATGGTTTTTAATTGCATTAATTTATCTTCATTGCTCCCCTTTAAATTGAAAATAGGTTGTAACTTGCTGATAGATTCATCTGTAATGCCTTTGCTTTTCAATTCTTGTTTGACTTTTTCTAATCCAATTTTATCTAATTTATCAATAGCTACAGTAATATCAATAATTTTGTCTTCTGCTTTAATATAATGAGCTATTCCTGTTAATATTTTTCGGTTATTAAGTTGAATTATTACATTAATACCAAGATTGGTAAAAATTTCGTCTTCTATTTGCAAAAGTTCAACTTCGTTAATCATTGATTTGCTGCCAACTATATCTACATCGCATTGATAAAATTCACGATATCTTCCTTTTTGTGGTTTGTCGGCTCGCCAAACAGTTTGTATTTGATAGCGTTTAAAGGGGAATGTTATATCGTTATAATGCTGTACAATAAAACGAGCAAAGGGCACGGTTAAATCATAACGCAAGCCTTTTTCGCATAGTAGTGGAACTAATTGCTGACTATTTTTCCCTGTAATATCAATATTAGAAAGAAAATCGCCAGAATTTAAAATCTTAAACAATAATTTGTCTCCTTCTTCGCCATATTTTCCCATTAAAGTTGAGAGATTTTCCATTGAAGGAGTTTCAATAGGCTCGTAACCATATTGTTCAAACACCTTTTTAATAGTAGAGAAAATATAATTCCGCCTATTCATTTCATAAGGAAGAAAATCGCGGGTTCCTCTTGGAATATTTACTGATATACTCATTATTGTTTTTGTTTTATTTTGCAAAAGTACAATTTTTTTAGATTATCATTATTGAAATTAAAAATATACTATCTTTGCAAAAGATTTATTTTTTTCAATTATTAATACTGATAATCATAACATCAGAATATAAACTAATCAAAATGAGACAAAAAAAACAAAAACAGGCACCATCTCTATTAAGAGAAGATAAAGCAGTTGTATTGCCAACAATAAAAGAATGGTATTTTTATATAGGAATTTTTCTTTTTTCTTTTATTCTATATAGTAATACTTTTCAGCACCAATGGGCATTGGACGACGGAGTGGTATTTAGCGAAAATGTACATGTAAAACAAGGAATTAAAGGATATGTCGATATACTTACCACCCACTCGATGCATGGAATAAAAATAAAACCAGAAGCATATCAATACCGTCCTCTTTCTTTATTGATATTTGCAACAGAATGGCAAATATCACCCGACAATCCTCAATTATATCATATATTAAATGTGTTGTGGTATGCTCTTACTTCCTTGATGCTTTTTATTGTATTGCGTAAAATATTTATTGATAAAAATAGATTATTACCATTGATAATAACGCTTTTATTTATTGCACATCCCGTTCATACAGAAGTGGTAGCTAATATTAAAGGAAGAGATGATATTCTGTTGTTGTTGTTTGTGTTGCTTAGCTTATGGTTTAGTTTTCAGTATATTGATAAACAAAAAAAAGTAGCATTATTAGGAGTTTTTCTATCATTTTTATTTGCTATGTTTTCAAAAGAGAGTGCAATTACTTTTTTAGTAGCCATTCCTTTAACGATTTATTTTTTTCGTAATGCAAACAAACAACAATATTTTTATTTAACATTTGCTATTTTGCTGCCTATTGTTATTTATTTGATTGTAAGGTTTGCTGTTTTAAGCGATTATCCTACGTCTCACGTAACGACCATGCAAAATTATTTAGCAGGCGAATCACTTCTAACACGATGGGCTACTGCTATTATGCTCTTAGGCAAATATTTGCTTATGTTAGTTATTCCCTATCAGCAAGTGTGTGATTATTCGTTTAATCAATTGCCATTGGTAAATTTTTTAAATTGGAAAACTTTAGTGTCTTTAGTTATTTATTTTGCATTGATAGTTTATGCTATTAAGACAATAAGCAAAAAAAATCCTATAGCTTATGCTATTTTCTTTTTTATAGTTACAATGAGTATTTATAGTAATTTAATTTATTTAATTGGGGCTTCTTTTGCCGAAAGATTTTTGTTTATTCCATCATTATCTTATTGTATTGCATTGGGTTATTTGCTCTATCATTTTTCAGGATTTGAACATAATCATACTAAAATCGATAATAAGCAGCGTATAGGAATAAGTTCTGCAATTATGATAGTAGTTTTACTTTTTTTTACAGTTAAAACTTATTCACGATCAGCAGAATGGGAAAATAATTTTGTTTTATATGGTGCCGATATTAAAAAGTCGCCAGAAAGTGCACGTATGAACTTCTTTTGGGGAGAAGCATTGAGAGATAAAGCCAATGAGTATCAAGATAAAAATAGTAATGCATCGTCTAATGAAGAGTTTGAGATAAACAATTTATTTTATAGGGCTTATCTATGGGAGTCGATTTTAGCAATACAAAAAGGAATACAAATTTTTCCTCGACATGCCAATGCTTATGAGCGATTGGGTTACGCTTTCTATTCTTTGTCGCCCTATTATCGGAATAAAGGTTTTTTAGATTCAGCAGAGTATTATTACCTACAATCTTTAGCTATCAATCCTTATTCACTAACCGCTAATTATAATATTGCCATAGTATATTATGCGAAAAGTGATTATGACAAGGCAAAAAACCATTATTTGAAAGTTGTGAATATAGACGCAAGCGAACAAGTTGTCTGTTTTGATGTTGGAAGTTCGTATGCTATGATGGGATTAATGGATTCGGCACGTCATTATTTTCATTTATATCTGCAAAATTACCCTGATAATATTATTTCTTGTTATAGCAATTTAGCTATAGGCTATGCACGTATCAATGAGTTAGATTCGGCTTTGACGATGTGCGATAATGTTTTAAATATAGATAAAAACAACACATCGACTTATCAACTAAAAATACAGATATATGCTTATATGCAAGATTACGAAAAAGCTATGGAAGTTGCAGAATCGCTAATTGAATTTCAACCAGAAATTTCAGTGGGCTATATAGAAAAAGCAAATCTGTTAAATCAACTTAATAAAAAAGATTCAGCAGATTTCTATTATAATATAGGACAAAGCAAAAATAGATAAATCTATTTTACGTTATAATAAAATCATTTTAAAAAATATTTTATGAAAAGAGAATATGGAATACTAATAGGTATTTGTTTGTTAATAAGTATGTCGAAATGCAATTTAAAAGAAAAAAAAATGTTACATTCAGGAATTAATCAATCGTATTTAGATACTACCGCCGATCCAAGTCATGATTTTTATCAGTATGCTTGTGGAGGTTGGATGAAACAATATCCGCTAACGGGAGAATATGCTCGTTATGGAAGTTTTGATAAACTGGGAGAAGAAAATCAAGAACAGTTAAAACAATTAATTACAGAAATAGCAGCTAAATCCCATAAAAATAGTTCAGTAGCTCAAAAAATTGGCGATTTATATACTTTAGGAATGGATAGTATGCTTTTGGAGCAACAAGGAATTTCACCTATTGAAGAGGGCTTGAAAACTATTAACGCAATGAAAAATATGAACGACTTATCATATCACTTAGCCAATTTGCATTTAGGTGGAACAGATGTGTTTTTTAGCATATTTGCCGAAGCAAATCCTCAAAATAGCAATGAAAACATTGCTTGGATATGGCAATCGGGTTTAGGAATAGGAGATCGTGATTATTATTTAGAAAAAACAATGCAAGATATACGTAATCGGTATGAAATGCTTTTAGTAACGCTGATGAAATTAACAGCCTATAATAAAATAGCCCAAATAGAAGGAAAAGAAGAAGTTATTGCAAAATCTATTTTAAAATTAGAGACAGAAATGGCTAAAATAAGTATGGATAAAATTGATTTACGCGATCCTTATAAAACATATAATTATATTGCTGTTGCCGATTTTCAGAAACTATTACCCAGTATTGATATGCAATTGTATTTGAAAGAATTAGACTTATTACACATTGATAGTTTAAATATTGGTCAACCTGATTATATGAAAGCATTGAATACACTTTTGACAACAACCGACTTTGATGTAATAAAAGCATATGTAGCATTGCATTATATTATAAATGCTTCTTCTTATTTGAATGATAATCTTGTTGCTGCTACTTTTGAATTTTATGGAAAAATATTGTCAGGTAAAACCGAAATGAGACCTCGCTGGAAAAGAGTAGTATCAACTGTTGATGGCTGTTTGGGAGAAGCTGTAGGAGAGATGTATGTCGAAAAATATTTTTCTCCCCAAGCAAAAGAGCGAATGCTGAAATTAGTTGATAATTTGAAAATAGCACTTGCCGAACGTATCACACAAAACACGTGGATGGAAGCAACAACAAAAACTAAAGCAAAAGACAAACTCAATGCCATGATAGTTAAAATTGGCTATCCTGATAAATGGAGAGATTATGCAGATTTAGAAATAAAAAAAGACAGTTATTATGCTAATATTCAGCGAGCAGTAAAATTTGAAACACAATATCAATTAAATAAGATAGGAAAAAAAGTAGATAAAACTTTATGGTTAATGACACCTCAAACAGTCAATGCTTATTATAATCCAACAACCAACGAAATTTGTTTTCCTGCAGCCATATTGCAACCGCCTTTTTTTGATATGCAAGCAGACGATGCCGTTAATTACGGAGCTATAGGAGTAGTTATTGGACATGAAATGACACACGGCTTTGACGACCAAGGCAGAAATTATGATAAAAATGGCAATTTGAACGATTGGTGGACCGAAACAGACAGTGAAAATTTTAATGCAAGAACAAATGTATTAGTTGATTATTTTAATAAAATAGAAGTTTTACCTGGTATTTTTGCTAATGGACAATTTACTTTAGGAGAAAACATTGCCGATAATGGCGGTTTAAATGTGTCATTTATTGCTCTGCAAAAAGCAAAACAACAAGGAACAGTAGAAGAAAACATGGATGGCTTTACTGCCGAACAGCGTTTTTTTATTGCTTATTCACATGTTTGGGCAGGTAATATCCGAGATGAAGAAATTGTTCGTAGAACCAAAGAAGACCCACACTCCTTGGGTAAATGGCGTGTAAATGGGACATTGCCACATATTCCTGCTTTTATTAAAGCCTTTAATGTTAAAAAGGGAAAAGCGATGTATTTGCCTACTAATAAACAAGCTAATATTTGGTAATGATTTGATAAAAGATGCAAAAAAATCAACAGAAGTAAAATCCTTTCACATTGTAAAAAGGACAGAAATTTTGAAAGAATATGGATTGAAAAAGTAAAAAAACTCATTAATAAAATAAACACTAAGTGTATGAAATATAAATACATAAAATATATTTTCAAAAAAGAGTTTATTATTATTGAAAAAAAGTTTAATTTTGCAATTGTAAAAAAATAAACTTTGAGTACTTTAAACTATAATTTTTATTGTTGTTTTTGTAAATATCAAAAAACAATTATTTATTAGGTTTAATTAAAAATACAATAAAAAGCGTATGAAGTCGAAAAATAAATTATTGTTGCCTATTGTTTTTCTATTAAGTATCTTTACTTTACAGGCACAATACACGACAAAAGATATTTATTCTTACATTGAAACTTATAGCGATTTAGCAGTAAAAAAAATGAAAGACTATGGAATTCCTGCGAGCATTACTTTGGCGCAAGGAATTTTAGAATCGGCAGCTGGAACGAGTTTTTTAGCACAACATGCTAATAATCATTTTGGAATAAAATGTCATGCCGATTGGAAAGGAAAAACTTATTTCAAAGACGACGATAAAAAAGACGAGTGTTTTCGTTCCTACAATTCTGTAGAAGATTCGTATAATGACCATTCAGATTTTTTAAAAAAACCACGATATGCAAGCTTGTTTGATTTGAGTATAACTGATTATAAATCATGGGCTAAAGAGTTGAAAAAATGTGGCTATGCTACCGATCCTAATTATCCAGAGCGTCTTATTAATTTGATTGAAAAATATTCTCTCAATCAATACGATTCAGAAACATATGTAAAAAATAAAAAAGAAAAAAATATTTACAAAAAACTACAACAAAATCAGATTGTTGTAATGGATAATAAAAAATATATTTTAGTAGATTATCCGTATACTGCTCGTTCTGTTTACCTTAACAACGATACTTATTTTATTTTTACTAAAGAAGGCGAAAATTATTACGATATTGCTATTGATGTTCAGTTGTCGCTTAGTCTGTTGAAAAAATACAATGATATTACCCAACGCAATTACCGAACCAAAGAAAACGAAATGGTGTATATATCAAAAAAACAAAAATATAATAAATATGAAAAAGAACATATAGTTGTTCAAGGTGAAACATTGCATGATATTTCACAGTTTTATGGAGTGAGAGAAAAATCGTTAAGAAAACTAAATAATTTAACCAAAGAATCGAAAATAGCAGCTGGGAATATTATTCGATTAAAATAATTCAATATCAATGGATAATATTGTTAATACTGATGTTTTAATTATCGGTGGAGGACCTTCTGGCTTATCTACAGCCATACATTTAGCCAATCTTTTAGAAGAGAAGCAGTTGAAAAAACGTATATTGCTTATTGATAAAGGGAAAGAAATTGGCAGCCACATTTTGTCGGGTGCTATTGTTGTTACAGAGGTGTTTAAGTTGCTTTTTAAAGACAAAGATTTTAATGAAATTCCTTTTGATACTAAAATTATTAAAGACAAAATAGTATTATTAAGTAAAAATAAAAAAATCAAACTTCCTTTTCCTATTCCCTATATGAAAAATAAGGGTAATTATGTAGCATCGCTTGCGCAACTTTGTAAATATATGGCAAAAGTTGCACAAGAAAAAGGAGTGGAAATTTACACTGGATTTTCTGTCAATGAGATTCTTTACGAAAATGGGCGAATTGTTGGAGCTAAAACAATAGACACAGGAGTTGACCACACAGGAAAAGCAATGATGAATTTTCAGGAAGGAACAAAAATATTAGCTGATGTTGTTGTTTTTGCAGAAGGTGTTCGCGGCACATTAACGCAAGCATTAATCCAAAAATTTCAATTAGATAAAAACCGCAATCAACAAATTTATTCATTGGGTTGTAAAGAGTTGTGGACTGTTCCCGAAGGTAGAATTAAAGCGGGCGAAGTATATCATACGATGGGCTATCCACTTACAATAAAAGAATTTGGCGGAGGTTTTGTTTATGGAATGAAAAACAACAGATTAGCTTTAGGCTTGGTAGTAGGTTTGGATTATCAAGACCCTACTTTTGATGTGCATCATGCATTTCAAATTTGGAAAACCCATCCATTTATTCGAAAAATTATTCAAGGAGGAAAATTGTTAGAGTATGGTGCCAAAACTTTACCTGAAGGAGGCTATTATGCTATTCCTAAATTAACTGTAGACCATGCGTTGATAGTAGGCGATGCGGCGGGTTTTTTAACTATACCGGCTTTAAAAGGTATTCATTTAGCAATATATTCTGCAATGTTGGCTGCTAAAACTATTGTTGAAGCATTCAACCAAAACAATTTTTCAGAAAAAACATTGTCAACTTATGAAACTGAAGTGAAAAATAGTATTATTTATAAAGAAATGTATCCAGTTCGCAATGTTAGGCAAGCTTTTGCCGATGGTTTAATTGCCGGAGGCATTCAATTTGCTTTTCAGATTATCACAAGAGGAGCAGGATTAAGAGGAAGGATTTATATAAAAAGCGATAGTGTACAAACTAAAAAAATAAAAGACTATAAACAAAAAACATTTTATGAACGATTTAAAAATCAATTTGATTTTGATAAAGAAATTACTTTTGACAAAGTTACCGATGTTTATTATAGTGGAACACATCACGATGAAAAACAAATTCCTCATCTGAAAGTGAATGATATTGTTGCTTTTAATGAAATCAATATCAAACAATACGGAGCGCCTTGTCAGTATTTTTGCCCAGCTGATGTGTATGAAATACATACCGATAAAAATGGGAATAAAGACTTACGTATTCATTTTGAAAATTGTGTTCATTGTAAAACTTGTGATATTAAAAGCGTAGATAAACGAATTAGTTGGCATCTTCCAAATGGGGATAATGGTCCTGATTATCAATATATGTAAAAGTGAAAATATGAAATTGACAGTAATTAATTTATTAAAACAAGTTCCACTTCCTTCCGAAATGCGCATAGGAGACGATGGGCTAATGGACAGAACAAAAGCAAAGTCCATTATTAATATTGATTGTCAATTTGCGTTAGAAGCTGGTTTGCAATTAAAAAAACAATATCCCAATTTGCGTTTGCTGGCATGTTCTATGGGACCTGTTTCATTTAAAACATCTTTACGCAAAGCTTTATCATTAGGATATGATGAGGCTTATTTACTAACAGATAAGCAATTGAGTGGAAGCGATACTTTTGCTACTGGATTGGCTTTGTCAACTTTATTACAGCATTTAGGTTTTTCGAAAGAGAGTAAAGAAAAATTTATTATTTTGGCTGGTCGTCAAACCAGCGATGGTGATACAGCACATGTTCCTTCACAAGTGGCTGCTCATTTAAATATCCCACAAGCTACTTTTGTAGAAAAAATACAACTCTTTGAAGACGAAACTATAATAGCAGAACGCATTATAGAAGGCGGATTTCAAAAAGTGAAATTGCCTTTGCCTTGTGTGCTATCTTTAACTCCAACAGGAGTAGCACTACGCAAACCTTCACTTTATAATACCATTAAAGCACAGAATAAAACAATTTATCAATTTGGTATTAAAGATATTAATTTAGATTCTAAAAATATTGGCATTAATGGTTCGCCTACTATTGTCGTTAAAGTGCAGGATATGATTAGTGAACGCTTACCTGTAAAAATGATGCAAGGAGTTAGTGAAAAAATAAAAGTCGAAAACCTTATTCTTTCTTTAGCTACTATAAATAAAACTTCACAACAAAAAGAAGAGAAACAATATCAAAAAAAAGAAATCCCTGATTTTCCTATTCAAGATATTCGTGGCGAATTTAGAGGAATACTGACATGGGCAGAAGTTGTTAATCAAGGAATTAGCTATTCTTCTATCGAAATGTTAAACGTAGCACGTCAATTACAGATACAATTAGATAAAGAAACGAAAATTACTACTTTATTAATAGGAGATAAAATAAGTCATTTAGCAAAAGAATTGATAGCTTATGGTGCTGACGAAGTAATAGTAGTAGAAAACAATCGCTTAAAAGAGTATCAAATATTACCTTTTACTTCAATTTTTACACAATGTATTCAAAACCTCAAACCGGAGATAGTATTATTTGCTGCTACGACTTCAGGGCGCGAATTAGCTCCTCGTATAGCTGTTCATACGGGCAGTGGTGTAACTGCTGATTGTACAAAATTAGCAATCAGTTATTATATTAATAGAAAAAAGCAAATCATCATTTATCCTTTATTACACTCTTACCGTCCTACTTATGGAGAAAGTAAATTAGCAACTATTTTGGGATTTAAATTTCCTCAAATATCAACAGCTCGTCCTGGTACTTTTAATATTTTACCTTACGATACATCGCGCCAAGGAAAAATAAGTAATTTTAGCCCAATATTACATGAAAATGATTTTTGTGTTCATTTATTGCAAACGTTTCGTAATGAAAATAATTTGCAAAATCTTTTTGACACCGATATTATAGTGTCGGGAGGAAGAGGAGCTATAAGCGATAACTTGCAGTTAATTAAAGATTTAGTTGAAGTCTTTCGCCAAAAGGGAATTAAATCTGATTGGGGATCAAGTAGGATGGTCGTTGACGAAGGGTATGCAGAATACAAACGTCAGATTGGACAAACTGGAATAACTGTACGTCCAAAATTGTATATAGCTGTAGGAATATCAGGAGCTATCCAGCATATTGCAGGATTGAAAGAGGCTAAAACAATTGTAGCTATTGATGAAAATCCGAAAGCACCTATTTTTAAATATGCTGATTATGGTATAATAGGAAGATACCAAGATATATTGCCCGAACTTATCGAGCAGTTTAGTCAATACGATGATATTGATAAAATTTTAAACAGATAGGTTGTTTATTTTTTCTTTTCTGTCGAAAAACCAAATTTTCCTATTTTTTCTCCTAAACAATAGTAGTTTCCATGGGTATAGGATACTAAGTTGGCGTTAAAAAGTTCTAAAGCTTGTGTTGTAGGATTCAAATATTTTTTGCTCGCGTGTATTGCTACTATATCGGCAATAAACATATCATGACTTCCAAGCGAAATAATCTCTTTGACAACACATTCTATATTTACCGGCGATTCGGCTATCATGGGAGCTTTGACTTTTTCGGCTGGAATAGGCGTTATCATCATTGTCTCAAATTTATTGTACTTCTTTCCCGACCTCACACCACACCAATCGGTAATAGCTGTTAGATTTTTGGATACTAAATTGATAACAAATTCTTTGTTTTCCTTAATAATTCCATAAGAATGGCGTTCGGGACGTATAGAAATGTAACACATTGGAGGTTTAGAACAAATAGTGCCACACCATGCAATGGTAATAATATTATATTTTTCGGGAGTATCGCCACAACTAACCATGATTACAGGCAAAGGATTGAGTAAGTTAGCTGGTGGAAAAGATGTCTTTAATATATTTGTTTTCATTATAAAATATTTTTCGCTGTTAAAAATAAATGCCATAAAACAATACCAACACTAACTGATATGTTAAATGAGTGTTTGATGCCTAATTGAGGTATTTCAACACATTGGTGACTAATATCAATTATTTTCTGTTCAACTCCCATTATTTCATTTCCAAAAATAAGTGCTATTTTTGAATTGAAATCGGGCTTGAAATCTTGAAGTTCAATGCTATTTTCTACCTGCTCTATTGCAATTATTTGAAAATTTTGTTTTTTTAATGTTGTTATAACATTTTCAGTAACTGCTTCATATGTCCATGCTACCGATAGGGTCGCTCCAAGTGCTGTTTTTTCGATTTCTTTATGCGGAGGCTTTGCAGTGATGCCACATAAATAAATATGTTCGATACGAAAAGCATCGGAAGTGCGAAAAATAGAACCAACATTGTTCATGCTGCGTACATTATCTAAAATAATAACCACAGGTAATTTTTTGCTTTTTTTAAAATCTTCTATACTAATACGATTTAATTCGTTCATTGACAATTTTTTGCTCATCATTTACTTGTATTATTCATTAGGTAAAAGATCGGGTCTTCGGCTTTTAGTGCGTTCTATCGATTGTTCTAATTTCCACTCGTTGATTAGTTTTTCATTTCCAGAAAGTAATATATCTGGAACACAATGCCCTTTGTAGTTGTAAGGGCGTGTATAAACGGGTGGGGACAATAATTCATGCTGAAAAGAATCGGCGAGGGCTGAGGTTTCGTCATTAAGAACATTAGGAATGAGCCTTACAATTGCATCGCATACAATGGCTGCAGGCAATTCGCCTCCCGATACAACATAATCGCCAATAGAAATTTCTTTAGTGATAAATAGCTCTCTAATGCGTTCGTCTATCCCTTTATAATGTCCACACAAAAGTAGGATGTTTTCGTGCATTGACAAATAGTTGGCTGTTGATTGATTAAACTGCTCACCATCGGGAGTTAAATATATTATTTCTTGATAAATACGTTCTCTTTGCAGTTTTTCTATACATGCGGCTATAGGTTCTATTTTGAGTAGCATTCCTGCTTCGCCTCCATAAGGATAATCGTCGACACTACGATGTTTATCAGTAGTATAATCGCGAATGTTGTGAAGATAAAAGTGAACAATGCCTTTATCTTGTGCACGTTTTAGAATAGAAGTGTTTAAAACCTCTTTAAACATTTCAGGGAAAATAGTTAAAATATCTATTCTCATCAATCTTCTATATTAGTTTGTAACGTGAATTCTAATGTATCAAGGTTTAATGCTAAGAGAGAACCAAAAGTATCTACTTTTTCATAATAACAACCATTGTCTAAACAAATAAAATGGTAGTTGTCTTTTTCGCGAATAAGGGTTTCGATTCCGTCAATACTTAAAGGAATATGTCCATGTATGATAATACGGTTCCCAATTTTTTCAGGAATAACAGTAAAATGATTATTGACAAGCATAGCGTTGGTATCGTCAAAAGGATTTTTTTTGCTAAAATTCAATCCTGCATGTACAATAACGTATTTGTCAGTAAGATAATAGTAAGGTAAATTTTCTATCCATTCAATATAGCTTGTTGGAATATCTTTTATGTTTTTTACTTTGAAACTTTCCATGGTTTCTTTTCCACCTACACTCTGCCAAAATCGAAAGGCTTTACTGTGTTTTCTAAAAAAAGTGGGTTTATTGGCTAATTCACTGTAATAGGCTTCAACAAGATATGTTTCATGGTTCCCTTTAATGATTTTAAGATTATAACCTTCTTTTTCTAAGTTCATTAAATAATCTAATACTAAACGTGAGTGCTTGCCTCTATCGATTAAATCGCCCAAAAAATAAATAATATCATCTTTTGAGATACTAATTTTTTCTTCTAATAATTTTTTAAGAGTATAAAAGCACCCATGTATATCTGGGATAACCCATTGATTAGCCATAATGCAGAAAGTGTTATTTTTTTGCCTGATTAGCTACTTCTTCCATTAGAGCTTTTAACGTAGCCTCTTCGGCAAGGAAATAATCTTTTTGTAGATTCATTTGTTGGTCAAAAATAAAAACATAAGGGATTCCTGTTGGTAAGTTTAAGGATACAATGTCTTTGTTGCTAATGTTTTTAATGTGTTTTACAATAGCACGTAAACTATTTCCGTGTGCTCCAATAATTACCTCTTTATATGTTTTTAATTTAGGAACAATATCACTTTCCCAATAAGGAATAATTCTATTAATGGTATCTTTTAATGATTCTGTGTCGGGAGTTGATCCTTCTTCATTAGCAAGTTTATATTTTAGAGTGTTAGCAGGATGTCTTTCGTCTGATAATGGAAGAGATGGAGGGGCTACATCGTAACTTCTTCTCCATAGGAGTACTTTCTCATCTCCATATTTATCAGCGGTTTCTTTCTTATTTAATCCTTGCAATACACCATAATGTTTTTCGTTTAATCGCCATGTTTTTTCGAGTGGTATCCACAACTCATCCATTTCTTCCATGATATAGAGTAGGGTTTTTATAGCTCTTTTTAAGTAGGATGTGTATGCATAGCGAAAGCTAAATCCATTTTCTTTTAAAATTTTCCCTGCTTCTATGGCTTCTTTTATTCCTTTTTCTGACAAATCGACATCTGTCCATCCAGTAAAACGGTTCTCTTTATTCCATTGACTTTCTCCGTGTCGTACTAAAACTAATTTATACATTTTTATTTATTTAAATAATTGATGATTATATTAAAGTTTACAAAAGTATATTTTTTTTTTGAAAATAGAAAGTTTTTACGATGAGTTTTTTTTATAATATTACTAATAAAATGATTTTTAATGTGTTGTTATTTGATGTGATAGAATGACAGTGAATAGTTTTTTATCAAAAAAAGGTGAAAATCGAAGAATATCTTTTGGGTATTGATCGTATATGTCAATATGGTACACATTTAGGTAAAGTTGTCGGATGAGTTCAGTGCAATACATTTTACTGCTATCGTTAGAGTCGAAATGTTCGTCAAAAGGAATATTTTTATGTAAATAATAAAAAGCTTGTTGACAGAAAAGAGTTGTCATGCTGTCAGTAGTATTGTTATAGCGTACGATTATGATTGAACTATCTTTGCTGTTTTTAACGAAAGTAGCCAAATTGTCTAATTGCATACCGTCTGTTTCTGTTAACGTATTAGAAACTGTATGGATAACTATCCAATTTTGATTGCTATCTTTGCATATAACACCACAATGTGAGAGGAGAATATTGGAGTTTTTACTCAATTTTGCAATCATATCGCTAATAATACCGTAGCCTCGTCTTAAAATAATATCTCCTTCTTTTATTGTAGTAATTTCATAGTTTTTTAATTGATAGTTACTGCTTTGTTCTTCTTTTCTTGTTTTTTTTTGATAAAAATAAATGGTGCTTAGAAAAACAAAAATACTTAATAAAATACTAAAAAATATCTTTTTTTTTAACATAAGATATAAAAAAAGCTGTTTTATACAAACAGCTTTTAAGATAAATTGTTATTGTTATTTTGTGAGTGTTTCAGTTTCTTCTATTGTCGTGTTAAGAATTTCATCTTCATTTGATGTGGGAACTACGTCATCGTCATCATCATCACTGCTGTCATTTCCCATGAGTCCTTCTTTTCCTTGATTGACATACCATTTTCTATCAACTTTTTTTAATTTGACGGTTTCTTTTGAGATTTTTTCTTCTTCTTCTTTTAATTTAGTAATAATTTCACAAGTGCAAACAGCTGTAGTATCATCTTTTATTTCACATTTAATGTTTTTTACTTTTACATCTAGTTGACTTAAATTTGCTTTGTCTTCTTCTGGTGTAAAACTATTGAGCAAATCGCACCAACTCTGATGTTCTTTCGCTACATATTTTTTAGCTTCGTCAAATTCTCCTTTGGATAGGTGTGTGTAATATTTTTCTACTATTACTTCAGGTTTATTACTACAAGATGTAAGGATGAGTACAAGTGCTGCGCTTACAAACAGCATTAATTTTGTTTTCATGATATTATTTTTTTTTAAGATTTAAAATACTTTATGTCTATTGTCTTTAATGTCATACATTTTTCGTAATGTTTGCATGGTGTTTTGTATTTTGTTTTGAAACATCATGCTTTGTTGTTGTTGGTACATTTCTATGTTTTTTTGTTGTTGTTCATCTACATTTAATGAAGACGAAGAGGTGATATTATTTACAGAAAGAATATACATTCCCATATCTCCTTTTATTAATTGTGTTTGATTATTGTTCTTTTGCCCAAAAATTTTTCCTATTATTTTTGGCTCTGGTCCATAATGTCCAAAATTACGATCGCTAAAGCTAATGCTAATGCTATCAACTGTTGTTTTGTATTCCGATGCTATAGTATTTAAGTTTTTAGATTTAGATAAACTTGTTTCTAATAAAACACTTAATTTTTCTGCTTTTTTATCACGTTTTACCATGCTTTCTACATAATTTCTGACTTGTTCTAAATCCATATTTCCTTTAGGATAGATGCTTTTTAAAGTTACCACTACAAACATGTCGTTAATATGAAATACGGAAGATACTTCTCCTTTTTTTGTATTTTCGTCAAATGCCCAGCGTACTATTTCTCTTGAATTAGACGTGATTCCCGGAAGATTATAGGCCATAGCAGTTAATCTATCGAAAGAGCGTTTGTTTAAATTTAAGTCTTTTACTTTTTTATCAAATTTATCGTAAGTATCGGTTCCATTAACGAAATTGTTGGCAGTACTTTCGATATTATCTGTTGTTTCGTTAGATGCTTCAATTATTTTTTTTCCAATAGCGACTTGAATTTTTTTCTCAATGGCAGAACGATAGTTAATAATAAAAATCCACGATCCTAAAACACTTTCATATTTAGTCATAATTCCAGGTGTGTAATTGTGGAGTGTGTCAAATAGAGTTTGTGCAGTAGTTCTATCGAAAAACATTTGGTCACTTCCGTCTGTTAACCATATTTGCAAAGAGTCGTTTTGTGGGTCGGGTTTAATATCGGAATAGTGAGTAGCTATTTCGTAAAAATTTTGCCCATTGATTAAAGCCATAAAAGCACTATCGACAAGCAGTTTCGATTCTTCTTCTTTGCGTGGAGCATTTTGCATGCCTTCTTTTGCAATAAAAATAAAATGAACATGCAAAGAATCGGCACGTGATTCTGTGTCTAATAATTTGGCAAACATCCACGTATCGTTATCTATAAAAGGTTCGATAAAAGTGCCTATGGGTGCATTGAATAAAATACTATCAATATGTGCTGGTAATTCATCTTTTTTAAAAAACGAACTATCGTATCGCGAATCAATCATTGAGTTAATAACTGTTTGCGGATGTTCACTTTCTTTAAAAATATCGTATTTTTCTCTGACTTCATTTTCTATGTCAATTCTGTCTTGTGTAGAGGCTTTGATATCGAAAATAACATATTCTATGTTTCTTAATTCTTGCTCTTGCGGAAATCGATAGATATTTTCTTCATACCATTTTTTGATATCTTCTTCTGTGAAATTTATTTTGTCGTCTGCCACTAATTCATTGGAATAAGGAATGCTTACAACTACTAAATTTGCTTTCATATCATTTTCGTCTTGTATCTTACGCGCAAAATATTTAGGTGTATAGGCGGCTTTAGCAAGTAGGTTCATGTATTTATTGTGCAGCGTTTCTTTTTCAACGATTGATTCATAATACAGATAAGCTGCTCTTGTAGCAGAATCATATTGCTCCATATTGTTTAAAAAGCCTTGTGCTATTTGCATATCATAGTTACCATCAGGACCTCCAAAAAATCTTCTGGCATATTGATGAGGATTAGGACCTGCCATTAAATCTCTTAGTTCTTCAGGTGTTACACTTATGCCGAGTGGGATAGTTTGCTTGCTCAATATTAGCGAATCAACTATTTCGTTAAAAGTGTAATTGTTAGCTTCGTATTCAACGTTGTCAGCATCATTTTGTCTTAATAAGTCGCTGTAATAATTGTATTTGTCTAAATATTCATAATAAGATATTTCATATTTGCCAATTTTTAGAAAGTTTTTTAGACCAGAATTTTTTGGTTTTATAAAATCGCCCAGAATAAAAGCTAATAATGCAACGGCTACAATAACCAATAATAATACGGAATGTTTTCTGATTTTTCCTATAACTGCCATAATCTAAACTTGTCTTTAAATAAAAAAAATAGATATATTAATAATGTGCAAAAATAAAAAAAAAAAGCTTATATGTATGCACTAAAAGTAAAAATGCTTAAATCTTTTTTTATTTATTGTAAGTTTATGAATTGTATTTTTTTAATATTACAATAAAATTAAAGTGGATAGGCAAGTTTCTTTTGATTTTCAAACACATTATGTTTTTTACTTTTTTAATATAATTTTAATATTTTCTAAAAGAAGTTTTTATATTGTTTGTTTTTAATGAATAAATACAGCTGTTAAATGTATTTTGTCGTTTTAATAGTAGGTGTAATTTATCGATATTTTTTATTTTTACTTTAAAATTACTTGTAAAGTTGTTCGGTTACGTTGCTCTAATATGATTTTTTTATCTTTTATTTTGCTTGCTAGACTATTTTCATCGTAATGCCGTATGGTAAGCAATTCAACGTTTTTATTGTATTTAACATAAAATTCGGTTTGCAATTCTTCTATAAGTTCTTGCCAATTATTGCGATAATCGACACAGACAGAAAAACTAAGGGCTGAATTTTGCATTAAATTGATTTTAAAGCCAAAAAAAGCAAAAATGGCAAAAATAGTCGAAAGATTTTCTTCGGCTATAAACGAAAAGTCTTTTGGAGAAATAGAAAATAGCATTTGATTGCATTTTTTGATATAGCATGGGATTGTTTTCTTTTGTTTGAAATTATGAATAATACTGCCACTATCTTTCGGATGGATAAAAGATTTGACGTACAAAGGAATGTTTTTGTTTTGCAAAGGTTTAAGTGTTTTAGGATGGATGACACTAGCCCCATAATAAGCTAATTCTATTGCTTCGTAATAAGGAATTTTGTCTAACTTAACTGTATCTATAAATTGTTTTGGGTCTGCATTTAATAGTCCATCAACGTCTTTCCATATTGTTACATCTTCAGCATTGGTCGAATAAGCGAAAATAGCAGCACTAAAATCAGAACCTTCTCGTCCTAATGTAGTTGTAATACCTTCTGTGGTGCCGCTAATAAATCCTTGCGTTACAATTAATTGTTTTTCTGTAGAAGCACTTAATAGATGATTAATCGCTTTTTGAATTTTCTTTTCTGTTTTTTTCCAATTAACTTCTCCTTCTCTATAATTGTTGTTCGTGATAATAAGTTTACGTGCGTCTAACCAAGTGTTTGCTAATTTTTGCTTACTCATATAATAAGATATAATTTTCGAAGCGATTATTTCGCCAAACGAAACAATTTGATCATATTCAAAATCATAATTTTCACTCGATGTTTTATTTAAATAATTTTTAAGTAAATGAAATTGGTAATTTATATCAGCAATAGCTTCTTTGTCGCTATTATCAAATAATTCAGACATAATGTCATTATGTTTAGTTACAATTTCTTCATACAATGTGTGTGTGTCATCACTATTATTAAAAAAAGCAGTAGTAAGTTTTTCTAAATCATTGGTAGTTTTTCCAATAGCAGAAAAAATTACGATGATGTTTTTATCGAAAAAATCGCGTAATATATTAGTTATATTATTTATTCCTTGAGCATTATAAGAAGAAGCTCCGCCTAATTTAAATATTTTCATATGTTGTTTTATTTATTCTGCAAAAATAATGTTTTTATTAAAATAAAACGATAAGGATTAAAAATAGATTCTTGTAAAAAGAATGAGATTTAATATTTATTATTTTATTACTTTTGTAGAATAAATAAAAATGTGATAAATAATTCAAAAAACAATTGAGAAAAAACGGATATATATAAATATGAATGAAATAATAATAAAAACCTTAGAGGAAACAAAAGCTGAAAATATAGTGGAATTGGATTTTTCAACAAAACTCGGCATGTTGTTTGATAAGTTTATCATTTGTTCGGCAACATCAGATGTTCATGCCAATGCTTTATATGAGAATATAATAAAAAATATAAAAAAGAAATTAAATATCATTCCCAACCATACAGAAGGGGTGAAAAATGCACAATGGATACTAATAGATTATTTTCATACTGTTGTTCATATATTTCTGAAAGAAAAGCGAGAATTTTATGATTTAGAAAATCTTTGGAATGATACGGCAGTTATGATACGTTCAAATACAACAAATAAGGAATAATATTATGGAAGAAAATAAAACGCAAACACCTAAAAAAAATAATAAAAAAGGATTTAATTTTTATTGGATATATGGGATATTAACATTTGCAATTATTGCAATCGGTATGTGGGGGTGGCACCCAGCAATGGAGTCGATAGACAATGTGAAGTTAGAAAATATGATAGCCCGTGGAGATATAGAAAAAATTGTGATAATGAAGCAAAAAGAGCAAGCACAAATTTATCTTAGGGCTTCGCAAATCAATGCGGATACTGCTTATAAAAGAGTTTTTGAACGAAGCAAATCAGGACCACACTATTTTATAGAAATAGGCGATCTTTCAACTTTTCAACAAGAAATAAAAGACGCTGAATATAATTCTTTTAGTAGAGATACAATAGGAAAAACCATAGCTGAAAAAAATGAAATTGAAAAAAAATTTAAACGCATAATTGTAATTACAGATAATTCGAAAAGTTGGGGTTGGGAAGTGTTAGGGTGGTTTTTACCATTTCTTCTAATTTTTGGATTGTTCTATTGGTCGATGCGTGGCATGGGAAAATCTGGAGGTGCTGCTGGTGGTGGGCATATTTTTAATATAGGGAAATCGAAAGCACAATTATATGATAAAAATAGTCAACCGTCTGTTACTTTTAATGATGTAGCAGGATTAGAAAGTGCTAAAGAAGAAATTGTAGAAATCGTAGATTTTCTGAAAAATCCAAAAAAATATACAAATTTAGGCGGTAAAATCCCAAAAGGAGCTTTATTAGTAGGTCCTCCTGGCACAGGAAAGACTTTGTTAGCTAGGGCAGTAGCTGGCGAAGCAAAAGTGCCTTTTTTCTCTTTATCAGGATCAGACTTTGTTGAAATGTTTGTTGGGGTAGGAGCCTCTCGTGTACGCGATTTGTTTAAAACGGCTAAAGAAAAAGCACCTTGTATTATTTTTATAGATGAAATTGATGCAGTAGGAAGAGCGCGTGGAAGAAATGCTTTGACTGGGGCAAACGATGAAAGAGAAAATACATTAAATCAATTGCTTACAGAAATGGATGGTTTTTCTACTAATGCCGGAATCATTATGTTAGCTGCTACCAATAGAGCTGATATATTAGATAGAGCATTGCTTCGTGCAGGACGATTTGATAGGCAAATACATGTAGAATTGCCTGATATAGAAGAACGAAAAGAAATATTTCAAGTACATAGTCGCTCATTGAAATTAGATAAAGACGTAGAATTACAGTTTTTTGCTCAACAAACGCCGGGATTTTCAGGTGCCGATATTGCCAATGTGTGCAATGAAGCTGCTTTAATAGCTGCACGTAGAAGTAAATTAGCAATTCAAAAACAAGATTTTTTAGATGCAATAGACCGTATTATTGGAGGATTAGAAAGAAGAAGTAAAATTATTTCTCCAAAAGAAAAAGAAGTAATTGCATTTCATGAAGCAGGGCATGCCACTGTAAGTTGGTTTTTAGAACATGCATCGCCTTTGGTAAAAGTTACTATAGTTCCTCGTGGAAAATCTCTTGGTGCGGCTTGGTATTTGCCAGAAGAACGTCAAATTACTAATACTGAACAATTAATGGATGAACTATCAGCAACTCTTGGAGGAAGAGCTGCTGAAGAGGTAGTGTTTGGTAAAATATCTACAGGTGCTTTAAATGATTTAGAAAGAGTTACTAAACAAGCTTATGCTATGATAGTTTATTATGGGCTAAATGATAAAATAGGCAATTTGAGCTATTACGACTCATCGGGGCAAAGCGAATATTCTTTTTCAAAACCCTATAGCGAAGCTACTGCTAAACTAATTGATGAAGAAGTACGTAAGTTAATTGATTCGGCTTATCAAAGAGCAAAAGATATTTTAGAAACTCATAAAGAACAATTGGCACAATTGGCTCAACAATTATTGGATAAGGAAGTAATATATAGAGAAGACTTAGTAAACGTATTTGGTGATCGCCCTTTTGAATCCAAAGAGACTGAATTAAAAAAAGAGACAACTATCAATACTGAAATAGATAAAGAAGAAAACGTATCAAATTGATAGGTCAGAACTACCTTTTTTTTGAATAAAATATAATAGCATAGAATTATGAAGATATCTTTTTCTAAAAAGCAACTATTAACAGAGATTAAAAATTATTTTTTCATCTTATTAGGTTTGTTTATATTTGCTTTTGCATGGTCTGCTTTTCTTATTCCTCATAAACTTACAGGAGGAGGCATCAGTGGTATTGCTACTATTTTATATTTTGCAACTGAAGTGATTCCTATTGGTCTTACTGTTTTTGTAGGAAATTTTATTCTTTTATTATTTTCTTTGAAAATTTTAGGAAAAGAATTTGTAGTACGAACTATTGTTTCTACTATCATTTTATCATTAGCATTTTCAATTTTAAAACCTTTGTTTGTTAAGCCATTAGTAGATGATATGTTTTTGTGTTCATTGATTGGGGCTATGCTTTCAGGCTTAGGGGTAGGAATAGTATTAAATAACGGAGGCAATACAGGAGGTGTTGACATCGTAGTTTTAATTGTTGGGAAATACCGCAATATTTCTTATGGACGTATAACATTATATGTGAATATTTTAATAGTATCTTCATCTTATTTTATTGTCGGTTCAATTGAGAAATTAGTGTATAGTTTTGTAGTAATGATTGCTTATGTTTTTACTTCCGATTTAGTGATAGATGGATTTCGACAAACGTATCAATTTATTGTTTTTTCAGATAAAAATGTAGAGATAGCCAATCAAATTAATGAAAAGTTAAAAAGAGGAGCTACTTTTCTGAAAGGCTATGGAGCTTACTCAAAAAAAGAATCAGATGTGCTGCTTGTTATAGCACATAAACCAGACAAACGGAATATTATTAGAATTATCAAAAATATAGATAAAAATGCTTTTATCTCAATTACTAAAACAAACAGTGTTTATGGAAAAAATTTTGACGAAATCAAACTATGATAATCATTCGTCTTTGGGTGGATAGTCGATAGAATAGTGTAATCCAATACTTTCTTTTCGTTTCATTGCATCTCGAATAATAAGATAAGCAGTACAAACCATATTGCGTAATTCACAGATTTTTCGAGTAACAACAGAATGATGATACAATGTTTCTGTTTCCTGATAAATAATATTTAAACGTTTTAACGCTCTTTCTAAACGTACATCAGAACGTACAATTCCAACATAATAACTCATAATAGCTTGTAATTCTCGAATGTTTTGAGTTACTAATATCATCTCTTCATTAGAAACTGTCCCCTCGGCATTCCAGTCGTTTATCCCTTCTTGAAACGCAATGGAAGCAATCTTGTTAGCAGCATGTTCACAAGCACGATGTGCAAACACTAAAGACTCTAATAGAGAATTAGATGCTAAACGATTAGCTCCATGTAACCCTGTCGAAGCACATTCGCCTAAGGCATATAAATTTTTAATAGAAGTACAACCCCATTTGTTTGTTAAGATACCGCCGCAAGAATAGTGAGCTGCTGGTACAACAGGAATGAGTTCTTTAGTTGGATCAATACCTATGGATAAACATTTGCTATAAATAGTGGGGAAATGATTGAAAAATACAGATTTGTTGATACTGCTAGCATCTAAATAAACATGATTTTCTCCCGATAATTTCAATTCATGGTCAATAGCACGTGCTACAATATCGCGTGGTGCTAACGAACACCGATTGTCGTATTTTTCCATAAAAAGTTTTCTTTGATAATCTTTAAGTACGGCTCCTGCTCCTCTTAAAGCTTCTGTAATCAAGAAAGCTGGGCGTTCGTTAGGATTATAGAGCGTGGTTGGATGAAATTGTACGAACTCCATGCCCCTAATACTTCCTTTAGCACGGTGTAGCATTGCAATGCCATCACCAGTAGAAACAGCTGGATTGGTGGTGTTTTCATATACATTTCCAATGCCACCAGTTGCTAATATAGTCATTTTAGCTAAAATAGTATCTATTTTATTTGTTGATGGATTATGAACATAAGCCCCAAAGCAACAAATATCAGTAGAATGTTTTGTAACAGATGCCCCTAAGTGATGTTGAGTTAATAGCTCAACTGCAAAATGATTTTCAAGTATTTCTATATTAGGATCTTCTTGTGCTCTTTGGTATAATTTTTTTTGTATTTCTAAACCTGTAATATCTTTGTGATGTAATACTCTAAATTCGGAATGTCCACCTTCGCGTGCTAAATCGTATTTGCCAGAAGAATTTTTATCAAAATTAACACCCCAATTAATTAGGTCTTTTACTCTTTGTGTCGATTCTGTAATAGTAATACGTACAATTTCAGGGTCAGACAATTCATGACCGGCTTTCATGGTGTCGGCAATATGTTTATTATAAGTGTCTGGTTCATACATAACAGCTGCTATTCCTCCTTGGGCATAACGTGTAGATGTTTCTTGTACTATATCTTTTGTAAGCAAACAAACCGAGCCGTATTTACTTGCTTTAAGCGCAAAACTTAACCCTGCTATTCCAGAGCCAACAACAAGATAATCAATGTATTTTTTCGACATAATTGTAAAATGTATTTTTTGCAAAGGTAGTTTATTTTTTTTATAAAATTAAAAAAAACACCCATTTTTTATAAATGAGTGTTATAATAATTTTTAAAATTAAATTTTAACGAATAAAATTTATACCATAGGCTATAAATTTACAATAAATATGTTAAGATAGCAGTAGGAAGAAAAATACTTACAATGATTGAAAATAAAATCATAACTATTGACATAATACCTATAAACAACCAATATGATTTCATTTTATTAAAAGCTACTTCTAAAGTTGCTACATTAGCATTACGCAAGCTTCTTTTTATAAAAATTGAATATTGATATAAAAATATAGCTGGGATTAACATAAGCAGTGATATTATTAAAAAAATTAATCCAAATTTAAAATTTGAAAACATTTCTGAATGGAATACGGATTTCATTAATAATAATACTAATCCAGATAAAAAGTAGAAGGCACAACCTATAAATGATAAAATAGCATTGAATTTAGTCCAGAAGGCAGTTATTCTTAGGTTTTTTTCTGCATTTTTTGTGATAAACATTTTCATCTCTTTTTCTTGATATTCATTTACTTCCATAATAATAAGATTTAGTTAATAAAAATATGAATTGATATTGCAAATATATAAATTTTTTAATTGTAAATAAAAAAAAGACAATTGTTTTTTTTTAATTAAACATTAAAGGTATATGTTTGTTGTTATACTATAAAATTTATATTAACATACAAATAATTAATTATGAAGACGACAATAACTAAAATTTCGCTAATTGTTTTTATAGCGATTTTATTCAATGCATGTGCACCTCGTTTAGTAGGTAATTGGACAGTTCAACGCTACGAGTCAATTACGTTAGGAGAACAACAAGGAGTTTCTTTTAATAATATTGGCATTATGTCGTTTAATAAAAACGGAACAGGAGAAAAAGACATCGCTTATTCTGTTTTAGGAGATACCCAACAAGACCAACATCCTTTTAAATGGATATCGTATAATAATGATGAATATATCAGTATTAAAAGCGATGGTTCTAATTTTTCAAAAACATGGATAGTAGTTGTTAATAAGAAAAAACAACAAATATGGAAATCGACTGATGGAACCAATGTTGTTCATGTATTAGAGTTAGTTAAGAAAAAAGAAGAAAAGGAAAAACATATAGAAGAACAATAATATTAGATTGATGGAAAAGTATAAGATATCGATTATTGTTGTAGCTATATTAGCAGGTTTTATTATCAATGGTTATTTTGTAGGGCGTGCTATTCAACGTTTTCGAAAAGAAGATAGGTATATTTCTGTAAAAGGTTTTGCAGAGCGAGAAGTAAAAGCCAATTTAGCTGTTTGGAATATAAATACGCGTATTACTTCCAACGATTTAATCGAAGGAAGTACACTTATCGAAAATAACAAACAAAAAATCTATGCTTTTCTTCTTGGCAATGGGATTAAAAGCAGCGAAATAGTTCAACAAAACTTAAATGTAACCGATAAGTTTGCAAGAGAATATAATAATAGTATTGTGGGAGATAGGTATGTTATAGAAAATACTATTCAAGTGAGAACGGCAAATGTAGATACTATAAGTTATGTGAGCAAATTGACAGATGAATTGTTAAAAGCAGGTATTGTAATAGATGCCAATTATGATTATAATCCTACTGTTAAATATTTATTTACAGATTTGAATAAGATAAAACCTCAAATGTTGTCGGAAGCAATTAAGAATGCACGCCAGGCAGCAAACGAATTTGCCAAAGAAAGTAAAATGCGTTTGGGTATATTAAAAAAGGCAAATCAAGGCTTGTTTTCTATTATTGATAGAGATTATTCGTCTACT
>CAZSTX010000018.1:0-37399 GCA_964610025.1 uncultured Lentimicrobiaceae bacterium
AATTATTTTAATGATATTCAATAAATTAAAATGTTTTTAAGGGTCGACTATTTAAATGAAATAAGAAAAGCAATGTATATAATTAAAAATCAACAAAGTAAGTGATTTGTTTCATGTGAAACATTTTAATGCCCTAACGCTATTAATAAAACAGAAATATCAGAAGGAGAAATACCACTTATACGTGAAGCTTGTCCTAATGTTGTAGGTTTAATTTTGTTTAATTTCTGACGTGCTTCGGTTGATAAAGATAAAATTTTGGAGTAATCAAAATACGGGTCTAACTTAATTTTATCTAATTGATTTATTTTAGCTGCAAATTCTTTTTCTTTTATAATATAATTTTCATATTTAATTAATATTTCAACTTCTTCAATAATTTCATCATTGTAAGAATGATTTTTTATATAATCATTTAATTTAGTAGAAAAAGAAATAATATCGTTTAAATAAATTTGAGGACGAAGAAGTAGGCGTGAAAATTTTGTTTTTTGTGAAATTTCAGAACTCTTTTTTATTTTTAATAAGGGATTTATATCTTCAGGTTTTATTGAGTATTTTTTGAGATATGAAATTAAAGAATTTATTTTTTCATTTTTAACAAGAAAATTTTGATAACGAGATTCGGATATTAACCCTATTTGATATCCTAATGAAGTTAAACGTATATCAGCATTATCTTGGCGTAGAAGAACACGATGCTCTGCTCTTGATGTAAACATACGGTATGGTTCGTCAACGCCTTTTGTTATTAAATCATCTATTAAAACTCCAATATAAGAAGATTCTCTGCTCAATACAATGGGGGCTATATTATTTATTTTTCTATGAGCATTAATACCTGCCATTAATCCTTGACAAGCAGCTTCTTCATAACCTGTAGTGCCATTAATTTGTCCAGCAAAATAGAGAAAATTAATGTTTTTAGTTTCCAAGCTAGCATAAAGTTGAGTGGGAGGAAAATAGTCATATTCAATAGCGTAGCCTGGTTTAAAAATTTTAGCATTTTCTAATCCTGCTATGAGATGTAAAGCTTCTATTTGATTTTCTTCTGGAAGAGAAGATGAAAAGCCATTTAAATAATATTCTATTCCATTTTCGCTTTCGGGTTCTAAAAAAAGCTGATGAAAATCTTTTCCCGAAAATCTTTCTATTTTATCTTCAATAGATGGACAATAACGAGGTCCAACACCTTGAATTCTACCTTGAAACATAGGAGATTTACTAAACCCTTTTCTTAAAACAGCATGCACATTAGGATTAGTGTAAGTGATCCAACAACTTTTTTGTGATAATTTAGATTTTATATTTAAAAAAGAAAATCCGTTAATACATTCATCGCCTTTTTGTTCTTCGAGTTTTGAAAAGTCGATAGTTCTACTATCAACTCTAACAGGAGTTCCTGTTTTTAAACGTAAACTTTTAAATCCTAAAGAATTTAAATTTTCTGTTAATCCTTCAACAGCATTTTCTCCTAAACGTCCTGCTTTAAAATTTCTTTCTCCAATATGTATAACTCCATTTAAAAAAGTGCCATTTGTAAGAATAGTTGCTTTAGAATAAAATTCGGCACCTAATTTTGTGCGAACACCTATTATGGAATTATTTTCAACAATTAATTCAACAACAGTATCTTCACGGATATCTAAATTTTTAGACGATTCTAAAATATGCCTCCATTCAGAAGAATATTTATACTTATCATTTTGGCTACGAGGACTCCACATAGCAGGTCCTTTTGAGCGATTTAACATTCTAAATTGAATCATTGTTTTATCTGCAACAATTCCTGTATAGCCTCCCAATGCATCAATTTCTCTTACTATTTGCCCTTTGGCTATTCCACCAACAGATGGATTACACGATAAAAAAGCAATAGTATTAATATTCATTGTTAGTAAAAGAGTACGCGAGCCTAAATTAGAAGCTGCCATAGCTGCTTCACAACCGGCATGACCTCCACCGACAACTATAATATCATATAATTCACTATATTTTATATAACTCATAAAAGGTTTCACATGAAACATGAAATGTAAATAATTTATAATGAGAGAGTAACATATTTATTTATATAATAATCTTCTTTTTCTCTCATAATTTTTTTTTCTTTAGTATTTTTATCTTTATATCCACATAAATGTAAAATTCCATGAATGATAACACGTAAAAGTTCATTATGAAAAGTAACATTATAATTTTTTGCATTTTCTTTTACTCTTTCTATGCTAATCATAATATCACCAGAAATTATAATATCTTCTGTATAATCGAATGTAATAATGTCTGTTAAATAATTAGAATTTAAATATTTTATGTTTATATTTAATAAAAAACTATCAGAACAAAATATATATGTAATATTTCCAAAATGTTTTTCTTCTTCAGAAATAACAGATATAATCCACTCCTTTAATTTTTTTTTTTGTTTTAAATGGAATGAGATATCGTTGTTAATAAAATAAATAGTAGATTTCATATGTTTAAAAATTTAAAATATATTTTTTAATAAAAACAAAAATTAAAAACTTTTATTATATACTTCTTTTTTCTTGTTTTGTGATAATGCTGTTTCTCTTTCTTTGTTAATTTGTATGGGGACTTCAATTTGGTAGCTAATAGTATTCCCATTGTTTAAAAATTCTAATTTATTTGAAAGCAATTCAATAATTGATAATCCATTAGTTGAACGATTTTCTATGGCTTCATTAATATATTTAGAATAATTAAACCCATTACCTTCATCTGAGATAGAAAAAGTAATATTTTTATTAGATAATTGATAAGCTATTTTAACTTTTTTTGATTTATCTAATTGATTTCCATGAATAATAGCATTTTTAACAGCTTCTATTAAAGGAGTAGAAATTATGCCTAAATAATCGCAATCAATGTTAAAATCAAGCATTAAATCATCTATAAATTTTTCGATATCAATAAGTTTATTTAAGTCTGAATCTATTTCGAATTCGGTATAAAACATGGCTTATTTTTTATAAGTTAGATATTATTTTCTGAAGACAAAAATACAAAAAAATACATAGTAATTATTAATAATTTACAATAATAATGTTATTTTATTTAATTTTGTAAAAAAAAAGTAATTTATGATAGTAAAAACATTTGGAAGTGCAATTTATGGAATTGATGCTATTCCTATTACTGTAGAAGTGAATGTAGAAAGTGGGATTAATTTTTTTTTAGTAGGACTTCCTGATAGTGCTGTAAAAGAAAGTCAACAACGAATAGATTCAGCATTAAAATTTTATAATTATAGGATACCAGGGAAAAAAATTATTGTCAATTTAGCTCCTGCCGACATTCGCAAAGAAGGGTCTGCTTATGATCTTACAATAGCTATAGGAATTTTAGCTGCATCAGAGCAAATTAAAGAAGATTTGTTAGATAAATATATTATTATGGGAGAATTATCTCTCGATGGAGAATTAAAACCCATTAAAGGAGCTTTATCTATAGCAATAGAAGCGCGTAAACAAGGATTTAAAGGATTTATTTTGCCAAAAGCCAATGCAGTAGAAGCAGCAATAGTAGATAATTTAGAAGTATTTGGAGTTAGTACAATTAAAGAAGTGATTGATTTTTTTAATGGCGACCAAGACTTAACAGCAACAATAGTCAATACAAGAGAAAAGTTTTATAAAAATATAAACGAATATGAATTTGATTTTGAAGATGTTAAAGGACAAGAAAATACAAAAAGAGCACTCGAAATAGCTGCGGCTGGCGGGCATAACGCTATTTTAATAGGACCTCCTGGTTCTGGTAAAACGATGTTAGCAAAACGATTACCTTCTATTCTACCTCCCCTTACATTGCATGAAGCCTTAGAAACAACAAAAATACATTCTGTAGCAGGAAAGATGCATAAAGATACTGCTTTGATTTCTATTCGTCCTTATCGGGCACCGCATCATACTATTTCTGATGTGGCACTTGTAGGAGGAGGTTCTAATCCTCAGCCTGGCGAAATATCATTGGCACACAATGGAGTATTGTTTTTAGATGAGTTGCCTGAATTTAAACGAACAGTTTTAGAAGTTATGCGCCAGCCTTTAGAAGAAAGAAGTGTGTGTATTTCTCGTTCAAAAATGAGTGTGGAATATCCGGCTTCTTTTATGTTTATTGCTGCAATGAATCCTTGTCCTTGTGGATATTATAATCATCCTGAAAAAGATTGCACATGTGCTGCCGGAGTAGTACAACGCTATTTGAATAAAATTTCTGGTCCTTTAATGGATAGAATAGATTTACACGTAGAAGTTATTCCTGTTCCATTCAAAGAATTGGCTGAAAAAAATAAAGGAGAAAAAAGTAGTATTATACGAGAAAGAGTGATTAAAGCAAGAAAAATACAAGAAATAAGATTTAAAAATCAAAAAGGAATTTATTGCAATGCACAAATGAATTCTAAATTAGTTGCTAAACACTGTATCATATCAAAAGAAGGACAAACTTTATTAAAAATTGCTATGGAAAAATTGGGATTATCGGCGAGAGCTTATGATAGAATATTAAAAGTGAGTCGTACTATTGCCGATTTAAACGATAGCGATGATATTCAAATAGAACATCTATCAGAAGCTATTCATTTTAGAAGTTTAGATAGAGATAATTGGGGAAAATAAGTTATTCTTTAAATGCTTGATGACGAAGTAAATTACTGTAAAATCCATTTAATTCGACAAGTGTTTGATGATTTCCTCTCTCAACAATTTCTCCTTGTTCTAATACAATAATTTCATCGGCAGTTAAAATAGTTGATAGACGATGAGCAATAACAATAGAAGTTCTATTTTTCATAAGATTATTTAAAGCATTTTGTACAAATACTTCTGATTCGGAATCGAGCGAAGAAGTGGCTTCGTCTAAAATGAGAATAGGAGGATTATTTAAGATAGCACGGGCAATACTAATACGTTGTTTTTGACCTCCAGATAGTTTAATTCCTCTATCGCCAACAATAGTATCGAACCCACAGCTTAGATTTTTTATAAAATTGTAAATATCAGCTGTTTTTGCAGCATTTATTACTTGTTCTTTACTTATGTTTTTTATTCCAAATGCAATGTTATTAAAAATAGTATCGTTAAATAAAATATTTTCTTGTGAAACAATGCCAAATAATGAACGTAAACTTTTAATATTAAAATCTTTAATATTAATTCCATCGATTAATATAGCCCCATCTACAACATCGTAAAAACGAGGTAAAAGATGAATTAAAGTTGATTTTCCGCTTCCTGAACTACCACACAATGCAATTATTTTCCCTTTTGGAATAATAAGGTTTATATTTTTTAAAACAATTTTATCTTCATAAGAAAAATGAACGTTTTGAAATACTATATCTTTGTTGAATGAAGAAATAATATGAGCATTAGAATTTTCTGTAATTTTTTCATCAGATAATAAGAGAGTTTCAATACGATTTAAAGAAGCAAACCCTTTTTTTAAATTAGCAATAGCTTCTGATATATTTTTTGCAGGATTGATAATTTGTGTAAATAAAACAATATATGTAATAAACATTTCGGCTGTAAAATTATCATTCCCTTTAAGCACCATGTAACTGCCTAAAAGAAGAATAAAAATGACAACAGTACTACCTAAAAATTCGCTCATAGGAGAAGATAAATCCCTAAGGCGATTTATTTTAATTATTTGTTTACTATAAGAGTCATTGATTTTAGAAAAATAATTAAAAATATTATTTATAGCATTAAAACCTTTTATAATACGCAATCCATAAATACTTTCTTCTATGATAGAAAATATTTCACTTTGTTTTGTTTTAGCAGAAAGTGATTTTTGTTTTAATTTGCGTTGTAATCGGTTAATAATAAAACCAACAAGTGGAAGTATAATGAGAATAAAAATAGTAAATTTAATATTAATAAAAAATAAAGCAAATAGAAAAAATAAAATAGTTATAGGTTCACGAAAAAGCTGCTGAAATGAATTAAGAATATAATTATCAACATCTTGTACGTCATTAATTGCTCTTGTAAGTATGTCGCCTTTGCGATTTTCTGAATAAAAAGACAAAGGAAGAATTAAAATATGAGAATATATTTTATTGCGTAAATCTTTTGTAATATTTCCTCTAATTGGAATAAGCAACCAGGTAGAGAGGTAATAAAATATATTTTTTAATAAAAAGAAAATAAATACACATAAAATTAAAATAGATAAAGTTGCAAATAACCCTTTTGAAATGATAATTTTACTTAATAAATACTGTATATATAATATTAAATCATTAAAAGAAAATGTAATGGTAGGTTTTTCAATAATATGTGGAATTTGATTGAAAATAAGAGATAAGAATGGAGCTAATAATGAAATAGATATAATAGAGAAAAAAACATAAAAAAGATTGAAAATGACAATGGTAGTTATTTTAAAAGTATAAGGATTTAAAAGATGAAATAGTTTTTTATAATCACTCATAATTTATTCATTATTTTTTTTATAGAAATAATTATTAGAAAATATAAATACTTCACTTAAAGTATCACTAACACTTTCATTATTTTGAATCAATTGATATGATAATATTGCTGTTTTTGAATTATAATTCAACTGAAATTTGTCGTTAGAAGAATAATTGAAAATTAAGTAATTTAAACTATCGCAAAAAATAGGATAATTAAAATTTAAACTATCATCATTTATTTCAATGGCAGTTATTCCTTCAAAAAAACAATCTTTGCAATTAGAACCTTTAAAAACACTTAAATAGATAGGGTTGTTTTTAAAAGAATTAAGTCGATAAAAAGTAGTAATTTTTGCATGAATAAAATTATAGTCATTAGAAGAATGCATTTTTTCATTTAACCAAGACTTTAATTTTCCATTAGCAGTACGGTATTGAAAAACATTAATATGTGTTTTAAATGACATACCAGCATTTTCGTCCCATGAAAAAACTTTTATGTTTTTATCTGGCGATGTGGTAGTTGTTAACATTCTGTGCCTAATAGGAGAAGAAATACTTTTCGGGTCTTCTAAAATATGTTGCAAATAGTAAGCTGTTAAGTAATTTAATGAATCTACAATATTATAAATATTTGGTTCCGAAAAACTAAAAAGCAATTCTAATGTATTTAATAGTTCATAGATTTTTTTTCTTTTTGTTTCAAAAGTAGTTTCAGGAATTTCGTATTCAAAGATTTTTTCTCTAATTGTTAAAGGATTTTCTTCAGTTAAACTAACAATGGTAATTCCATATAGCGAGTCGGTTCTCATTAAAGAATAAGTTTCAATTGGGTCTGTAATAGAGTCGTTGTTTTCTTTTGTTGCAGGTTCACGTGAGTGGCATTGAATAAAAAAAACACTTGTAAAAAAAATAAAAAGAAGTTGTTTAAATAAAAAACAATTAATTTTTTTCCCCATTTTTCGATTACTTTGCTTGATTTTTATCAACATTGAAATAGGTATTATATTTTAATTTTGCAAATATATATAAAAATCTTTAATGATTAAACTGTTTGATATAGAACTTAGATTTAATTAAAAGATATTAAGAAATTATATTAATTTTTTATTCTATAAGTGTATTTTAATTTATTTTTTACTTTTTGGCAAATCATTTTTTCCCATAATACTTGCATATACTTTTGTATAAGTTTCATAATCCGTTCCCATCGACATGGCTCTTAAAATAGCAATACGTTTTTGAATAGGGGGATGTGTTGAGGTTAAATTTTCTTTATGTTCTTTTAAATGTGGTTTATTAATACACATTGCAGCTGCCATTTTTCCTGGATTAAATACTGTATTATCGCCTGATATTTTTTCTAAAGCATTGGCTAAACTCACAGGATCGCGTGTAAAATTGACAGAAGTAGCATCGGCAAGATATTCTCTTTTGCGAGATAACGAAAAATAAAACAAACGAGCTAATATCGGAGCTAGTATTGCTAATGCAGCGACAAGGATAAGTATTATAATTTGAGCAATGCCAGCATTTCCTTTTCCTCCTGAATTATTTCTTTTATTGCTACTTCCTCCAAAAATCATAGAACGTAATGCTATTTCTGAAATAATAACAATTGTTCCTAACATAACACTAGCAAAAGTCATATATTTTACATCTCGATTATAAACATGCGACATCTCGTGTGCCATTACCGCTTGTATTTCTTGACGATTTAACTGCTTACGTAATCCAGAAGTAATAGCAACAATGCTTTTTTTTGGATTCATACCTGTAGCAAAAGCATTCATAGCAGATGTTTCTATTGTATATATTTTTGGGATAGGCAATCCGCTTGCTATTGATAATTCTTCGATTATATTATATAATTCTTTATCATCGTCGGCTGTAATTTCTTTTGCGTTTGCCATATTTAAGATAATTTTACTTCCTCCTATTAATGCTATAACTGTTTGTATTGTCCAGATAATAATAGCAATAAAAATACCATTAATCATTCCTTGGTAGGGGATGTCAGTGGGAGGTATAAGAAGATAACCTAAGCCTCCGCCTAAAATTATCAATAACAATCCCATACCTATAAAAATAAACCAAGATTTTCGTTGGTTACTTTTAATTAAATCGTACATAATAAATTATTTTAGAATGATACTTTTGGAGCTGTTTTTGCTTCTTGAGTACTAATTTCAAATAAATCTTTATTTTTAAAATTAAACATTCCTGCAAATAGATTATTAGGAAATATTTGTATTTTATTGTTATAGTTAGTAACAACTTCATTATAAATACTTCTTGAGAATGAAATTTTATTCTCTGTAGAAGCAAGTTCTTCTTGTAGATTCAAAAAATTAGTATTTGCTTTTAGTTCTGGATAAGCTTCCATTTGAACTCTTAATCCTGATAAAGCACTTGTTAATTGACCGTTAGCTGCTGCTTTGTCTGCTACTGTTTTTGCTTCCATTGCTGCCGAACGATATTCAGTTATACGAGTAAAAGTTTCTTGTTCGTGTTTAGCATAGCCTTTTACTGTTTCTATTAAATTAGGGATTAAAGCATAGCGACGTTCTAATTGTACATCAATATTTCGCCATTCTTTATCAACGGTATTTCTCATTTTTATCATCCCGTTATAAATAGTTATAATCCAGATAACTAATAATACAATAATTCCTAAAACAATCCAAAGTGTTGTTGACATAATAATATAAATTTAAGTTGTTAAAAAATCTATTAATTCAGTACTTAAAAAAACAGGACCTTCGGTACACACACAACGATTTCCTGTTGTTGTAGCTGTTACACAGCAGAGGCAAGCTCCTATTCCACATGCCATTGTGTTTTCTAAAGAAACTTCGCATGGAATATTATTTTTTTGTGCGATAGTAGCCACTGATTGCATCATTGCGTTAGGGCCACAAGTATATATATAATCAAATTTAGTTATTTCGTTAAAAATAGCATGTTTAGTAAGCATTCCTTTTGTCCCTTCGCTTCCATCGTTTGTTGTAATATGGAGATAAGCAATCGATTCAAACATTTTTTTTAGACTTAAATCTTGCGATGTTTGGGCTCCCAATAATACGTGGGGTTTGATACCTTGTTTGTTAAATTCTTTGCTTAAATAAACCATAGGTGCTATACCTGTTCCGCCACCAATTAGTAAAGGATTTTTGATATTATTGGTTGTAAATCCATTACCAAGAGGATAAAGTATGTTGATAATATCGTTTTTTTGAAGTTGAGCTAATTTACGTGTTCCATCTCCTACTTGTTTGATGTATAACAATAATGTATTTGTTTTTATATCGATATCGCAAATAGATATAGGACGTCTTAATATAGTTGTTGGCGAGCCTTCGATTAAAATATTTACAAATTGACCGGGTTTCCCTTGATTTAATTTTTTGTTAATTGGATTTAAATAAAGCATAAAATCATTATTTTGATAATGCTCTACTTTTTTGACCAAAAAATTAATCACTTCTTTCATTATTATTTATATAACATTATTTATTGTGTTTTGTTGTAAAGTAATAAATGATTTTAAATGATTTTTTTTAGAGAATTGACTAATATTTCATCTAATTGTTCGGAAACTTCTTCTTGGGTTCCTATTCCGCTAACTCTCATTAATTTATTTTTACTTTTAAAGTATTTTATTACAGGATTTATTTTTGTTTCAAATTCTTCCATTCGTCCTATAATTAAATCGGTTGTTAAATCATAGGGGCGAGCATCATTGGTTTGTGCTCGTTTTGATAATCGTTTAAAACAGTTAAGCATAGGCACATCTAAATATACAACTAAAGAAATTGAGTTGTTCATTCTTCGCAGCATTCCTTCTAATATATAGGTTTGAATAAGCGTCCGAGGAAATCCTTTAAAAATATAGCCTCTGTTTCTATTGTGCTTGGCCATTTCTTCTTCTACTAATTTAATGATTAATTCATCGGGAACGCTAATTCCATTAGAATATAGCGATTTTATGTTTTTTCCTATGGTTGTATTCTTATTTATTTCGGCTAAAAGAAGTTCGCCTGTAGAAATATAATGAAAATTATGTTTTTCAGCAAAAATTTCTCCTTGTGTTCCTTTTCCTGCTCCGGGTCGTCCTATTAATACGACATTATAAGATACTTTTTTAACAACACTATCAATTACGTTTTCAACACGGGCAAATATTTTTTCTTGCATACCCATTCCATTGATAGTTGTAAACATATGTCTATTTTTATAAAATTCAATGACAGGTAGTGTTTTTTGATTATATTCGCGGAAACGTTCTTCTATTATTTTTTCATTATCATCGCTTCGCCCTTCGATATGTGCCCTATTAAGAAGACGTTGTATTAATTCGTCTCTATCGACTTTGAGCGAAATAACGGTATTTAATGAAGTGTTGAGTTTTAATAAAAGTCCTTCTAATATATAGGCTTGCACCAATGTACGTGGAAATCCATCAAATAAAAAACCATTGGCATCTTTATTTTCTTTTAATTTTTCTTCTAAAAGTTCTACAACTAATTCATCGGGAACTAAATGTCCTTTGTCGATAAGTGCTTTGGCTTCTTTTCCTATTGAAGTTTGCTTGGCAATTTGTTCTCGTAGAATATCTCCTGTCGAGATATATTCTAATTTATATTTTTGCAATAATAATTTTGATTGTGTTCCTTTTCCTGAACCAGGAGGTCCAAAAAGTATAATATTTAACATAGGCTATATATTTTTAATGTTGAATAATAAACTTGAATTGTCGTAGTTCTTTGGTTTTTATATTATAAGTTTTTAATATATAAAATCCTGAATTAAAATTTGATACATTTATATTGTTGGTAAAAAAATTTTTATATATTTTTTGTCCATTTAGGGTATAAATTTCTATCAACAAATTATTAGCTTGTATTTGATCTGATAAAATTAATTGTAATTTATCGTTAGCGGGATTAGGATATATAATTATATCTAATTTATTTTTGGATATAATATCGTTTATTGCTATTGGGTCCCATGCACTTCCTATATAAGGTCTTAGCATTGGCGCTCCCGATAAAAAGCTTTTTTCCCAATAATTGCCTGTTTTATAATATACATGTTCAGAGGCATTGCAGTTTTGATCAAAACCAATATTTAAATAGTTTTTTGTATTGATTTGATATCCAATATAAAATTTTTCTGAAATGGGAACAGCTTGTGATAAATAATAATGTTGAAATCCATAGAGTTCGTTACTATATTCTTGATTAATGAGTTCGCTATAGATAATTTCTCCTGGATAATTGCTGCTATCACTCCATACACTTAATGTAAATTGAAAATCATTTGTATTATTTAATACATGATTGATATACATTGCTATAGATCTTAAAGTGTCTGGTTCATATAATTTAAATCCTATTGCCATCGCTGTTCTGTCAGAATAAGTATTTATAACAGTATAGCCTGATTCGGGAATACCGTCGTCATAAGCAAAATAATTATAAAATTTTTGTTCAAAAATAACAGTGTCGTTTTTTTGATTTTTATCACCGCTTCCTGTTTCTTTGAATATATGAATTATTTTGAATAGGGCGCTATCGTTATTATTCTTAGGAAATTCAAAAGAATAGCTGGGTCGAGAGTGGGGATTGTAATTTTGAAATCCATAAGAATATACGGGTGATATATTATAAGAACCTCCATCATATTTATTTATTATTGTATTATTTTTGTTAGTTACAATATAATGGTAAGTTGTATTTTTTACTGCATCAGATAAATTAGATAATTTAACATCAAAATTTTTAATTAATTCTTTTTTTTGATTTTCCTTAAATTGATTCCATGGCATAGCCTGATAATTACTTAAAATACTTCCTGGATTTTTTGAAAAAGCAACATCATCAATTATTGTATCATTTATAGTGCGTGCTCTATTTAATCGTATATAATCAATATTCCAAAAATCAACATTGCTTGCCCATGTAGGATTATTATCATTGTATTCTAAAGAAGCATAATTTCGAAAGCGAAATTGAAATCCTTTATTAAAATATACCGAATCGACAAGAGGTATCATTATTTGTCGAAAAAGTAATTTATTAGTATCTAAATCGTAAGTTTCTATAAATGTTTGTATTGTCATTCCTCCCGATGCCCAAATATGTGTCCACTTGGTTTCTAATTTAAGCACTGAATCACAAGGGAGATAAATGCTATCGCCTTCTTTATAGTTGATATTGGCTATTATAAATAACGAAGGGTCGCAAAGACTAAAAATGGTATCTCCTATTGAGAATGATGTATCTGCAATATATAGACTGTATGTGTAATAAGCTAAAACTGTATCGCCTGTATAATATCCAAATTCGAGAACTAATGAGTCTGTAGATTCGGGAGGGTTTCCTAATCTATTCCAAGGTTGTCCAAGTCCTCCTCCTGGTTGGTAAAAGAAACTAAAGTATATAGAATCTGAAGGAGTTAGTTTTTTAGAAATAGGAAAAAAAATAGAATCTAATCGTATAGGTTTAGAAGTAAGAGTGTCGGCAGGAAATGATAGTTGGGAGGCATGTTCGTATACTTTGCCAAATTGGTCTACAGCATCTAAAGTAGCTATTCCTATAGAAGGAGCATTTATTGCAAACGATTGATTGATAAATGCATAATTATCTACCCATAAAGCAGTATCAGGATAGCCCACATAAGATGAAAAATCTTCTATAAAAGGGAGAGCAATAGATTCGTGAAAAATAAACGATTGTATTTTTTTTTGTTGTAGTTTTATTAATTGGGTTTGATATACATTCATATGATAATTAGAATGTAATCCTGTTAAAACTTCTTGTCCATAAGCACTTATATTAAATAAAACTATATATAAATATAATATTGCTCTTTTCATTATATGATTTTTCAATAAAAACGTGTCTATTTTAAAACTATTGTATTAATTTTATGATTTGAAACGAAATGCTGTTGTTTTTATTTAATTGTAATTAAGCGTTCATTTTTTTATATTCAAAAAAAAAAGGTTATCCATTTTTAAGATAACCTTTTTAAAATTAATGTCTTTTTATAATTTATTTTACTTCTTCAAAGTCAACATCTGTAACTTCTGCATCTTTTTGAGAAGTGTCGCTGTTATCAACGTGAGGTTCTTGAGGTGGTGTTTGTTGATTTTGTGCATTGTACATTTCTTGTGAAATAGAATTCCATAGTTGATTGATTTCGTTCATAGTAGCATCAATTCCTTCTAAATCTTTATTTTTATGAGCTTCTTTTAGGCGTTCTAAAACGGCTTCTATAGAAGTTTTTTTATCAGCAGGAATTTTATCTTCGTATTCTTTTAGTTGTTTTTCCGTACTAAATATCATAGTATCAGCGGCATTTAATTTATCTACTTCTTCTTTTATTTTTTTATCGGCTTCGGCATTAGCTGCAGCCTCATTTTTCATACGTTCTATTTCGCTATCTGTCAATCCAGAAGATGCTTCAATACGAATTTTTTGTTCTTTTCCTGTTGCTTTATCTTTAGCTGTTACATTTAATATTCCATTAGAATCAATATCAAAAATAACTTCTATTTGTGGTATACCACGAGGTGCTGGCATGATACCATCTAAATGGAAGCGTCCAATACTTTTATTTCCGCTTGCCATTGGTCGTTCTCCTTGTAATACATGTATTTCGACTGATGTTTGATTGTCGGCAGCTGTCGAAAATACTTCTGATTTTTTAGTAGGGATAGTTGTATTAGCTTCAATTAAACGTGTCATAACACCGCCTAATGTTTCTATTCCTAAAGATAAAGGAGTTACATCGAGTAATAAAACATCTTTTACTTCACCTGTTAATACACCGCCTTGAATAGCAGCTCCTATTGCTACAACTTCGTCTGGATTTACTCCTTTAGAAGGAGTTTTTTTGAAGAAATCTTCTACTATTTTTTGAATAGCAGGGATACGAGTCGAACCTCCTACTAATATAACTTCGTTAATATCAGATGATTTTAATCCAGCATCGTTCAATGCTTTTTTACAAGGTTCAATAGTAGCGCGAATAAGATGGTCGCTAAGTTGTTCAAATTTTGCACGTGTAAGAGTTTTTACTAAGTGCTTTGGAATTCCATCAACTGGCATAATATAAGGTAAATTTATTTCGGTTGAGGCAGCACTTGATAATTCTATTTTAGCTTTTTCGGCTGCTTCTTTTAATCGTTGATGTGCCATAGGGTCTTTTCTTAAATCAATATTGTATTCTGATTTGAACTCTTCGGCTAACCAATCAATAATAACATGATCAAAATCGTCTCCTCCAAGGTGTGTATCTCCATTGGTTGATTTTACTTCAAATACTCCATCGCCAAGTTCAAGGATAGAAATATCGAAAGTTCCTCCTCCTAAATCAAATACAGCTACTTTTAAGTCAGTTACTTTTTTATCCAATCCGTAAGCTAAAGCTGCTGCTGTAGGTTCATTAATAATGCGTTTTACTGATAGTCCAGCAATTTCTCCTGCTTCTTTTGTAGCTTGTCGTTGCGAATCGCTAAAATAGGCTGGGACTGTAATTACGGCTTCTGAAACTTCTTGACCTAAATAATCTTCAGCAGTTTTTTTCATTTTTTGAAGTATCATTGCCGATATTTCTTGTGGTGTATAGAGGCGGTCGTCTATTTTAATACGTGATGTATTATTATCTCCTTTTGTAACAGTATAATTTACTCGGTTTATTTCTTTTGCTACTCTATCAAAAGGTTCTCCCATAAAACGTTTAATAGAAGAAATTGTTTTTTCAGGATTTGTTACTGCTTGTCTTTTTGCAGGGTCTCCTACTTTACGTTCTCCATTTTCTATAAAAGCAACTATTGAAGGAGTAGTTCTATTTCCTTCGCTATTAGGAATAACTACAGGTTCGTTTCCTTCCATAACAGTTACGCACGAATTAGTAGTGCCTAAATCAATTCCAATTATTTTTCCCATTATTTTTTTATTTTAATATTTTTTATTCTTTAATTCTTGAGTTAAAATTTTCTTCTTTAATGTCAATCATTATGCCAAAAAAAAATAACAAATCATAATTAGTTGATAATGAGCAGTGTAAATATTTAGTTGCTGCCATAAAATAATAATTTATGACAAAAAGGCAGTATTTTTTATTAATAATAGTTATTAGATCAAGGAAATAAAAAAATAATATAAAAAGATTAGCTGTTCTATATTATTTTTATAAAACAGCTAATCTTAAAAAAGCGAGATAATTTATTGTTTATATTTAAAATCTTTTCCTAAAAATTTTGCCATACTACCTAAACTTTCTTCGATTCGTAAGAGTTGATTGTATTTACAAACTCTATCTGTACGGCTTACTGAACCTGTTTTGATTAATCCTGTGTTGAATGCAACAGCAAGGTCGGCTATTGTTGTATCTTCGGTTTCTCCTGAACGATGACTAATAACGGCAGAGTATCCGTTTAAATGAGCTGTTGTAATAGCTTGTATGGTTTCTGTAAGTGTTCCTATTTGATTTACCTTTATTAAAATAGAATTAGCAATTTCTTTTTCTATTCCTGTCATTAAACGGTCAACATTGGTTACAAATAAATCGTCTCCGACTAATTGTATTTTGTTGCCAAGTTTATCGGTCATTAGTTTCCATCCATCCCAATCATCTTCTGCCATTCCATCTTCGATAGAAACAATAGGATATTTTTTACACCAATCAGCCCAAAAATCAACCATTTGAGAAGAAGTTAATTTATCGCCAGTCGATTTTTTTAAGTGATAAATTTTTTCTTTTTCGTCATAAAATTCAGAAGAGGCGGGGTCTAAAGTAATGGCTATTTGTTCGCCAGGTTTATAGCCTGCTTTTTCGATAGCTTCGATAAGGATTTGAATAGCTTCTTCGTTTGATTTTAAATTAGGAGCGAATCCTCCTTCGTCTCCAACATTTGTAGCATAGTTTTTACTTGCTAATAGCGATTTTAAGGTATGAAATACATTAGTTCCCATTAAAATAGCTTCGCTAAAAGAAGAAGCTCCATAAGGAAAAATCATAAATTCTTGAAAATCAATAGAGTTGTCGGCGTGTGATCCTCCATTTAGTACATTCATCATAGGGATAGGAAGTGTATTTGCATTAATACCTCCTAAATATCTAAATAGTTCTTGTCCGACTTCCATTGCTGCAGCTTTAGCACAAGCAAGCGAGACGCCTAAAATAGCATTTGCTCCTAAATTACCTTTATTTTTAGTGCCATCTAATTCTATTAATTTTTCATCAATAATATCTTGTCTATCTATAGGATAGCCTTTTAATTCGTCGGCAATCATTTTTTGGACATTTTGAACTGCTTTCAAAACGCTTTTCCCTTTAAAATAATTTGCATCATTATCTCGTAATTCTACTGCTTCGTGTACACCTGTAGAAGCTCCTGAAGGAACGGCAGCTCTGCCTAATGCTCCTGCTTCAGTGTATACATCTACTTCAACGGTAGGATTTCCTCTTGAATCTATAATTTGTCTTCCTGCGATATGTATTATTCTACTCATTATTTTTTTTATTTTAAACTATTTTAATTATTTATTGTGTTGTGTCATATATACTTTTATCAACATTAATGGTTAGCACTGGAATAGTTGAAATGTTAACTAATTTTTGGCTAAATGAAGTCATTGAAAGCCCTTCGTCTCCATAGACATCGGTTTCTTTCATTGATAATATAATATTTGCATTTAAATCGGTAGCAATTTTAACAACTTGTTTAGGGTCTTTATCCGATTCTATAAATGATGATTCTATTCGAATATCGCGTTTGTTTAAATAAATTTCTGCTTTATTTAAATAGCCATTCACTAAAACTCTTAAATCTTTAAATTTAGAAGTATAAAGCCCAATTAAATGAATTTTAGCTTGGAATGCTTTAGCTAAAACAGCAGCAATTTTGACTTTTTGTAAAGTTTCCATTGAAGAGTCGATAATGACTACTATATCAGTTAAGTCGCGATGTACGTTAACAGAATCGCGAATGGTTAATACTGGGCAATCGCATAAACTAATAATTTTCATTGCTGTGCTACCAATAAAAAATTCTTCAAATCCGCTAGTACCATGTGTTCCAATAACAACAAGTGCATTTTTTTGTTCTTGTACTTCTAAACTAAATTCTTTTGCTGCTTTTCCAATGCGAATTTTATATTTTACTTTTGTATGATGGATATATTTTTGACAATAATTAGCATATTCAGCTAATTTTTTATCAGCTATTGCAAGAATATTTGATTTAAGTGTTGTGCTAGTTTCCTCAATTATTTTTGCATCTGGCGTTAGACTATACAAAAGAGTTAAATTTGATTTTAATCTAATAGCAATAGAAATAGCATGTTTCATTGCATTTAGAGACCCATTTGAAAAATCGATGCCTACTATTATATTTTTCATGATGATGTATTTTTTAGTTATTATTTTAAGTTGTAAAAGTATTAAAAATATTCTTATCTTTTAGTGTTTTATAAAAAATTATATTGCTACAGTAGCTTTGATATGCGGATAGGCTTCGTAGTTAATAAGAGTAAAATCTGAAAATTGAAAATCATTAATTGATTTTATGTTTGGATTTATCTTCATTTGTGGAAGTGGATAAGGAGTTCGCTGAATTTGTAATTGTGCTTGTTCTATATGATTGGAATATAAATGTAAATCTCCAAAAGTATGAATAAAGTGTTTGGGTTTTAGTTTACACACTTGTGCTATCATCATAGTTAGCAGAGAATAAGAGGCTATATTAAAAGGAATTCCCAAAAAAGCATCTGCACTACGTTGATATAATTGGCAGGATAATTCTCCGTTATGAACATAAAATTGATATAGAATATGGCATGGTGGAAGTTTCATTTTGTCAAGATCGCCTACATTCCACGATGAGACTAATAATCTACGAGAATCGGGATTGGTTTTAATTTGATTAATTACTTCTTCAAGCTGATCTATTGTTTTTCCATTTTTATTTTCCCATGATCTCCATTGATTGCCATAAATAGGACCTAAATCTCCATTTTCGTCTGCCCATTCGTTCCAAATACGGACACCATTATCTGTTAAATATTTTATATTGGTATCGCCTTTTATAAACCAAAGTAATTCATAAATAATTGATTTTAAATGTAATTTTTTAGTTGTTAATAATGGAAAGCCTTTTTCAAGATCAAAAAAAACTTGGTATCCAAAAACACTATAAATACCTGTTCCTGTACGATCTTGTTTATAATTTCCATTTTTAAGGATATGATTTAACAGATCTATATATTGTTTCATATTTGTGAATTATCTATTGATAAAATTAATTTAACTACAAAAATAGATATTTTATTGTTATAAAATATTTTTATTTATCATAAATTAAAAACTTGAGCAAGCTAAGCAAGCAATACTAATACGGGTATTTGGTATTTGAAGTAGGGTATAAGAAGCTGCTTCGAGTGTTGAACCTGTTGTTATTACATCATCTATTAATAATATATGCTTATCTTTTAATTTTTTTTCGTCAAGGACTATAAAAATATTATGTGTGTTTTCCCAACGTTGGTATTGAGTTCTTTTTGTTTGTGTATTAGTTTCAATATTTCTAAGTAAAGATGTAGTATCTAAAGGTTTAGATAAAACTTTTTGCACTCCGATAGCTATTAATTCGCTTTGATTATATCCTCTTGTTCGTTTTTTATTTGGATGCAAAGGGATGGGAATAATAATATCTATTGAACGAAATAAATTATTTTCTATTAAATCTAATCCCATTAGATATCCTAAATACAATCCTATCTCTTGTTGTCCTTTGTATTTTAACATATGAATAATGTGCTGAACATTGCTCCCTTTTTTGAAATAAAAATGTGCAGTTACAGTTTCTATTTTTACTTTTCCCAAAAAAAGATAAGCTAAGGGATTAAAATTATTTAAATAAAAATTAGTTTTAGGCAATGCAATTAAACAATGCAAACACAAACATTCTTCATTTTTCATTAAACTTTTACCACATACAGAACAATATTTTGGATAAAAAAGAGAAATAAAATCATTAAATAATGTTTTCATAAATTTAATTGTTTGATTGTAAGATATTTATTTTTTTAAATACTTTTTAAAAAATTATTCAAAGATAGTTAATATTTTTTTTATATTTGTAACCTAAAATTTTATTATAAATAAATCAATATGGAAAAAGAAGAAATTTTAATTAAAGAAGTTAAAAAATATAAAAATTTAACAATTATATTTGTAATTATATCAATTATTTTAGCAATATTATTGATTTATTTTTCTTTAAATATACGACAAATTGTAATAGAAAAAGACACATTTGCAGAGCAACAAATAGAACTTCAAGAGGAATTAGATTCTATTTTGCGCGAATATGAAATTATCAAAAGTGAATACGGAGATTTAAATGCTCAATTATCAGAAAAAGATAGTGCTATAGTGCGTCAAGCAAAAGAAATAGAGCGATTAATTAATGCACAAGCTGATTATCGACGTATAAAGAAAAAATTGGAACTACTACAAAATCAAGGAAAAGAATATGTTTATTTATTAGATTCGTTATACACTGTTAATAAAACTCTTACGATAGAAAACGAAGAAGTTAAAGAAAAAAATATAAAATTATCGCAAGAAAAAGAAGAATTGGTAAAAGAAAAAGAAGTGCTGAGCGAAAAAGTAAATACAGCAGCCAAATTGAAAGCTTATAATATATCTTTTAAAGGAATTGCTTTGCGATTGGGTGGAAAAAAAGAAGATGAAACAGAAAAAGCAAAAAGAATAAATCAGTTTAAATTGACGTATACTTTAAGTGAAAATGAGTTGATTCCTCCTGGAGAAATAAATTTATATTGCCGTATTTCGCTTCCTGACGGAAGAGTATTGGCCCTTGGAACAGGAGAAGCGTATAGCTTTACTAATAATGAAAAATTACTACAATACACTATTAAATCAACTGTGCAATACGAAAATAAAGCTAAAAAAATTACTATGATATGGAGTTTACGAAAAGGAGATAAAGCAGTGCCAGGAACTTATACTGCTCAATTATTTACAGATACAGATTATATAGGAGAAGCAATTCTAATTTTAAAATAAAAAAATATAAACATAAATTTACTATGGCATTTGAAATACTTGATAATAATTGGAAAGAAACGACAGAAGCTAATACACTTGTTGTTATGGATTTTTGGGCTGAGTGGTGTGGCCCATGTAGAATGGTAGCACCTATTATTGAAGAACTTGCAGAAGAATATAAAGGGAAAGCTCTTATAGGAAAAGTAAATGTAGACAATAATCCACAAATAACAATGCAGTTTGGAATTAGAAATATTCCTACCATATTGTTTATTAAAAATGGAGAATTGGTTGATAAACACGTAGGAGTTATCCGCAAGCCTGAATTACAGAAAAAAATAGATACACTATTATAATAATAAAAAACAACTGTTTATCATCATTAATCATTTGAAGATTTTTTTAAAGTTTATTTGCAGATACAGAAAAAGAATTAATAATTTTAGTTTTTAATTCTGTAAGTTCCATTTTTGGTTTTAATTATCTGTAAATAGTTTAAATAGCTTGCTTCGGTAAATTCTGAATTGTTTGAAAAGTATTCAAAATGAATAGGTAGTAATTCGAGGTCGCCTTTAAGAATCTTATGGGTCGAAAATAACTTTTTAAAAAGCCAGTTGATTATTTCGCTGTTTAATAGCATAGTTAATTGTTTGGCGGTTATTTCAATATTAAAAGGGATAAGAAGATTAGCACTATTTAAGATATATCGTTGTTTAGTATCGTAATAAAAACACAAGTCGGATGAGATGAATTTGTAAATTATTTTTTCTTTAGAATGATACATTTCTAATGGTGCTACTTGTTGAAAATTAGAAAAATCATTCAAAATAAAAGTACTTGGATTTTTTAATCTTGATTTTGTAATATCGGCACCTTTATAAATCGGGATATAGCCTTTTTTTGGGTTATTACTGCAAAATTTATTGTTATTTCCAGTTACAATTCCTAATGCCCAATTTGCTCTATCTTTGAGTGTTATGTGCTTTATTGAATAAAGTTGATTGATAATCTCTGCTTCTGTTTCATTTGTCCAAAAATTGAATATGTGTTTAGGATTCTTCACAAAAGATTGTGGTGTTCTATTAAATACATCATTTTTTAAACAACATTCAATAAGGTCGGTTGAATTAAAGGTGTTGTTTTCAAGTATAATTGCTTGCGCTTTGCTTACTAATCCTTTGAATGCTTTATTATAATCTATAAATCGTAAAATTTTTTTCGATATTACTTTTTTTCGAATATTTTCAAAAGTAGTAATGTTGAAAAATGCTTCTTGAATTAAAAAACCTAAAAATCCATTCGATTTAAGGATAGATAGACTGGCTCCAAGAAATAAAGATGTTGTATCTAAACTATTTCCGCATCCATATAATGCTGAGTATCTTTTTTTGTCAGACTTTTCGATTTTTTTTCCCCAGGGTGGATTTGTAAAAATTAAGTTGTATGAAACATTGTTTTTACTCATTTTAAGTGCTTCTTGTAAAAAATTTCCAACTTTCACATTGTCTGTATCAAAGCCAAATTCATCTTTTATTCTTTGTTTGGCAATCATAACAGCATTTTTGTCTATGTCAAATCCATAAACATTTTTAGGCGATATCCCTTGTCTGATTGCCTCAATAAGAAAATTACCTGACCCGCAACAAGGGTCTAAAAATTTAAAATCTTCCTTAATTTTTATGTTTTTAAACATATCTATTACAATCCAAGAAGGCGTGTAATAAATCCCTTCTTGGTTTCTATATGAATTTGAAAGTGAATTTTCGTATTTAATACCAATTTTTTCTCCTTTGTAGTTTTTTATTAGTAAACTTATTTTGTTAGACACTTCTTTATAATTGTGTTCGTTTTTTAGTAATTTATTTGCTCGTGCATTTAATTTTTCTTTTCCAGCTATTTCATTCATAAATTTTTGGAAAGAATTTTTAGAAACAGCTCCTTTATTAGATAAAATTAAGTATCCTGTTTTAATCCAATTTCGAATAGTTGCAGTTGAAACATTGGCAGTTTTAGCCGCTTGTTCAATTGTCAATTCGCATGTTTTTATTTCATTAAAAATATTTGTCTGCATGCTTCAAATGTCGTTAAAATTGTCATATAATTTTTATATGTAGTTTTTTAGTTAAAAAATCAATTTGGATAAAAACTTAATTTTCATTTGCAAAAGTACTAAAAAATTAATTTATTAATCGTTTTAAGTACAATGTGAAACAAATTAACAGAGTAAAAGAAAATAAAGTTATTAATAATAAATAGGAGAGTGAAATAAATATTTTATTAGATAGTCTGATGGGTATTATGCTCAATTATTTTAATTTTAACTACTTTTTTGTCTTTTATTTTTTATTATAAAACACAAAATTATCATCGATGATATCAATGGTAATTTTACTATCTTTTGTAAGTTTATCCGAAAGAATCATTTTTGATAAATTATTTAAGATGTTTTTTTGGATTATGCGTTTTAAAGGACGTGCTCCATATTGTGGATCGTAACCTAATTCGGCAAGAGCATCAATTGCATAGTTGGTTAATTCGATAGTAATATTGCTTTCTATTAACATTGTTTTCAAATGATTGATTTGTAAAATAACTATTTCGCGTATTTCTTTTTTACTTAAGGGCTTAAACATTAATATTTCGTCAATTCTATTGAGAAATTCTGGGCGTATAGTTTTACGTAAGAGTTGCATAATATCTAAACGTGTTTGTTCTAACACATTTTCATCTGAAAAATCAAGCACTTTACTATAGTTTTCTTGAATAATATGAGAACCTATATTGGAAGTCATAATAATAATTGTGTTTTTGAAATCGGCAATACGTCCTTTGTTGTCGGTTAATCTACCGTCGTCTAATACTTGTAGTAAAATATTAAATACGTCGGGGTGTGCTTTTTCTATTTCGTCAAAAAGTACGACAGAGTAAGGTCTTCGTCTAACTTTCTCAGTTAATTGTCCTCCTTCGTCATAACCTATATAACCTGGAGGAGCGCCTACTAATCTTGATATAGAATGAGATTCTTGGTATTCAGACATATCAATACGTACGATAGCATTTTCTGTATTAAACAGATATTCGGCTAAAGCTTTGGCTAATTCGGTTTTTCCCACTCCTGTTGTTCCTAAAAAAATAAATGATCCTATTGGTCGTTTTTCATCTTGTAATCCTGATCGACTTCGGCGTATTGCATTTGCAATAGCTTCAATAGCTTCATCTTGTCCCACAACTCGTTTGTGTAATTCTTCTTCTAATTTTAATAGTTTTTCTTTTTCACTTTGCATCATACGGCTTACAGGGATTCCTGTCCATCGGGCAACAATGGCAGCAATGTCGTCAGCACCAATAGATTCATCAATCATTGGCGTATCTCCTTGTATATTATGTAATTGTTTTGTAGAGGTTTCGATAGTAGCTTCTAATTCTTTTATTTTTCCATAACGTATTTCGGCTACTTTTCCATAATTTCCATTTCGTTCTTCTTGTAATGCTTGAAATTTAAAATGTTCAATATCATTTTTATATTGTTGTATATTGTTTATTAATTCTTTTTCTTGCTCCCAACGTGCTTTTAAGCTATTGCGTTCTTGATTAAGTTCTGCAATTTGATTACTTAAATTGCTTATTTTTTCATTATCTTCTTCTCTTTTAATAGCTTCTCTTTCTATTTCTAATTGTCTGATTTTACGTTCAATATCATCTAAAGGTTGAGGTACAGAATTGATTTCTAAACGTAATTTTGCTGCTGCTTCGTCAATAAGGTCGATGGCTTTATCGGGAAGAGAACGATCGGTAATATAACGTAGTGATAAATCGACAGAGGCAATAATAGCTTCATCTAATATTTTCACTTTATGGTGTGTTTCGTAACGTTCTTTTAATCCTCTTAGAATGGAAATAGAAGCACATCTGTCTGGTTCATTGACATAAACAACTTGAAAACGTCGTTCTAATGCTTTATCTTTTTCGATAAATTTTTGATATTCATTTGTTGTCGTTGCTCCAATTGCTCTTAATTCCCCTCTTGCTAATGCAGGTTTTAAAATGTTAGCAGCATCCATTGCTCCTTCGCCTCCACCAGCACCTACTAAAGTATGAATTTCATCTATAAACAAAATAATATCTTCATTGATAGTAACTTCTTTTATTACACTTTTTAATCGTTCTTCAAATTCTCCTTTATATTTGGCTCCTGCAATTAAAGCTCCCATATCTAAGGAGTAAATTTGTTTTGATTTTAGATTTTCGGGAATATCTCTCGCAACAATTCGATGAGCTATCCCTTCTGCTATAGCAGTTTTCCCAACTCCTGCCTCTCCGATTAAAATAGGATTATTTTTTGTGCGTCTCGAAAGAATTTGCAATACTCTTCTAATTTCTTCTTCTCTTCCGATAACGGGGTCTAATTTGTCTTTTTGTGCTAAATCATTTAAGTTACGTGCATAACGATTTAAAGCATTATAACTTTCTTCGGCATGTGGCGAGTCAACACGACTGCCTTTGCGTAATTCGAGAATGGCTTGCTTCAAGCCTTTTTCTGTTAATCCGCTATCTTTTAATAGTTGTGAACTATTGTCATTGGATTGTAAAATGCCAAGCAATAAATGTTCTATTGATACATAATCATCTTTAAATTCTATCAAACTATTGATTGCTTTTTGTAAACTAAGATTGGCAGCATTTGATAAATAAATACCACTTCCTCCGGTAATTACAGGAAGATTATCTATTATTTTATCGATAGCTTGTATTACAATAGCAGTATTTACATTATTTTTTTTTAATAAATAAGGAACAATATCTTTATCTTCTTCAAAAATAGCTTTAAGTAAATGTGCATTTTCAATTTGTTGTTGTTTTTTCTCCAATGCTATGTGTTGAGCTTTACTAATTACTTCTTGACTTTTTATTGTAAATTTTTCTATATTCATAATTTTTTTATTTCAATTAATATTGTATTACTTTAATTCAAATCTCATTCCAAGATGTATTTGCTGACAATTAGGCAGATATATGGGTAAAAAACTGCGATTTTGTCTTTTGTTTCTACTATAAAAATTAATTTTACTAAAAAATAAAATCACATTAATTTCGTTTTCTTATAAGTTAATGATTATATAATAAATTAAATGAGTCAGATAGACCTTAATCAACTGCGACAGTTTAGCAATATAGAATTAATAGCCAAACAGTTAGTAGAAGGATTTATAACGGGGCTGCATAAAAGCCCTTTTCATGGATTTTCTGTCGAATTTGCAGAGTATAGACCTTATAATACGGGTGAATCTACTCGTCATATTGATTGGAAACTTTATGGTAGAACGGATAAATTATTTGTAAAACAATATGAAGAAGAAACTAATTTGCGGTGCCACATCATTATCGATACGTCTTCTTCTATGTATTTTCCTATTAGAAAAACAATATCGCTCGAAACGCCAACAAAACTTTATTTTTCGATTTATGCTGCAGCAGCTATTATGCAAATGTTGAAACAACAACGCGATGCAGTAGGATTATCGTTGTTTTCTGATAAAATTGATTTTCATTCACAATCAAAATCAAATAATATTCATATTAAAATGATAACAACAGAATTAGAAAAACTGTTAGTAAATTATGATGAAAATAAAAAACAGGGTAGCAATGTGATTCAAAGTTTACACGAAATAGCAGAGCGTATACATAAACGTTCTCTTGTTGTTATTTTTAGCGATATGTTTGACAATTCGTGGCAGCAAGAAGAATTGTTTTTAGCATTAAAACATTTACGACATAATAAACATGAAGTCATTCTTTTTCATGTTTACGATGAAAATTTAGAAGTCAATTTTGAGTTTGATAATAAGCCTTATAAATTTATTGACATGGAAACCCAAGAAGTAATTAAAGTAAATGCAAATGAGATAAAAACACTTTATCAAAAATCGATGAAAGAATATAAACAAACATTAAAAATGCGTTGCGAACAATACTTAATTGATTTAGTTGAAACAAATATTAATGAAGGATTTTATAAAGTATTATATACTTATTTTTTAAAAAGACAAAAAATGCCATAAAAACTTTGTTTTTATAAAAAAAAAATATACATTTGTAAAAAAATATTAAGAGTTACGCCTTTTTTCAATGAAACTGTTAATTAGATATTTATTAATTTTATTCCTTTTGAGCAATAAAATATATGCTCAAAAAATGAATAGTGTTGCTTTTATTGAAAATAAAAATCAATGGGAAGATTTTATTCAATTTAAAATGGAGTTTAAAGGAGGAGCTATTTTTTTTGAAGATAGCACTATAACCTTTACCATTCAGGATCGCGAAGCAGTAGAAAAAATTTTACATCGTAAATATGGGGGAACTTTATATGAAAATAATACTGAAGGTCTTATAGTAGATTATCATGCTTATAAGGTACATTTTAACAATGTTGAAAGTGATATTATTTACCAAGGAAATGATAAATATTCCGATTATGTTAATTATTATATAGGAAAAAATCCTAAACGCTGGACGAATTATGTTTATAAATATCATTCTATTATATATAAAAATTTGTATAAAAGAATAGATATGAAATATTATGAAAAAAATCGTTCTCTTAAATATGAATTTATAATCTATCAGGGAGGTAATCCTCAAGATATAAATATGAGTTATGAGGGAGTAGATAAAATGTATTTAAAAAAAGGAAATCTTTATTTATTATGTGGCAAACATGAAATAGTGGAATTAAAGCCTTATGCTTATCAAATCAATGATTTAGGAGAAGAAATTCCTGTCTCTTGTGATTTTTTTTTAAAACGTAATACTTTATCTTTTAAAATAGGAGATTACGATACAACACAACCTTTAATTATAGATCCAGTATTGGTATTTTGTTCTTATACAGGGTCTACAGCTGACAATTGGGGTTATACAGCAACCTACGATGCTTACGGTAATTTATATGCTGGTGGGAGTGTTTTTGGGATTGGTTATCCGATTACTACAGGGGCATATCAAATTAATTATGGGTCAGGCTCTAATGATATTGGAATATCAAAGTTTAGCTCTAATGGTAATAGCCTTATTTTTTCTACCTATTTAGGAGGTAGTGGAAGCGAAGTCCCTCATAGTCTTATTGTAAATGATAATAATGAACTTTATGTATTAGCTACAACCTCTTCATTAGATTTTGCTGTTACTTCTAATGCCTATGATACTTCTTTTAATGGAGGGTCTTCTTTTACATTAACTAATACAATACAATATTTAACGGGAGTTGATATAGTAATTGCAAAATTTAATGAAAGTGGGTCACAATTGTTAGGATGCACTTATTATGGAGGTACGGGTAATGATGGATTAAGTACCGACCCTATTTTACGAAAAAATTATGCCGACGAAGTGAGGGGAGAGATTATGGTTGATGAATTTAGCAATGTTTATATTGTTTCTAGTACTTCTTCTGGCGATTTGCCAACAACAGCTTCTGCATTTCAACGATTTTATGGTGGCGGAAGACAAGATGGATTTATTGCTAAATTTAATTATGATTTAAGTGACCTTATTTGGGCATCTTATTTAGGAGGAGATAGTTCTGATGCTGTTTATAGTATGGCTTTTGATAAAGATTATAATATTTATGTGTGCGGTGGGACTTATTCTCGAAATTTTCCGACTACTAATGGAGTTACACAACCTAATTATGCTGGTGGTGTTGCTGATGGATTTATTGCTAAAATAGCAACTAATGGAAATCAAATAATTCATTCGACTTATTATGGAAAAAGTGGGTTTGACCAAAATTATTTAATTAAGTTAGATAAATCAAATTCGGTTTATGTAATGGGGTTAACAGATGCAACTGGTACTGCTTGGGTCAAAAATGCAACATGGTATATTCCCGATGGGGGACAATTTATAAGTAAACTTTCTCCTGATTTATCGAATGTTGTTTGGTCAACTGCTTTTGGTAGTGGTAGAGTTGGCCCCGATATATCTCCCACTGCTTTGATGGTTGATTTATGCAAAAATATTTATGTTTCGGGATGGGGGTCTCCAGCAGTAAATAGCCACATTGGCAATCTTTCAAGCGGTACAAGTGGATTACCAATTACAGCAGATGCTTTTCAAAAAACAACAGATAATAACGATTTTTATTTTTTTAGTTTAAGTGAAGATGCATCAAAATTAGTTTTTGCAACTTATTTTGGTGGAAATAAATCGCCTGAACATGTAGATGGAGGTACAAGTCGTTTTGATAAAAAAGGATTTATTTATCAAGCTATTTGTTCTGGATGTGGTGGAAATCAAGACCTCCCTGTTACTCCGGGAGTAGTAGGTCCTACTAATAATAGTCCCAACTGTAATTTAGGAGTAGTAAAAATAGATTTTAATTTACCTGCTGTAGTTGCCGATTTTATTTGCCCTAATATAGTTTGTGCACCTTACACAGTTCATTTTGATAATCGTTCTCAATTAATTTCAGCATCTTCTTCTATTTTTTATTGGGATTTTGGAGATGGCACTTATTCTAATCAAAAAAGTCCTTCTCATTTATATACAAAATCAGGAGTTTATAAAGTAATGCTTATTGTAAGTGATACAGGGAGTTGTAATTTTTATGATACATTAATACGCGAAATAGTCGTACTATCGAATAGAAATGATACATTGCCAACAAAAACAATGTGCCAAGGAGATTTTATTCAAATAGGAATTTCTCCGGCAGCTAATCCTAATGTATCTTATTCATGGCTACCTACAAATAGATTAAATAATCCTAATATTGCCAATCCTGTTGCTTCTAATACTACTAATCAAGTATATCATTTATATATTAGCGACGGTTTTTGTGTTGATACATTTCGTCAAGTGGTTAATGTAATACCTGTTTATTTAGACGCAGGACCGCAAGATACAATATGTATTGGCGATACAATCGTATTGAATGCTACTTCATATGGTGGCAATCAATATGTTTGGTCATCAAATCGTTACTTTACCGATACATTAAATCGCCCTATATCGCAAGCAATAGGAAAAGATATTCTTAAAAAAACACACACTTATTTTGTCAAAATGTCGAATGCTTATTGCTCACTATATGATAGTGTAATTATTATAGGTTCGCAAATAAAAACATCTATTGATATTCCACCTAAATTTTGTAGTGGCGATTCGATTTATTTACAATCTCATATAACACTTCATCAAGCAGGAAAATCTTTATCTTATTCTTGGCAGCCTACATCTTCTATTATAGCAGGAGCTAACTCATCAAAACCTTTTATATCTCCTAAAAAACCTATGAATTTTTATTTAACAGTTACTAACGAACATGGATGTAAAGGAAAAGATACTATATTTGTAGATGTTTTTACTATTGAATATGAATTAGATATTAAACATATTCGTTGTTATGGCTTTCATGATGGACATATTATTATTAATTTAGACTCCAATACCTCGCCTTGTACTTTTCAATGGTATAATAATTTAGGAAAAAATAATAAAGCAGAAAATCTTCCTGCTGGAAATTATCGCGTAAGAATACTTGACACAAATAACTGTGTTTATCTTATTGATACAACTTTAATTGAGCCACCAAAAATTAATACTTTCTTTTTCGATACCAATTTACATGTTTATTGCAACGATACTTGTAGTGGTTATGTATCAGGAGGAGCAACGGGAGGTATTCCGCCTTATCGTTATTGGTGGATAACAGGCGATACTACTAATTCGATTACCAACCTTTGTGCAGGAGAATATATATTTGTTGTAACCGACCAAAACAATTGTCAAGATACTGCTAAAATTAATATAATTGATACTTCTAATTTTAATGTAACTTATTTCACAAAAAGAGTTACTTGTTATGGAGATTGTGATGGTAGTATTGCATTATTTCCAATTAATGGCTCGCCACCTTATATTTATCAATGGGAAAATGGATATGATAAAGATACAGCATCAGGATTATGTGCCGGAATTTATGATATTTATATAAAAGATACAGCATATTGTACAAAGAGAGTATTTCCAATTGTACACTCGCCCATGCCTTTAAAGTTTGACAAAATAGAAATGCATCAACCTTCATGCTATAGTTATTATAATGGGAAGATAATTGCGTCTGTTTCAGGAGGAACTTTTCCTTATCGCTATTATTGGGATAATGTTTTAGGAAATGACACACTTGCTAATGTAGGCGAAGGTACTTATTCTTTACGAGTAGTTGATACCAATGGATGCGAAATAGATACCATACTTACATTGTTACAATTCGATTCTTTAGATATCAGTTATTTAATAATTAAAACTCCTTGTGTAGAAGTATGTCATGGAGAAGCAATTATTGAAGTAAAAGGGGGAAAACCTCCCTATAGTTTTGATTGGAGTAATGGAGAAAAAACAAATCATGCTAAAAAACTATGTTATGGCAATAATACTGTTGTAATTATAGATAGCAATGGATGTAAAAAGATATTAACTATTTTTGTTGAAGATTCGAGTTATTTTCCTCAAAAAGTAAAAATAACTACTGATACAACTGTTCTTTATCGAAGTCAATCAACGACTTTAAATGCCACTGATTTAGGGAAAGCTTATTCTTATTTATGGTCTCCTGCAGAATATTTAAGTACAACAACAGGAGTTAAAACAATAGCAACGCCAAAAAATACGACAACATATACGGTAACCGTAACCGATACTTTTAATTGTAAGGAATGGGATACTATTACTATTTTTGTTCTTGATGTGATTTGTGACGATCCTTATGTTTTCGTTCCCAATGCTTTTACTCCTAATAATGATAATAATAATGATGTTTTGTATGTACGAGGAAAATTATTAACAGATATTCATTTTGTTATTTATGATAGATGGGGAGAAAAAATATTTGAAACCCATGATATTAATGTCGGTTGGGATGGCACATTTAGAGGGAAAGACTGTTCCCCAGGAGTTTATGTTTACTATTTGGAAGCGACTTGTTTAGGCGAGTTGTTTTATTTCCGTAAAGGAAATGTTACCCTTATTCGTTAAACTATATGTTGAATAATTTCACGTTTGTTTTGTTAAATTGGTATGCACAAAACAAACGTTTGTTGCCTTGGAGAGAAGAAAAAGACCCTTATAAAATTTGGATTTCAGAAATTATATTGCAACAAACGCGTGTCGCTCAAGGATTAAATTATTATATACGTTTTATAAAACGCTTCCCTAATATTGAATCCATTTATGAAGGAGGCGAACAAGAAGTTTTGAAATATTGGCAAGGATTGGGTTATTATACACGTGCTCGTAATATTTATTTAGCAGCAATTTATTTAATGGAAAACCATCATGGGAAATTCCCAACTAATTATGATGAAATATTAAAAATAAAAGGGATAGGTCCTTATACTGCTGCAGCTATTGCTTCTTTTGCTTATCAATTACCGTATGCAGTGATTGATGGAAATGTGTTACGTGTTTTTTCTCGTATTTTTAAAATTTATGACCCCATCGATAGCTCAAAAGGGAAAAAGAAAATTACCGATTTGGCTAACAAATTAATATGTAAAAAAGATCCTTCAACTTTTAATCAAGCCATTATGGATTTTGGAGCGATACAATGTGTTCCTTCCAATCCAGATTGTGAAAATTGCTGCTATTCAAATGTTTGTTATGCTAATTTACATTACGAGCAAGCAGTATTACCTGTAAAAACAAAAAAAAATAAAATACGGAATCGTTATTTTTATTATTTACATATTCAATATCAAGATAAAATATATATTCAAAAAAGAAAAACAAAAGATATTTGGAAAGGATTATATGAATTTCCTCTTTTAGAATTAAATGAAGCCATTAATCATGAAATACTTCCTACATATCCAGCATTTCAAAATTTATTTAAAAATCTAAATTGGGAAATTATTTCTGTCTCATCTGTATATAAGCATATATTATCCCATCAGCATATAATAACAATGTTTATAAATATTATCGTTGATAAAGAGATAAATAATACTAATTTTATTCCTATTTATTTTAATGAAATTTTCGATTATCCTATTTCTCGGTTAACTGAAAAATATTTAGAAAGTATAGAAAAAATAAACTTTTAATCTTTTATATTTAGTTGTTTTATCTGCTTTTTGATTATTTCTAACTTGCTATTAGTTAAAAAATGATTTGCCTCAAAACTTGTCAAAAAATCTTGGATAGAAATAGTTTTATACATTTGATATTGAGATGTATTTTTAAAGTAAAGTAAAAGTGGAGGTAAGGTTTCATATTGCTTAATTGTTTCGCATAAAGCAATGCAGACTTCTTCTATAGTTCCAACGCATTCAAAGGGTTTCTCTTCTGTTTCTCCTATTAATTCCTTTAATATAGGAATAAGATTTTCGTTGTCAAATAAATTGACTGAAAAAATATTTTTCAATATAGCTGGTGTCATAAAAGGTGATAAAATAATAAAAGCAAACAAACATTTAGAACAATTACAACACCAAATATCAGTTTTACTACCTACATTGCAGCTCTTAAATACAGAAAAATATGTTGAAAATTGAGAAAATAACAGAGCAATTTGTATTTCGTTTAAAGGACGCAAAAAGCTATAATAATTAATATTTTCATCTATGTAGTTATGAACATAATTTCTAAAATCGCTTTCAAAAGTAATTGATTTTGAATATTGATGATTAATCCACGAATCTTTAACTGTTGCTTCGTTAGCGCTCGATTCATTTGATAGAGCAATGTTTTTTTTACAAGAAATAACAGCTGTCAGTATAGTGTAAAATGCTAACATTGCCGAAAAAGGAGTATGCCCATTCAAAAATCCTTTATCATTTAATTTTAATAAATTATCATCTATTGTACGTTGAATATTTATGAAATTGCCTTTATATCCACCTTTTTCCACACAAGCTAAACTTGCTCCTCTTGGGTTGATAATCAGTGGAATATTGTTCCTATTTTTTAACAATTCTAATGTTACAACCGAATCTTTTCCGCCACCAATAGGAATAATAGTTTCATTAGTAAAAAAATATGCTTTTCTTTCAAATTTATTTTTACTCTGACAATTGATAGTAACAAAATTTTTAATGTTAGGTTTTATATTATTGCAATAAAAAAACTCTCCTAATCCATAATAGTATAATTTTTTCCACCATTGAATTGCTTTTTCATCTAAAAATCCAGCTTTTATTATGATAGTAGGCGAGCAAGTAGATTTCCAATAGCTAATCAATTCTATCATTCCAATATGAAAAACTAAATTCTCGATATCGCTTAACATATTATTGCTATAAAAATAATCAAAAGCCGTATGGTATTTTATCACAGATTGAGGGTGAAAATAAATACTTTCGCCTATACTAAAATCAAAAGTGATGTTAAGATTTTTATCTTTATCTAAATTATAGTGATAATCATGGTAAGTAAAAATAGGATATTGTTTGCGTAAAGAAGAATAAAATTTGTTGCGATTATTTATTGCCATTTTTTTTTTGCAAAAATACGTAATAATAAGGAATTTTAAAAGAGATAAATTTATTTTAATAAAAATTAAATTTATAAAAAAAATTTATTTATATTTGCTAATTAAAAATATTAAGAACAAATGAAAAAGATGATTATATTTATACTATGTTTATTGGCTGCAAATGTGAATGCTCAGCTACTTGATTCTTTAGCATTATCGAAAGAAGAAATTTATAAATCATTGAAAAAAACAAAAGATGTTAATCCTGATAGTGTTTTACGTTTATCTTTACAATGGAAGAAAATAAAAAATTTAGGCGAGCAATTAAGTCAATTTAAAAATTTGCAAGAACTTCATTTAAAAGGAATGCACTTAAAAACCATTCCTTTAGAAATATTTGATTTAACAGATTTGGTAATATTAGAGATTTCAAATAATCAATTAGGTATTATTCCCGAAGAAATAGGGAAGTTAATAAATTTAACCCATTTAAATTTGAGTCAAAATTATTTAATTAATTTACCTGCTTCTTTTCAATTATTGAAAAAATTACAATATTTAGATATATGGAGTAATTCTATTATTGCTTTTCCTGAAGAAATGTCAGCTTTAAAACACACATTACGCATAATTGACATGCGTGTTATCTATATGCATGAACAACGAAAAGAAGAGTTGCAAAAGTTACTTCCTAATACTACTTTTTATTTTTCTCAGTCTTGTAATTGTAATTATTAAAAACAAAGGATTTATAACTAATTGAAAATAAATCCTTTGTCTTGGTATTTTAAAAAAATGCTTATAAGTTTTCTATCAATTTATCTGTCATTTGAAGAAAATTTGATACAAGAATTTGGTCTTCTTGATTAAATATGCTTTTCCCTTTTTCAGCAGCTTCACCTACATCAGCCACTAATGGAATTTGACAAAGTAGAGGTGTGTTGTATTCTTTTGCTAATTTTTCACCGCCATCTTTACCGAAAATAAAATATTTTTCATCAGGGTGATTTTTAGGAGTAAACCACGACATATTTTCAACTATTCCAAGTAATGGGATCGCAATTCCAGCTTTTAAAAACATATCGATAGCACGGCGAGCATCTATAAGCGATACTTCTTGCGGAGTTGTTACAACGATAGCTCCTGTTAATGATAATTTTTGTAATACTGTTAATTGTATATCGCCTGTTCCGGGAGGAAAATCAATAATCATATAATCTGGATTATCCCAAGTTGTATTTTCAAACAATTGCAGTATTGCGTTAGCTGCTAAAGGTCCTCTCCAAACAACACTTTGCCCTTTTTCCATAAAAAATCCTAATGACATTACTTGTACACCATATTTTTCTAAGGGTGTCATTTTTTCTTTTTCGTCTATTACTTCTACTTTTGGAGTTAATCCTTCTAATCCCATCATTTTTGGGACAGAAGGGCCATAAATATCAGCATCTACCAATGCTACTTTAAATCCTTGACGTGCTAAAGAAATAGCTAAATTAACTGATACTGTAGATTTTCCAACACCACCTTTGCCTGAGGCAATAGCAATAATGTATTTTGCTGGTAATTTTATTTTATCTATATCAAACATTTCTTTTAAATTTTATTTAATCCGTTTTTTAAATCTTCAATAATATCGTTTACGTCTTCTATTCCTACCGAAAATCGTACCAAATCATCGGTAATGCCTGCGGCTAATTTATTTTCTTTGCTAACAGCAGCATGTGTCATAGAAGCTGGGTGTTGAATTAAGGTTTCGACACCACCTAAAGAGACAGCTAATAATGCTAAATGCACATTGTTCATCAGTTTTTCGCCTGCTTCATAGCCACCTTTTAATCCAAAACTCATCACAGCTCCGAATCCTTTCATTTGTTTTTTTGCTAACTCATGTTGAGGATGTGTTTTTAGGCCAGGATATTTTATCCATGCAATTTTTGGATGATTAGCTAAAAATTCAGCTACTTGCATTGCATTTTCTTGTGAACGTTCCATTCGTATGGCAAGTGTTTTTACTCCTCTTAATGCCATAAATGCTTGTGTTGGGTCCATATTACAACCTAAATAAGCCATACAATGGCGTATTTGTTTATATATTTTTTCTTCTTTTGTTACTATAACGCCGCCTACTATATCGGCATGACCATTAATAAATTTAGTAATAGAATGTAGTACTACATCAGCTCCTAAGTCTAAAGGTTTTTGTAAATAAGGCGAACTGAAAGTATTGTCTATTACTAATATTAATCCATGTTCTTTTGCAATATTAGCACATGCTGCTATATCGGTAAGATCCATAGTTGGATTGGCAGGAGTTTCTATATATAAAACTTTGGTATTAGGTAAAATAGCTTTTAATATATTTTCTGTATTAGTGGTATTAACAAAACTTGCATTGACATTAAAACGTGAGAAGTCTTGTTCAAGAATGCCTCTTGCTGGTCCATAAACGGCGTCAGAGCTAATAATATGGGTTCCTGCCCCTAATAATGCCATGTATACGCTGCTTACAGCACCCATTCCGGAACTTGTGGCAATTCCATCATAGCCATTTTCTAATTCGGCTATATTTTTTTCAAAAGCCCGTATGGTGGGATTTCCAATACGTGTATAGATGTATCCATCGCTTTTTCCTGAAAAACAATCAGCTCCATGTTGAGCATTTTTAAATTTAAAAGTAGAGGTTTGATAAATTGGAACTGTAGCACTTCCAAATTCATTTTCAAAAGCCCCTGCATGAATTAGTTTGGTATTAAATCCTTTATCTAATGTATTCATTATTTTTATTTATTATAGTTAAAATTTATTGCATTAAAAATGTTATAATTTGAAATAATTTATTTTACTTAATTTAAGGTTTACAAAAGTACATAAAAATTTATAGTGAGGTGCAACAATATCTTGACAAAAAACAGATGTTTTATATTTTTTTTAATTTTTTAAGTTGAATTTTTTGCACCAGCAAACCACAGAACTGCGTACGTATTGCATATAACGGGTTGGGTATTGCATAAATGCTGGGAAATATGGATGTTAGTATGGGCGTGAAACTTTTAAGTTCTTGTTTGCAGATGGAAAATTTTGCGTGTCTAATTCTATTTTATTCTGTGGTTGCTCCGTTTCCTTACCAAAAAAATATTTGAAGTTACGCAGCCTTATGGATTTAATTTTCTGCATACCTACACACTTAAAATGGGTAATAACAATTCTTTCAGCTCAATCTTCATTAATTTGATTTGATTGCGAAGTGGATTATCTTTTTCACGCAAGGTTTGATATGCCTCTTCGATGGCTTTTATCTGTTCCTCTTCCGATAAACCCTCAATAGGCTTAAATATATCTTGGGCATATTTTTCTATTTCAATACCTTTTTCTGCAAA
>CAZSTX010000019.1:0-32415 GCA_964610025.1 uncultured Lentimicrobiaceae bacterium
TTCTCATTATCAGAAAAATAAAAAATAGACCATAAAAAAGTGATAAAGTCAGGAAAAAACATCGTTTTTAACGTTGGAATAGGATATCCTTTCTAAAATTTTTTAAAAAAAATTAAAAATTCTTCCATTAAAACTTTTATTATTTTGTCAAAATAATAAAACAGAGTCTTTTTATTAACATAAATACCTCATTATTCTAATTTTATATTTTAAAAAAAAATAAAATTTTTGTTGTTTTTTCAATAAAAAATATTTATTTTTGTACAAATTAATTTTAACATAAATATTTATGCAATATGAAAAGAATAATTACACTTTCAGTTATATTTTTAATCTATAATTTTACAATTGCCCAGAAATGGGATGGAACTACTAAAACAGCTGTTACTCCTTCTAAAAATATTTATACTATTACCAATGGAGCAGAATTAGCATGGATAGCACAACAATGCAACGAAGAGGGTAAAGACTTTAAAGGATCAAGTATTTCTATTATCGAAAATATTGATTTAGACAACCATGAATGGACACCTATTGGTACTGTCGATAATCCTTTTAAAGGAAATGTTAAAGGTAATTGGAAAACTATTTCTAATCTATCTATTTCTAACACTAATAATAATGTCGGATTATTTGGCTATGCAAGTGGAGATAATAAGCAACATTATATAAAAATTTCCAATTTATTGATTGAAAATGCGAATATTACTGGCGACACTGCAGTAGGAAGTTTTGCTGGATTTGCAAAATTTATAGTATTTGACTCTTGTTGTATCATCGAAGGCTCCATTGTTGGCAACACTGCCGTAGGAGGCTTTGTAGGTCATTGTGGTTATACTGCTACTATGGATTGTTTTGCAAAAATAAATGTTACAGCCAATATAACTTACGGCGGAGGTTTTGTAGGAATTAATGATTCATCAGATGCCGCAATGTTTATTAATTATGCTTATGCAAAAGGAGAAGTAACAGGTGCAGGCACAAATGGTGGGTTTGTAGGCTTAAACAATAACAAAGTAAGAAGTGCATACACAGTTACAAATCCTATAAAAGGAGAAATTCATGGCGGATTTTGCGGCGAAAATTCTGAAATTGGAAAATTTGATAATTGCTATTTTTGCAATACCTATTCTCAAGGAATACAAGGGATAGGAAAAAATTTAGGAAACGTAGAATCTGATGATATGCTTGGACAAGCAAGTGTTCAAATGACACAAGATGGATTTGTAGGAACAGGAAGCGGTAGTGGACTCAATGCTTCGGATTATGGAAAAACACATTGGTCTACCGACTTTAAAAATCCTCTTCCTCGTGTCAATGACGGGCATCCCATATTTAAATGGTATTATGATTTAAAATACGATTCGACAGCAAATATAATTTCTTACAATTCAACTACTTTAAACATTTATCCTAATCCTATTAAAAACGAATTACATATTAAAATCGAAAACATTAAAGTAGAAAAAATAGAAATTATCGACTTGCTTGGAAAATCTATTATTTCAGTAAAAAATGATTACGAATTTATTGACGTAAATCACTTAAATAATGGTATTTATTTTGTGAAAATATATACAGATAACGATATTATTACGCGAAAAGTTATCAAACAATAACTATTGATACAACGAATAAATATTTTTTATAATATCAATCGAATAGCGACTTGCTATTTGCTTAATAAATGATAAAAAATCGACACTCGAAGTCTCATCTGCTTTATCAGAAATAGTTCGAATTATTGTAAATGGGATACAATATTCTTCACAAACATGCGCTACCGCAGCTCCTTCCATTTCAACACATAATACGGAAGGAAGGTTTTTTAACAACCTCTTTTTCTGTTCATTCGAAGAGAAAAACTGATCTCCACTAGCTATATCTCCAATATATAAAGTTGGTTTTATTATATTATACTTTGCTAAATCATATTCATCAAGATTATTAAGCACATTTTCAATAGCCTTTTTAGCAATTTGTATTTGAAGTGGTTGAGTTTTAACAAAAACTTTTTCTAATGAAGGAATTTGAAATTGGGGAATTAAAGGTCTAACATCCATATCATGATAAGCCAAACTTGCTCCAATAACAATATCTCCTATATTTAATTGAGACTGAATGGCTCCTGCCACTCCTGTAAAAATCACTTCACTTATTTCAAATTGATGTATTAATGTTGAAATAGTCATCGCTGCCGATACCTTTCCCCAGCCTGAAATAACAACTACCGTTTTTACTTTATTGATATTGCCTTGATAATAAATTCTTCCTCCAATTTTTATTTCTTGTTTATCCGACAACAATTTTACAACTCCCATTACCTCTTCAGGCATAGCACCTATTATCCCCATTATTTTATTTGTCATATTGAATTATTTATCAGATAAAATATAAAATACAGAAAAAGTAACACGTGATCGTACAGCTTTTTTCTTGTGATAAGCCGGCTCCCATTTTGGCATTAAAGCTACAACTCTCTCTATTTCTGCATCGCACTCAGGAGTAAGAGAGCGAACAGTTTTTATATTTGATAATGAACCATCTTTTTCAACTATCATTGACACCTTTACACTACCTTCGATTTTTAATTCTTTTGCTTTTGGAGGATATCTTAAATTCTTATTGATAAATTTAGTTTTTGCCCATTCACCTCCTCTGTAAGTCGCTGGAATTTCGGGATTATTATATATTATTGTGTCAGTTTCGATTTCTTGCGCATTCAACATATTAAATGTTAAATAAAACAGCATGAAAAATATAAAATTATAACGAATCATTTGTATAGAATTATTTTAAATTATAGAATACAAAAGTAATACAAAAATTTTAATTATTTACCGATACGTAAAAAATTATAACATTTAATAATAAAAAATAGAATTAATAATTTCCTATTCTACTATACTTACTAAATAATATCTTAATCAAACAATAAAATGTAAAAAAAAACGTAATATATGAGTATTTGTAATTTTTTAAAAATGAGAGTAAAAAAAATATTTATAAATTTTATTTTTTATTTTATTATAATGCAATCTTTTCTTTTTGGGCAAAATGAAGTTACATTACAAGAATGCCAAGAGTGGGCAATACAACAATCTTCGGCTTCAACTCAATTAGAAAATTTAGAGCGTTTACGTAAAATTAAACGTCAAATTGTTAAATCGTTTATTCCAAATGTAAATCTAAATGCAAGTGTCAATTATCAATCTCACACACTTCCTTCAATTAAAGAAGATGAAACAGGAACTTCTTATTTAGATTTTTATAATCCTATCAATCAAGACCAATATTTAATTGCTCTTGACCTTACTCAAAAAGTATGGGATGGCGGTATAGCTAAAAGTCAGCAAAAATTTGATGAAGTAACTTCTGATATCGAAGTGCAAAATGTTCATATAAAAACATATGAATTTAAAGAAGAAATAAGTAAAATGTTTTTAACCGTATTATATTTACAAGAAAATAGTAAAATTATCGAATCAAGTCTTCAAACATTAAAAGAAGATTTAAAAAAACTAGAAGCATTATATCAAAATGGAATTATATTAGAAAGCAATGTTTATATTTTGGAAGCCGAAATTATGCGTATTGAACAAGAGTTGAAAAAGATAAAACTACAACAACAATCCATAAGAAGTGCTTTATCAGAATTTACAAAAAAAGACTTATCACAATCAGCATTTATTTTTATCGAAACAAAAGACATAGACAGTTCGCTAAAAAGCAATCGTCCTGAATTTAATTTATTTCAATTACAAAAATCGGCATTAGATTGTCAAAAGAAAATATTAATAGGACAAAGTATGCCTAAAATTAATATATTTGCTTCTGGTGGATATGGACGACCTACTTATAATTTAATGAACAATAATTTTGACTTTATGTATATAGTTGGAGCTAAACTATATTTTCCTATTACCTCATGGGGTTCTGTTAAGAATGGGAATGATTATCTCTCTATTCAAAAAAATCTAATTACAGCTCAAGCAAGCGATTATGAGCAAAGTTTAAGAGTGCGTATGATGGAAAAATTAAATGAAATGGAAAATTTACAAAATTTACTCATTAGCGACGAAGAAATAATAGAAAAAAGAGAAATTATTGTAAATATTTGTAAAAATCAACTCAAAGAAGGAGTGATAACAGCTAGTGATTATATTAAAGAAATCAATGCTTTAAATGAAGTTACCTTAAACAAACAACTACATAAAATACAATTAGAACAAGCAAAAATAAATTTTAATTCTTTAAAAGGAACATTGTAAAAAAATTTATTTATCAATATGCTACCAACTTATAGAACAGGAATTGACATTGGTTCTACCACATTAAAATTAGTCGTTATAAATGATCAATCCGAAATCATATTTTCCGATTATCAACGACATAATACAGATATCCAAGAGACAGCCAAAAAATCTTATAAAAAATTATTACATACATTAAACGATTGTTATTTAAATGTTGTTATAACAGGCTCTGTTGGATTAGGGTATGCTGAAAAATTAGGGATCCCATTTGTACAAGAAGTAGTATCAGCAGCCGAATTAATTAAATATCAATATAAAGATGTTCAAACATTTATAGATATAGGAGGCGAAGATTCAAAAATGATTTTTTTTGAAAAAAACAAATCTCCTGATATTCGAATGAATGGAAATTGTGCAGGAGGAACAGGAGCATTTATTGACCAAACAGCCTCACTTTTAGGTATCAACACCATAGAATTAAACAATTTAGCATCTCAAGCAACAACTATCTATCCAATAGCTTCTCGCTGCGGAGTATTTTCAAAAACCGACATTCAAAATCTTATTAGTCGCAAGGTAAGCAAAAGTGATATTGCCGCTTCGGTATTCAAAGCCGTTGCTATTCAAGTAATATCATCATTGGCAAGAGGAAATAATATTATCCCTAAAGTATTTTTTTGTGGCGGTCCTTTTGCCTTTCTGCCAGAATTAAAAAATGCTTTTTTACGTCAACTTGCTATCAAAGAAGAAGATACCATTTTGCCTGAAAATGCAGCCTTAATACCTGCTTGGGGATGTGCTATTACACCTAACAGAAGTACAAAAAAAAACCTTCTTTCTGAAACAATACAATTACTCGAATCGGACAATAAAATTCTAATCAAAAACAATTATAAAGGACAATTAAAGCCCTTGTTTTCTTCTGATGAAGAATTAGAAAAATGGAAGCAGAAAAAAAACAATCATTTTGTACAAAAAATTAAATGGGAAAAACTTGATAATTTAGATTGTTATCTTGGAGTAGATTCAGGTTCAACTACAACAAAAATTGTACTTATTGACTCGAATAACAGAATTATTTTTCAAGATTATAGAAAAAATGAAGGAGATAGTTTTCGTGCTTTTCTAGATGGAATACATTCGCTTAAAGATAATATCGTTAAACATAATAAAAACATAAGAATTGTTGGAAGTGCAACAACTGGTTATGGCGAAAATTTGATTAAAACAGCTTTCGGATTGCATCATGGAGTAATCGAAACCATTGCTCATTTTTTATCAGCAAGACAAATATTACCTGAAGTAAGTTTTATTTTAGATATTGGCGGTCAAGATATGAAAGCTATTTTTATTGAAAATGGGGTTATTAAACGTCTTGAAATCAATGAAGCTTGTTCATCAGGCTGCGGTTCTTTTATCGAAAATTATGCCAATATGCTCAATTATTCAATAGCCGATTTTGCCAAAATAGCGTGCTTTGCCAAAAATCCTTATGATTTAGGAACCCGTTGTACTGTTTTTATGAACTCAAAAGTAAAACAAGCAATGCGTGAAGGAGCAGATATTGAAGATATTGCTGCTGGTTTTTCTTATTCAGTAGTAAAAAACTGCTTGTTTAAAGTCTTGAAATTAAAAGATATTAAAGAATTAGGGAATCATATTATAGTACAAGGAGGCACATTTCGCAATCTATCTATTATAAAAGCACTCGAAACATTGGCAGGTGTCGATGTCGCTTTTTCTGATATCCCCGAACTAATGGGAGCTTATGGTGCAGCTCTTTATGCCAAATCGAATCATAAACAAAACGAAAAAATTATTTATATTGATAAATTAATAGAATCTCAAAACTATACTTTTTCTTTTGAAGTCTGTAATGGATGCGAAAACAAATGTAATGTCAAAAAATTTACTTTCAAAAATGGAAGTTCCTTTTTTTCGGGAAATAATTGCGAAAAAATCTATTCTAATAAAGCAGACTATTTAGAAAAAGGAATAAATCAACACCATGCAAGATATAATCTATTATTTAATAGAGACGTATCTTTTCTTACAAAACCACTTTTGAAAATTGGGATTCCAAGAGGATTAGGTATGTACGAAAACTATCCATTTTGGCATACTTTATTAACAGAATGCAATATCAAACCCATTCTTTCAAAAACTTCGACTAATAAATTATATGAAAAAGGAATACAATCAATAGCAGCCGATAATATTTGCTTCCCAGCTAAGCTAATGCATGGACATGTTATGGATTTAATTAATAAAAAAGTAGATAGAATTTTATATCCTTATACTATTTTTGATGCCAAAGAAACCCCTACTTCTCACAATAGTTTCAATTGTCCTATTGTAGCTGGATATTCTGATGTAATTAAAAGTTCTATTGATACTACAATTCCTATTGATGCCCCTTCAATTTCTTTTAAAGATGAAAAATTACTTTATAAATCATGTAAAACTTATCTAAATTCTTTAAATATTGAAAAGAAAACAATCCAAATTGCATTCGAAAAAGCATTAAAAGGACAACTTAATTATGTTTTAACATTAGCCATTCAAAATAAACGAATTGTTGAAAATGCAAAAAAAACAAACCGCATGGTCATCTTACTTGCCGGTAGACCATATCATATAGATCCGCTTATACAACATAAGATTGGAGATGCAATTGCTGATATGGGAATTGATGTTATTACAGAAAACGTTGCTTTATTTACCTCCGATGATGTTTTTAAAGAAGTACACAGTATTTCTCAATGGGCATATCCTAATCGTGTTTTGAAAGCAGCTTATTATGTAGCTACATCCAAAGAAAATATTCATTTCGTATTATTAACTTCTTTTGGTTGTGGTCCCGATGCTTTTATTATCGACGAAATTAACGATATATTAAAACGAAGAGGAAAAAGTTTAACTATTTTAAAAATTGATGATGTAAATAACATTGGGTCATTACGTTTAAGAATACGTTCATTAATAGAAAGTTTAAAATTCAGTAGTGGAGAAAGGAAAATAATTCCTTTTAAAACACCCCCTATATTTACCAATGAACAAAAACACAAAACTATTTTAGCTCCTTATTTTGCTGATGGTTATTCCGAATTATTACCTGCTTTATTTTCATTAATGGGCTATAAATTAGAAAATTTACCACCTGCCGACGAAGATGCAGCAGAATTAGGATTAAAATATGCTAATAATGAAATTTGCTATCCCGCAACGCTTGTTGTTGGAAGCATCATCAAAGGTCTGCAAAGCGGAAAATATAATCCCAACAATATTGCTGTTGGCATTACACAAACAGGTGGTCAATGTCGTGCCTCTAATTATATTGCACTTATTAAATCTGCTTTAATAGCAGCAGGATACGAAACAATTCCTGTTATTTCAGTCGCTTTTGGTAGCGATATGATGAACGAACAGCCAGGATTTAAGCTAAAATTAAAAAACAATATTACCATTGCTTATTTTTCTCTTTTATATACCGATTGCATTTTAAAACTATATTATGCCTCAGTTGTTAGAGAAAAAATAAAAGGCAGTGCTAAAGAATTAAGAAAAAAATATATCGAACTTTCCATCCCCCTTATAAAGCAAAGAAATTCAAAAGGTTTATTAAAACTATTTCGACAAGCAATTCAAGAATTTGATGCTGCTATAGAATACAAAGATAATATTCCAACAATAGGAGTTGTAGGAGAAATTTATCTCAAACACAATGCTTTTAGTCATAAAAACGTATTAGAATGGCTGTCAAACGAAGGAGTTGAAGTAGTAGGTCCGACTATGTATAATTTTTTTATCAATAGTTTTGTAAATAATCATATTAATAAAAAACTCCATATTAAAAAAGTAGGGTTGCCTTTATTTGTTACCGATACTATTTACAAAATTGTGTATGCTTGTGCCAAATATTTTGATAAAATTGGGAGAGAATTTAAATATTATCGTCCATTTACCGATATTTTTCATGATGCTAAATTAGCTTCTGAAATTATTAATCTGTCTGCCAATTTTGGAGAAGGCTGGTTAATCCCTGCCGAATTAGCTAGCTTTGCCGAAAATAAAGTATACAATATAGTTAGTTTACAACCATTTGGTTGTATAGCTAATCAAGTTATTTCAAAAGGAATTGAGAAAAAAATAAAAAAAATATATCCACAAATGAATCTTCTTTTTTTAGATTTCGACGGCGGAACTTCTGATGCAAATATTTATAATCGCTTACATTTTATGGTTGAAAATGCAAAGCAAACATTAGCCGAAAAAGAAAAATAGAAAACAGGGATAAAAAAATAGCGACTTTAAGTAAATCGAAGATGATATTTATATAAAGTTTCTTTTAAGTATTGACGATCTATATGAGTATATATTTCTGTTGTAGTGATAGAGCTATGACCTAACATAATTTGTATTGAATACAAATCGGCACCTCCCTCAATAAGGTGTGTTGCAAAAGAATGTCGCAATGTGTGCGGACTCAATTGTTTAGTAATTCCTGCTTGTTCTGCTATTTTTTTTAGCATTATAAAAATCATTTGACGTGTTAACTTTTTTCCTCTCCTATTTAAAAAAACAATGTTTTCGCTCCCTTTTTCTATACGTAATGATCCGCGTTGATTATTGATATACAAAGAAATTAATTTTTTTGCTTTACCACCTATAGGAATCAAACGTTGTTTATCTCCTTTACCTATAACACTGATATAATTTTCGTCAAAATGCAAATCAGTAATTCGAAGATTAATCAATTCTGACACTCGTAATCCACAAGAATAAAGTGTTTCAATGATTACTTTATTGCGAAAATTTTCGGGAATACTTAAATCTAAACTATTTTGCATTTTATCTATTTCTTCAACCGACAACACCTCTGGTAGTTTACGTCCAATTTTAGGTGCTTCAAGCAATTCTAATGGATTGTCATCTATTAAGTTTTGTAGTTGCATAAATTTATAAAACGCTTTTAATCCAGACACTATACGCGCTTGAGATGTAGCACTAATTTCTAATTCTGTTAAATAATTTAAAAATGCACGAGCATGCGCAATCGAAATTTCAAATGGAGAAAGTGTTAATTGCTGCTGTTCTAAAAAGTTAACAAATAGTTTTAAATCATGCAAATAAGCCTCTATGGTATTAATTGACAACGATTTGTCTACTTTTAAAAACGCTTTAAATGATTTTATTAAAACATTCCATTTCATTTATTCTAATACTTGAAACAATTGGTCCAATTTAGGGGTCAGAATAATTTCTGTACGTCTATTTTTAGCGTGAGCTTCTTTTGTATTAGCAGCATCTAAAGGAAGATATTCACTGCGTCCAGAAGCGATTAATCTTTGAGGATTAATATTTCCATAGCTTAAAATAGTTTTTACTACCGTTGTTGCACGCATAACACTTAAATCCCAATTATCACGTATTTGAGATGTTGCTGCTGGATTGTATTTTACATTATCGGTATGGCCTTCAACCATTACATTGATTTCTTTGTCTGTTTCAAGTATGGAAGATAGTTTTTTTAAAGCTTCTTTTCCATGCTCTCCTATTACAAAACTACCACTTGCAAAGAGTAATTGTTCTTCCATAGAAACATATATTTTCCCATTTTTTTCGTAAACAGAAAGTCCACTTCCTTCAAAACCCTGTAATGCTTGCTTTATTTTCTCTTTTAATTCAATTAAATCTTTATCTTTTTTATCTAAAATAGCTTGCAATTCAGCCAATTTGCTTTGTTGTTCTTTAAGATCGGCACTTTTTTGCTCTAATGATTTTGATAATTCTTTTAGTTCATTTTCTTTTTGTTCTAAAGCTAATTGCATCTCTTGTAAGTTTTTTAGAATTATTTCTGCTTCCTTTTTATTTCCAGCACTCAAACTTTTATATGCATTCATAATTTCAGCATAATTTTTTTGCGCTAATTCCTGAGCTGCTTTTAATTCTTTATTTGCACGTTGAAGCAGCAACATTTCATTTTCTATAGTTGAAATCTTATTTTTTGTTTGTTTAAGTATAGCCTCTAACTCCGTTAATTTTGTTTGACAATCCATTTTATCAGATAGAAGCATTTTATTTTCCGACTGACATTGAGCAAGATTATCGGTGCATTCAACATATTTTAATTTAGAAACACAAGAAGATAGAATGAATACCGTACTTATAATTATTATTTTTTTCATATCATATTTTTTTTATTGAATATAAATGCAAAATAATAATTTAAATAGATAAGAAAGTCAGTAGGGTTCGTTTTTTTATAAACAATTTTTTTTTAGCAATTTTTTTTTTAATTAAGCTACAATCAGAATTTTATATATCTTTACATTTTACTATTGATTGCAACATATCTTTTGCTCTAAAAAGTTTTGCTTTTACTGTGCCTAATGGTATCTGCATACGATTAGCTATTTCTTCATAAGAAAGCTCTTCAAAATAACGCAATTCTACCAATTCGCGATAATGAGGTTTTAGTTTTGTAACTACTTTACGCATGCTTTCTTTATGTTCTTTATTACAAAGATATTCTTCTGGATTAGGCATATTGTCTTTAATATCCATACTAATAGCATCTCCCTCTTCATTTTCATAAGATTGGTCTATCATTACTAAATTAAGCCGTTTTTTACGCAAAAAATCAATGCAATTATTCGAAGCTATTTTAAAAAGCCATGTGCTAAAAGCATTTGAATCAGCATATTGAGTTAAATTACGAAAAGCTTTGCTAAAAGCTTCTATCGTTAAATCTTCGGCATCATAAGGATTGTTAACCATTTTTAACATCATTAAATAAATGGATTCTCGATAATATTCCATTAATTCTGCATAAGCTTGTTGACTATTATTATCAAGAGCATCGCGAATTAATAAATAATCTCGTTGAGATTTTTTCGTCTTTTCCTGATTTATTTCCATTTATTTTTTTTATAAAAATTTTTATCTATCTCTAATATCGGCATTATAAACATAAAAAACATATCTAATAAAGGAATTTTGTGTATTAACGTTCTTTCATCTAATTTCCGTATACATTTTCCAAAAATAAACCATTGAATGCTCATTCGTATTAAAAACAAAGACAAAATGCCCCATAAATATTGTTGATCGAAAAACGAAATAACAAGAGCTATTAAGCAAGTAAAATAAAAGAAAAATCCTGTAAAAGGATATAGTTTAACTAAAAAATTCTTTTTAAATAAGTAATATTTTCTCTTTCTGCCACTCAAACGTTTATATTTTAGCCAATCTTGAAAAGAAGAATGGTGCTGTTGCGATAAAATATGTGCTTCTTTACTATATTCTATTGCAGTGTTTTTTTTATTCATAATTTGATTTGCAAACAAATCTTCATCCATTACTTGACTATTATACAATAAAATATAATTGTAATTAGATAAAAATAATGAACGAGGATAAGATAAGTTGCTTGCATTACCCCGATAAGGCACTCCCATAAGAGCATAAGAAAAATAACGAATAGCCGTATGCACATTATCATACCGTATAATAGTATTAAGCAAATTCTTTTTATATTCGCAAGCTACATAACCAAGAACTACATAACGTTCTTCCAAATAATGCTTTGCCATTTTTCTTATCCAATGAGGGCTGCTTGGAGAAGAATAAATATCAGAAATTAAAATAATTTCGTGCTGTGCAGATTTAATCCCTACAGCCAACGACATTTTTTTTTCTAATACATTAACTTGATTAATAGATACATTTATTATTTTTAAATGAGGATATAAATGTTGAAATTCTTTAAGAATACTCCCCGTGCTATCTTCTGAATTATCATTTATAACAATAACTTCATAATTGTCGTAATCTTGCTCTAAAAATGAACGTAAATTATTTTTTATTAAATGAGCTTCATTCTTAACTGCTATAATTACTGATACTGCTTCATCGACTGTATTAGAATTACTTTTTAGTTTATGAAAAGCAAAACGTAAAAAAAAAGTACTGAAAAACAATAATTGTATCAGAGTAAAAAAACAAAAAACAAAAAATAATATATCTATTGCCATAAATACAATTACTTACTAAAAAAGTTTTTAATCTAATTTGTTTATAAAATAAAAAGCAAAGATAGGTTATGTTAACAAATAAAGTTTTACTTTTGTCAAAATTTACTAACAAAATGAAGTTTATAATTTTAGACGAAGACAAAACATCAAAAGCAAGAGTAGGAAAAATAATAACTGATTCGGGGACTATCTCAACTCCTGTTTTTATGCCTGTTGGAACACTTGGTGCAGTTAAAGGAGTACATATAAGAGATTTAGAAGAACATATAAGAGCAGATATCATTTTAGGCAATACTTATCATCTTTATTTACGTCCCAGCATGGAAATTATAGAAGCAGCAGGGGGATTGCATCGTTTTAATGGTTGGAACAAACCTATTCTTACAGATAGCGGTGGATTTCAAGTGTTTTCATTAAACCATAGACGTAAAATCACAGAAGATGGAGTAACTTTTTCTTCCCATATAGACGGGTCTATACATCAGTTTACACCAGAAAAAATAATTGATATTCAGCGAATTATTGGAGCTGACATTATAATGGCTTTTGACGAATGTCCGCCCTATCCTGTCTCACACGACTATGCCAAGCAATCAATGCTTCGCACACATCGTTGGTTAGACCGCTGCTATAATCAATGGAAACAAACAAAACATCAACGCAATTATCAATCGCTTTTTCCAATTGTACAAGGTAGTATTTATCCCGATTTAAGAAAAAAATCTGCCGAATATGCCGCCTCATTCGATTGCGACGGAATAGCAATAGGAGGAGTTTCTGTTGGAGAACCCAATGAAGAAATGTATCAAATTACTTCTATCTGTTGCGATATATTGCCAAAAGAAAAACCACGATACTTAATGGGAGTAGGAACACCAGCCAACATTTTAGAATGTATTAGTTTAGGAGTCGACATGTTTGATTGTGTTATGCCCACTCGCAATGGACGCAATGCAAGCCTTTTCACTTGGGATGGAATTGTCAATATGAAAAATGAAAAATGGAAAAACGACTTTTCACCTTTAGATGCGAACAGCACCCTTTTTGCCGATAAATATTATTCTAAAGCATTTATTCGACATTTATTTGTCAATAACGAAATGTTAGGGAGCATGATTGGCAGTCTGCATAATTTATATTTTTATGTTAATCTTGTTAAAGAAGCACGTAAACATATTCTTAATGGTGATTTCCATACATGGAAAAATAAAATGATTCCTATCTTATCAAAAAGAATATAAATTTTCTTTAAAAAAAAGTATAAAATTAAGATAATATTTTATATATTTGCAAAAAAAATTTAATATGGCGAAAGAGATAAAATTCAGTTTGTTATACAGAGATATGTGGCAGTCCTCTGGTAAATATGTGCCACGAGTTGATCAATTAACTCAAATTGCCCCTGTAATTGTTGATATGGGATGTTTTGCTCGAATAGAAACCAATGGAGGTGCTTTCGAACAAGTAAACTTACTCTATGGCGAAAATCCAAATGTTGCAGTTAGAGAATGGGTAAAACCTTTTAACAATGTAGGAATTCAAACTCATATGCTTGAACGCGCTTTAAATGGATTACGCATGTATCCTGTTCCTGCTGACATAAGACAACTCATGCCAAAAGTAAAAAAAGCACAAGGAGTTGATATTATGCGTTCTTTTTGCGGGTTAAATGATCATCGGAATTTAGAATTATCTATCAAATATGCGAAAGAAGCAGGAATGATTTCACAAGCAGCTCTTAGCATTACTTATTCCGATATTCACACCGTAGAATATTTTATGCAAATAGTTGACAAACTCGTAGAATATGGTGCCGACGAAATAGCATTAAAAGATATGGCAGGCGTAGGTCGTCCTGTAGCATTAGGAAAATTAGTAAAAGAAATAAAAACAAAATACCCACATATTATTGTTCAATATCATGGGCACTCAGGTCCCGGTTTTTCAGTTGCTTCTATGTTAGAAGTAGCAAAAAATGGCGTCGATTATATTGACGTAGCTATGGAACCTCTATCGTGGGGAATGGTACATCCTGACGTAATTACTATACAAGCAATGTTGAAAGAAGCAGGATTTTTGGTTCCCGATATTAATATGAAAGCTTATATGGAAGCTCGTCGTCTCACACAATCATTTATTGACGACTTTTTAGGTTATTTTATTGACCCTAAAAACAAAATAATGACATCATTATTAGTTGGTTGTGGCTTGCCAGGAGGAATGATGGGGTCAATGATGGCAGATTTAAAAGGAATGCATGGAGCAATAAACATGGCATTAAAACAAAATAATAAACCCGAAGTAACTTTAGACGACCTTGTTGTTCAGTTATTCCAAGAAGTAGAATATGTATGGCCAAAATTAGGCTATCCTCCTTTAGTAACTCCTTTTAGTCAATATGTTAAAAACATTGCACTAATGAATATTTTTGCACTTGCAAAAGGAGAAAAACGATTTTCAACAATCGATAAAGACAGTTGGAATATGATTCTTGGAAAAACAGGTAAACTACCCGGCGAACTTGCACCTGAAATTGTTGAATTAGCAAAAGAAAAGAATATGGAATTCTATACAGCTAATCCTCAAGACGCATTCCCCAATGTACTCGATACATATCGACAAGAAATGATTGATAATAATTGGGATTTTGGACAAAACGACGAAGAGTTATTTGAATTAGCAATGCACGACAGACAATACCGCGATTATAAATCAGGCATTGCAAAAAAACGCTTTGAAGATGAATTACAAAAAGCAAAAAATGACGCTCAAGCTGTAATCGCAACACCCATTATCACAAAAGAAGAATCTGAAAAGAAAATATTAAACTATATGAGCGATAAATATCCAAATGCTAAACCTGTAGTTGCCCCCGTTGGAGGAAAAATTTTATGGGAAATAAATTATGAAAAATCAACACCGCCAGCTCCGGGGAAAAAATACAACGAAGGTGACCTTATCGCTATTATTCAAACATACTATGGCAACGTAGATGTCCCTGCACTAAATACAGGTAAAATAATTGATTCTTGCATTCCACAAGGAGGGAGAGTAAAAAAAGGAGATATAATAGCCTGGGTAGAATAAAAAACTCCCCATTATGCTTGCCAACAATTATTTTATTTATAATGCATTTATCGTCAATGAAGGGAAAATTTTTCGTGGCGACGTATTAATTCAAAATGGAATAATTGTTGAAATTTTCAAAGAACACACTACCGTTGCTGATGTATCCATAAACAATGACACTGTATTTGTTGACGCTACCGACTTATATTTACTGCCTGGAGTAATTGACACTCATGTTCATTTTCGAGAACCAGGGTTAACGCATAAAGCTTCATTTTTATCGGAAAGTAAAGCTGCAATAGCCGGAGGGGTTACTTCTGTTATGGATATGCCCAATACAATACCGCAAACTATTAATATAACAAATTGGGAAGAAAAAACACAATTAGCTAAAAATAAAATGTTTACTAATTATGCATTTTATATTGCTGCAACTAATACAAATATAAACGAAATCAAAGCGATAGATAAAAGTCGTGTCTGTGGCATCAAGTTGTTTTTAGGTTCATCTACAGGAAATATGTTAGTTGACAATCATGATATATTAGAACAACTTTTACAATTAAATACCATTCCCTTAGTAGTGCATAGCGAAGACGAAAGCATCATAAAAGCAAATACTGAAAAAATGATTAACATCTATGATGAAAACATTCCTATCGAAAAACATTCCGAAATTCGTTCCGAAAAAGCTTGTTTGATATCATCTGAAAAAATAATAAAATTAGCACAAAAATACCATTCACGCTTACATATTTTACATATTAGTACAGCTAAAGAACTAGCATTATTTTCAAATACATATCCTAATATAACTGCCGAAGCATGCGTTGCCTATCTATATTTTGACGATTCAATGTATCAGCAATTAGGAACAAAAATAAAATGTAATCCAGCAATAAAAACAATAAAAGATAAAAATGAACTTATCAACGCACTTTCTGACGGACGTATACAAACTATCGCCTCGGACCATGCACCCCATACATTAGAAGAAAAAAACAACACTTATTTAAAAGCGCCGTCTGGCATACCTATCATACAACACATTTTACCACTAATGTTGGAACTTTATCATAAGGAACAAATTAAATTACAAACCATTGTAGAAAAAATGTGCCATGCTCCAGCACGCTTATTTCAAGTAGAAAAAAGAGGATTTATCAAAAAAAATTATTATGCCGATTTAACGCTTGTCAATTTAAACAAACCTTCTTCCATTACTTCAGCTTCATTATTCTATCAATGCAAGTGGTCCCCTTTCGAAAATATGAAACTACATACAAATATTGAAAAAACTTTCGTTAATGGTGTATTAGCTTATGATAATGGCAAGTTTATAAAAGACCCAACAGGAGAACCATTATATTTTAATAGATGAAAAATAAATTCTTTTTAATCTTCAGTCTTTTTACTTTCTTGGCTTGCACAAGAAACTACGAAAGTGCAACTCCTAAAGATTTAATTAATCAAAAAGAAATAGAAACCTTATTGGTAGATATATATATATTAGAAGCTGCCACACGTACATGTACATTAAACAATCAAACAGATAGTCTAACACTATGGGTATCACAACAAGTAAACGCTCTACTAAAAGAAAAAAAAATAACATACCAACAATTTTTAAATAGTTATTCTTATTATATGGGGCATGAAAAATCTGCACAAGAAATAATGGAAAATGTAGTAAATTGTTTAATAAAAATGGAAACAACCTCTATTTTAAACGTACAAAAATTACATAAAAAAGATACAACTGCTAATTTAAAAAATATTGTTGATGATATTATTTCTGTAAAAGCAAAAAAATAAAAATATTATGCGGAAAATACAAATGGTTGATTTACAAAGTCAATATCAAAAAATCAAAAAAGAAGTTGACAATGAAATACAAAAGGTTATTAACGACTGTACTTTTATCAATGGCCCGACAGTCAAACAATTTCAAAAAAATCTTGAAACATACCTTCAAGCAAAACACGTCATCCCATGTGGCAATGGAACAGATGCTTTGCAAGTTTCGTTAATGGCATTAGATTTACGCCCTGGCGATGAAGTTATAACCACAACATTTACATTTGTTGCAACAATAGAAGTGATTGCATTGTTAAAATTAACTCCTATATTAGTAGATATCGCACCTGATACATTCAATATGGATATTTCAGCTGTAGAAAAAGCTATTACAAATAAAACAAAAGCCATTATTCCGGTTCACTTATTTGGGCAATGTGCTGATATGGAATCTTTGATGACAATAGCTAAAAAACACAATTTATACATTATCGAAGATGCCTGCCAAGCAATAGGAGCAAAATATCATTTTTTGAATGGTCAAGTCAAAAAAGCTGGAACTATTGGCACTATTGGTTGTACTTCTTTTTTCCCATCTAAAAATTTAGGCTGCTACGGAGACGGAGGAGCAGCTTTTACAAATGATGATACAATCGCTAAAAAATTGAGAGGCATTGTAAATCATGGAATGTTTGTCCGTTATTACCACGATATAATAGGTGTTAATTCACGTTTAGATAGCATTCAAGCAGCTATATTAGATGTAAAATTAAAACATTTAGATGAATACATAATCAGACGTAATGAAGCAGCATCTTTCTACGACCAAGCATTTAACAATCATGAAAACATAACAATTCCACAGCGATATAACAAAAGCAGCCACGTATTCCATCAATACACTTTAGTGCTTAAAGATATTGACAGAGCTAAAATTATCGCATATATGCAAGAAAAAGAAATTCCTGTAATGATTTACTACCCTGTCCCTTTGCATTTACAAAAAGCATATCAACATTTGGAATATAAAAAAGGCAATTTCCCTATTAGCGAAGCCTTATCCGAAAGTGTTATTTCACTGCCTATGCACACCGAATTAGATAATGAACAATTAAATTATATTACCTCTCATTTTTTAAAAGCTATTAGTTTAGCAAAAAATAAATAAAACAATATATTATGAATGATACATTATTTTCGCCTTATCAATTAGGACCAATAACATTAAAAAATAGAACAATCCGTTCGGCTGCTTTCGAAAATATGTGTTACAACAATAAACCTTCACAAGATTTATTTAACTATCACCTACAAGTTGCCAAAGGTGGAATTGGTATGACAACCATAGCCTATGCTGCCGTTAACCGCAGTGGCGTGTCTTTTAACGGACAACTCTGGATGCGAGAAGAAATAATTCCCGATTTAAAAAAACTAACCGATGCTATCCACAAAGAAGGAGCTAAAGCTGCCATACAACTTGGACATTGTGGAAATATGACCCATTATTCTACTTGCGGACAAATACCTGTCGGTGCCTCAAGCGGATTTAATATATACTCCCCTACCATTGTCAGAGCTTTAAATGAAAAAGAAATTACATTACTTATAAAAGATTTTGGAAACGCAGTGAATTTAGCCCGCAAAGCAGGATTTGATTGTGTAGAAATTCATGCCGGACATGGCTATTTGATTTCTCAATTCCTTTCCCCCTATACAAACAAACGAAAAGACAAATACGGTGGATCACTCGAAAATCGCATGCGTTTTATGAAAATGGTTATCAGCGAAGTTATGGAAGCTGCAAAAGACGATATAGCAGTAGTTGTTAAAACCAATATGTACGATGGGTTTAAAAGCGGAATGCAAATAGACGAATGTATATTAGTAGCTAAAGAATTAGAAAAACTAAAAGTACATGCTTTAGTATTGACAGCTGGTTTTGTAAGCAAAGCTCCCATGGTAGTTATGCACGGAGCCATGCCAATAAAAACACTTACTCACTATATGAATTTTTGGAAATTCTGGTGGTTAAGACTAGCACTTCGTTTAGTCGGAAAATGGATGCTTCCAGCTGTCCCTTTTAAAGAAGTTTATTTTTTAGAAACTGCAAAAAAATTTAGAGAAGCATTACAATTACCATTAATTTATGTTGGTGGCTTAATCTCACGTCAAAATATGGACGATGTACTAAAGGAAGGATTCGAATTGTTACAAATGGCACGTGTACTTATTAATGACACCGATTTCATAAATAAACTACAAAATGGGTTAGAGCAAAGTAATTGCAAACATTCTAATTATTGTATCGGACGAATGTATTCCATCGACATGAAATGCCACCACTGTGTAGATAATCTACCTAAAAAAATACAAAAAGAAATTGTTAAAGCAGAACAAAAATAATTATGATTAAACAAAAATTCAACATTATAGGAATGACATGCGCTATGTGCGTGTTAAGTGTTGAAAAAGCAATTAAAGAATTAGAAGGAGTTGTTAAAGTAGAAGTCAATTTGCTTTCAAATACGATGACAGTTGTTTTTGACACAAAAAAAACAACTGTAAATACAATAATACATACAATAGATGAATTAGGCTATCAAGCTTATATAGACGAAAACAAAATAAAAACCTCTGACCCTGCAACACTTTATGAAAAAGAAATTCAGAATATTAAAACACGACTTATTGTATCAATACTATTTTTAATCCCTTTGCTTTATTTATCAATGGGCGATATGCTACCTATCCCTTTTCCCCATTTTTTCACACAAAATCAATATGCTATTTCTTTTGCATTAACACTTTTTCTTTTAACACTGCCTATTGTTTATATTAATAAGCATTTTTTTACACACGGCTTTAAGCAACTGTATAAACTCACTCCTAATATGGATTCTTTGGTAGCGATGGGAGCAAGTGCTGCTTTATTATACGGAATATATGCTATTTATAAAATTGGAAATGCTATTGGAATAAGCGATATAGACACCGTAGAACAATTTAAACAACATTTATATTTTGAATCGGCAGGTACTATTCTTACATTAATTACCGTAGGAAAATTTTTAGAAACAAAAGCAAAGAAAAAAACTTCCAATGCTATTACACGACTTATTGACTTAAAACCCGATAAAGCAATTATTAAAAAAGATGGAAAAGAACAAACAGTAGATGTTAGCAGTATACATATTGGCGATATTATTGTTATTAAAGCCGGAAGCATTATCCCCGTAGATGGAGTAATCATTTCAGGAAATGGCTATATTGACGAATCTTCTATTACAGGCGAAAGCATTCCTTCTTTTAAAAAAGAAGGCAATATTGTTATAGGAGCAACCATTCTTAAGTCTGGATACATCGAATTGGAAGCTCAAAAAGTAGGAGACGACACATTGTTATCTAAAATTATTCAACTTGTTGAAGAGGCTAATTCAAGCAAAGCGCCCATTTCAAAATTAGCCGATAGAATTAGTTATTTCTTTGTCCCTATAGTTATCTTAATTGCCTTAATAAGCACTATTACATGGATACTGTTAGGACAATCTTTTGAATTTTCCTTGTCAATGGGTATTTCTGTTTTAGTTATCTCTTGCCCATGTGCCCTTGGATTAGCCACTCCCACAGCTATTATGGTTGGAACAGGTTTAGGAGCAAAATACGGAGTGTTAATAAAATCAGCTGAAATATTAGAAAATGCAGGAAAAATCAATACTGTTGTTTTAGATAAAACAGGCACTATTACCGAAGGAAAACCTCAAGTAATAGAAATTGTAAGCGATATAGAACATACTACCTTATTGCAAATATGTGCCTCCATAGAAAAAAACTCCGAACATCCATTATCTGTAGCAATTTTAAACAAAGCAACCCAATTAAACATTGAATTATTACCTACACATAACTATAGCACATTTGCTGGAAAAGGTATCAAAGCAAACATAGAAGACAAAGAATATTATATAGGAAATCTTTCTTTTATAAATGATTATAAAATCAATACTTCTCAATTAGAAAAAAAAGCCGAAAAAATGGCTACTAAAGGGCAAACCGTTATTTATTGTGCAAACAAATCTGTTGTTTTAGGTCTAATAGGAATAGCCGATACTCTAAAACCAGATAGCATAACAACAATACATACCCTACAAGAGATGGGAATGGAAGTTATTATGCTTACAGGAGATTATAAAACAACAGCTAAAGAAATAAAAAATCAAATCGGAAATATAAAAGTTTATGCAGAAGTATTGCCACACGAAAAAGATAAAATAATAAGCCAACTAATGGCAGAAGGTAAAACCGTTGCCATGATAGGTGATGGCATTAACGATGCACCTGCGTTATCGCGCGCTAATGTTGGAGTAGCAATAGGAAAAGGAACCGATATTGCTATCGAATCAGCAGATGTTATTTTAATCAAAAACAGTATAACCGATATTATTACTATGATTAGATTAAGCCGTTCGGTAATGAAAAATATTAAAGAAAACCTATTTTGGGCTTTTATCTATAATATTATTGGCATTCCACTTGCTGCAGGAGTTTTTTATTTTGCACTCGGATGGAAATTAAACCCGATGTTTGCAGCAGCTGCTATGAGTTTTAGCTCACTAAGCGTAGTTTTAAATGCTTTAAGATTAGGTTTTTTCAAACAAGAAAAAAGTAATAATTTGATAAAAAAAACAGAAATCATCGAAAAAATAAATAATATGGAAAAAACAATTTTCATTGAAGGTATGAGTTGCAATCACTGTAGCAATAGAGTTGAAGAAGCATTAAATAAAATAGAAGGTGTAACAGCAAAAGTAAACCTCGAAAAAAATAGTGCGACAGTAGTTATAAACGATAAAATAGACGATAGTCTTTTAATAGAAACAATTGAAAAAGCTGGATACAAAGTAATTAAAATTAAATAATTTTAATTTTTTCAATGGATAAACAATTGCCATATGCTTTAATTACAGGTGGTAGTTCGGGTATAGGTTACTATTACGCCCGCGAATTAGCCAATAAAAATTATAATCTTATTATTGTTAGCAATGACGACGAAAAAAACCAATCAGTTTGTCAAATACTTAACAACGAATTTAATATAACTGCTATCCCTTTGTTTGTTGACTTAACACTTGCTAATTCAGCCGAATATATTTATAATTTTTGCGAAGAAAAACACTTAAATGTTGAAATACTAATCAATAATGCAGGTATGTTTTTCTTTGAAGAAGTAGCCGATACCTCCATTGAATTAAGCAATAAACTACTCATGCTACATATTATAACTCCCACACTTCTATGCACCTATTTTTCTAAATATATGAAAGAGAAAAAAAAAGGTTTTATTCTCTTTACGTCTTCTATTACAGCATGGATTCCTTACCCCGGAATAGCATTATACGCTGCTACAAAACGCTATTTGAAAAATTTTGCTCGCTCGTTATACTACGAATTAAAATCACACAATGTAGGAGTAAGCATAGTATGCCCAAGTGCCATTAATACAGACCTATATTCTTTAAATAATACATACAGAAAATTAGCTCTTCGATGTAAAATAATGATGGAAGCAAAACAATTAGCTAACAAATCGATAAAAGCAATGTTTAATAAAAAATTCTTACTAATTCCCGGATTTATGACAAAAGTAAGTGTATTAATAGTCTTATTAACACCTCCTTTTATTGTTCATCGAATTAAAATATATCTCTGGAAAAAATTAAATAAATCGTAAACAAAAAAATATTGTTTAACAAAATTACAGTTAGAACTTAAATACGACGAGTAAAATATCTTCTCCATAGCAAGGATAAATAAATTTATTCATATAATCAATTATTCGTATTACTTTTTCTTATTTTCCACATTTTTTTGCAATATTCAAATAAACAATTTATAATCAATAATATATAGTCTATTTTTTCGTTTTTTAAATAAACTTAATGAAAAACTTAAATAGGAAGTGAAGCAAATTAGTTTTGAACATACAAAGACTCGTCTTTTGAAATTGATGTATCTAAGTATTCTAGTAGAATGTATTTTCTAAGATTGACAAGCAAATTCTTAAAACATTAGTGAGTCGGTGGCTTTTGCTGCTTAATCAACTGTTGTTCTACGACAAGTGTTTTTGTATAATATTTAAATTTAGAATTTTGTTTGTAAAAACTCCACTTATTATAGTAGAAAATTATCAAATCTGCCCGTAGGGCAGTACATTTTTGTTGGTCTTGTAGTTCCTTTTAAGATAATGCTATTTGATTTTTTTGCTGCTTTTAATCTTCAAAAAAATCTTGATAGCGTAAGGGGTAAAATCCTTCTTCTATTGCTTTTTCTTGTGGCATCAAAAAATAAACCAAAGCAGCTTCTGCACAGCATTCGCCTTGTTCATTAATCAATTCTGCATCAATATAGCAAATGTTTCGTTGTTTTTCTTTTAATTTTCCTCTAATTATTATTTTCTCTTGATTTCTGTTTAAAGGTTTATGGTATTTTACATTCATGCGAGCGGTTACTCCCGAAGATTTCCCTTTAATATACATTGTCCAAGCTCCTATTTCATCGAGCAAAGTTGCTTGTATTCCACCATGAATTACTCCCGGATAACCTTCGTAAGTTTGTGTAGGTTTCCATTCTGCTTCTATGTAGTCTCCTGATTCATAAAAAGTTAATTTCAATCCATTTTCATTATTTGGAGAGCATGCAAAGCAATAATAATCTTTTTTTGCAAATACGTTTTTAATTTTTTTTCTCACTATTTATTCTATTAATGTTTTAAAATCTTTCACTGACATTCCCGCAGGAATATTTTTAGTAACTTTATCATAATTAAAGTATAAAGGCTTCCCATCGGCACACGATATAATGAGTTTCATACAATAGGGTTTGGTATTATCTCCTACTTTATGCACGAAAGCAACAGATGGTATTTTTTTATCAATAGCTTCTTCGATGGCTGCTGTTTCCACTATTTTGACAGTATAAGGATAGATTTTTTCAATTTGTTCTATCGTTTTTAAATGAGGTGCAAGGTCTGATGATGTCAACCATAATTCTTTGGTTTTTAATTCTTTTCTATTCTCTTTTACCCATTCTTCCCAATTTCTATCGCTGTGATTGAGAATATAATATTGCATCGCATTTAAAATTCCGCCTAATTTATAATCATAATCTTCTTCTTCGTCATCTTCGGAATAATAAGAAAGAGGCAGAATAATGATTTCTTTTTGTTTGTTAATGTCGCCCGAAGGATGCCCCATTATCAGATTGAGCAAATTGAACGAAAAAGTAGCGTTTAATCCTGTTATTTCTCCTATGGTAACAATGAGAAATGAGAGATTGGTTTTTTTATTTATTTTTTCAAAAGTTGCCAAATCTATTATTTCATAAGGAGTTACTTTCCAATGCTTTGCAGCTATTTCTCGGATTGCAGTATTAAAATCAGAAAAAATGGCATCTTCTAATACAATATAGGTTTTTGTTTTTAAAAATTGCGTAATGGCGTTATTATCTGCAAATTTCAATTGAGAAACGACAGTAATATTTACAGTAAAAATTAAAATAAACAATAAGTAATATTTTTTCAACTTTTTGATTTTTTATAAGATAAAAAAATGATAACGCAAAGATATATATTTTTAAAATACAATTCGTGTTCTATTTTTTTAAAATAAAATAAGTTTTTTTCAGTTATTACTCATAAAAAACCCATCATGAAATTATCAAGTAATAAGCGATACGTTACATCTTTTCTTTATCTATTTTCAACGCTAATAATAGGCTTATTAATAGGATTTTATTTAACTCCTTTAAAATCAAAATATGTATTTTATGTCAATCCTGCTAATAGTAAAATAGAAGAAGTAGTACAATTATTAGAGCATTATTATTTCGAAAAAGTTGATATCGAAAATATTAATAATGAAGCTATTTTATCGTTATTGCTATCTTTGGATCCGCATTCTTCTTATATTTCAAAAAAAGATGCTCAGCGTTACGATGAAATGTTAATAGGGAAATTTGATGGGATAGGGATACAATTCAACATTTTAAACGACACAATATTAGTTGTTAGCGTAATTCCAGATGGACCATCGCAAAAAGTAGGTTTAATTCCTGGCGATAAAATAATTTCTATTGATGGAGAAAAAGCAGCTGGAACAGCTATTCAAAACGAAGAAGTAATTCAAAAATTAAGAGGGAAAAAAGGGACAAAAGTAAAATTAACTATTTTACGTTCAGGCATAAGCAATTTAATAGATTATGAAATCATCAGAGATAAAATTCCTTTAGAGAGCATTAATGTAGCTTATATGATTGATAACAAGACAGCTTATGTTTTAATTGATAATTTTACTATCACCACAGGGCAAGAGTTTATTAATGTTCTCAAACAGCTGAAGACTCAAAATATGCAACAGCTAATTTTAGATTTACGGGGTAATCCCGGCGGTTTTTTGGGAGCTGCTATTGATGTGTGCAATCAGTTTTTCAAAAAAAATGAATTAATCGTGTATACACAAGGACATCATGTTGGGAAAAAAGAATATAGAGCTACTAAAAGCGGATTGTTTCAAGATGAAAATCAGCAAATAGTTGTCTTAATTGATGAGTGGTCTGCGTCGGCAAGCGAAATCATAGCCGGAGCAATCCAAGACCATGATAGAGGTACAGTGATAGGCAGACGTTCTTTTGGGAAAGGATTGGTACAGCAGCAATTTTATTTAAAAGACAGTTCAGAGGTAATGCTAACAGTAGCACGCTATTACACTCCTAGTGGTCGTTGTATACAAAAGCCTTTTGACAAAAAATCGACAGAAGATTATTATATAGACATTTTAAAACGTTATGGCAACGGCGAATTAGAAAACAGGGATAGTATTCAATTTGCCGATTCTTTAAAATACAAAACAGCCAAAGGGAGAATTGTTTATGGCGGTGGTGGTATTATGCCCGATATATTTATTCCATTACAGACATCTGATAGTATTATTTATTTTAATAAATTAGCTAATCAAGGTGTTATATTTACTTATGCAATGGAATATGTAGATAAAAACCGCAAAATATTACAGCGGTATAAAACGATAGAACAATTTGAAAAACAATTTGCTGTAAGCGAAAAAATGTTGAAAGAAATATTGCTTAAAGGAGCAGAAAAAGGCTTGCCATTAGCAGCAGCCACATCGTATTCCAAACAAGAGATTAAGAAATGGACAAAAGCTTATATTGCACGCAATTTGTTTAATACCAAAGGTTTTTATCAAATTATAAACAAAGACGACGAAGTAATAAAAAAGGCAATCGCTGTACTAAAAGAAAAGTAATTTTATTTTCTTAGTAATGAGACTAAATTTTTCACAGAACACAATCCTATATCGCTGATTTTTACTTCTTTTACATTTTTAAAAATCACTTTTTCTACATCATCGTTTGCTTCTAATTTTTCTATATTTTTGACGCTACATCGAAAAACAATGTCGATAGTAAAATACATAAAATCTTTAAAAATATAAGTATTAGGAAATGTTTTATAAAAAAACAAACTGTCTACATCTAAATTCAGCTCTTCTTTTACTTCTCTTACTACTGCCTGTTCAGCATTTTCGCCTATATCAATAAATCCTCCTGGGAGGTCTAATTTTCCTTTAGCAGGGTTGTATTTTCGTATAGTAAAGAGTAATTCTTTTTTTTCATTTTCTATCAGTGCTATTACAGCTCCGGCAGCATTGGTATAAAGTCGTTGTTTGCAATCTTGGCAATTGTGAGCTTTTGTTCCGTCCCAAATAAAATGAGGGCTTCCGCAAAAAGGACAAAATTTTAATGCTTTACTTGGGTGTGTTTCTATCATATATAAGAAGTGTATTTTTGTACATCTTTTCCGTTAATGGGATTGTCGCATAAAATAATTAATCTTTCTACTATATTGTGCAACTCGCGAATGTTTCCTTTCCATGGCAGTTTTTTCAATTCATCGAAGGCATCTTCTGTAAAAGTACGCATAGGCAATCCTTGCATTTCGTGTATTTGATTAATAAAATGATTTACCAGCAAAGGGATATCATCTAATCTGTCGCGTAAAGGAGGCACGTGTAAATTAATTACATTTAATCGGTGGTATAAGTCTTCACGAAACATGTGATCTTCAATTTCTTTTTCTAAATTTTTATTTGTAGCAGCAATCACGCGTACGTTTACTTGTATATCTTTTTCGCCACCAACACGTGTAATTTTATTTTCTTGTAAAGTTCGCAACACTTTTGCTTGTGCTGGCAAGCTCATATCGCCAATTTCGTCTAAAAATAATGTTCCATTATCTGCTAATTCAAAATTTCCTTTTCGTTGTTTCACTGCTGAAGTAAAAGATCCTTTTTCGTGTCCAAACAATTCGCTTTCAATCAATTCGGAAGGGATGGCGGCACAGTTTATTTCTATAAATGCGTTATTAGATCTATTGCTTTTTTCATGCAGCCAATGTGCTACTAATTCTTTTCCTGTTCCATTTTCGCCTGTAATTAATACACGAGCATTTGTAATGGCCACTTTATCAATCATTTTTTTAAGATGAACGATAGCAGCTGATTCTCCTATAATATCGTATTGTTTATTTACTTTCTTTTTTAGTTTTTTAGTCTCTACCATCATAAATTGTTTGTCTTGTGCATTGCGTACAGAGACTAACAAACGGTTCATATCCAATGGTTTTGTTATATAATCATAGGCTCCTTTTTTAATGGTTTCTACAGCTGTATTTATATCGCCATGGGCTGTAATCATAATGACAGGAGTGTCGCATATATCTTGAATTTTTGATAATAATTCTATGCCATCCATCCCCGGCATTTTTATATCACTAATAATTACATCAAATTTTTCTTTTTTTAATATCGTTAGTGCTTTTGATGCGCAGTCGGCTTCTTCTATCATGTAGTTTTCGTATTCTAAAATATCGCGTAATACTACACGTATAGCTTCTTCGTCATCAATGACAAGTATTTTTTGCGTATTCATATAAAAATGTTTTTTAGTAAATAATAAATCTTATTTGACAGATATGCAATAAGTTATTATTTAATTATTTAACATAACAGGCATAATAAGCATCAAAATATCTTCTTCTTCCTGTTCTTTATCTTCAAAAATTAAGACTGCTCCTGTAGGATGAGAGAATTTGAAAATAACATTGGTCGATTCTAAATTACTTAATATTTCTTGTAATAACTTTGAACTAAACCCTACTTCAAATTCTGACTCTTCGCTTTCAAAAACACAAGATATATTTGCTGTTGCTTTGGTCGAATGGTCGACGTCTTCGGCGGTAAGCATTAGTTTTGTGTCTTCAATTTTATATCTCATCTGATGAGTTGACTGATTGGCATAAAGAGAAATATTTTTCATTTTTTGCAATAATCCTTGACGTTCTACTTGTAATACATTTGTGTTGTTTCTTGGTATTACTTTCTCGTAATCAGGATATTTTCCTTCTATTAATTTTGTAGATATACTTATGTTTTCAAAAGTGAAACATACGCGTGCATCGTTATAACTTACATTTATGTCAATATCTAAGCCTTGTAATATATTTTTTAATTGCAATAAAGGTTTTTTAGGAATAATCAAATCGGCTTCTACATTTGCTTTAACCATATTATTATTGTATTTAACCAGTCGATGTGCATCTGTGGCTACAAATGTAATTTTATCAGTTGCAATCTGACAAAATACTCCTCCCATTACGGGGCGTATTTCTGCATTTCCTGTTGCAAAAGCTGTTTTTCCTATTGCATTTTCTAATGTTACAGCAGGTATTTTAAACGACTTATCGTCTTCTATAGCTTTCAATTGAGGAAATTGTTCGCTATCGAAACCCATTAATTTGTATTTCCCGTCGTTTGCAGAAATTTCTATTGAGTAATCTTCTTTTATATCGAAAACCACAGGTACATCAGGCAAAGATTTAATGGTCTCTACCACTAATTTTCCGGGGACAACAATACTCCCTCCTCCTTCTACTTCTGACAGTTCTACTGTAGCAGTAATAGTTGTTTCTAAATCGGTTCCTTTGAGTATTAACTGGTTATCAGCAATGATAAATAATATATTTTCGATAATAGGAACACTTCTATTGGTTGTAATAATACCACTAACGTTTTGTAAATTTTTAGATAATAATTGACTTGATACAATAAATTTCATAATATTTATTTTATATTTTTTGCAAAAATACACATTTTTTATATTACTTTTATAATTCTATTTTATATTTTATTTTCCTTTTAATCGTAATACTGCTACTACTGTATAAAATAAAATTTTAATATCGATTAATAATGACATATTTTCAATATACACAAGGTCGAAACGTAGTCTTTCAAGCATTTGTTCAACATTTTCAGCATAACCATAAGTTACTTGTCCCCATGATGTTAATCCCGGTTTAGTTAGTAGTAACAACCGATAATGAGGGGCTATTTGTGTTATTTTATCTATATAATATTGACGTTCAGGGCGCGGTCCTACTAAAGACATTTCGCCTTTTAATACGTTATAAAATTGTGGCAATTCGTCGAAATGTGTGCGGCGCATGAAACGTCCAAATTTAGTTATTCTATGGTCGTTTTCACTCGATAATTGTGGTCCGTTTTTTTCAGCATCTATATACATGGAGCGAAATTTTAAAATACTAAAAGGTTTCCCTTTATAGCCAACTCTTTCTTGCCTAAATAAAATAGGTCCAGGCGATGAGCGTTTTACTCCAATACATAATATTAAGTAAAGTGGTGAAAATAAAATCATTAATATTAAAGATAAAACAATATCCATCGTTCTTTTTAGTATTTTTTGCCATACAGGAGGCATAAAATCAAGATGTATTTGTATGAGTGGTTCATTAAAAATAGCGGTATCTTTTACTGCTCCCAAAATATAGTTTTCTGTTTTAGGTAAAATTTTAATTAAAATACTTCCTTCGTCAATAATCGAAAATATTTTTTCGAGAGTAGCATTTTGCTGGTCGTCGATAGCAATAATTATTTCCTCTATCTGTTTTTCTTTTATTAATTGAGGCAAATCTTTATATGATCCTAAAAGAGGCAAAAAAGTTTCCATTTCTTGTGTATTTTCTCCATTAGCATACACAAAACCTACAAATTTAGTTCCTGAATGCTGTTTTTGTTTTTCAAGTATTTCGTATAACTTCAATGCTAATTTTCCTCCTCCTACTAAAATAGCATTGAATCCGAGTTTGCCAGCATGTATAGCATTGTTTGTTATCGTGATTAAAATAAATCGGAATAAACTTGTAGTGAAAAAATGTAATCCGAATAGGATAAGAAATAATTTAATATAATCTGTGTAGTTTACGATATGGTCGTCGAGAATAATGGCAAAAAATAATATAATAGACCCCAAAAATATGTTTTTAGCAGTAAATTCTAATTCTTTAATACGCGACTTTCGATAAACAGAGCGATAAGTTCCTGTAATTGTATATAAGATTATCCAACATAAAGGAATGAATACTATACAAATATAAAATTTATAGTCGTTAAACATTACCATAAGTATTTCTTTTATTGAGTGGTAAAAAGCTTCATTATATTTTCGATAAAAGAAAAAACAAAACCAAGATATGATGGCAGCTAAAATATCAAATGATACATAAATAATTGTTTGTCTTTTTTTATTAATCTGTTTCATATTATAGTGGGATATAAAGCAACTTTATATTATCTAATAAACAAGATGCAGCAACTCCTTTTTGGGTAGTTCCCTTAATATAAATTGTAAAATCTTTCATATTAGCATTCTGATTATTAATAGCTTCTGTTACATTGATATACATTTTTTTCCAACTATTCGATTGCTTAATTTTAATTAAAGGATATTGCACTTTAGGTCCTGTTGTATTGTTTATATAAAGTCCTACTTCTACTGTTAATGTTTCGTTTAAAGGGACATCCATTTTATAATTTAATTCTAAAAAACAATATTGTGTGTTTGTATTTTTCAAAGCGAAAGCATCGTTTGAAACGATTTCAAAAAAACTTGCTCCCGTATCAGCAATACTAATTTTTCCTGAATAGTTATTTATCTCTCCAGGATAATAAAACACTTCGCTTGCTTCGCCTGTTTTTTCAAGCGAAGGGCTGTTTTCTTTCGCCGCAAATCTCATTCCAGCATCTTCAAAATTTTCAATAAAAGCAACTTTTACATAGTTAGCATAACTAAAAGAAGGACGTATCTTATAAATAGTATCTAATTTTAAATTTTCACTTGTAATATAAGTCGTATACATCGGATAAGAAGGACGTTTAGCAGTAAGACCGTCTAACATAATGCCGGGCGAAATCTGAATTTTTGATTGCCCATTGGCTAAAACTGGAAATATAGCAGGCAATTCATAAACGCCAACACTAACGCCATTTACTGTTACCCAAACATCTGTAATTTTATGCGATGCCGTCCCAAATGTAATATAGTCAGCTGCAAAATCGACAGAGTCTATTTGAAAATAAACAGGAATTGTCATTTCTTTTCTACATCCCGAAAAAATAATAAGAAAAAAAATATTTAATTTAAATAAATAATCAAAAAGTTTCATTTTCAGACTTTGATTCTTAATAACTGTAATTGAATAACGCAATATTTTTATTTATGTTATACTAAAAAAAAGTATTATTTTTTTTTTAAATAACTATAAAAAATACAAAAAACTTTTTTTGGCAAAATTCTTGTATAAAAATAAATACATTGTTTTTTTTTATAAAAATATTGGCTACATTTGCAAAAAATAAATTTAATACTTAAAATATAAAAAAATGAAAACACTAAATAAATTATTATCTGTAATTGTATTGACAACTATTTGTATTTCAATTGGTATTTTTTCAATAAATGCTCAAACGACTAAATCTTCTACTAAAAAAAGTAAAGCTCCTGAAATCATTTTTGAAAAAACCACTCACGATTATGGAAATATTATGTCAGGTGATGACGGTGAATGTGAATTTAAATTCAAAAATACAGGCAAAGAACCTTTAGTACTAACAAATGTATATTCATCTTGTGGCTGCACGGTTCCTGTATGGCCCAAAGAACCAATAATGCCAGGAAAATCAGAAACAATTAAAGTAAAATACAATACTTATCGTTTAGGAACAATAAACAAAAAAGTAACAGTTATATCCAATGCTGAAAACGGTACTATTGAACTATTTATAAAAGGAAATGTATCGGCAAAACCAGCAGAAACATTGCCAGAAAAA
>CAZSTX010000019.1:32515-36892 GCA_964610025.1 uncultured Lentimicrobiaceae bacterium
TTTCCTTATTTGGAAATGGCCGCCGACGTATCGGAAGAAAGCAATTTTTCGGTAGGGGCACAAAATGTGAGTGATGAAAAAGCCGGAGCTTTTACGGGCGAAATAAGTGCCGCTATGATTAAATCGGCAGGTGCCGATTTTTGCATTGTGGGCCATTCCGAACGCAGGGCTTATTTCAAAGAAACCGATGAGGTATTGGCTAAAAAAGTCAAACGTTTGTTAGAAGAAGATATCATACCCATTTTCTGCATAGGAGAACAATTGGCTGAACGCGAAGCCAATCAACACTTTCAAGTAGTGGAAAAGCAATTAACCGCCGGATTGTTTCATTTAGATGCCAAAGAATTCGAGCGTGTTGTTATAGCGTATGAACCTGTTTGGGCTATTGGCACCGGTAGAACGGCCAGTCCGCAGCAAGCTCAGGAAATGCATGCCTTTATCCGTGGCCTGATTGAAGCCAAGTATGGTACGGAAAAAGCATATAATGCTTATATTTTATACGGAGGAAGTTGTAACAGCAAAAACGCCCTTGAGCTTTTCTCTTGCCAAGATGTTGACGGAGGATTAATCGGCGGTGCCTCTCTTAAAGTCGAAGATTTCATTGAAATCATTAATGCTGCTGAAACCTGCATCAAGAACGATTAATATTTTATAATTAAAAAAGGGAAATAACTTGTGTTATTCCTTTTTTATTGATTTTTAATAACTTTTATTATCTTGATAGCTTGCTGATTATTTTGTATTTTAAAGAAATACATCCCTTCGGCAAAAGATGAAATGTCGATAGAAGTTGTTTTATTTATAATACATTGAGTATGTATTAATTTCCCGTGTAAATCATAGATTTCCAAGAGCGTGTTTTGTAAATTCATATCTTTAATTTCCAAGTCGATACGATCAATACATGGATTAGGCGATAGCGTGACATCGGCTGTAGAGGGGGAGCTTTCTTTAATACTTACATTGTCAACACAAGCCCAATTGCTTATGGTATCGTTTGTGCGGTTGTTGTCTCCCACTACGGCATCAAGATAAACTTTTATCATATAATCTGATACATGAGGCGCATTATAAGGGATGTTAAATGTAAATGGGATAGCTTCTCCGACGGATAAGGCGGGAATATTTTCTTGCAAATGATCTATGATTTGACCGGCACTGTCAATATTGGCATAAACACCGAGATTGGAAAGTTCGTTTTGACTTTGGTTAAATAGTGTAAGCTGTAGGGAGATGGAACTATTGGCATGATGACAGCTATCCGGTGTAGGATAAACAATATTCGTTATGCCGACGTCCATTAGCGTGCTAAAAGTAAGGGTGTCGCTCCAAAGTGATCCATCCGGACAGACAGCTCGGAGTGATACATGATAAGTAGTTTGGGGACTTAAATTACTTAAAATATACGGATTATTATACACTAATTTTGTTCCTGCGGGTGCATTCTCCTTTTGAATGGAAATCTCCCACGAAGAGTGGAATGAAGTATCAATCCATGAAATTTGTGCCGAATGAGTAGTGATATTACTTGCTTGAAGTCCGAATGCCATAATATGGCTGCAACAACCACTGCCATCGCCTGTGTATGTTGATGAACCTTTTTTATTTAATACCTTCCAATTCCGTGCAGTAGCTATATCGCTATGACAGGAAGACGAGCCTAAACACTCAATGGTGTCATTCGCAATATAAATATGTCCTTGAATCCACCCGTTCCAATCAGGTAATATTTTAAATAGTGAATCCAAAGCACACGCACTTAATGGATTTCCATAACATTCAATGGTATGTAAACTTGTATCGCCTCGAATATCCAAACCGGTTAATAAATTATTACTTATTAACAATTGTAACATTTTCGGAAGATTATCCACTTTCAAATGTTGCAATTGATTATTAGATATCCACAAAGCTTGAAGAGAAGGGTTGTCGATTAGCTCGAAAGAAGTGAATAAATTATCTTCTATGTTTAATGTCTTTAATTTCTGAAGTCCTTCTACTTGCAAATGTGTAAGTTGATTATTTTTACAATTAACTCGTTCAATGCTGTCATTTAATTTTACATATTTAAAATAATTGTCATATGCAGTAAGATATTTTAAAGAAACACAAAAACTTACATCTAAAGAATCTAACAAGGGATTGCCTATAAGCACGAAAGTTTCTAAATTAGTACAACCGTCATACTTTAAACTTTGAAAAGTGAGATTGTTATTAAATAAATCTAAATACCTTAATGCCAAGCAATTGCTAATGTCAACAGAGAGCGTTTCGTTTGCCGGCGGCAGTGAATAAAGTTTTAGTTCTGATAAGGTAGTATGATTGCTTGCGTCAACAGAAATTATATTATAAAAATCTCGGTATGTTTTAGCTTCATTAACTAAATAACTTATTTCTCCGGCAATCGTTACACGCTTACTTATCATGGGAATACTAAAATTTTTAGTGTACTTTGTAAGTGTTTGCATTAGCGTATCTATGGCATTTCCCAGGCTATCTTCCCTGTAAAAATAAACAAGTGTACTGTCTGCATTTGTTTTCAAACCTACAAAGAGCGTATCACTGGTCGTAGTAAAAGTAAAAGTAACGCGAGGCAAAGAAGATTGAGCTTTTACTGCACTAAATGAGATAAATAGGATAATAATGCTTAATGTTAATTTTATTGTTCTCATATTAATTTTTTTTATCGATTTATAATAACTTTTAATGTCTTGATATGTTGCTGATTGTTTTGTATTTTAAATAAATACATCCCTTCGGCATAAGATGAGATATCAATAGAAGTTGTTTCATCTACAATGTCTTGCATAAATAACAATTTGCCTTGCAAATTATAGATTTCTATCTTTCCGTTGTTTAAAACTTTCCCATTAAGTCGTACCTCTATCCAATCATTCGCCGGATTGGGAGAAAGAAAAATGTTGTTTTCTTTTACAGATGCTTTTTCAATATTCAAAAGAGAATTAAAGGATTTTGCATTAAAAGGATCTATTGGATTATCACACTGATCAGTTATAAAGGACTCTATTTCTTCTCCTTCTACATCTATAGACGAACAATCATTTTCATAATAATCAGAAAGGTCGACATTTATATTGATATTACTTTGATTATAATCAGGATATTCAATTCTATGACAATCTTCTGTTAAATTTTCATAAACAAAGAAAAATCTTGCCACATTGTGAGTGATTCCTGTTCCCACATCATCCCATACTCCACCACAGTAGAATAAGTTATTAAAAACTTTTATTTTATGTAATTCATGTTGAACTCCTTGCACATAATTTTCAAAATACATAAGATTGTTAAAAGCTAAATCACAAGTAACAAGAAAAGAAGCATTGGCAAGTGGCCCAACCGCATTGCTTGATTCATATCCGACAAAACCGAATCGATCGGGAAAGCAAGCGATATCTTTTAAATGCAAAACGCCCTGATAATGAATCTCATTAACATTACTTAACACCCCCGAATTATCGGCAAGAAAAGAATAAATAATATCATTATCAGAATATGCCACATAAAATTGATATGGATTGTTTGGATCGGGTGTTGTAACACAATAAGAATCGGGTGTTGTAGATTGTTGAAACCAATATAGCCCGCTATTATTATTGAGATTATTAATATCTACACAAATAAAGCCACATTTTTGTTCATCCCGATGAATTCCTGAAACAACAAATTGTTCGTCATATAACCATGTTACCTTATGAAATTCATATCCTGAAAAAGGCAATATCTGATGAGGATTAGTCATATTTGAATACTCTAATGAAGAAATTATACCGTTTCCATTATTATCTCTACCGCAAACAATAATCTTATTTAAATCTATAATAGCTTCTATTGAGTAAAAAACGGTTTCCGAATTATACTTATAAAATTCGGTAGTAGAGGGATCTAAATCATAATCTACCTTAAAAACAAAGGCTTTTCCATTAATTTCTCCACAAAGTAAAATAATTGTTCCAAAACTTGATTTGGGGTCTTCCTTTACTATAATATCATGTACAATAATTTGAGCATCGGGTTCAATAAAAAACACAGCAGACTGAATAGGATTGAAATACACATCCGTTTTTGTAATTACGATTTTATCGTAAGATAAATTAGGAGCATCTTTAGCACTAACGGCAGCTATAAATTCTTGAGATAATGAATTAATGGCAAAAGTTGAATTGGCATGCAAGTTATAATTTTGTGCATTGATTTTTACATATCCTGCATAACTACATAAGTTAAAGGATATTACTGTTAAAAATAAAAGTATTTTTTTCATTTTCTTATATTTTTAGTTAAAAAATAATGTTTCTTTTCGCTGGCAAAATTAGACATAATTTTTTAATATATCAACAATTTTCAAAACAAATT
>CAZSTX010000020.1:0-31488 GCA_964610025.1 uncultured Lentimicrobiaceae bacterium
CTCATTATCAGAAAAATAAAAAATAGACCATAAAAAAGTGATAAAGTCAGGAGGTATTTAGTTATTGAAAACAAAACGGATAGCATTTCGTATTTCGCTAATAGAGCAATTTTGATTAACAAGTGCCTCCCCTATTGCCTTTAATAAAGTAATATTCAAATTATTACCTATTCGTTTTTTATCATTCTTTATCAATTTAACAAGGTTATTTTCATCAATATAAAACATAGGTAACGAACAAAAATAAGCCCTTATCACATCGTTTATTTCTTCTAAATCTTGATAAGATAATAAGCCTTTTTGCCACGATAAATGAGCTTCTGCCAATATTCCCCATGCAATGGCCTCCCCATGTAAAACATTTTGTCTGTTTTTCAACAATTCAGCTTCTATAGCATGACCTATAGTATGCCCAAAATTCAACTTTTTTCTTTCTTCACAATCTCTAAAATCTTTTTCTACTATGCTTGTTTTTATCTTTATTGACTGCTTAATAAGATGTGGATAATTTATTATTTCTTTTACATTTTTCACCTGCTTTAGCTCAGCCCAATAGTGCCTGTCTATTATCAATGCGTGTTTTAACATTTCGGCAAAAGCTGATAAATAATGTTTTTTAGGTAAAGTTAGCAATAAATCATTAAATATAAAAACATAGTGGGGCAAATAAAAACTTCCTATTTGATTTTTAATACCATTAAAATTAATAGCTGTTTTACCACCGATAGCGGCATCAACTTGTGCCATTAAAGAAGTAGGAATGTTGATATAGGAAATGCCTCTTTTAAAAACAGAAGCTGTAAACCCTCCTAAATCACAAACTACTCCTCCGCCAATATTGATTATAATAGAATGTGTATCAGCTTCCTTTTTAAATAATTTATTCAATATATACACAAACGACTCCCATTCTTTACTACTTTCGCCTTTTGGAAAACTTACAACTGGAAAGTTTGCTAATGCTGGAATTTTTGATACTAAATAAGGTAAACAATGTTTTTTTGTTTGTGTATCGCATAAAATGATTTTTTTTTGCTCATTATCAAGAATTTTCGTTAATTCTCTTTGAGCTTCTAAATTATAAAATATGCTATCGCTTATCATCATTTTTTTTGTTTTTTCTCGTTTGCAAATGTAAAGAAAAATTTCAAAACAAACATTAAACTTATCAAAATAATTTGTACTTTTGCAAACTCTAATTTTTAGGCGGGATGTAGCGCAGCTTCGTAGCGTGCTTCGTTCGGGACGAAGAGGTCGCAAGTTCGAATCTTGTCATCCCGACTTGAAAAATAAACTGGTTCCGTAGCTCAGCTGGATAGAGCAACTGCCTTCTAAGCAGTAGGTCATGCGTTCGAATCGCATCGGAATCACTTTTTAAAAAGCAACTATCTTATGATTAGTTGCTTTTTTTATATAAAACAACATAAATATTAATTACTTTTGCACAAAACACTATAATATGACTAACAAATATGAAGTAAGACCAAAAAAAAAATTGGGACAACATTTTTTAACTGATTTAAATATAGCTCAAAAAATAGTTAATTACCTTACTTCTCCTTGTCAATCTATTGTAGAAATAGGTCCAGGAATGGGTGTATTGACTCAGTATTTACTACAATTATCTGATAAAAAATTATTCTTAATCGAATTAGATAATGCGTCTATTGCATATCTTCAACATCAGTTTCCACAAATAAAAGATAGACTCTATGCCGCAGATTTTTTAAAAGTAAACTTATCAACTATTATTCAAGAACCTTTTTCGCTCATTGGAAATTTTCCTTATAATATTTCAAATCAAATTCTATTTAAAGTATTGGAATACAAAGACCAAATACCAGAAGTTGTTGGTATGTTTCAAAAAGAAGTAGCCCAGCGAATAGCATCTAACCCAGGAAAAAAAGACTATGGCATATTAAGCGTATTGCTGCAAGCATATTATGAAATTGAATACCTATTTACCGTTGAAGCACATGTTTTTAATCCTCCTCCTAAAGTAAAATCAGGTGTTGTTCGTTTAAAAAGAAATAATTGTAAAACATTAGCATGCAATGAACAAGATTTTAAAATGCTTGTTAAAACTGCTTTTAATCAACGAAGAAAAACATTACGCAATTCATTAAAATCATTAGTGTTCAACATTGATTTTAGAAAAAATCCTATTTTTGATAAACGACCTGAACAACTATCGGTTGAAGAGTTTATTATGCTAACAAAGGAATTAATCAAGCATTAATGCTTTAGTGATATTGTATAAGTGTATTCTTGTTTTTTTTCGGTAATTTTTTCTTCTTTCTCTTGTAATTCTGATTGGTTATAAACGATTTGTAAATTTACGTTTTGAGTTTTAGGTAAACGGAAGTATATATTTACCTTATGATTTGACTTCACTCTCACACCATGATTATAAGCTCTTCCATACTTTAACATATTTACTAAACGTAAAGCTTCTTCATTACAAGAAGAAGATAAGCCTTTTATAATTTTAGCCGACTCCACTACCCCACTGTCATTTACTTCATAAGCCACAGTAACAACACCTTCTACACCCTCAGCTAAAGCATCGGCAGGATAACGCAGATGAGTATTTATAAAAGTTTGCAATGCTTTTTTCCCTCCGGGATATTCGGGCATCTTCAAAAACTGCTTTTCTTTTTTATTTGCTTTTTCTTTCATAAATTAATGTTTTCAATCAATATTCATCGTTAAATTAATACGTTTTCGCTGCATATCTACCTCCAATACCTTGACCATTACTTTTTGATTTAGTTTTACTAATTCATTCGGATTTTTTATGTATTTTCTCGACATTTGACTGATGTGTACCAATCCATCTTGGTGTACTCCAATATCGACAAAACATCCAAAAGCTGCAATATTAACAATCACACCCGGCAATACCATACCTGGTTTTAAATCTGAAATATTACTGATAGTTTTATCAAATTCAAACAGATTAAATTCTTGTCGTGGGTCGCGTCCTGGTTTAGCTAATTCTTTCATAATATCAGTCAAAGTAGGAATTCCAAACTTATCGGTAACAAAATCTTTAATATTAATTTTTTTTCGTAATTCTTCTTTTTCTATCAAATCTTCTAAGCTACAATTTAAAGATTTAGCCATTTTTTCTACTATTTCATAACTCTCTGGATGCACAGCACTCCTATCAAGTGGATTTTTAGCATCACGAATACGAATAAAACCTGCAGCTTGTTCAAAAGATTTGCTTCCAAATCGTTTTACTTTTTTCAATTCTACTTTTGAGGTAAAACCTTTATTTTCTATTCTATAATTAATAATATTTTCGGCTAATGTTGGACCTATTCCCGATACAAAAGATAATAATTGTTTGCTTGCTGTGTTTATTTCTACTCCCACTGTATTTACACAACTTTCGACTGTATATTCTAAACTTTCTTGTAGTTTTTTTTGATTTACATCGTGTTGGTATTGACCAACACCTATTGATTTAGGATCAATTTTTATAAGTTCTGCAAGTGGGTCCATTAATCGGCGTCCTATAGAGATGGCACCTCTTACTGTTACATCTTGATTAGGAAACTCTTCGCGTGCTATATCGGAAGCAGAATAAACAGAGGCTCCATTCTCATTCACGACAACAATAAGTGGTTTGGTTTCAAAATTTACATGAAGAACAAAATTTTCTGTTTCTCTACTTGCTGTTCCATTGCCAATAGCTATGGCTTCTACCTTGTATTTAATAGCTAACTCACGCAGTGTTTTATTTGCTTCAAAAACTTCTACTTGAGGTGGATGAGGGAAAATTGTGGTATTATCGAGCAACTTGCCATGTTTATCTATTACAACCACTTTGCAACCTGTACGAAAACCAGGGTCTAAAGCCATGATGATTTTTTCTCCTAAAGGTGGTGCTAATAATAGCTGACGTAGATTTTCACTAAACACTCTAATAGCCTCATTATCGGAACGTATTTTCGTTTCTTGTCTCATTTCTGTTTCCATTTGAGGTTGCAGCAAACGTTTGTAGCCATCGTCGATAGCAGCAGCGACATAAGTGGAAGATTCATTATTAGATTTAATATGCAAAGAGTATAATAAATGCAGTGCTTCTTCTTCGTTTGGTGCTACTTTAACACGCAAATACCCTTCACTTTCGCCACGTAACATAGCTAAAAAACGATGTGAAGATATTTTACGTAATAATTCATTATTATCAAAATAAATTTCAAATTTATTTCCTTCTATTTCTTTTCCTTTGATTACTTTTGAAGTTATCATTCCTTTATGTAAAAACAATTTACGCATTTTAGCCCGCGTCATTTCGTTTTCTACAATAAATTCTGCTAAAATATCGCATGCTCCTTCTAATGCTTTCTCTTCGTTGTCAACTCCATTAGCTTTATTCACATAATGTTTTGCCCAATCGTACACATTGCCTCTTTCTTGACTATACAAGCGATTAGCCAAAGGTTCTAAACCTTTTTCTTTTGCTATGCTCGCCTTTGTTTTGCGTTTAGGTTTATACGGTAAATACAAATCTTCTAATTGATAGATAGTTTCTATATTTTCGATTTTTTGTTTTAAAGCATCAGTAAGTTTTCCTTGTTCTTCGATAGAATTTAGCACTGTAATTTTTCGATTATTCAACTCTATCAGTTGATTAAATCGTTCCTTAACATGTAGTATCATCAATTCGTCCATACTTCCTGTTGCTTCTTTACGATAGCGTGCTATAAAAGGTATGGTAGCACCTTCGTTTAAAAGTTCGACAGTATTGTTTACAAAATCGATATTTAACTTAAGTTCTTGGGCAATTTTTAAAACAATGTCCATAGTATTATTTATTTTTTGGAAATGAATATTTTGATGTGTAGCCGATAATTCTATCATAAGACATTTTATCTGCTTGATAATAAAGAAAAAAAGTATAACGGTTTTCTGTTTCCCAATGCGAGCCTTCTATCAAATCAACAGAAGCTATATTACTTCCTTCTGGAATAAATAAATAAATATAATTATAATATCCCGACTTTAAATACAACTGTGTTTGCCAAGTACGCGCATATTCCATATAGGATAATTTAGCCTCTTTTGTTATCTGCCAATTTGTTAATTCGCCAAAGACATAAATATCGCCATTGAAAGGTTTATCGTATTTTAAACGAAAATGCACATAAGCATAATCAGCCTCATCTATTGTTGTAGCATCAATAGTTTCGTTAAAATAATAACCATTAATATCTTTATTGCTTTCATATGCTTTATAATGCCTATCTTCGTCTGTATATAAATAAACATGCACGGCATCTGATTGATATGAAATTCTTTCGACATTTTCCATAAGTGTACGTAAACTTTTTATATTAAAAACACGGTATTCGTTACCACCTTCCATTGTAATTGCTCCTCTTTCATTATATAACAATTTATTTCCTTGATTTATATAAGGTTTATTTATTAGCAGTGCATTGTTATAACGTTCATTTTGCATAAGCAACACTTTCATATTATTAGTCGGGTGATTGAATCGTTGATTATTTAAATCTATTTCAAAATTGATTTCCTGATGGGTAAATCTATCCGATATATTAGAAGATTGTAAAATATTAGGTATAATAGTAACTATATTTTCTACAACCATGAAACGTCTTGTAATCAATGGAATTATCTTGCCTCCATCTTCTTGGTAGATATATAAAAGATAATTGCCTGATTTTTCTATTTTAATATTTTCATTAGGAACTTTTACTATAAAAGATATATAGGGTTGCATTGTATTACGAGAGTAAGTATAATCAATCACTTCATCGTCGAAAAATCTGCTTAAATATTCATTTCTATGTAATGTTGTTGTCTGTTTCCAATCGTGCGTACAATGTATTAAAGTGTATTTCATATATTTAAAATCTCCACTTAAATCATCAAACGTTAATTTTATTTGATCTTCTGAATGCAAATTAATAACAGAAGGGAAAAATGCCATATTATTAGCACCTCTTGTTTTGAGATTTTCAAATTCGTCATTAGTAGTAATTTCCATTTTTACCGATGCTATATCTTCACTATAAATATAGTTGTCATATATAAAACTATCATAATCAATTTCTTGTGATTTTGCGTTTTTATTTAACATCAACACAAACACTATAGTCATTATGTAATATATATGTGTGTTTCTTATTCTTTTTTTTATCATTTCAATAAAACATTACATTTTATGCAAAAGTATTTGTTTTTATTTACTAAAGAAACAAATTATATTGTTTTTTTAAGTATTTTTGTTTTTAATTTTAAGATATTAACGTTTAAAGTGTTTTTATAAGTATGAAAAAAATTTATTTATTTATTCTTGTTTTATTTTTATTTATTCAAGCTAATGGTGCTCCTATAGATACTACAACTGCAAAACAAGTAGCTAAAAATTTTTACAATTCAAAATTTTCTGTAACTCAAACAAACACAGAAGCTATCAATTTAGTATATCAAGCTATAAGTAAACAAAAAGACAAAATTGTATTTTTTTATATTTTTAATATTGAAAAAAAAGGTTTTGTAATTGTTTCGGGCGATAATTTAGTAAAACCTATATTGGGCTATTCGTACGAAAGTCTTTTCAATCCCAACAATATCCCTCCTGCTACTGCACTTTGGTTAAAAAATTACGAAAAAGAAATAGCGTATATTATCGAAAACAATACAGCGTCCAAAGAAGTTATAGAAAATGATTGGGAACGCTTGATAAGTGCTAATATTGTATCGCCCAAAGGAACAACAGGCTCTGGCACTCCTCTAATAACGACAAAATGGGGACAAGGCAATCCTTATAATAGTTTATGCCCTTACGATACTAATTTAAAAGCACGATGTGTTACGGGCTGTGTTATTGTGGCTATGGCACAAATAATGAATTATTGGCAATATCCCAGCAAAGGAATGGGGAAAAACTCATATGTAGACAATCCTTATGGAATATTGTCAGCTAACTTCGAAAACACGACTTACTTATACGATTCTATGCCAGATAAGCTTTCGACCCTAAGCACTTCTAAACAAATTTTTGAAATAGCAAATTTAATGTTTCATTGTGGTGTTGGAGTTGAAGTTAACTATGGAGTAACCGGCAGCGATGCCTCTTTGATAGAATATAATATAGGTTCGCCAAGTGCCGAATATGCACTGAAAACATATTTTGGCTATCCTAATATCATTGCAGCAAATCGTGCAATATATTCTGATTTACAATGGATAACAATTCTAAAAAACGAAATCGATTCAAACCGTCCAATCTTGTATAGAGGAACTGGCGATGTCGGTGGACATGCTTTTGTTTTTGACGGATACGATGACAACGATTATTTTCATATTAATTGGGGATGGACAGGTGCATTAGATGGCTATTTTTTAGTGTCGGCATTAAGTCCTGGACCTTATTCTTTTCCTAATGGACATTATGCATTAATTAATGTAAAACCTGCAAATAATATCATTATTCCTGACTCTAACCATATTGTATACATCACTCCAACAGCAGCTGGCAATAACGACGGTTCATCGTGGAATAATGCCAGTAGCGATTTAGCTTTTGCCCTTAAAAGACCTTATGCTACTCCTACACAAATATGGGTAAAAAAAGGAATCTATTATGGAGACACAAATAATGACGTTGCTTTTCAAACAACTAATAATAGCATAGTGTATGGTGGTTTTGAAGGAAATGAACCTGCCGATTTCGATGTAAATCTACGCAACCTTATGCTTAACAATTCTATTTTAGATGGACAAAACAAACAACGCGTACTTAATATGTTAAGCAACCCCGATAGCAATACTACTATTTGTGATGGTTTTATTATTCAAAATGGACACACTGAAAAAGAAGGAGCTGGTGTGTATATGAATGGAGGTAAATTAATTAATTGTATCATTCGAAATAACACAAGCGACAGCAGTTATGGAGGTGGAATATTTATAGTTAAAAACTCAAAAAACTCCTTGATTGTCAATTGCAATATTTATAATAACAAAGCAACCTTTGGAGGAGGAATTATTACTTGGGGAAAAGTAAATTTAATTAATTGCAATATTGTCAATAATACTGCAAGTGAAAATGGTGGAGGCATTTACAATTCAGACACTTGTTCTATTACTAATTGCATTGTTTGGGGAAATAAAAAAAGTACTAATAGCAACCAAATAAACTATAATTCTTTTACACTTACAAACGTTTCTTATTCTGCCATAGAAGGTGGATTTACAGGAGTAAACAATATTAATTTAGCTGCAAACAATGATGGTAGCAGTTCTTTGTTTTATGTCCGTTTTAACAATCCCAACAGTAACGACTACACTCTTTTAGCCCACTCTGCATGTGTTGACAAAGGCAACTCAAACGCAGCTTTCATTAATGCTATCGACTTAGCAGGATTGAGACGTATAAAAAATGGCACTATAGATATAGGAGCTTACGAACAAGGCTGTTACGTAAACAACTTTTTAGAAGACACTGTATGCGAAGGAGCTAATTATCAATCGTATGGGTTTAATTACACCCCTAAAGAAGGCGGCATAATCTCTTTAATTCAGAAAAAAACAACTTATAACGATTGTGATAGTATTATTACACTAAAATTACATATTTTAACATCTAATACTTTTGAGATAGCAGATGGGCTATGTTTAGGCAAAAAATACACTAAACACGGTTTTGATACAGTTATTACTACCAAAGGTACTGTTACTCTAACAAAAAAACTTGTCAATCAATACGGTTGCGATAGCAGTATTATTGTCAATTTATATGTTACTGATGTAGATAGTACTTTTATCAGCGATAATATTTGCAAAGGAAACACCTATAATAAAAATGGATTTCATATCAATACAGACAGTTTAAATACAGGGATTTCACAATTTTCGTTTCGCACATTTAGTTCTTATGGGTGCGATAGTGTTGTAGTATTAACATTATATGTTAGTAACAAAGACAGTATCTATATTCAAGATGCTATTTGCTATGGCAATATTTATAATAAAAATGGTTTTATAGTTAATACCAATTTCGTAGGATTAGGGACTTACCAAACAAGTCGTTTATACTTCAATCAATATGATTGTGATAGCGTTGTGTTTTTAAATTTACATATCTATCCAAACAGCGACACTACAATATACGATGCTGTTACACAAGGAGAAATTTACAATAAACATGGGTTTATAATTAACACAGACACCATCAATACTCAACTCTATAAAACACAACGTATTGCTTTAAATCAATACAATTGCGACAGCAGTATACATTTACATTTATCTGTTATTGTTGGCATTAGAGACAATGTAAACAATAATAATACGATTAGTATCTACCCTAGCCCCGCCACTTCACATATCAATATTTCAATAAAAAATATGAATAGTAAAAATTATGAAGCTACACTTTACGATTTAGCAGGAAAAATTTTACTACAACAGCCAATCAACGAAACGACTACTCGTATTGATTTAAAATCTATTAAAAAAGGATTTTACTTTTTACAAATCAAAGAAGATAACAAAATCTATCATAGTTTGAAAATTATAAAAGAATAAGTTATATTAATTTTTTATGAAACATATTCAAGAACGTATCGAGCAATTAGTCAAAGAATTAAACACTCATAATTATAATTATTATACTTTAGACACTCCTACTATTAGCGATTATGATTTTGATAAAATGTTAGAAGAGTTAATAAAACTCGAACAAGCACACCCGCAATACATACTACCCAACAGTCCCAGTTTTCGTGTAGGTGGCGAAATAACTAAAAACTTTATACATGTCAAGCATAGCAGTCCTATGCTTTCACTTGGAAACACTTACAGTGAATCGGAACTAACAGCTTTTATTTCACGTGTTGATAATAGCTTAAACAATAGTCAATTAAGCTACGTATGTGAACTAAAATTCGATGGTGTAGCTATCGCTTTGATTTATAAAAACGGAATATTTTCGCAAGCCATTACCCGTGGCGATGGTATTTTTGGCGATGATATCACTGCCAACGTAAAAACAATACGTAGTATACCTTTAACATTAGCCAAAAATGCCCCACCCTTGTTGGAAGTAAGAGGAGAAATATTTTTGCCTCGCATCGCTTTTGAAAGATTAAATATTGAACGAGAAGACATGGGCGAGACACCTTTTGCTAATCCTCGTAATGCAGCATCTGGAAGTTTAAAATTACAAGACTCAACCGAAGTTGCAAAACGCAAATTAGATTGTTATATTTACCATCTTTCTACCGAATTATCAGACATAACCAATCATTACGACAGTTTACAACAACTAAAACAATGGCAATTTAAAACCTCTCCTTATTCTTGTTTGTGCCATAATTTAGACGAAATTTTGGAATTTATTGCCCAATGGGATAACAAACGATACTCCCTACCTTTTGATATAGATGGAATTGTTATAAAAGTAAACGAATATTCACAGCAATCTCAACTTGGATTTACGAGTAAAAACCCACGATGGGCAATAGCCTATAAGTTTAAAGCTGAAAGAACAGCTACTAAACTATTAAACATTACATACCAAGTAGGTAGAACCGGAGTAATTACACCTGTAGCCAATTTAGCACCCATTCAACTCGCTGGAACTATAGTGAAACGTGCATCTTTACACAATGCCGATTTTATTACACAATTAGACATTCATGAAAATGATGTTGTTTATGTAGAAAAAGGTGGCGAAATCATTCCAAAAATTGTTGATATTGACATTACACAGAGAGCTAAAAATGCAAATAAAATCAATTTTATTACACATTGTCCCGAATGCCAAACTAAGTTGATAAGAAAAGAAGGCGAAGCAGCTCACTATTGTCTCAATGAAAAGAACTGTCCACCACAAATTAAAGGAAAAATAGAACATTTTGTTAGTCGAAAAGCCATGAATATCGACACCTTAGGCGTAGAAAAAATTGATTTATTGGTCAACGAAAAACGCATACATCGCATAGAAGACCTCTATCATTTAGAAGAAAAAGACTTAATAGATTTAGAAAAAACATATTTCACTAATGATAAAAAACGTACAGTCAGTTTCAGAGAAAAAACAATAGAAAACATTCTCAACGGAATTGAGCAATCGAAAGAAAAAACCTTTGATAAAGTACTCTTTGCTATCGGAATACGTTATGTAGGTGAAACATCAGCAAAAAAATTAGCATTTCATTTTAAAAACATAAATGCTTTGCAACAAGCCACATTCGACGAGTTAATTGAAATCGAAGACATAGGTGAAAAAATAGCCAATAGTATATTAGACTTTTTTCAAAATGAAGACAATACAAATACAATAAATACACTAAAAAACAAAGGATTACAATTTGAATTAACGAGCAAAGAACACACTATATCCAATAAATTTAAAGGTCTTAACTTTGTGGTAAGTGGAAGTTTTGGAAGTCCTCAAGCAAGAAAAAATATCGAAAATTTAATAGAAAAACATGGTGGAAAACTATTAAATAGCGTATCAAACAAATTAAGTTTTATCATAGCGGGCGACAACATAGGACCTTCTAAACTTGAAAAAGCTATCAAATTAGGCATTCCTTTGATTACAGAAAAAGAATTTTTAGAAATGGTAAAAACTACTGAAAACAAATAACTAATAACAATATGAGTTACCCATCTTTAGAAGGTGAAGTCATAAAAGGAAATCAAATTGGACGATTGCTCGGATTCCCAACTGCCAACATAAACACTTCTACTGTTCCTAAAAAAAAAGGAGTTTATATTGCCGAAGTAAGCATAGAAAATAAAAAATATTATGGCTTACTCAACGTAGGAGTTCGCCCAACATTGCACTATACTGAATTAAGAGTAGAAATACATATTTTTGATTTTTCAGAAGACATTTATCACAAAAAACTACTTATTTCTCCTTTATATTTTATAAGAAAAGAACAAAAATTTGATAATCTGGAAAAACTACAACAACAAATGAACAAAGATAAAGAATTTGCTTTGGAATGGCTCAATAAATTTGTATTAAAATAAAAACACTTTAGATTTTGTTCCAAAAAAAACATAAAAGAATAAAAAAAAAGTTTGTACTAAAAATAAATGCTTACTTTTGCAATTGAAAAAAATCAAGCATTTAAGACCTTAACTATTTTTACAATATGCAATGTGTCAAAACAATTTTAAAAGAAACTCTTATTTTTCTACATATCGATTTAACTAAAAACATTAAATACGATAGGCTTACAAGAAAAATATTAAAAAAACTCCTTCAAGACGAATCCAATTGCATTGACATTGGTTGTCATAAAGGAGAAATATTAGAGATGATGTTGCAATTTTCTCCAAAAGGAAAACATTTTGCCTTTGAACCCATTCCATATCTATACCACCAATTGCAAATTAAATACGATAAAAAAGCCAGTATTTATCCTTATGCTTTGTCAGATGATAATGGCATTAATTCTTTTCAGTTTGTAACAAACGCACCTGCATATAGTGGTCTAAAAAAAAGACATTACGATATAGAAAATCCTAAAATAGAAGAGATCGATGTAGAAGTAAGAACATTAGACAGTATAATACCTAAGGGTCAATCAATTCATCTAATTAAAATAGATGTAGAAGGAGGAGAATGGGATGTTTTGAAAGGAGCTATTAATTTATTAACAGCAAATCGCCCTACTATTATATTTGAATGCGGAAAAGGAGCTAACGATTATTATGGGAGCAATCCAAAAAGTATTTATAATTTTTTAAAAAATATTGGATTGGAAATATATACCCTTCATGCTTTTATTAAAAACAAAGCAGCAATAACAATCAACGAATTTGAAAATTATTTTAATACCAACAAAGAATATTATTTTGTCGCACATCGTTACGACTCTTTGTCAAACAAATAACACTATATCACACTGCAATCGTCTTTTATGTTTTTTTTAGAGTTGGCACTAAAAAAGATGCTACCCATAAGTTGCCGTTTGTTTTTAATGTGTGCATAACACCTGCAGGAACGATAAAAGCCTCTCCTACTTTCAACTCAACTTCTTTATCTTCTAATACGCCATAACCACTTCCTGCAATACAATAAAATATTTCGTCTTTATTGTGATGTTGATGAAGTGCTATTTTTTTCGCTGCATCGATATGGTATACATTTTTTACAATTGCTTCTTTCAAATATTCTATATCCATATCACTGTATTATAATGTTTGAGTTATAGTGGTAGGTTGCAATTCTAAAACAGCTCTTAACCATGGAAATTTTTGTTTCATGCTATTATATGCATCTCCTTTATACAAAAATTCTGCTCTTGCCACTATATAAAAACCAGTTCCTTTAGAATGAAACCCATCGACTTTGCGACTGCCTAATGTTATATAAACAACATTATTTTTCTTAACATTTTCTTCTGTAACTTTCATTCCTCCAGCAGGAATAAGTAAAGATTTCTTTTCGGACACTTCAATATAAGAATTCCATGTATTAACGAGATGAGGTGTTGTATCTCCCTGAGATGCAATCGCAACCACTCCTTCATACGTCAATACTTCTAACATTTTCACAGGTATTTCCATTACGTTTTATTTTTTTATTTTTATTTCACACAATCTTTCACATCTTTAGATATTCTCATAGCACAAAAATTAGGTCCACACATAGTGCAAAAAGCATCTCCTTTTTCATCTCCACCTTGGCGACTTCTGAAATATTCAAGGGCTTTTGCTGGGTCTAAAGCTAAATTAAATTGGTCTTTCCAACGAAATTCATACCTTGCTTTGCTCATAGCATTATCGCGAATGTGGGCTGTAGGATGTCCTTTTGCTATATCAGCAGCATGTGCAGCAATTTTATAAGCGATAATACCAGCGCGAATATCTTCTCTATTAGGCAATGCAAGGTGTTCTTTTGGCGTAACATAGCACAACATAGCGGTTCCATACCACCCTATCATTGCTGCCCCGATAGCAGAGGTAATATGGTCGTAAGCAGGAGCTATATCAGTTACTATAGGACCTAAAGTATAGAAAGGTGCGTTGTGGCAATATTTTTTTTCTTTTTCTACATTGACTTTTATTTTGTTTAGAGGCACATGTCCTGGTCCCTCTATCATCACTTGCACATCATGCTTCCAAGCTATTTTAGCAAGTTTTCCAATTGTTTTTAATTCTCCAAACTGTGCTTCATCATTAGCATCGTAAATACTGCCTGGGCGCAAACCGTCTCCCAAAGATATGCCTGTATCGTAACACTTTAAAATATCACATATTTCTTCAAAATGAGTATAAAGGAAATTTTCTTTTTGATGGTGCAAGCTCCATTTTGCCATAATAGAACCACCTCTTGATACAATGCCCGTTAATCTTTTTGCAGCTAATGGGATATGTTCACGCAATAAACCTGCATGAATAGTAAAATAATCTACCCCTTGTTCGCATTGCTCTATCAATGTATCTTTATATATCTCCCATGTTAAATCTTCGATAACACCATTTACTTTTTCTAAAGCTTGATAAATTGGCACAGTACCAATAGGCACTGGACTATTGCGAATAATCCATTCTCTTGTCTCATGAATATTGTCGCCTGTCGAAAGGTCCATCAGGGTATCGCCTCCCCAATAACAACTCCATAATGATTTTTCGACTTCTTCTTCTATACTCGACGAGATTGCCGAATTGCCAATATTGGTGTTTATTTTTGTGAAAAAATTAGCTCCTATTATCATAGGTTCGCATTCAAGATGATTGATATTAGCAGGGATAATAGCTCTTCCTTCTGCAACTTCTTTTCGCACAAATTCTGGAGTAATATATGATTCTATCCCCATAGCTTCTGCATTTTGATTTTCTCTAATGGCTACATATTCCATTTCGGCAGTAATAATTCCCTTTTTCGCATAATACATTTGCGTAACTCCTTTTCCCTTTTTTGCCTTATAAGGCATACGTATATGTTCAAATCGAAGATGGTCTAATGTTTTATCTTCCATTCTTTTTCTCCCATAGATTGAAGTAAGTTGCTGTAACTGTTCTATATCATTGCGGTCTTTTAGCCATTTTTCGCGGATAAGAGGCAATCCTTTTTTGGTATTTATCACCACTTCATCGTCTGTAAACACTCCGCTTGTATCGTATACATAAACTGGATCGTTAGAATAATGTATCCGTTTATCATCAACAACTTCAACTGTATCCGTTAATGTTATTTTTCGCATTGGGACAGCAATATCAAACATCTTTCCTTTTATATATACCTTTTCTGATGAAGGATATGTCATTTTAAAATCTTTACTTATTTCCATTATCTAACATTTAAAATTTTAATTTGATTACTTTTAATAATTGCAAAATTAGCATTTTTTAAGGATAGTTTATAAACAAAAAGAGTTTTTTTACGTTTTAATATATTGTAAGATAAAAAACATATAGTTAAATTTAATATTATGCTACAGTTTCAACCTGTAAAACTATCAGATAAGACATTACTACAACCTCTATTATACCAAAATCCATATTTGTTGTGTAATTGGAGTTTTTCTAATATGATATTATGGAATGAAGCTTTTGAACCTCATTATGCTTTCATTGATGATATGCTGATATTGGCTAATTTCAAAGATAAAAAAACGCCAATGTTCAATTTTCCTATAGGAAATGGCAATATAAAATCGACTATTGACCAATTAATAAAAGAAGCTAAACAAAACAATTACACTTTTACAATGGTCTATATTACCGATGAAATGAAAAATATAATCGAAACCATTTACCCTAATATGTTTGAATTTGAAGAAAAAAGAGAAAATTTTGATTATATATATCATATGCAAGATTTATTACAGCTGAAAGGTAAAAAATATCAATCTAAACGCAACCATATCAACAAATTCAAAAGTTTATACACTTACACCTACTCTCCTCTTCAATACGATGACGTAGATGAGTGTCTTGCAATGCACGAAAAATGGAAAATAGAAAATGATTGTGGTCCTGAAAACTGCCTATTAGAGCAAGAAGGCTGTGCTGTCGAGATTGCGTTAAAATCTTTTCCTTATCTAAACATGAAAGGAGGCGTACTACGTGTAGATGAAGAGGTAGTGGGCTTTACCATAGGACAAGCATTGAACAATAAAATTTTCGATGTACAAATTGAAAAAGGATTAAAGGCATATCATGGCATTTATCCTACGCTAAATCAACTGTTTGTTGAATATGAAATGCAAAATTTTCAATATATTAACAGAGAGGAAGATTTAAATGACCCAGGCTTGCGTCAATCTAAATTATCTTACCATCCCACTATTCTGTTAAAAAAATATTTTGCTACATTAAAATAATATGCTATGATAACATATGCCAATGACTACTTAAAAGAAGAAGTAAGAAAAATTTGGAAAATTTCTTTTCCTGAGGATTCAAACGATTTTATTGATTTTTATTTTAATAAAAAATATAGAAACGAAAACACATTAATCTATTTAGAAGACAACCAAGCTGTTGCCTGCCTGCAAATGTTACCTTATGATTTTACTTTTTTTGGTCATAACATTCCATCTGCCTACATTTCGGGTGCTGCCACCCTACCTAAACACCAAAACAAAGGTATAATGAAAAAATTGCTTACCGCTGCTTTTTTAGAAATGAGAAAAAACAACATTCCTCTTACTACATTAATACCTCAAGAAGAATGGCTTATCAAATTTTATGAACGCACAGGTTATAGCAACTCATTTGTATATTCCAAAGAAAAACTTGCAACAAACCATACCTATTCTGTTGCGAATCAATACAATATTGCACCTATATCTAAAAAAGAAAAGGCATATGCTTATTATCGCTCATTTTTTAGTAAACAAAATCTTTGCATTCAAAAAAATGAAGAAGATTTTAATGCCATTATTACATTCTATGAAATAGAAAAAGGCGAAATTATTTCAGCCGAAATAAACAATCAAATAAAAGGATTGTGTTTCATAAATGAATTAGATAATAAAATAACTATAAAAGATTTCATTTATAGCGATACAGAAGCTAAAAACGCTATTTTAAATTACTTATTTATCAAATATGCTTCTTACGAAACAGAAATTATTCGTCCTTGCAATGCCACAGCCAATAGTACGATTAATGGAATGGCAAGAATCATTAATTCGGATTTATTTCTCAGTATTTATGCTAAAGCTCATCCCAATATCGCTATCGCTTTTACGAGTATTGACAAACAATTACCAGCCAACAACGCTCATTATATCATCAATAACGGGACAATAAAAAAAACAAACACACCTTCCGATTTCACTATCGACATCAATTTATTAACCAGATTATTATTAGGATACAAAACAAATGAGCTTGCCGCACCCTATGCTATTTTTCCTACTTATTATCCTTATATGAGTTTAATGTTAGAGTAAAATAAAAATTTGCAAAAAAAGGCTTAATTAGATAAAATCATATCAAAATTTTTTATAATTTTGCAGTCTGAAATTTTTCAAGAATTAATTTATTGAAATAAATATAAAATAATGGCAAATCATAAGTCAGCATTAAAACGAATACGACAAGATAAAAAAAGGCGATTAGCAAATCGTTATTGGGGCAAAACAATGCGTAATGCACTTAAAAAAGCACGAAACATAAGCGACACTACAGAATTAAAGGCTAAAATGCCAGAAGTAGTATCATTAATTGATAAAGTTGCTAAAAAAGGAATTATACACAAAAACAAAGCTGCTAATTTGAAATCAGGATTGATGATCAAATTAAATAAAATGGCTTAATTCATTTGAGTTTTTTTCATTGGTTTAAAAGTTTTAACTAGGAAAGCTGTCTTCTCGGACAGCTTTTCATTTTTTAATACTGCACTAAAAAAAATCTTTTACATTTAACTGTTTTCTATAAAACTTTTTTCAATAGTCTTCGTATAAGAATAACATATAGAAATAATATGGAAAAAATTCACAATATAAAAGATACGATACGCAGCTATTACCTCTTAAACACAGAATTATCCTTAGAAGGAGGACCTACTAATAACGGAGAGAAATTTATTAAAAAAGTTAAAATAGAAAAAGAAATTTTATCCTATTTTGGCTTGCCATTATCAAGTAAGTATATCAAACTTATTTGGAATACTTTTGAAGTAATGGAAAATGTAAACGATGCCATATCTATTTTATTAGATGAGTTGGAAGAAAAAGCCAAAGAATTTGAACTATCGAAAGCAAAATCAATGGCAACAAAATTAATGGAAGGGCTTAAAAATAAAACAGAAGCTTTTGATTTATTTCCAGACATGCAAATAGACCTTAATCTATATACTTTATTTATATACAACGAAATGTTTGTTAGAAAAAAAGAACCTATCGAAAAAATAATTCAAGAGTTAGATAAAGTAAAAGGAAAAGAATGTTTATCAGACATCTATCAATTAAGTAAAATATCGAAAAACTATGAAGAAAGCGATTTTTATCAATCGTTAAAAAACAGAAGATTAAATTATTTAGATAATTTTGTCGAATGGTGTAAACTACGAGACACCCAGAAAAATACTAAAAATCTAAATTTAGCTATTAAAAATGAAGACGCTATACAATCGTTATGCTTGGCTTTTCGATTGTTTTTACATTATAAAAATCAAGGATATTCTATCGAAAAAGCAAAAAGACATTCAGGATTAACGAATAATCGTGTATTTAAAATTGTACAATACGCTTATATACATTCGTAAAATTCTGATTTCTGTTATTTGTTGTACTATTTTAATTGTTATTGTTACGGAAAGATTTTAAACTATCTTTCCGTTTCTTATTAATTTTATTAAACACTATTAATGTTATCTATTCAAATTAAAAATTCTATTTATAAAACGCAACTTAATCACATACATCATTTTAACATAAAAATACTATTTTTAAAACAATCTGCTTATTTGTTATAAATATTTTAACTACTTTTGTAAGTTAAAACCTTTATTAAATACATTATATCCAATAAATTGATTTAGAAAAACATACTCCATTCTATGAAATACATTTTCGCTGTATTATTTTCCATTTACACTTTGCTATCTGTTGGATATAGCCAATCTTATGGGAGTAATAAAAACAATTGGAATGTAGCGTTTAATGTAGGTATCAATAATTATTTTGGAGACGTAAGCAATACAAAAAACAAATTATTAATAAGCGACCCTTTTACAAAAGATTTTTATCAAAACAGAAATATCATGTATCAATTGGCAATAGGATATGATATTCTACCAGCTTGGAATTTACGATTCAATATTTTATATGGTAACATAGAAAGCAAAAGTAGTGATTTAGGTTTAAAATTTAAATCCTATTATACACATGAGTTTAGCTTATTAAATACCATTAATATCTTCGCATTCACTAATATAGAAGATTGGTATTTAAACCTACATTGGGGTATAGGATTATATGGGTTTAAAACAGCTCTCTTAAATGCTGAATCAGAAACCTACATTCAAAAAAAGCCCAAAGAATTTACACGTGCTTTTTCAATGCCTTTTGGCATTGGATTTGGATATGATTTTAACGAAAATTGGAAATTTACATTCGATATAATATATCGCTGGGTTGCAAACGATGAATTAGATGGTTATAAATCTGATTTAAAGAAATTTGAAGGGTTTTCTTACGCTGCAATTGGAGTGCAATATGCTTTCAATTTTCCATCAATATATCGCACAGGTGTTCGTAAAAGTTTCAAACAATCAAGCAATTATAACTTTTCGGCTATGGGAGTCGATAAAACACATCAACTGTATAAACAAAGAAAACAACGTGGCAATTTGCACCCTATCAATAACTACAACAAATACCAAAGAAAATTATATAAAAATATCAACTCAAGAACTTATATTCTCGAATCGAGAAAGAAAAAAGAATTAAAATAAACACTTATGAATATATCTTATAATTGGTTAAAAAAATATATCGATATTGAATTGGATATTGCTCAAATATCTGAAATTTTAACAGCTGTTGGACTTGAAGTAGAAGGAATTCATACTTACGAAAGCATAAAAGGCGGACTGGATAAAGTATATATAGGAAAAATAATAAGTTGTGAAAAACATCCCAACGCTGACCGTTTACACATAACAACAGTAGATATAGGAAACACCGAATTGCTAAACATTGTATGTGGAGCATCTAATGTTGCAGCTGGTCAACATGTGGTGGTGGCTACTGTAGGAGCTACTTTACACCCTACTGATGGAGAGCCTTTTACCATAAAAAAATCTAAAATTAGAGATATAGTGTCTGAAGGCATGATTTGCGCCGAAGATGAATTAGGAATAGGAGATTCCCACCAAGGAATAATGGTACTCAACGACTCGCCCACTATTGGCATACCTGCAAAAGATTATTTTAATGTAACTACAGATACTATTTTTGAAATCGGATTAACTCCTAATCGTAGCGATGCAACTTCACATATAGGAGTAGCACGCGACTTAGCAGCTTATATAAAAACACATCTTCATCACATCAATCTAACATACCCTGACATTAGTCGTTTCCCAAAAAACGCTCTCACTAATCCTATTAAAATCACAATCAAAAACTCCAATGCATGCCAAAGATACACTGGCTTGCACATTGCCAATGTTACAATAAAAGAATCGCCCAATTGGTTGAAAAACAAATTGAACGCCCTTGGAATACGTCCCATTAACAACATCGTTGATATAACTCAATTTGTTATGTTAGAAATGGGACAACCATTACATGCTTTCGATGCAGACAATATAACAGGAAATCATGTAATTATAAAAAATGCTACAGACAACACTCCGTTCATTACCCTCGACGGAATAAAAAGAACATTGACTAAAAACGACTTAATGATATATAATGCTACTGAACCTATGTGTATTGCAGGTGTTTTTGGTGGAAAAGATTCTGGAGTAAGTCCTAATACTCATAATATATTTTTAGAAAGTGCTTATTTTAATCCTATTCATGTTAGAAAAACATCTAAACACCATGGATTAAAGACAGATTCTTCGTTCCGTTATGAGCGTGGCTGCGATCCATCTATCACTCTGTATGCCATTAAACGAGCTGCATTGCTTATGCAAGAATTGGCTGGAGGAGAAATTTCTAAAATTACCGATATATACCCTGAAATTATCAAAGAAAAAGAAGTAATTCTCCATTTAAATCATTTACACACAATAATAGGTACCGTTATTGAAAAAGAAAAAATAAAACAAATTCTCACTGCTTTAGAAATCAAACTACTTGACGAAAATGATGAAAAGATAAGGCTTTCTATTCCTACCAATAAAATAGATGTTACACGTGAAATGGATGTAATAGAAGAGTTTTTACGCATTTATGGCTATAATAATATTAATTTTAAAAACACCTTTCACTACACACCTTCTATTATAGAAGAAAGTCCTTTTATTGCACTCAAAGAAAAAACTTCAAATTATCTGTCTCACAATGGATTTTATGAGATAATAAATAATTCTTTAACAAAAAACGAATACATTAACTTTGATTTTATCAATAAGAATGAAACAATTGAACTACTTAACCCTTTAAGTAAAGAACTTCAAAACATGCGACAAACTCTATTATTTGGAGGCTTAGAAACCATTATACACAACATCAATCACTCCAACTCTAATCTTCGTTTCTATGAATTTGGAAGTATCTATAAAAAAGACATTAATAAAACAGTTAATGATAATGTAATCAAGCGATTTCCACAACAAAACACTTTAGCACTTTTTGCTACAGGAAAACTGAACGAAAGAGCATGGCAAATCAAAGAATATGAGCTAAATTTTTATTATCTAAAAAATATAGTTTTAAACATACTGTCTATTAATAATTTATCTATACAAAATCTTCAAACAATAAGTCTCAAATCATATAATACACTAATCAATGTACTACAATACAATATCAATAATGAAAATATTATTAGTATTGGCGAAATCAACAAAGAGACTTTAAACTATTTTGACATTAAACAAAATGTTTATTACGCAGAAATTAATTGTGATAAATTACTGGATTTCACTAATAAGAAAAAAATAATTTATAAAGAACTCAATAAATTTCCAGAAGTACATCGCGACCTTGCATTATTGATAGATAAACACATTAGCTATGAAGAAATTGAAAAAATAGCATTTAAAATAGGTAAAAATCTCATTAAATCTGTTCAGCTTTTTGATGTGTATGAAGGGAAAAATTTAGAAGAAGGGAAAAAATCTTATGCTATCAGTTTTATAATTTCAGACATCAATAAAACACTTACCAACGAAGAAATTAACAATTTGATGGACAATTTAATAACAGCTTACACTAAAGACTTAGGAGCAAAATTAAGGTAAATAAGGATATGTTACATTTTCGAGAAATAAAGCATGAGCCGGAACAGAAGTCCCTGCTTTGCAACGATTTTTTGAAAGAATAATATTATTAAAATCTTCAACACTTAATTTTCCTCGTCCTACTTCTAATAGCGTACCAACAATGGCACGTACCATATTACGCAAAAACCTGTCTGCCGTAATAGTAAACACCAACAATCCATTTTCTTCTCTCCATAAAGCATGCACTATTTTACAATTATTTGTAAGCGTATTACTATGTAATTTAGAAAAACTCGTAAAATCGCTATGCAATAAAAGAGCTTCACAGCAAGCATTCATAGCTGCAATATTAGGTTGATAATAAATACGATAAGCACAATCTAAAACAAAAGGATTTTTTTTAGTAGTTACATAATAACAATAAGTGCGTTCAATAGCATCAAAACGAGCATGGGCATCAGGAGCTACTGCAAATAAACGATAGATGGTAATACCGAGAGGTAAAAAACTATTTAAGCGATAAATCAAGTTTTTTATTTCATCTTCAGTAAATGTTTTTTCTGTATCAAAATGAGCATAAAAACACCGTGCATGCACTCCTGTATCGGTTCTGCCCGCTCCCGTAAGTGTTATTTTTTCTTTCAAAAAAGTTTTAAATGCAACAGTAAGAGTCTCTTGAACAGTCAGTTTATTGAGCTGCATCTGCCATCCATAGTATTGGGAACCATTGTATGCTAAATGTACAAAATAACGCATCGCTACTTCATAGGATTTAATCTATTAAACAATTTATCTTTCATACAATTTTAACTCTTTTTTTATTATTTTATTATTATTTCTTATAACTTAGATAGCGGAAAATATAAAAAATCAAATAATTTGTTTTTTTCTTCATATAGTATTTCTTTTTCTCTTATACTGTACGACTTTTTTGTATCTTTGCAAACAATAAATGACAACCCAATGACTATCGTATTTTTATTTTTAGGATTAATAATAGGTCTCGTATCCACGCTAATAGTATTTGTATTATTACACAAACAAATCAGAGAATTAAAACAAAATACAGCAGACATAATTCCATTAAAAGTTACCCAACAATCACTGCAAGCACGTATTGATGATTTGCAAAATGAAATAGTAAACTACAAGGCTACTATTGATAAAAACAATGACGAAACAAAAGAAAATATTTCTTTAATAGCCAAATACAAAGCTATCAACAATGCTTTAGAAGAAAAACTGGAACAACAAAAAACAGAAATCGAAAATCTTCATGAAGAATTACACAAAGAATTTCGACTTTTAGCTAATGAAATTTTAGAAGAAAAAACAAAGAAATTTTCTGAACTCAACGAAGAAAAAATTGGAAATATCTTAAATCCTTTAAAAGAAAAAATTCAAAACTTTGAAAAAAAAGTAGAAGATACTTACAATAACGAAACCCGTGAAAAAGCAAGTTTACGCGAAGAGTTGAAAAACATCATCAATATCAATAAGCAAATGAGTGAAGATGCACAAAAATTAACATCAGCACTTAAAGGCGATAGTAAAACACAAGGCGACTGGGGAGAAATGCAGTTAGAACGATTATTAGAAAAATCTGGACTGCAAAAAGGGATACATTTCACCTCGCAACAAAGTTTTAAAACAGAAGATGGCAATATTTTAAGACCCGACTATATCATTAAACTTCCTGAAGATAAAAACTTTATTATCGATAGTAAAGTTTCTCTTGTTGCTTACGAAAAACATTTCAACACTGATGATATTAATGAAAAAAACACTTATTTAAAACAACATATAAACAGTGTACAACAACACATACAAGACCTTAGCAGCAAAAACTATCCATCTTTATACAATATTAACACACCCGATTTCGTATTTTTATTTTTTGCACTTGAACCTGCTTTAACATTAGCATTACAAAACGAACCAGATTTATTCAATAAAGCATTAAGTAAAAATATCGTATTAGTATCTACCTCTACCCTTTTGGCAAGCATGCGTACTATTACATTTATTTGGAAGCAAGAAAATCAGAGAAAAAATGTTTTAGATATTGCCAATGAAAGCGGAATGTTATACAATAAATTTGTAGCTTTTACCGAAGACTTAATCAAAGTTGGCGAACGTATTAAAGCAACAAAAAATGATTATGATGCTGCCATGAACAAACTTACAACTTCGACTAAAAAAGGAGATACTATTATTGGTAGGATAGAAAACATCAAAAAACTCGGGGCGAATACAAACAAATCTCTCGACCAACGTTTAATTAACAAAGCAACTCAAAATGATGAATTATTATTAAATAGTAGCAATCAATTAGAGTTATAAAATATTTAAAAACTATTCTTTTTTTTATATACTTTTGCATCTGAAATTTAACGACATTTATAGATGAAAAAAATTGTATATATATTATTCGTAGCTATCAATTTAACCTCTTATGCGACTCCTATTGATAGTGTTACTGCTAAAAAAGTAGCTTTGTTTTTTTTAGAAACATCACCTAATATTATACAACAAAAAAACACATCTAATATAACATTAGCCTACAAAGCAATTAATAAACAAAAAGATGCACAACAAGAAGTCTATTATTATATTTATAATGTAGGAAAAAATGCTTACGTAATTATTTCAGGAACCAACCAAACATTGCCTATTTTAGGATACTCACACGAAAATAATTTTGACCCTCAAAACATTGCTCCTAATACTTATTATTTTTTGTTAGAATACGAACGAGAAATAGACTATCTCATTCAGCAAGAAATTTCAGCAAGTAACGAAACTTCACAAGCGTGGGAGCATATTTTAAACAAAAAACAAGCCCTTGAAAAATCCATTAAACCTTCTGTAGCTCCTTTATTAAAAACAAAATGGAGTCAATCGCCCTATTATAATGCCTTATGTCCTTACGATTCAAAATACGGGAATCGTGCAGTTACAGGCTGTGTCGCTACTGCAATGGCACAAATACTCTACTATTGGTCTTATCCCACAGTAGGTTTTAGCGAGCATTCATATTACCATTATTATTTTGGAAATTTAAGTGCCGATTTTAAAAACACAACTTATTCTTACAACCTAATGCCTTCCACATTAACAAACTTAACTACAAGCGATTCTATCAATGCCGTAGCCACTCTCATGTATCATTGTGGCGTTGCTGTCGAAATGGATTATGGAGTAAGTGCAAGCGGAGCTTATGTCGACGAATTTACCGTTGGTAAACAATCGGCAGAATATGCAATGCGTATCTATTTTGGATATTCAGATATCAAATACGATTCTCGCTACTCTTTGGGCGATGTTGCATGGATAAATTTATTAAAAAAAGAATTAAGCAACAATAGACCTTTACTTTATAGAGGACAGGGAGCACAAGGAGGACATGCTTTTATTTGTGATGGCTACGATGCAAACAACTATTTTCATTTTAACTGGGGCTGGAATGGCTCTAACGATGGATATTTTTTAATTAGCAGTTTAAATCCAGGTGCTTATTACGATTTCACTAGTTATCAAGGGGCACTTTACAACATTATAGCTCCTAACAAAACAGACAATCACCATCTTGTATTATTTGATAATTTAAATGTAGCGCCTTCCATTGTTAATTGCCAAGAACCTTTCACAATAACTACTAAAGTTTTAAACAACGGAAATAAAACATTTATAGGCGATTTAAAAATTGCTGTTTTAAATGCAGCCAACAATATAATTATTGAGTTAGCAGCAATTAACAATCTCTACCTATCAGCCGATACAATCAGTAACTTCACTTTTAACTCTGAAGGTGTAAATGGTATCGCAGCAGGAGCTTATAAAATACAGTTGTTTTATCGCAACTCAAATGATACAATTTGGGAAAGCGTTACTAATATCGGAAGTTATGTAAACGAAGCTGTCATACAATTCAAAGGCGATGTTGCTGCCTACACCGATAGCATAAACAACATAGATGCAACAAGCGCCTATCTTTATGGAAGCCTCATAGAAGGATGTGCTAATATTACTGCCAAAGGTTTTAAATGGAAGAAAATATCAGATTCAAAATACAATACAATAAATCTTGCTGATAGTGCCGCTTTTGAACACCAGCTAAGCGAACTATTGCCCAACACTACCTATAACGTAATGGCATTTTTAATTACTTATTCAGGAAGCACTTACGGAAATATAAATGGAAACGAAATTAAATTCACGACAACACCAGCGAGTGTTGAAAAAATGAACGATGTAAATTTAAAAATATACCCCAATCCTGCACAAAATATTGTTTATGTTGATATGCAATCTGACATTATTATACAAAAAATTGAACTAATCAACACAATTGGACAAACAGTGAAAATTGTAAATGTAAACGATACCCGCACTCATTTTTCGACAATCGATATAGCTAAAGGCGTTTATACTTTAATAATAATAAGCGAAAATAACTTAATTGTTAGAAAAACAATCACTATTGTCCGATAAAAATGAAAAATTATTTTCCAAAAATTTAAAAAATAAGCCCACTAAAAGAGTGCTGAAATTGCCAGATTTCGTTCTTGTTTTAAGCAGTTTTTCTCTTGATTTTTAAGAAAACCGAATAAATGAATGTAATTAAGTAAATACGACAAAAACTAATGATAGTTGACTGCATTTTCCTTGAATGCTCGGTCATACGTTTTTTTTATTTTTTTTCATAATGCAAAGATAAATTTTTTGAGTTTATCTTACTATCCAGAATTTATTGGGAACATCAAACCTTTGCAACCCACTGAAACCCGCACGCACTATGCTATGTGTTATAGGCTGGATATTTTTCAATTCAATCCAGTTAAATTTAATTGTTTAATTCTTTTCTCTCGTTTCTTTTGATAATCATTGATTCTGATACGTCAAGATATTCGCTGTCTGTTTTGCAATCAGCAGCTAATACCCCGAATTGCAAAGTCAAATCATGGTGAAATCTCTCGGCTGTATCAATAATCGCTGTATGTGTTTCTCTTGATAAATCATTCGTATCCATATGCTGTGTCGTTTTTCTCTCCTTGCCACCAACTTATTTCCACCCCATAAAACTCTCTCCTATACAAGACACTTTTATTAGCTTGGCGTAGGTTTAATGAGGATTATTTTGCATATATATATTTTGGTTCAAGATATTTAAATTTTAATGTTTTTTTGTTTTTTTGTACCTGCAAAATTATACAAATATCTTAATAAAATAACATATTTGTAAAAATATGTTTCATAATATATGTATCAATTTATTACGTTTTGCTTTTTTTAAATTCAATGGTTTTTTTCTAATTATATTCAATAATAATTTATAAATTTCGTCATATTTTTGATGAAAATTTACTGTCCAGAATTTATTGGGAATATCAATCTTTACAACCTTTCAACTCTAATCCCTCACACAACGAACAGAGGAGCCATCCTCTTTACTGTAGGTGAAGTAGCTATCTACATAGCTGGAATTGTAGTGCATACTTCGGTACCAGGCGTTACTGGCATAGTTCACCGTAGCACTCCACCAATAACCGCTGCCTCCAATAACGTAGAATGAACCATCAAGGTCACGGCAGCCACCCGGAAGGGCTGTAAAGCCGGTTTCGTTAGTAGCTCCGGTATTGGGGCTATTCCAATGGGTTGTTCCGGTTTCTTTAAGTTTATCACCAGCCATGCTCTCTCCGCCAAGGTAGTCGGTTAATTCTGTCCACTCGGCATCGGTTGGCACATGCCAGCCTTTGGGGGCAAGTTTGCCAGTATTTACAGCATACCAGTTGTACAACCTGCCGAAAGTGGCAATGGTTTCAGTGTTACTGGTATTACCGTAATTACAATAGGCACCAGTGGTTAAATTTACCCATGCTTCTGGGTCTGTTACCAATGGGATAGGTGTCCCATCGTTATATTTGGTAGTACGCAGGTTCTCGGCCATCCAGGTTTGTGTGCCAATGGTTACCGTTTTATACACGTTGCCGTCCTGGTCGGTCATGGTACCATAAGTGACAGTTGGATTAAATACCGCTGTTGTTTTCCCGTTTAGAGGATTGCTTGTGTCAGGGTTGTTGTCAACATCCTTTTTACAAGCACCAAATACCATTGATAGTAAAGCAATGATTACTAAAATTCTTAAATTTTCATTCATCTTTATTTGAATTAATCCCTACTTTAATAAGGCTTCGGGACTCCTTTTACTTTTTAATTTATTAATTAATTTTCAGTTTGTTTGTCTGTTTTTGTCAATATTTCATTTTGTTGCCAGGTCTTTGCCACAATGAACGCTAACGGTTGGAGCTTGGCGAAGTGCGGGTTTCAATAACGTTCACGCGGGGTGTGAACGCACGAAAGTCCGACAGGACTTTCTGCGGGCGACACCGCCACTTTTGCAAAACTTTATGTTAGCCGTTCGGGCATTTACCGCTGATACTCTCGTTATTTTCTGTATATAATTTTCTTGTTTTTTCGACTGTTTCTTTTGAGGTGTTTGCATAACAATACACGCAGAAATATGGACAAGTGTTATACATTCCAATATCTTTACTAATTATACAACCGCAAATTTTGCGTTGTCCTTTGTCTTTTAAATTTGCCTTTTTCTTTGGAAGTTCCGCTGAAAAAAGCAAGTTCTTTTCGGGAAACTTACCATAAGAAAGATAATAAACAAAATCTTTGTCTTTAGCAAAAATGCGTTTCATTAGTTCACCGTCAATACAGCGATTATACTCTATTCCATTCTGTTCTAAATTTATTTCTTCGGCACAAGTGGCAAGTGAAAAATCCCATTTTTTATTCAATTCGCAAAGTCTTTTTGCAAATTCATTCATTGTTTGCGGTGTAAATTCTTGATAATTGATATTTAATCGTTTAAAATTATTTTCTACTTTTTTGTAAATATTGCCAATGTCGGCAAAACTGAAAACCAATTTTTCGGTGTATCCGTTTAGTTGGTTACCGATATTTTCAATTTTATGCAATAATTCCTCAACTCCGATTTTCTCGGTCATAATGAGAGGGTCGAAACGCCAAATAACTTTCTCTTTTCCGATTTTCTCGGACAATTCCTTAAATGTTTCTATGCGTTTTTCAACTGGTGGAATATTTGGCTCAAACTGTTCTTTGTCATAATCGTTGAGCGTAAATTGGAAATAATAATGAATACCTCGCTTGTCCAATTCGTAAAGATAAGGGATAAGTGGTTTTGGATTTTTAGACCAAAAAACAACCGCTTTTGTGTTTTTGAACGAAACATACATCGGCTTTTGGTTGAACGGATTATACCAAATACAATAACCTGCTTTCAGCCGATTGATAAACCATTTTGCATAAAAAGCAGGAATATCTGTACTTCTGCTTGCGGAAACAATTATCGGAGATTGTGCCTCAACTTGTTTTCCGCTGTCAGTTATTATTTTGATTCTATCGTTCATTTTTCAAATTTCTGTTTCTAAAAACTCTTTCAAATTCAAATATTGCACCCCTTTGTAATTATTACCAATGTGCATATCATTCAGAGTAACAATGTATTTCGCATAATTGTCTGGAACGAGTAATAAACTGTCAAGCTCACGTTTTTGTGTTTTTTCATTCATAATTGTTACCGAAACTTGAACATAAATTTTTGTTCCGTCTTTTTCGCCGACAAAATCAATTTCTTTATCGCCAATTTTCCCGACAAAAACTTTATAGCCACATTGTATCAGGTGCAAATAGACTGCATTTTCCAATATCTTTCCGATGTCTTTTACTGCATTAAAACCGCTTATAACATTTCGCAATCCCAAATCTTCAAAGTAATATTTTTCACCTATTTCAAAGATTTTCATTCCAGCAACATCACAACGAAAAACCTTGTGAACAAAAAACGAATTTGCCAATGTCCGCAAATAGTTAATGACCACTTGCGTAGAAATATCAATTTGCTGACTTTTAAGATATTTACTAATATTTAAGGCGGAAAATAAGCTGCCAACATTATCGGCAAGATAGGCAACCAGATTTTCTAAAAAAGCAACATTACGAATTTTTCCTCGCACAACAACATCTTTTAGCAGTATAGAGGAATAGACATTCTTCAAATATTCAAATGATTGATTTTCTGATAATTCCAAGTTTTTCAAAAAAGGAAGCCCGCCGAAAGTCAAGTATTTTTCAAGTGTTTGTATGGAGCTTTTCAAGTTATGAAACAATTGAAACTCCTTGTAACTTAACGAGTGAATTTCAAAATTCACATATCTGCCCGAAAGTGAAGTTGCCAACTCGCCGGAAAGTAAATTTGCGTTACTTCCGGTTATAAAAATATCGCATTTTTGTTCGGCAAGCAAACTGCGAACAGCATTTTGAAAATCAGCAATTTCCTGAATTTCATCTATAAAAAGGAAATTCAACTCCTTGTCTTCCAATAAATTCGAATCTACATAGTCATATAAATCTTTTGATATTTTCAAATGGCGAAACGCCTCCAATTCAAGATTTATGCTTATGATATTTGCCCCACCAACCGAGTTTTTAATCTCTTCTATCAGTTGCAGCAAAATATAACTTTTCCCTACACGACGTTGCCCAGTAAGTACTTTAATTATATTCTTTCCGATAAATGGTCTTATCTTTTCAACGTATCTTTCTCTTGCAATAACATTTTCATTCATAACAACGAGTTTTATTTGTGATTGAAACTTTTTGCAAATATAATAAATATTTCAATTATATATTAAACATTTTTATTTTTTCAAAAAAAAATTCATTTATACATTACAAAATTAATCACTATTGTCCGATAAAAATGAAAAATTATTTTCCAAAAATTTAAAAAGTAAGCCCACTAAAAGAGTGTTGAAATTGCCAGATTTTGTTCTTGTTTTAAGCAGTTTTTCTCTTGATTTTTAAGAAAACCGAATAAATGAATGTAATTAAGTAAATACGATAAAAACTAATAATAATTGACTGCATTTTCCTTGAATGCTCGGTCATACGTTTTTTTTATTTTTTTTTCATAATGCAAAGATGAAATTTTTGAGCTTATCTTAATGTCCAGAATTTATTGGGAACATCAGAGTTCTGTTTTAAGTGTTTTGAAAAAAGATTCAGCACAGGCATTGTCCCAGCAA
>CAZSTX010000021.1:0-1749 GCA_964610025.1 uncultured Lentimicrobiaceae bacterium
TCTCTAACAAAAAATAATATCAAAAGTTGTACTATTCTCCAACAATTTTTCATATAAAAGCTAGTAGTATAAATTTAAAATATGTATTTTTGCAAAAATAAAATTAGAAAAATTTAAATGATTTTTTTTGCTAAAATATATTAATAAAATTCTCTACAACAATGGAAACTACACGTCAACAAAAAGTTGCTCGATTACTGCAAAAAGAAATAGCTGAAATATTTCAATCGGAAACACATTTTCTACATAATCAAAGTTTAGTTACCGTAACCCGTGTTAGCATAACAAAAGACCTTTCAATAGCACGTGTTTATCTAAGTGTTTTTTCGACCAAAAACAAAGAAACAGTTATAAATTTTATAGAAGATAAAAAGAAAGAAATAAGGTATAAATTAGGTGTTCGTATCAAAAATCAATTACGAATAGTTCCTGAATTAATATTCGTGCTTGACGACACCTTAGACTATATCGAAAATATTGATAATTTATTAAAAAAGTGAGAACTTCTTTTTTTATAGCTTATAGGTATCTTTTTGCTAAAAAATCGCATACTATTATCAATGTAATATCTATTATTTCATTGGTCAGCGTTGCTGTTTGTAGTGCTGCTTTATTTATTATCTTATCTATTTTCAATGGATTGCAAAATTATGTATCGCATAATTTCAATTCTTTTAACGCCGATTTAGCAATTACATCTAAAAAAGGAAAAACTTTTACTATTGAAACAAAGCAATTAGAAAAAATCAAACAAATTGAAGGAATACACTATGTATCAGAAGTAGTATCTGACATTGGAGTTGTAACCTACGAAGATCGACAATATATAGCACAAATTAAAGGAGTAGCGCCAGATTATTACCGCTTAAAACGTTTAGACACATTGATTTTTAACGGAAAATATTTACTAACATTAGGAGACAACTCTTTTGCTCTATTAGGAGTTGGCGTTGCTAATCGTTTAAAATGTACTGTTTCTCCTATAATTAACAATTCATTAACAATTTATTACCCTAATAGAAACAAAAAATTTAATGCAAGCAATCCTTCTCAAAATCTAACTATTCAACGTATTACACCATTTGGAGAATTTATGTCAGGGACAGACTATGATGCTTCTTTTATTTTTGTTCCTATTGCTTTTGCTCGCCGTTTAATGAACTATAACAATGAAACTACTTCTATTGAAATCGGGATAAAAAACAACGCAAACACCGAAAAAATTAGCAAAACTATCGAAAATATAATAGGCAATAGCTTTTTCATAAAAAATGCCTATCAGCAAGAAGAAGATTTATATAAAATTATGCAAGCTGAAAAATTAGCTATTTATTTGATTCTTACATTTATTTTTTTAGTAGCTTCCTTTAATATTATTGGCATGATTGCCATATTAGTATTGGATAAAAAAAGAGATATAAGTATATTATACAGTATGGGAGCTAATAATAAAATGATTCAGCATATTTTTATGTTAGAAGGAATGTTGATTGCATTTTTGGGAGCATTCTTAGGCTTGATAATAGGAGGTATATTTTGTTGGCTGCAAACAACATTTCATCTCATTTCCTTTGGCGATGGTTCATATATGTTAAATTATTATCCTGTTAAAATTTACAGTAGAGACATCTTATTAATAATGCTAACTGTAATCGCAATTAGTTTTCCCGCAACCTATATTCCTGTTCTTAAAATATCTGATAAATTATTAAAGCGTTCTTTATTAAATTAAAAATTAAAAAAAAAAAT
>CAZSTX010000021.1:1849-30942 GCA_964610025.1 uncultured Lentimicrobiaceae bacterium
TTATATATTTGCAAATACGTTTAATATACTATGTTTCATCATATGAAAAGACATCAAAGAATATTATTTTTATTGCTATTTTCTATAAAAAACACACTTTTAATTTCACTTAAAGTGTTAAAGTATAGTGTTTTACTCTCTATCGATTCGCTAATTGTCAACATACTAAATTTTGTTTTCTATTGCACTCCTTTAAGAAGAGACAGTATGTCTTTTTATTTGCAGGAAGAAAATATTTTTAACTATAAATTAACTTAAAAAATAAATATATAAAAAATAAAAAAAACTTTATTATTAATTAAAAATCATAAAAAAATGAAAAAAATAATTATCTTTTTCAACTTAACACTCATTCTAACAAACGCTTACACACAATACACTACCATTGTAAATGAAACTTTTAGTAGTACACTAAATGGATGGACTATTAAAAATTCATCATCTGCAACATGGAATAGAGATACGAATTACTATGTGAGTAGCCCTTCTTCGTACAAAGGAGAGGTTCCAAGTAGTTCAAATGTAGGCGATTCTATTGTTTTAACTAGTCCTGTATTTGATTTATCGCAATATCCTTATGTTTTCTTGCGATTTAATCATATTTGCAAAGTATCGCAAACCGATATTTGTCAAATTTCCATAAAAGAGTATTATTCAGGATCGCAATGGCATGTTATTCCTTCTAATTGTTATCTTGGTACGTCAAAGAACTACTCCAAGGACAAAAAATTTAATGATGTCAGTTATACTGATTGGCGTTCAGATTCTTTGTGGTTACAACCTAGTAATACTTGGTGGAAAACAGAAAGTTTCGATATTTCAAGCGAAGCTTCTTTTGCACCTATTCAAATTAAATTTACAATAATCAAAGGCACATCAACAGGTTCTGAATTTGCAGCAGGATGGTTTATTGACAATTTTGAACTATTAGCATCTATGAATGAAATACGAACACCTTTAGTTGAATTTTTGCCTCCTTTAGTTATTGATACACTTCACCATACTGGTCCTTTTACAATCAATGCAAAAGTAGCAACTCGCACAAATATGCCCATCAATCACCCAAAACTAGAAGTAATATATACTTATGGACAAACAATAAGCCACGATACATTATTAATGACTAATATTGCAGGCGACTCTATATGGCAAGCAATAATACCACAAAAACTTTTTAATACACATATTAAATACTCTATAAATGCTTCTGATACTGGTGGAAATAAAAGTTTTGCTACTAACGAATTTTATTTAAAACGTATAGGCATTGGAGACAGCAACTCTGTTGCTATAAAATCAATAGATTATCCTAAAGATTTAGTTGTAGGAGGACAAGCTACACCAGTAGTAGTGTCATTTAGCAATAAAGGATTAAAAGCTTTGGATTCTTGTATATTGAATTGGAGCCTTAATGGAGTTTTACAAACAGCTCATAAATGGAAAGGACATTTATCCGATGATCATAGTACACAAGATACAATTGGATATTATTTTCCAAGACAGAATATTTACGACACTATTTTTGTATGGGTAGGAATGCCTAATGGAATTGTAGATACTATTACTAATGACGATACTGCCCACGTTTATACTTATGGATGTATTACTATTTTAAGCGGAGAATATATTGTTGGTCCTGACCCTAATGCTGATTTTATGAGTATAAACACTGTTATCAATGCTTTAAGTGGCTGTGGGTCATCAGGTAATGTGATTTTAAAATTACAGAGTGACACTTTAGTGGAAAATGTTAATCTCTTAAATCTAAAAAATCTGTTAGGAGCAAATGATACCTTAATCATTACTTCCCTAAGCGGTAATGCTCAGGATGCTGTTATAAAACCTCTTAATGGCAGTGCGTTCACTATCGGAAAATCAGATAATATCATTATTAAAAATATAACCATCGATGTGTCTGCTGCAACAAGCCCAATGTCGCATGGCGTTCATTTTGTTGATACTTGCTCGAATATTTGGATAGATAGTTGTATTATCATAGCAAAAAATGTAAGTGATACAGGATACGATTGTATACACCAATTGAACACTGCAACCAGTGCAGGTTCAGGTTTATTAACCAATTTATATATCACCAATAATATTTTAACAAATGGATATCATGGTATTTATTTGTTTGGTCGTGCCTACAATAAAAAGAATTCAAATGTGAATATTTGTAATAATACCATTACAGTTTTTGGTATGGGTATGAGGTTATGGGGTACCGATTTTAATAAGATCAACAACAATTATATTACACGAAACAGTACTACCGCCCGATGGTGTCATGGTATTTATTTCCAGTATTCGTTTGGCAAGGAGTTGTGTAATAATAGAATATATATGTCCGGTGTTGGAGGGGCTCCTTCAACAAGTTGGAATTGTGGCGGAATTGTGGGTTGGTCGGGTAATGGCCCAGCAGGCGTATCGGCAACCAATCGTTTATTAGTAGCTAACAATGAAATAATAATTACTGCCGCCAATATCTATGCACGTGGTATTTATTGTTCTAGCGGACCTAATCATACCGATTTCATGCATAATTCGGTATTAATGTTAGGGAATTATGGTTCTTCTTCCGATGCTCCCATGTGTTTTGATATTGTTAATGGTGTAGGAGCAGCATACAAAGCAAATATATTCAATAATAACTTTATTAATTTATCCGGAACTTCAACAGGCACTAAAAATTATGCCATACGATTGCCTGCTTCTAATATAACTTTTATAAGAGATTATAATAATTATTATTCAATCGGTCAATATCCTGTTGCTACTCGATCTGCAGGTTATCCAAATATACAAGCATGGATATCTGCTTTTTATTTAGATTCCAATTCGATGAATGTATTGCCGGATTCTATTACTGCCACATCTACTGATTTGCGTGTAGAAGAATCTCAAATACTTTGTCCTGCATTAACACAAGTCCCTTTTGATATTAACCTTAACCAACGTATTGTTACGACCAATATGGGATGTCATCATACTAACATTCCAGATGCTTATGATGCAGGTATTGCAGAACTTAGCTTCTCACGTAATTTTGCCGACAGTGTTTATCCTACTGTTCTGGTATCAGTCATTAATATGGGATCACAAATACTTGATTCGGTTGAAATACATTGGAGTGTAAACGGTATAGCCCAACCTACTTACATGTGGCACGGTTCACTAGGTAGAGGACAAAAATCGGCTAACTTTAATATCGGTAATTTTATGGTTCGTAGAGGTATTAATGAAATTGTTGTTTATACCTCTTCTCCAAACGGTCAACTTATTGATGGAAATCACAATAACGACACAGCTTCTTATAAAGAATTTGCTTGTAGTATGCCCCTTGTAGGAACTTATACTGTTGGAAGTTCGCAAGCTGATTTTATAGATGAAAAAGAAATGATGCAAGCCGTAAACAATTGCGGAGTAGGAGGTACTGTTGTTTTTGAATTTTTGAGTGGAACTTATGGTGATTTAAGTTTTTCAAATTATCCACTTCCATCGGTCAGTACTGATTCCATTACAATTACTTCCGCTGCCGGACATCCCGATAGTGTTATCTTTAAGTCGTCGGATATGGCTGCTTTATCCATAGGTAATATAGCTCATTTTATTTTCAGTAATGTAACCTTCGATGCTACTGCTAATGGATATCACGCTGTTAAGTTTACGAATCCTATGAACAATATTAAATTTTATGGATGTAATATATATGGCAATCCTACAGCTATCACCACCGATTATACGGGGATTTATTATGCCGGCTTATCAGGCAATATCAACGATATTACTTTTATAAAAAACAAAATCACCGGAGGATATTATAATTTATACTTTAATAATCCGGGAGCTAATAGGATTATTCTTGACAGCAACGAGCTTACAAATGCTGCAGGAGCAGGTGTTTATTGTAGTGGAAGTACCTATTTTTCTAGCATTTCAAATAATCTAATTGAATCTCGTTTAAATACGACTGCCAATTATTACGGTGTACATTTATATTCCAGAGGAAACATTGATACAATGGTTTGCAATAAAATACACGTAACAACAACAGCAACGGCTTATGGTTTAAATATGTATATGCAACTTAATTATTCATTGGGAGTTCCCGCTTTTGTTGTTAACAATGAAATCATTCTAAACGGAGCTACATGCTACGGAATTAATGGTAATACTACCGGTTCATCAGGTGCCGTGTATGCTCAAGTTGATTATTTGAATAACTCAATTTACGTAAAAGGAAATAATGTTTATGGTATTTATCTGAATGCATATAGTGGAACAAATGATGGGAAAATATATAAAGCAACTTTTAAATACAACAATATTTTTGCATCATCACAATCAGGAGGTGCTGCTTATGCTTATTATGTTGTTGGTACTACTGCAACACCATACTATAATTTTGATTATAATAACTATTATTCTACCGGAACAAATTTAGTATATATTAATAATACTAACTGTGTGTCAATTGCTGATATTATAGCTACCGGCACCGGAAAGGATTCAAATTCCATCAATATCAATCCAATGTATCCGGCAAATCCAGTTAATTTATCTCCATCGGCAGTGATGAGAAGTCCGCTTGTATCCTATATTCCTTACGATATTGTGCATGAACTGCGAACCTCATCAAACAATTCCATGGGTTGTTATGCCAAGTTTTTTAGCTTTGATGTAGGTTTAGATACATTCTTTATGCCTGCTCCTATTTCTATTATCGGCAACCAAACGAATGTAGTAGTCAAACTATTAAATTATGGTATTGATACTTTACAAAACGCTACTGTTCAATGGACATTGAATGGCGTTTTACAAACTCCCTTTAATGTTACAAACTTAGCTTTGGGTCAATATGAAGACACTGTTTTAACTGTCGGTAGTTTTATCCCTTCACAAAGCGGAAATATCAATTTGAAAGCATGGGCGGAATGTGTGGGTGATGGTAATGCATTTAATGATACCATTAATATGTCTACTTACGCTTGCGATTCAATGTATACAGGAAGCTATACCATAGGGGGCAACAATCGTGATTTCAAAACTATTAATGATGCTATAATGGCGTTGTCGAATTGCGGAGTAGCTGGTCCGGTTATTCTCTTAATTGATTCGGGTACTTATGCACCGGTAAATATTTCTAAAACCTTTTCGGGCGCTAATGATACCAATATTGTTAGCTTTACATCAGCAAGTGGTAATGCCAATGATGTTGCTATTGAATCGTTTTCAACAACAATGACACTTGAAAACGCTGGATATTTAAATTTTAATCATTTAACAATTAATGCTAAAAATGGAAGTATTCCAACAGCTATTGCAATAATATCTTCAGCAAATAATATTGAGATTAGCAATTGTATTATTAAAGCTAATATCATTAGACTTGACACAAATAAATATCATCGAGGAGTTATTATTTCAGAAAATATAACTAAAAACATTAATAATCTCAAAATTTCACATAATATAATTGATGGCGGACTTGCTAATATTTACTTACAAACCGGTAACAATCTAACATATGGAAAGGATATTATTATTAATGAAAATATAATGACAAATGCTTATTCTACAGGTATGAATATTGTTTACACAGATATAGCCAGCATTGCTTATAATCAAATAAGTTCGCAAGCTAATAGTACTGCTAACTTTACAGGCATATCATTAAATCAATGTAATGTATACCTGAATGCAAATAAGATACGCGCTCTTTCATCAACTCTACAAAGATTTACTGGCATTGAATTATCTTATATAAATCAAAATGCATCAAAAAATGGATTATTGTCTAATAATGAAATTATTGCTTCGGCAACAACTGAAAATAATTACGGAATTTATCTTAATCAACATAGCTATATTAATATTATTCATAATTCTATATTTTTAAATAGTGCTAATGCTAAATGTTTATATGTTACTACTGCAACTAATAATATGCTATTAAAAAATAATAATTTTATTTCAGAAGCAACTGCTTATCCGATATATTTTAGTTTGCTTGCTTATTCTCAAAGTTCGACAATGGATTATAACAATTATTATAGTGGAGGCAATTATATTGGTTATGCTGGGTCGAGAGTGGCAGACATATCAACATGGAAATCCTTAACTATGAACGATGCTCATTCTGTAAGCATACTTCCTTCTTTTGTAAATATTAATACAGATTTAAGTTTAAACAATTCTAACAACAATGGTTTAGCATGCCTTATAGATTCTAATGTTCTTACCGATATAAATGATAGTTTACGCATTTTATATACTTATATGGGAGCTTACACAGCAAGCGTATTTGCCGGAAATGATTTAGAAATGGTATCTATAATTGAACCTATTAATACACCCGAAAATATTTGCTATCAAAATTATTCTGCTATAAAAGTAGTTATTTCAAATCAGGGAGCTTATTTAATTGATTTTGCTACTAACAATTTAAAATTATGTGCACAAGTTACAGGAGCCATTAATTTTCAATTAGATACATTAATTACTTCTGGTAGCATTGATATTTTTCAAAACGACACCTTTGAAATTACAAATATGCTTCCTGTTTCAAAAAATGGGACATATCACATAAAAGTATGGCTCGAAAACATAATCGACCAAATAAATAGCAATGATACTATAACTGTTGATTATCTTGTTGATCTATTAACTTTACCTTATAATGAAAACTTTAATGTATTGCCAACTGAGTTTACATTTAAACAACTATCTGGAAATTTAGGCTGGTCGGTGCAACAAGGTGCCGGAAGCAATCCTACTATTAATCCAACGAATGGCACAGGACGTTTGACTTTTGCATCTGAATTAGGAGCAATAGCAAGTGCACGCTTACATCCTATAAATTTATTAGGATCTCAAAAACCAAAATTAGAATTTTGGTATGCCCATGATAATAATAATAGTTCTAAAGATGATAAGTTGTTTGTAAGAATTTCTACTGATGGAGGCACAACATTTCAAAATTTAGATGAAATAAAACGCTATAACGATACATGTACAACTCCAATATTTATACATTATACATTCGACTTGTCTTATTACGCTATGTACTCATGTGTTATTATTGATTTTTATGGACAAAGTTTTGGCGGTGGCAATCAAAATATTGACAGCATTGCTATCACTTCTCAAGAAGACTTAATGGTAGATTTAGATATTGCTGAAGAATCTGAACTAATAGCTTGTGAATTAGACAATATTCCTATTATAATCAAAATAATTAATAAAACATCTCAATTTTTCGATTTGCAAAAATATCCTACTAATATTAATGTGAAAATTAATGGCGCAGTAGACACCACCTTCCAACTCCCATTAACAAATGGTATTATTGCAGGAGATACAACTATACTATATACACTATCTTATTTTAATTTTAGCACAAATGGAACCTATAATATATTGGCTTATATAGATGCAGTAGATAATAACAGTTTAAATGACACCGTCAGACTAATGCGAAACATCCAAGTAGATGCTGATTTGTTTGCTATGGATACTATCTATAGTAAAACAATAGGCGACACTATCTATCCAACTATTTATATAGCAAATAATGGCAATATCCCTATTAACGGATTTACAGCTAATATTAAAATTAATAATACTCTTACAGTATCAGAATATGTTGATACTCTATTAGCAATAAACGACACATTGATTTATACCTTCAAAAACCCTTATCTCGTACCAACGGTAACAGAAACACAACCTTTTTATCAATTAAAAATAGATATCGTATTGACTTGCGATGGGGATATGAGTAATAATTCTTATTCACAATATTATACAGTAGATATTCCATCTTACGTAGATTTATCTATCTCTAGAATTAATTACCCTATTGCCGATAGTTGTGAAACAGGATTAAATGAGGTATTCGCCTCTATTACAATTATAAATAATGGTGCTACCAGCTCACAAGATGGAACGCTACAAATAGAGATAGATAGTGCTGGTATTATTATTCATACTTTTGTAGAAGCTATCGATGATATTATTCCTAATAATACTATTCTTCATACATGCACACAATCTTATATTGTTCCTAATTTTAATGGTAATTATACAGTTAAATTTACTATAGAGTGCACTGAAGATATTGATATGAGTAACAATAAATTATCTGTAATTACGTGTGCAAAAGAAAACCTAAATATAAACGAAAAAAGGGTGAAATTATGGCTATTAGGACAAAACATTCCTAATCCAGCTCAAACGTTTACCGAAATACCTTATAGTATTCCACAAGATGGAACAATCAACGTGAAAATAGTAAGCGTTAGCGGACAAGTCTTATATCAAAAAGAAATGAAATCTGTTCAAGGCAACCATACCTTATTAGTAGATATCGACTTTTTAGCAAACGGTATTTATTATTATAGCATGGAATACGAAGGTAGAACAATTGTTAAGAAAATGACAATACAGAAATAAAATCTATATTATATTAAAAGAGGATTGTCTTTTTCAGATAATCCTCTTTTTTTTTATCTACTAGAAAATTTAAGAAATAATAATAAAACAAAAATATGTTACCCTAAAAAATAAATACAAATTTAAAATCATGTTTTTATTTAGCGGTTACAATTATTTTTTAAAGGACAGCTGTCACAGCCTTTATCTTTTGTTTTTCGTTTTTTAAAAAATAATCTAAAAATAACATAAAAAACAATGAGTCCTAAAATAACATATACAATGATTTCTTGCCACATAACAATTCAGTATTATACAATTAAACTCCCTATTTGATATATTAAAAATGAAACAACCCATGCTAATGCTGTTGTATAAAACACAACAAATAAAGCCCATTTAAGATTTGCTTCTTTTTTAATTGCAACTATAGCTGCAATACATGGAAAATAAATTAAAACAAAAATCATCATAGCATAAGCAACCAAAGGATTAAAGACTTTCTGTCCTATTTTATCGCCACTTTTAAATACTTGCTCTTGTAATTTTTTTTGCAATCCAATATTTTCGTCTTCATCATCAGCTGTTTGATAAAGTACGCCCATAGTGCTAACCACTATTTCTTTAGCTGCAAGTCCTGTAATCAAGCTCACACCTATTTTCCAATCGAATCCTAAAGGACGAATAATAGGTTCAATAAAATGACCAAGTTGTCCGATGTATGATTTTTCCATTTTTTCTGATTTCTTCAGGAACTCAATTTCTACAATTTTTGCTTCTTTTACATTATTAGCAAAAGCAGGATTTATTTTTATATTTTCTATTTGTTCTTCGTAATTTGTTGTATATTCAATATTTTTAGGAAAATATCCCAATGCCCAAATAACAATTGAAGCTATAAGAATCACACTTCCCATTTTTTTCAAATACTGCACAGCTTTGTGCCACATATGAATAGTAGTATTTTTAAGTGTTGGAATACGATATGGCGGAAGCTCCATTACAAAGGGTGCATCTTCGCCTTTAAGGATTAGTTTTTTTACCAATAAAGTTGTTACAACAGCCATTATTATCCCTATCAAATAAATTGAAATTAAGACTAAACCTTGATTTTTAGTGAAAAAAGCAGAAATCAACAGAACATACACAGGCAAACGAGCACTGCACGACATAAAAGGAATGGCTAACATAGTCAATATACGGTCTTTACGATTTTCTAACGTACGTGTAGCCATAATAGCAGGCACACTGCAGCCAAAACCCATTAACATAGGAATAAACGACTTGCCATGCAAACCCATTTTGTGCATAATTCTATCCATAATAAAAGAAGCACGAGCCATGTAACCACTATCTTCCATAAAGGAAATAAAGAAAAATAATATTAAAATATTAGGTAAAAATACGATTACTCCGCCCACTCCACCAATGACACCATCTAAAAGCAAATCTTTTAATATCCCATTAGGGATTATACCACTTAAGTATTCGTTTAACTTTCTGACCAACCATTCGATACCATCCATAGGATAGTTTCCTAAACTGAAAGTAGTTTGAAACATCAGCCACATAAAAAGAATAAAAATTGGAAAACCTAAGAATTTATTTGTCAATAATTTATCTATTATCAACGAAAGGTTGCGTTGTTCTTCTTTGCCTTCTTTATACGTTTCGTTGAGGGCTCCGTTTATAAAACCATATTTAAAATCAGTAACAATAGATTCCGATTTCTCTTTATATTCTTTTTCTAAATTGGCAATTTCCGATGCAGCGGTTTCAATTATTTCTTTAAAATTGGCACAATTTTTTAAATTGTTTTGTGTCTCTTTATCATTTTCAATTAGTTTTATAGATAGATAACGTGTAGAATAATGGTCGGTTATGTGTTTGTTTTCTTTTATCAGCGTTTGAATTTTCGAAATCGAATTTTCAATATTTTTCCCGTAATTAATATGAATATGCCTTACTATAGGGTCTTTATCTTCATACACTTCAATAATTTTTTTCAACAAATCATTGATACCCACCCCTTTAGAGGCAATAGTAGGAATAATTGGGATTCCCAACATTTTAGCCAAATTGTCGTAATCGAATTTTCCCCCACTTTTCTCTAACTCATCGTACATATTGAGTGCAATAATCACTTTTATATTCATGTCTATCAATTGAGTAGTGAGGTAGAGATTACGTTCTAAATTAGAAGCATCAACAATATTGATAATAATATCGGGTTTTTTTTCGGTTATATAGTTTCTAACATAAAGCTCTTCGGGCGAATATTCAGTAATAGAATAAGTGCCGGGCAAGTCGGCAATTTTAAAAGTATAGTTAAATTTTTTAATCCTGGCTTCTTTCGCATCTACTGTAACACCTGCATAGTTGCCAACACGTTCATGCGAATTAGAAGCATAATTAAAAAGTGTCGTTTTCCCACTATTAGGATTTCCTACCAATGCGATATTAATTGTATGGCATTTTTCTTTTGCCGATGTTTTTAATGTTTCTTCGTCTATGATACCATTGAAATTATTCGTAATTGTGTTGCCAATATTTTTTGCAATTACCACTTTAATAAGCTGAGCTTCTGAACGGCGAAGCGAGACATAATAATCCATAATACGGTATTCGGCGGGGTCTTGTAGCGGAGCTTTTTTGATAGCAGTAACTTTTTTACCTCTCACAAATCCCATTTCAAGAATACGTTTTCGGAAAGCGCCATGTCCTAAAATTTTTACAATAATAGCCTCTTGTCCATCTTCTAATTGCGATAACTGAATTTCTTTTATATTGCTCATTTTTTATTGTTTATCAGTAATTACTTATTGTTTATTTTAAAAATTAATGCCAAAACGAAGAAAGGCAAGCATACTGTTTTTTAATCTAAAATCGGTTCCTGCTGGATTAATAATATATTGCAAATCGGGTTGAACAAAAAAGTTTTCTCCTAACTGAGCTTTATATGTTAATTCAATGGCTGTTTCGCTACCGATAGCGTTGTTGATACCCGAATGTGCAACAGCAAGTCCTAAAACATCATCGACACGTTTTTTAAACAATCCTTTATAGTTTAATCCGCAACCGATATAATACCAATTTTCGTTTATATTTTTAGGTTTAATGCTTGCTTGTAAAAAAGAAGACAATTCTCTCCCCGATTGTTTTTTCAGAATACTCTGGTCGATAGTTATATAGAATCCATAATTCTGCGGATGCGTTTCGACGGTAGGCGGAGTAGTTTCGTTGTGGATAGTCATTGTATATTTATTATGATAATATCCTCCTAATTTATAAACTCCTGGATGGGTTTCAGAAGAGTTATAATAAGACAACTCTGAAAACAAAAGATAGCCATCGTCTTTGCTTAATTGCCATTTAACATTGTATTTGTTAATAGAAAAATCTTCAGGAACGCCATCAAAAATAGCAATTTTAAAAACGAAATCTTCGCTAAAATTATAATGTAACTGTATGCCTAATGAAGTAAGCGGAAAAATTGGCACTGGCAAATTGCCTGATATTGTAGAATGTACGCCACAAGAGCTATTGAGAAATAAATCTGCATTTTCGCTTGATAAAAACTCGACACATAAATCTTGCAATCCTAACACCAACGATAGGTTTCCGATAGTTTGTTTCAACCACAATTCTTCTAAAAAAGTAAAATTTCCTGCTTCGATATTTGATGCAACCTGATAGTCACCTATAAATGTTGCTGATGGCTCGCCGCCATGGGTATTTGCTGCATTTATAAACACTTCGCCTCCTTCCCAAAAACCGGCTTTTTTTGTGTCAAATCTTATCATAATATTTGCCATGCCAAGATAAGTCCCTCCTTTTTTTACTCCTCCTGCAAAATTATAAAAACCTTCGCCTACGTACGCCGTCTCGAACGAAAACGGATTTTCTTTTAGATTTGTTTGCGATAAAGCTATTCCCATACTAAGAAAAAGTGCTATAAAAATTTTCAGTATCGGTATTTTCATATTATTGATTTATTAAAATTTTAATAATGCAAAAATACCATCTTATTATCCAATATTGTATCGCTAAATATTATGATTTTCAAATAATAGCATCATTATAACTAATGATTTTGAAAGAAAAAACTTCAAAAGCAACAATTAAGAAATTTTCTTTCTAATTTCTCTTAACATTACTTTTGTCATCTCTTCTAAATTGTATTGATAAGTAAGATTCCAATCTTTTTGTGCTATGGTGTCGTCAATACTTTGTGGCCAAGAATTTGCAATAGCTTGACGAAAATCGGGAGCATAAGTAATAGTGAAATTAGGAATCTCTTTTTTTATAGCCATAAACACATCGTTTGGGCAAAAACTCATTCCTCCAATATTATAACTATCTTCGACACTTAGCTTTGCTGCATCGGATTCCATTAATTGTATGGTTGCTTTAATGGCATCGGGCATAAACATCATTGGTAAATAAGTGTTTTTTTCTAAAAAACATTGATAAGTACCTTTTTTTATTGCTTCATAATAAATTTCTACAGCATAATCGGTAGTGCCTCCACCTGCTTCTGTTTTGTAGCTAATAAGTCCCGGATAACGCACACTACGCGTATCGACACCGTATCGTTTGCGATAATAAGCTATCCATCGTTCACCCGCTAATTTGCTAATCCCATATACGGTATTAGGATCCATAACACATTGTTGAGGTGTGTTTTTTATAGGAGTAGAAGGACCGAAAACAGCAATAGAACTAGGCCAAAACAAACGTTTTACTTTTAATTCTTTTACCATTTCTAAAATATCGAGCAGCCCTCTCATATTAATATCCCACGAAGGAAGAGGTTTTTTTTCGGCATTACCCGATAAAATAGCTGCCAAATGATAAATTTGCGTAATACCATGTTTTTTTACTGTTGATGCAATCTTATCTACCTCTAATACATTTAAAATTTCAAAAGGACCATTTTCAACAATATCCTTATCTGCTTGCCGAATGTCGGAAGCGTAAACATTTGAACTTCCATATATTTTACGTAATTCTAATGTTAAATCAGAACCTATCTGACCTGCACAGCCTAATACTAATATTTTATCCATAAAGATTTTTTTACTGTAAAAAAATTAAACTTATTGACTAACACATCTTTAACCTATAAACAAATCTGTTTTAAAAGATTAAAAAATGAAGTGCAAATTTATATAAAAATGTCGCATATATACATCTATTTAAAAACTATTTCAATCCTTTTTTAATTTTTATTCTTCCATAAGATATTTTGTATTATATTTGCATTATAATATAAAAAAAATAAAATCATGAAAACAAAAGAAATAACGCCTATAGAAATATTTACAGGAACGGTTTGGCAAGCTGGAATGCTTAAAAACTTATTAGAAACAGCTGATATTAAAGTGTATTTAAGAGACGAAATTAACGGAACTATTTTCCCTTTTCTCACTTCTTTTGACGGTGCAGGAGTGGTAAAAGTAGTTGTGGCAAGTAGCGATTACGAAAAAGCAAAAGAAATTGTAAACTCATTTAAAGAAAATTTAAAATAATAGCCAAACAAACAACCACCTTTTCCGATTTTTTCTATTGAAAAATAAAAAAAAATCGGATTATATCAAAAAAATATAGTACTTTTGAAAATCTGTTTTAAAATAGCTCTTTTTATCCTTGACAAAATTGGAATAAAAATGTAGGTATAATTAAGTAAATAAATAAAAAATGTAAAAAAAACAACATTTTCTGTAAAATAATATAAAAAAATGTATTTTTGCATTATAAAAGTATAAAAAGGGGTAAATTTGCGAAGACTGTCAAATTGATTGAAATATAGCGACATAGACTAAGTGATATCTATTAATAATAAAAATATATATAAAAACTAATATTCATTAAAAATTTAAACTAATACAATAACTGACATAAGAAGCTAAAAATAAGATTGTTAAACAACAATTTTATTTTTAACAACAAATGGGGAAAAATGGGAAAAAATGGGGAAAATATGCAAAATTCATAAGAAATAAAGAAAATGTTTACATCGGAAGGGACATACAATAGCACTTTAGACGGCAAAGGAAGATTTCAAATGCCAACAGCAATTCTACACGAAGTAAGCCAAGAAAATGGTGGGCGTTTTATAATTAATAGAAGCACCGAAAAATGTTTAACTATTTATCCTATCAAAACATGGGAGGTATATAAAGAACGTCTGCTACGATTAAATTCATTTAAACCTGCTAACCGACAAGCTATTCGTTATTTTATGGGAAGTGCTACAGAAGTGAAAATAGATGCTAAAAATCGCCTACTCATTCCCAAACCTTTATTGCAATATGCATGTTTAGAAAAAGAATTATTGATAGTAGGGATGTCTATTTTTATTGAAATTTGGGATGTTAAACTCTATGAAGAAGAGATGAATAGATTTTCTATAGAGAATGCCGAAATTATAAATGATGTTGCCAATCAAATCTATGGAGATGGAGAAATTTATGAACATTTATCATAATCCTGTATTGCTAAATGAAAGTATAAAAGGATTAAACATCAATTCAAATGGTGTTTATGTTGATGTAACGTTCGGTAATGGAGGGCATTCTCAAGCAATTTTGCAACAACTCACTGAAAACGGATGTTTGTATGCTTTTGACCAAGACGAAGATGCTATAGCAAACAAAATAAAAGACAAAAGACTAACATTGATACATGCCAATTTTAAATACCTTAAAAAATTTTTAAAATTACACAAAATCATTGAAGTAGATGGCATTTTAGCCGATTTAGGCGTTTCCTCTCATCAGTTCGATAGCGAAGAGAGAGGGTTTAGTACTCGTTGGGATTGTCCTTTAGATATGCGGATGGATAAACGTGGAGAAACAACAGCCGAAATGATTATAAATAACTATGGACAAGAAGAATTAAGATATATATTTCGCTATTATGGAGAAGTTGATAATGCAAATAAATTGGCAAATTTTATTGTAAAAAATCGAAAAGACAAAATTACACATAGCAAACAATTTATTGAAATAATTAGTCCTTGTATTCCAAAACACAAAGAAAACAAATATTTAGCTCAAGTTTATCAAGCATTACGGATTGAAGTTAATAAAGAGTTAGAAGCATTAGAAGCATTGTTGCTACAAAGCAAAGATATATTAAAAGAAAAAGGGCGTTTAGTCATTATTTCCTATCATTCGTTGGAAGATAGAATGGTAAAACAATTTATGAGAAGCGGTAATTTAGAAAACAAAATTGAAAAAGATTTCTACGGTAATCCATTGACTCCATTTAAATTAATATCTAAAAAAGCAATTGTTCCAACCGAAGAAGAAATAAAAGTTAATTCGCGAAGTAGAAGTGCAAAGTTAAGAATAGCTGAAAAAAAACAAGAATATGGCAAATAAAATAGACCCTTCGTTACAAGTAGAGCAACATAAAAATGTTGAAGAAATTAAGAAAAAAAGACCGCCTATTAAAGAAAAAACGCCTAATGTAACTATAAAAAGTCCATTTTTAAAAAATTTACGTTTGTTTTTTTCGGAATTTCTTGGGGGAGGTTTTCTAAAATTAATCAATTTTAAAAAAAATTGGCTATTTATTCTTATGATAATAATAGTATTAATAATAATAATATACAACAATTTATATATACAATCATGTAGGAATAAAATAGTAAAACTAAAAGATGAAAAAATTAAGATAACAACAGAATATATAAAAATAAAACAAAAAACTACTTATTTAGATGAATTGCAAGGACAACAATTAATGGAAAAATTTCAAGAAAATGGATACATACAAAATAAAAGTTTAGAATATAAAATTATAGTAACAAAAGAAGAAGAACTTAAATGAAAAACAGGACATTAAGCATATTATTCATTTATTTAATTATTCTAATTATCGGAATAACAGCAGCGGTGCGCATGGTGTCTTTGGTAGTAACTAAAGCCGATTTTTATAGAGGAAATTTCGACACTACCAAAATTGCAGTAGACAATCGATTATTTACAGTTAATTATATCTATAAAACAGGTATTCGTGGAAATATTTATTCCGATGAAAACGACTTAATGCTCTCTACTATTTATATTTATGACTTATATTGGTTTCCATCAGAAGTTGGCGATTCTGCAAAATTTATGCAAAATGTCGATTCATTAATTTCAATTTTTATACAAATAAACCCTCGTATCAGTCGCGATGTATTTAATAATATAATTAAAAGCACTTACCTTGACTATAAATATAAGTATAGAAAACTATTAGCTCAAAGTAAAAGCGAAAACAAAACAATTCAAGAAAAAGCTAACAAAGAAATACAAGAACTTAAAAAACAATTTCAAATCATCAAAATCTCCAATCCACTTAAAGCAAACGAATGGGTTACACAAGAACATTGGGACAATATATGTTCTTTATTTCCATCAAAAACAAATCTACATGGAGGTTGCAAAGTAGACAAAAGACTTATTCATAATAATGTATATAAAAATAGTGCTGCTGCTACTATTGGTTATTTAAACATTCAACACAGTAAAAAATTTATCGATTCCATAGTCTACGATAAAGGAATAGAAGGCTATTACGACAAATTGCTTGCAGAAGAACAATTAGTATACAAACGATTATATGTCAATAAAGTATTAATACCCTTAAGAGAAAATAGAAAAATAAATCCTCGCAATGGAGCAGATATTACAACAACCATTAATATTGACATGCAAAGAATTACCGAGAGTGCTCTTATGGATCAATTAATTAACGTAAATGCAGCTTGGGGAACAGCAATAGTAATGGAAGTAAAAACAGGAGAAATAAAAGCAATATCTAATTTGACGCGTACAAAGATAGGAATATATGAAGAAACAATTGATCATGCCACAAGAGAATCGTATGAACCCGGCTCAACGTTTAAGCTCATAACCTTATTAGCTGCCTTAGAATCAGGCAAAGTTGATACATCAACAATGGTAAAATGCGAAAAAAACAGATTATTATCTTTACAACGTGCTTTCGAAATCTCGGATAATGATGGATTATATAATGCGGCAAAAATAGCTTATCCTGATTTTTATAATTTCTTTACAGCAATAATGAAAATGTCTTTACAAAAAGATTTAAAAATAGAAGTAGCTAAAGCTCAAATTCCTGTTTTAAAAAGTATTACTCAAAAAGAAATCGATTATGTAAATGTTACGCATGGTTACAGTATTAAAGTACCACCTATTTATATGTTAGCTTATTATAATGCCATAGCCAACGATGGGAAATATATTAAACCAATTTTAGTAAAAAACATCAAATATGCTAACAATAAAGTAGAAGAAAAAACAACAGAAGTAATTAATCCTCAGATATGTTCACAATCTACAATAAAAAAAGCACAAGCATGTCTCGAGAGTGCAGTTATGTATGGAACTGGTATGAGAGCACGAGATGAAAATTACAAAGCAAGTTTACGCGATACAACTTTAAAAGTAAAACCTTTAATAGCTGGAAAAACAGGGACAGCTTTTATTTACGATGAAAAAGAAAAAAAATATTCAGCTATTAAAAACTCTTCTTTTATTGGGTATTTTCCAAGTGAAGCACCCAAATACACTTGTTTAGTATTAATATCGCAAACTTCTTTAGATGGAGGCTATGTGTCGGCACCTGTATGCAGAGAAATAGCCGAAAAAATTGTTAATAGAGACAACGAAATCGCATGGAGTAGAACAGCAAAAGGTGTAATGACAAATGCCCCAAGTGTGCGTTTTGCAAAAGCTGAAGATATCGAAAATATTTATGCAATATTAGGATACAAAACAGATTATAAAGATAATAAAGATTGGATACAAGTTCAATCTTTATCCGACCAAAAAAAATTAAACATTGAGAAAAAAAACATAAAAAAAGAATACATTAGCACACAATTATTAGGAGCTACAGCAAAAGATGCTGTCTTTATACTCGAACAATTAGGTTATAAAGCTATTCCAAAAGGAGTTGGTAAAGTAGCAAACATCACATTTAATAATACAACAGCTTATATAGAATTAAAAAATAATTAAGCAATGAAAAAATACGAGGATATTATTAAGGATTTAAAAATAAAAAATACAATAGGCTCATTATCGAAAGAAATTAGCGGTATTTATTTCGATTCCCGAAAAGTATGTCCTCAAAGTATGTATGTAGCTCAAAAAGGAACACAATTCGATGGACATGCATTCATCGCAATGGCAATAGAAAAAGGAGCAACTTGTGTTGTTGTAGAAAATATGCCACAAAACATTGATAATGCCATTACCTATCTTCAAGTAGAAGACACCTCAGAAGCTCTTGGGCATTTAGCTTCTTCTTTCTATGATTATCCTTCACGTAAAATAAAATTGATAGGAATAACCGGAACAAACGGAAAAACTACCACTGTTACCTTATTACAGCAATTATTTGTAAAGTTAGGATATAAAGTAGGATTATTGAGTACAATTGAAAATAAAATTAATGAAATCGTTATCCCATCTACACACACAACTCCCGACGCAATAACGATTAATCAGTTATTAAAAGAAATGTGTACCCAAGGATGCGAATATTGCTTTATGGAAGTTAGTTCGCACGCTATTGTACAAAAGCGAATTAGTGGATTATTTTTTGCAGGCGGAATATTTAGCAATATAACACACGACCATTTAGATTATCACAAAACTTTTCTTGAATACATAAAGGCAAAAAAAATATTTTTTGACAACCTTCCCGCTACTGCTTTTGCTTTGAGTAATATAGATGATGCAAATGGAAAATTAATGTTACAAAACACAAAAGCATCTAAACATTATTACTCATTATTAAATGCAAGTAGCGATTATAAAGCAAAAATCAATGAGCTTGATTTTCACGGTATGCAATTAATAATCGACAATGAAAATATTTGGGTAAAACTAACAGGAACATTCAATGCATATAATATATTAGCAATTTATGCCACAACACAACTATTAGGATTTGATAAAACAAATGTCTTATGCGAAATAAGCATGTTAGATTCTGCTAAAGGGCGTTTTAATGTTTATATCAGCAATAACGATATTATTGCTATTGTAGATTATGCTCACACTCCCGATGCCCTTCAAAATGTATTAAATACTATTCATAAAATACTAAAACCTCATCAAAATCTTATTACAGTAGTAGGTTGTGGAGGCAATAGGGATAAAAAGAAACGCCCCGAAATGGCAAGAATAGCAAACAGTTTAAGCAATCAACTAATCATTACCTCTGACAATCCTCGTAACGAAAATCCTGAAGCAATCATAAACGACATGTTAAAAGGAGTAGTTAATCACGACAAAGTATTAACATTAACAGACAGAGAACAAGCTATAAAATTAGCTGTTAAGCTCGCTAATAAAAAAGATGTTATCTTAATTGCAGGAAAAGGACATGAAAAATATCAAGAAATTAAAGGAATAAAATATCATTTTGATGATGTTGAAATTGTAAAAAAATATTTATCTATTATTTAAAATATAGGAAGTTATGTTATATAATTTTTTTAATTGGTTAGACAAAACATTTGATTTTCCGGGAGCCGGAATGTTTCAATATATTTCATTTCGTATGGCATTAGCCACTATATTATCTTTATTTTTATCGATGATAATAGGTAAATATATTATTCGATTTTTACAAAATAAACAAATAGGCGAAAGTATACGCAATTTGGGATTAGCAGGACAAATGGAGAAAAAAGGAACCCCTACTATGGGAGGAATTATTATATTATTTAGTATTTTAATTTCGGTATTGCTATTTAATAGATTAGATAATATTTATATTTTATTGATGATTTTCACAATCATATGGCTTGGGTTATTAGGTTTTATAGACGATTATATTAAGGTTTTTAAAAAAAATAAACAAGGCATATCTTCAAAACTAAAACTAATCGGTCAATCTATTTTAGGGTTAGTAGTAGCTTTGGTATTGTTTTTTCACCCCGATGTAGTGATTAAAGAGAAATGCGACACAACAACTTTTGTAGAAACGGGGTCTGTTTTTCAAGTTGAAAACAGCAATGCTAAAGGGAGCAATGCTTATGAATGTGTTGATGCGACAAAGTCTACTAAGACAACTATTCCATTTGTAAAAAACAACGAATTTGACTATGCTGTTTTATTGAAATGGATGGGAGATGGATACGAGAAATGGACATGGATATTATATATTCCTATTATTATTTTTATTATAGTAGCAGTAAGCAACGGTGCCAATCTCACAGATGGATTAGATGGATTAGCTATTGTAACAACGGCTATAATAGGAGCAACTTTAGGAATTTTAGCCTATGTGTCGGGAAACATTATTTTTGCCGATTATCTCAATATAATGTATATCCCCAACACAGGAGAATTAATGATTTTTACAGGTGCATTAATTGGAGCAAGTCTTGGTTTTTATTGGTGGAATTGTTTTCCTGCACAAGTATTTATGGGCGATACAGGTTCTTTAGCATTGGGAGGAATTGTAGCCGTATTTTCAGTGATTATACGTAAAGAACTTTTAATTCCAATTTTATGTGGAATATATTTAGTGCAAAGTATATCAGTATTATTACAAGTGTTTTATTTTAAATATACTAAAAAAAAGTATGGAGAAGGGAAACGTTTATTTTTAATGGCTCCTATCCATCATCATTATCAGAAAAAAGGATATCACGAATCGAAAATTGTACAACGATTTATTATTATAGGTATTATGCTAGCAGTATTCACCGTAGTTACTCTTAAAATACGTTAAACTTTTTAAAAATATTATTATGAATGTAGAAACATTATTACAACAATCAAAAACAATTGGAAATTTAGCCGACAACAAATTAATACAAGTAAGAAATAAAAATTTACAAACTATTTTAAATCGATTTGATAAAGAAGAACATCGTCTCGAATTTGTAAAAAAATATCAAGGAGTTACCTTTATTAATGATGCCAAATCAACGACTATCAATGCAACTTATCATACGTTAGAAACATTAAAACAAAAAACAATTTGGATAGTTGGCGGAAAAGACGATACTACTAATTACCAAGAATTAGTACATTTTGTAGCGAATAAAATCGCAGCTATCGTTTATATTGGAAAAAATAAAGAAAAAATCATTAGTCATTTTTCTTCTTATGTTTCAAACATTTACGAAAGAGAAAATATGGAAGAAGCGGTTTTTACGGCATTTTATTTAGCCGAACAAAACCAAACAATTTTATATTCTCCCGCTTGTGAATGCGAATATAAATACGAAAATTATAAAAAATTAGGAAGCCTATTTAAAAATGCCATTGCACAACTTTAAAATTATAAAAAATTGAATATTAAAAAGTTTTTAAAAAAAATTGAAGGCGATACAATCATCTGGATTATAGCAGCATGTTTGGGTATTTTTTCTATGATAGTCATTTACAGTGCAGCTTCTGGATTATCGAACGATTTAATGAAACAAAACTTTTTATTTTATTTTCGTTCACACGGATTTAATTTAATTTTAGGATTTATAATAATCTATATAGTTCATTTAATTGATTTTAGATGGTTTGGGCGTTTTTCAAAAATTGGAATTGTTGTCGGAATGATATTACTATTAGCAACTATAGCTTTTGGAAAAGAAAACAATGAAGCAAAAAGAGAATTGTTTGGAATACAAACATTTTACTTCGTAGAATTTACAGTATTAATATTTTTAGCACAAATTATTGCAAAATGGGATGATTCAATTAACGATATCAAGCATAAATTTTTACCTTTACTTGGAACTATTTTGCTAATCACTATTTTAATGATGACACAAAACGTCTCGACTAGTATTATACTTTTTTGCACCTGTTTTGTAATGCTTTTTGTATCTCAATTAAAGAAAAAAACATTTTTTATAAGTTTGATACTTTTAGCCCTTTTAGGAGGTGTTTTTGTTTCAACCAACGGATTTGGAATAAGTGGATTTAATAGATTTGAAACAGTAAAAAATCGTATGGAACGTTTTTTTAGTCAAAAAGAAATAGATATTGATACATACGTCAAAAATATTAATCCTGATAATATACGCCAAGAAATACTAGCTGAAGGAGCCATTTCGACAGGAGGAATAATTCCCATTAATGGACCTGGAAATTCTATATTTAACAATTATTTACCACAATGTTATTCCGACTATATTTTTGCAATAACAGTCGAAGAATATGGTGTAATTATAGGAATATTATTAATTATTTTATATTTAATCTTATTTTATCGCGTTTTTTTGATTGCGCGGACTTGCAAATCTTCTTTTGGGGCTTATTTAGCAATAGGATTAGGATTTTTAATTGTTTTTCAAGCTTTGATACATATTTTAGTTAATGTAGGAATATTTCCAAGCACCGGACAAACGCTGCCAATGTTTAGTTGGGGTGGAATGTCAATTCTCATTACTTCGCTTTGCTTTGGAATAATACTAAATATTAGTAGAGAAAATAAAAAAGATAAAACTATTCAAACAAAAAAATCATTATGAAAATAAAAGTAATCATAGCAGGAGGAGGCACAGGAGGACATATTTTTCCTGCAATAGCAATTGCAAACGAATTGAAAAATCAGATTCCTGATATAGAAATTTTATTCGTTGGAGCCAATAATAGAATGGAAATGAAACGCGTACCAGAAGCAGGTTATTCCATTCAAGGCATTGATATGTATGGATTAAAACGCAATTTGACATTAAAAAATATAATAGATAATCTAAAACTACCTTTCCGTGTATGGAAAAGTTTACAAAAAGCAAAGCAAATAATAGCAACATTTAAACCTAAAATCGTAATTGGAGTAGGTGGTTATGTAAGTGGTCCTATCTTAAAAATAGCAGCTCAAAAAAACATTCCTACGCTGATTCAAGAGCAAAATTCCTATCCGGGAATTACAAATAAAATTTTAGCAAAAAAAGCAAAAATAATATGTACAGCTTACGATAATTTAGAGCAGTATTTTGACCCTAAAAAAACAGTAAAAACAGGAAATCCTGTACGTCAAGATATTATTACAATGACTGACAATAAAGCTAAAGCCTATGAATATTTTGAATTGCAAGAAAATAAAAAAACAGTAGCAGTAGTTGGAGGTAGTTTAGGAGCAAAAACCATCAATGAAAGCATCATCGAAATGATTCAAACATTTATAAATCAAGACATACAGCTTATATGGCAAACCGGAGAATACTATTACAACACAATACCCGACGAATTTAAACAAATAAAAGGAATTAAGATTTCTGCTTTCATACAGCGTATGGATTATTTATATAAAGTTTCTGATATAATTGTTTCTAGAGCAGGAGCTTTATCTATTTCAGAATTATGTATTGTTGCCAAACCATGTATTTTAGTTCCTTCTCCTAACGTAGCAGAAGATCATCAAACAAAAAATGCCAATGTACTTGCCAATGCAGGAGCTGCTATTTGTGTAGCCGATAAAGACACTAAATATAAATTAGAAAAAGCTATTTTTGAAGTACTTGAAAGTGAAAGTAAGCAAGAAAAAATGAGTGAAAATTTAAAAAAATTAGCCATTCCCGATGCAAGCAAACGTATTGTTAATGAAATTAAAAAATTATTATAAACGATGAAATTACTTCCCGAAAATATAAAAACTATTTATTTCCTTGGAATAGGAGGTATTGGCATGAGTGCTTTAGCTCGTTATTTTAAAAAAGCAGGATGTAACGTTTCGGGATATGATAGAACCCCATCTTTTATAACTAAACAATTAATAGAAGAACAGATAAATGTTCATTTTGATGAAAATCCAGCCTTGATTCCCGAAAAAGTAGATTTAGCAATTTATACTCCCGCAATATCTAACACACATAAAGAATACCAATGGATTGAAAAAAAAGGGATTCCACTAATAAAACGTTCCGAAATGTTAGGAATCATAGCAAAAGATAAATTTACAATAGCAATAGCAGGATCGCATGGAAAAACTTCTATTACGTCTATGACTAGCTTATTATTAAGTGAAAACAATACTATCATTTCTTTTATAGGAGGTATAGCTTTAAATTTTAATTCTAATTTTATTTTTCATAAAGATGCTAAAATATTAATAGCTGAAGCCGACGAATACGACCGTTCATTTCTTCAATTACATCCTAATATTGCTGTCATATCTTCAATAGATGCCGACCATTTAGATGTTTATCATTCATTAGCTTCTTTAGAAAAAGGCTTTCAAGATTTTGCAAACAACATTGCCTCCGAAGGATGCCTAATTACAAAGCCTGAATTTATTAATCGCTTACAAGCAAAATGCAAAGTGTATTCTTATAGTTTACAAGATGTTCATTGTGATTTTTACGCTTCTAATATTAAAATATACGACGAACAATGTTTTTTTACTATTCATACACCTCAAGGTAAAATAGAAGATATTTCTTTTCAAACCGCAGGATTATATAATATCGAAAATGCAGTCGCTGCAACAGCAATAGCCCAAGTACAAGGTGTCCCAATACCAATAATAAAAAAACAACTATCAGAATACAAAGGTGTTAAAAGAAGATTTGAGTACATTATTCGCAACAAAGATTTAATTTATATCGACGATTATGCCCACCATCCTAACGAACTAAAAGAAGCGATTAAATCTATTAGAATGATGCACCCTAAACGTAATTTATGCGGTGTATTTCAACCTCATTTATATACTCGCACTCGCGATTTTGCCGATGAATTTGCTAAAAGTTTGGAAATGTTAGACCAAATCGTTTTATTAGATATTTATCCAGCAAGAGAAAAACCTATAGAAGGTATCACTTCACAAATGCTATTCAATAAAATTAAAAAAGACAAAAAAACACTACAAACAAAAGAAAATTTAATCCCCTATTTACAATCTATTAATCCCGAATTAATCGTTACTTTTGGAGCTGGTGATATCGATAGATTAGTTGATAAAATTAAAATAGCTTTTACCCCATGAAAATAAGACGCATTATAATAATTATTATTTTAATACTTGCCATTATAGGCATGCTGATTCTTTATGCAATTTTATCGCAAGACAGAAAAGTAGATAAAATTATATATCACATTGAATATTTATCAAGCCCATTATTCGAAGAAAGTGATTTAGATAAATTTGTAAAAGACAGTTGTGGAATATTAGTAGGAAAATTAGTAAAAGAAATAAATTTAAGTGATATAGAAAAAAAAATCTCAACCTATCCTTATTTGCAATCTGTTGAAATAATTGCTAATACACGAGGAGATATCATTGTTAAAGCAGTTCAACATAAAGTAATAGTAAAGGTATTTAATGTAAAAGAAGAAATTTTTTATCTTTCCGAAAAAGGCAATATTCTCCCTTTATCTGCTAAACCTTGCGATAGAATATTAATCGCCAATGGAGAAATATATCAATCCTATGAAAAAGCAACCATTATTAATAAGAAAAAAAACAATATTATATACAATATTTGGAAGTTAGCAAGCTATATTGAAAATAATTCATTTTGGAAGCTGCAGATAGCACAAATTTATATAAATTTGCAAAAAGAAATAGAATTAGTCCCAACCGTTGGAGAACATACCATTCTATTTGGAGGAATTGATAATATAGACGAAAAATTTAATAATTTAAAAAATTTATACACTAAAGGATTTAAAATTACAGGATGGAATAAATTTTCAAGAATTAACTTAAAATTTGGCAACCAAATCCCTTGTGAAAAAAGAGAGTAAAACAATTAAAAAAAAAATTATGTTTAAACGCAAAAAAGAAATTATAAATATAGAAAAAACACAAAAAATAGCTGTTGGCTTAGATATAGGAACAACAAAAGTTGCTGCATGCGTTGGACGAAGAAACAAAGAAGGTAAAATAGAGCTATTAGGCTATGGAGAACACACTTCTTTAGGAGTACAAAGAGGACAAGTTATCAACATTATTCAAACGGTAGAAGCTATAAATCACGCTATTAAACAAGCTAAATCAAGTTCAGGAGTCGCAATAGATACCGTAGTAGTAGGAATAGCAGGGCAGCACATAAGCAGCTTCCATGCAGAAGGCGAAATCAAGCGAAGAGATGGCGAATCTGAAGTTACAAAAGACGATGTGAAAATGTTAATAGAAGATATGTTCAAATTAACAGTTAAACCCGGAATACAAATTATCGATGCTATTCCACAAGAATATTTTGTCGATAATTATTCCGATTTAAAAAACCCAATAGGAGTATTAGGAACACAATTAGGCTCCGTATTTAACATTATTACAGGCAATACTCAGCACATAAAAAACATAGTTCGTTGTATACAAAAATGCAACCTAAAAATGGAAGGCTTAGTATTAGAACCTATTGCATCATCTGAAGTTGTATTAGATCCTAAAGAAAAAGAGTCGGGAGTAGCTTTAGTCGACATAGGAGGTGGCACAACCGATATTATTATCTTTTATAACGGTCTGTTACGACATTCGGCAGTAATTCCCATAGGTGGCGATGTTATTACCGACGATATAAAAAATGTCTTTAAAGGATTAATAAAAGAAAATGCAGAAAACATTAAATTAAAACATGGCTCGTGCATTCCCGATAAAAGCAAACCTGACCACATCATTACGATACCAGGCATCAAAGGACGAGCATCTATTAATATTCAGCAAATAGAACTAGCAGAAGTAATAGAAGCACGTATGGGAGAAATTATTGATAGAATTATGTTAGAAATAAACCATTCTGATTACGCTAAAAAATTAGGATGCGGAATTGTATTAACAGGAGGTGGAGCTTTATTAAATGCAATAAAAGAATATACCGAATATAAAACAGGATTATCAGTGCGTATAGGTAATCCAGAAGAAAAAATAATACATCAACAAGATTCAAAAGTAAACAATCCAATATATTCAACTGCATTAGGATTAATGGTAAGAGGAATAGAAGAAGATGAAGAAGATATAATTTTACAAAATCAAGATAAAATCAAATCTAATTCTTCTATAAAAAAAGAATCTGAGAAAAAAGAAACTGCATCGCAATCAAAATATTCCACATGGGATAAAGTAATAAAAACATTAAACGCTTTATTAGAGGAAGATGTTGATGAAGATGATAATTAAAAATAATTTTTCACCATATAAAAAACAATAACAATGATAGATATTAAATTAGATGAAGATTCATTAGAACAAATAACACCAATTGTTGACATTGAACAACAACCAAAACTTTCCATCATTAAAGTAATGGGAGTAGGAGGCGGAGGTGGAAATGCCGTCAAGCATATGTATAATATGGGAATTAAAGATGTTGATTTTATGATTTGCAATACCGATAAGCAAGCCCTTATTAATAGCCCTATTCCATTAAAAATACAATTAGGAAGCAGTGGATTAGGAGCAGGAGCCGACCCTGAAGTAGCAAGAAAAGCAGCATTAGAAAGCGAAGAAACAGTCAAAAATGCTTTAGAAGGTACTAAGATGCTATTTATTACAGCAGGAATGGGAGGTGGAACAGGCACTGGCGCTTCTCCCATTATAGCTGGGATAGCTAAAGAAATGGGAATACTTACAATAGGTATTGTTACCTACCCTTTCAAATTTGAACAACAAGGAAAATATGAAATCGCAGATGAAGGAATTAACGAATTAAGACAAAATGTAGATGCACTTATTGTCATTAAAAACGAATCATTAAAAAGTTTTTATCCCGATTTAAAATTATCAGAAGCATTTGCCAAAGCAGACGATGTGTTATTAATAGCTGCAAAAAGTATAGCAGAACTCATTACCGTTGAAGGAATTATTAATGTTGACTTTAAAGATGTAAATGCAGTACTGCAAAATAGTGGAACTGCTATTATTGGCTCAGGTTCCGCAGAAGGAGAAGACAGAGCACAACAAGCAGTCGAAAATTCGATAAATAGTCCATTACTAGATAAAAACACCATTTATGGTGCTGAAAATATTCTATTTTTCATTTCCTATGGTAAAGGAAAAGAGCCAACTATAGACGAATTAAGCATCATAACCGAACATTTAGAAAATCAAACTTGTTCTGAAAAAAAGAAACTTATATGGGGCCATGGAATTGATGAAAGTTTAAGCAATGAAATAAGAGTTACAGTAATAGCTACGGGTTTACATACAAATGCAGATGATTTCTATAAAAAAGAAAATACTGTTAATCGTATTGTTACAGTACAACCCGAGATACAAAATAATAACAACGAAAGTCCTATAATAACTCATTCCGATAATAATATAGATAATAATTCATTAAGAAATTTAACATCTGAAGAAATTGATAAGTATGTATCCATTCCTGCCTACGAAAGAAAAAAGCAAATGCAATCAGGAACTAACACACTTAATAAAAATAATGAGCCTTCTTCTGTAAAAGTAGGAGCAAATGGAGTAATTGAAAATCCACCATTTTTAACAAGCGCAGTAGATTAAAATTCTTTTTATTTTTCCTTATAGAAATTTAAACAGGGAAAATTATCGTAAAAAATAAAATCTATCTTATATTAAAAAAAGTTGTTTAAAAATATTAGTAGCTCAAATATAGGGATTATCCTAAAAGTATATTTTTTTTTCACTTTCAAAATAGATAAAAAAAAACAACCTCCTGTAAATACAAGAGGTTGTTTAAGAAACAGGCA
>CAZSTX010000022.1:0-30833 GCA_964610025.1 uncultured Lentimicrobiaceae bacterium
AATCTGGATTTTTGGAAAAGCCTATAGGGTGTCCCAGTGATAAAGTCAGGAAAAATAACAATATTAAAATTTATTAGTGGGAGCCTTGTTGTAGAAAAATACGCAAGTACATACTTCGATATATGTATTTGGGCAGCACCAGCTATATTATCTCTTTATGTGATAAAAGGGTGGTTTATTGGTATGCAAAATGCAAAAACTCCTATGTGGATAGCTATTCAAATTAATATAATCAATATAGTTTTAAGTTTGTTTTTTGTTTTAGGATTGGGTATGAAAATAGAAGGAGTAGCATTCGGGACAGTCATAGCGCAGTATTCAGGACTTTTTACTGCTTTGATACTATGGTATGTATATTATAAAAAATACATTTCTTTTATTAAAATAAAAGAAGTAATATCACTTCATAAAATGAAAGAATTTTTTAAAGTGAATATTGATATTTATTTAAGAACTTTATGCCTTATTGCTGTTTTTATTTTTATTCCTGCCGAAGGAGCTAAAATGGGAGATACTACTTTAGCTGTCAATGCATTGCTTATGCAGTTTTTTATGTTATTTTCTTATATTATGGACGGATTTGCCTATGCTGGAGAATCTTTAGCAGGAAAATATTATGGAGCAAAAAATAAAAATATGTTAGAAAAAACAATTCAATACCTTTTTAGATGGGGAGGAGGGTTAACTGTTTTGTTTATATTGCTTTATGCTTTTTTTGGAAAATATTTAATGATGTTGTTTACAGACAATCAAAATGTTATTTTATTAGCAAAAGAGTATTATTATTGGATATTAATTATTCCTTTGGCAGGATTTTCAGCTTTTTTATGGGATGGTATTTTAGTAGGACTTACGGAAACTAAAATAATGAGAAATGCTATATTTATAGCTACTTTTTTCTTTTTTATATTATATTTCTTATTAAAAACTACGCTTCATAATAATGCATTATGGTTGGCGTTTATTTTCTTTTTGGCATTACGGGGCATCATGCAAGGAATATTGGCAAAAAAAATACATATAGTTGAATAAAATAAATAATAGTTATTTTATTATTCGATGCTAATTTTTCTCTTTTTTTTTCTAATTTTGCAGCCATTAAATTTAAATAATAATTAAATGAAAAAAATCATTATTTTTTCGATAGTACTAAGCAGTGTTTTTTTTGGATATTCTAATACAACAAATGATACTGTTTTACAAGAAAAAGATACAAATTCTATAGTTAAAAGTTTTATGCCACGGGTGTTTGGAATAGTAAAAACAGATTTTGAATGGGATACTGAAACTGGTAGTAAGCGTTTTCTTGTACGCAGTGCGCGTTTAGGTGTTAAAGGAGATATAAGTCCTTTGTTTAATTATCAAATGGAAGTAGATTTGTCAGACGAAGGAGTATTTAAAACGTTATGTGCTTTTGGAGTCTTTAAACCCATTCAACTCGAAAAACATGAACTGTCTTTTTGGGCTGGATATTTAAAGCCTTTCTTTTCGACAGAATACCTTCGCACACCAATGACTATTGTTTTTATTAATAGGTCTTTGCTTATTTCGGAGATGACATTTGGTTTGGTAGATGTCGGAGCAATAGCTGATTATTCTTTTCATAATGCTATTTTACCTTTCAATGTGTCGTTGGGAGTGATGAATGGTATGGGTTTTAAAAATCAATGGTTTAATAGAATGCCAAATTATAATATTCGCACTCGTTTATATCCTTATAAAAATTTAATGTTAGTAGGAGAATATTATGGTGGCAATAATTTTAAAAATGACACACTCAATATGTTTGCTTTTGAATGTGCTTATCAATATGAAAATTTTTATGTAGGAGTTGAATACATACATCGCCAAACACAATATGCTGATACCAATATATTTGAAAAAAAAGAAGGTCTAATGGCACAAATGTATTATAAAATTCCCATTAAAAACACAAATATTTTGCATTATATTATGCCTACTTTGCGTTGGGAAATGATGGGAGAGCATGTTTTTCAAGAGAAACCACAAATAGGAGGGCTTACAGGAGGGCTTAATTTTGGAATAGATAATAATTTTTTAAAAGCTGAATTTCGTATAAATTATGAAAAATACTTTAAATTTATTCCAACACCGAAGCGAGATATGTTTTCTATAGAAGTAATTATAGGAATTTAGATAGACAATGAAGAGTCAGAAAAAAGATCAATTACTTGTTGAGAATAAGTTTTAGAAACAGGAATATCGGGAAGTGATTTTGAATCTAATTCGATAAAAAGCCCATCTTTATCTCTACGCATTACTTTCACTTTTAAAGGATTGATTATATAAGAGCGATGACAACGAATTAAGTTAATGTCTGAATACATTTCTTCTATATTTTTCAATGTGTTGCGTAAAATAAAATAGGTTACTTTTTCTTTATTAATATAACAAATTTTTACATAATTATCTGCTGCTTCAATAAAAAACAAATTATTAATACTAACTGATAGTTTCAAATTACCTCTATCATCATTAAAATGAATTAAACTCGTGTCTTCATTCACTAATTTTTCATTGCTACTGCTTTGTGTAGATTTGAATTTTTCTAAAACCTTACTTTTTTCCTTTAATTCAAAATATAAAAATGATATAGTATAAGGAAGAAATAAAATAGATATTGTGTAAAGTAATATATCTGAATAAGCTGTAAAAAAATCAGCATTGGGAGTATCGTTAATCCAATAAAAAAAAGTACAAGCAATAGATATAGTTATGATTTCTGCAAAAATCCATAAAATAAATGTACGATAATAAAAAGTTATTTTTTTCTTTAATTGGTATATTAATATACGACTGGCAATTAGTATACTCAATCCTATGGCTAGCATTATAGTTGTATAAATTACATACTCATCAATTCTTCCTTTATATGAGTCGAAAGGTTTAAAGAGAATTACAAATATTAATACAAAAAATGTAACAAATAATATAAATTTAATAATGTTTTTTTTCTCTAAAAAATAAGAAGGTATTATTTTTCCCATGTATTATGATACTTTTATGCTACAAAAGTATATTTTTTTTTAATATACATTTTTTTTATTTATTTAAATGAAAAAAAAAAGTAAAGAAAGTGATTGTTAGTGCTTTATACTTTCGTTAGAGTTGTAAATGATGAAATTACTTTATTTTAACAAACATATATTGTCAGTATTTATACAGTAAGAAAAATAAAATTTTAAAAAAAATCACCCCAATATAGGAATATTTACCCCATATATTTATGATTAACATAAAAAAATAACATATAACCCCTTTTTTTTTTAGTATAAAAACAAAAGCAATATTTTTGCTCAAAATTTAATATATAAAAAATGAAAGTTAGAAGATTATTTGATATTCTTGACTATTATTTAGAAAATAAACCTAATCAAGAAGTTGCATTAGCCGGTAAAATTGATAAAGAGTGGAAAAAGTATAGCATTCAAGAATATGTAGATATTACTAATAATTTTAGTTTTGCTATGATGAAAATGGGCATACAGCCAGGAGATAAAGTAGCTATCATAAGTACAAATCGTCCTGAATGGAATATGCTTGATATGGCAATAATGCAAATAGGAGCTATTGCTGTTCCGGTTTATCCCACCATTAGCGAAGCAGATTATCAATATATATTAAATCATTGTGAAGCTAAGTTAGCTTTCATAGAAGGGATAGAAGTCATGACAAAAATTGACCATATTTTGCCTGCAACTCCTAATTTAAAAAATGTATATACTTTTATTAATAGAGAACGTTTCCCTTATTTGAACCAAATGATAGAAGTGGGCAAACAAAATGCCGATTATGAAGAACTTACTTTTCGTAAGGGACAAATAGAAGCAAAAGATTGTTCTACTATTATGTATACTTCGGGTACTACAGGAACTCCCAAGGGGGTAATGTTATCACATGATAATATTATACAACAAATTGTTCACTTAAAAGAAACGCCAGCTAAATGGTCGAATATTGCCTTGAGTTTTCTTCCCTTGTGTCATGCTTATGAACGTATGTTGGTGTTTTTATATCAATATTTAGGAATGTCTGTGTATTATGCTCAAAATTTAGGAACTATTGCCGAAAATATTAAAGAAGTTAAACCGACAATGATGTCAACAGTTCCAAGAATGTTAGAAAAAATTTACGATAAAATATATATATCAGGTCAAAATCAAAAAGGCTTAAAAAAATATATTTTTTATTGGGCAATTCATTTAGCTACACGTTATAAATTACAAGATAGCAATCGAAGTTGGTTCTATAATCAACAACATAAAATAGCTAATAAATTAGTGTATAGCAAGATAAGAGATAGTGTTGGAGGAAATTTTGATATATTAGTTTCAGGAGCTGCGAGTTTGCAACCCAGATTAGCATCTTTTTTTTCGGCAGTAGGCATACCAGTATTTGAAGGTTATGGTTTGACAGAAACTTCTCCTGTTATAGCAGTGAGCTGTAGGCTTAAGCATGGGAGAGAAGTGGGAACGGTTGGCTTTCCATTAGAAAATGTAGAAGTAGCAATTGCAGAAAATGGAGAAATAATCTGTCGTGGGCATAATGTTATGATGGGATATTATAAAGATGATGAGTTGACAAAGGAAGTTATTGATAAAGATGGCTGGTTTCATACGGGTGATCTTGGAAAGTTTACAGACAAAGGACAATTGATGATAGTTGGACGTTTGAAAAGTATGTTTAAATCTTCTTTTGGAAAATATATTAATCCTCAAGTAATAGAAGAAAAATTTACAGAATCGCCATTTATTGAAAATATGGTGGTAGTAGGAGAAAATCAAAAATTTGCATCGGCTTTAATTTCACCAGATTTTAATTTTCTAAAAGAATGGTGCGGACGACATGAAATAGCATATACAACACCACAAGAAATAGTGAAAAATCCGATAGTTAAACAACGGTTTTTAACTGAAATAGAAAAATATAATGTCTTTTTTGGAGAAGCTGAAAAAATTAAAAAATTTGAGCTTATCCCAGATGAATGGTCTCAACTTACTGATATATTAACCCCTACTTTAAAGGTAAAACGTAGGTTAGTACACGAAAAGTATAAAAATGTAATTGAGCAACTCTATGCGTAAAATATTACATTTTTTGTTGTTTTCATTTTTTGAATGAAACTGATTTGGGCAAGAGGGATGAGGAATCCCTCTTGTTTTTTTTATTATTATTCATATGAAGAATAATAAATTGTGTTTTTTTAGAAAAAAAACTTTTCAACATTGCATTTTAGTGTAATTTTGCAAAATAAAAAAAATAAAAAGTTATAAAATTATTATTCAAAATGGATAAGATAAAAATTGGAATTAATGGTTTTGGTAGAATAGGACGTTTGGTGTTTAGAGTAGCAATGGAGCGAGAAAATATTGAAGTAGTAGCTATTAATGACTTATTAACACCAGATTATATGGCATATATGCTAAAATACGATTCGGTACATGGGCAATTTAAAGGAACAGTTGAAAGTAATGATAATCAATTAATAATAAATGGTCGCCCTATACGTATTACTGCCGAAAAAGACCCTAGTAATTTAAAATGGGATGAAGTAGGAGTTGATTATGTTGTAGAAGCAACAGGATTGTTCCTAACTAAGGATCATGCACAAAATCATATACAAGCAGGAGCAAGACGAGTCATTTTATCAGCTCCTTCTAAAGATGATATCCCCATGTTTGTTTTAGGTGTTAATCATAAAGATTATAAAGGTGAATCTATTTTTTCGAATGCATCGTGCACTACCAATTGTTTAGCGCCACTTGTAAAAGTTATCAACGATAACTTTGGTTTAGTAGAAGGATTAATGACAACAATACATGCAACTACCGCTACTCAAAAAACAGTAGATGCTCCTTCTGCAAGAGATTGGCGAGGAGGGCGTTCTGCTATGGCAAATATAATACCATCTTCTACTGGTGCTGCAAAAGCTGTAACGAGGGTCATACCTTCACTAAAAGGACGTTTAACAGGGATGTCATTTCGGGTTCCTACTGTTAATGTTTCGGTAGTAGATCTTACATGTCGTTTAGAAAAAGCTACTACTTACGATAATATTAAAAAAGTAATCAAAGAGGCATCATTAAATGAATTAAAAGGAATTCTGTATTACACCGAAGAAGCAGTTGTTTCTTCTGATTTTATAGGGAATGCGCATACTTCTATTTTTGATGCTAATGCAGGAATAATGTTAAACGAACGTTTTCTAAAATTAGTAGCATGGTATGATAACGAATGGGGATATTCTACGAAAGTTGTTGATATGATTGAATATACAAATAAAATTATATAATGTGCTGTTTGAAAAAAAATAGATAATTAGTAATGGATATGATTTAGTTTTAACTAAATTTTTTAGTTTACTTTTTAATTTATGACTATTTTTTGAATCACGGTCTTATAATTGTTAAATTAGTTACCTAAAATTACGTTTAAAATTTTTATTATTTATTGTATATAGAAAAATGCAGAAAAAAGTAATTAATACTATTATGTGTTACTATAAAAAAGATATTATTTTTATAGTTGGAATACTTTTTTTTTATGGGTTAACTTTTTCTCAGGCTCCCCAAGCTTATGCAGTTATATTTTCTGATAAAAAAAACTCTTCTTATAATATAGATTTTCCAGAAGAGTTTTTATCGCTTAAAGCTATTGAAAAAAGGCAACGTTTAAATATTCCTATTACAGAGAGAGATATTCCTATAAATAGAAATTATATTGCACTGTTAAGTAATTTTTCATCTATTAAAATAATTGCACAATCGAAATGGATGAATTATGTGGTCATTACATGTGATAATCAATTGACGTTAGAAGCAATTAAATATCTTCCTTTTGTTAATCAAGTAAAAAAAATTCATGAGGTAAATTATAATAATTTTGATGTAAATTTTTCGGAGAGAAATTATCGTTATTCAACAACTGTTTCTACACAATATGACACCAATGGATTGGCTTATTATGGTTTGGCAGCTAATCAAATAGCTGTCCATAATGGACACTATCTACATCAGCAGGGTTATAAAGGAGAAGGAATGCTTATTGCAATGCTTGATAATGGCTATAACAGTTTGGATACTTTAATGTTATTTGATAGATTTAGAAAAAATGAACGTTTATTAGGCATTTACGATGCAGCTCAAAGAAGAGATGCCGATTTGTTTCGTGCTGGCGACCATGGGACTAAGGTTTTGTCTATAATGGCACTTAACGAACCCTATTTATTTGTAGGAACTTCACCCAATGCTGATTATTTTTTAATACGTACCGAAATGGATACTTATGAAGATTTATTAGAAGAATATTTTTGGGTAGTAGGAGCAGAATTAGCTGATAGTATTGGTGCCGATGTTATTAATTCGTCTTTGGGCTATACTCGTTTTGACAATATGGAGCAAAATCACACTTTCAATGATTTAGATGGGAAACATAGTGTGGCATCTATAGCCGCAAGTATTTTGTCTCAAAATGGTTGTATTGTGTGTATAGCTGCTGGAAATGAAGGGAATAAAGATTGGAGCTATATATCAATACCTTCTGATGCCCCTGATGTTTTGTGCGTTGCTGCTATGAATACAGACAGTGTTATAGCTGAATTTAGTTCAAAAGGAAGTAAAAGGTTTACAATCACAAAACCTGACATTACATCTGTTGGTTGGCAAACGGCTTATTGTACGATAGAAGATACGATAGCATATGGAAATGGCACTTCGCTTGCTACACCTATCAGTGCTGGATTATGTGCATGTTTATGGCAAGCATTTCCCAACAAATCAAGTTTAGAAATTATGGAAGCGATACGCCAAAGCGCACATAGATATCATAATGCTGATACGCTTTTTGGAAATGGAATACCAGATTTTAAAAAAGCATATACTATGTTGCTTGGAAGTGCAATAAACGATATAAGCAATAAATCATTATTTAAAATATATCCTAATCCTACCGATAACTTACTGCATATTGATTTATTATCTCATAAAGTAAATACATATCAAATTAAAATATATGATATAAGGGGAAGTTTATTAAAGACATATCATTTTTACACACCACACCAATGTATAGATGTTGCTAATTTTAGTCAAGGAATTTATTTTGTAAAATGTATTGATTCAGATAATCAATTTAATATATTAAAGTTTGTTAAGTATTAGTTGATTTTTTTAATTGTTTAAATATTTCTTCTACTGCAAAATGTATTTTAGTTACCACATTTTGTCTTGTTGGATATACAAAGTAAGTATGATTTAAATCAGAAAGATCAACGCAATCGCCTCTTTTCAGATGTTCGTATTCTATATGTATAGAGTAAGTGCTTGTTGCTGGCAATTCGAAATTGATAGGTTTTCCATTATCTAATATGCCGAAGAGTTTAAATCCATTTATTGTGTGTTGTAAAGTAGCTTTTCCTATATATAAATACCCATGTGGATTTGGTAAGCTATAGATTTTTACTTCGTCTTCAAAAAAATAGTTATTATCAATAATTTCTTTTTTTACATTTTCACGCATCCATTCATACCAATCTGGCACATGTGTAAAATAGTCTTCTCCTTCAATGGCTTTTAGTTCTCCTAATTCGGTTAATTCCCATTTCTTATTGCAGGCATTGCACCATAAAAATGTTTGTTGAGAGTCCATTTTACTTTCAGTTTTGCAATGTGGGCATTGATATAAAAGTTTATGTAAGCCATTTGCTCTGTTTTTTTCATTAATGAGTATATTGTTATCTTTTTGCCACTTCCATTCATCGTAATAAAAAGCTTTTTCTATTTTTTGATTAATTTCTTCATGCGACAGATTATTTACATCGTCTTTTGTGATAATTTGTTCCATGTCGGTTTCATAACGTATATAGCGACGGAATTTACTCCAAAAAGGATTTGCCAAATAATGTCCATGACAATTTAAAACTACAACAGGTAAAAGGTTTAATTTTATTAATTTTCCTAATGATTCAGGCAATAGAGCAGTAGTTCCAGATAAAGAGTAACGTGCTTCGGGATAAATGACAAGGATATTGCGATTTTTATGTAATACGTGATGTATGTTTTTGATAAGATGTGTGTCGTTAGTAAATTTACGTTTAGAAATACCTCCTACTTGTTCTAATAACCATTTTATTCCTACAAATCCGTCTATTGCTACAATATAATTAGCCCTATAAGGAAAAATTGCCATGGTCATTATTTTAAAATCATCAAATGCCATGTGTGTTGATAGCAATATATAAGGAGGTTTTAACCCTTTTATATTTTTACGGTTTATTTTTAAACGATGATAAATAGCGCAAGGAATGCTTATTATCCAAGTGATTGGTAATAAGATTAGTCGTGTGCGTATTGGGTTGGTGGTTTTGTATATAGTTTGCTGCATTCTTAATCTTTTAGATTTAAGCATAAATCTATATGACATAGTAATAGTTTAAATGTGATAATAATTGACATTAGTGCAGCAAAAGTATAATATTTTTCATATAAATATAGGATGGTTTTGAAAATATAAAAAAAAAGTGTCTAAAAATAGACACCTTTTTTTTATTGAAAATTGATTAATGTTACTTCAAATAGAAGGGGAGTATATGGAGGTATCATATCTCCTGCGCCTTTGTCTCCGTAACCAATAGTAGAGGGGATAATAAATAATGCTTTTCCTCCTTTTTTCATCATTGCAATGCCTTCATCCCAACCTTTAATAACATGTCCTTGTCCTAAAGGAAAAGAAAAAGGTTCGCCACGTTCTATTGAAGAGTCGAAAACGGTTCCATCTAACAACATTCCTGTGTAGTGTACATAGCAAGTTTGTCCGATTGAAGGAGTTTTTCCTATTCCTTTTTTTGTCTCAATATAATACAATCCCGATGGGGTAGGTTCGGTAGTAATATGATTTTCGGATATGTAATTATTAATGAGTTGCTGTTCTTTGTCAATTAATAACTGTTGCGTAGTTGTTTTATATTCAACAACAGTTGTTATTTTAGTTATTGCTATCGTAAACCATAGCATTGTTTTTTCGTTTACAAAATGAGGGATAAGACCATAGTTGTAAAAATTAAAATATTTTTGAGCATTGATAATAAAAGAAGCAGAATCGCCTTCGTGCATCATAGACAAAGCTTCAAAGATATCGCCTTTAAATTTAGAAGGTTGCATCATTGTCGTAATTTCTTTGACGGGTTGTATGATAGAGTCTTCTTTTGTGCGAATTTCTAATCTTATGCTTATCACATCATCGTTTTGTGGCATATAGCCGGATAGATTTTTAGAATAAAATTTATAATATAATCCTGATTCTGTTTTTTTGTATCCTTTATATTCGTTGCAAGCAGTTAATATAAGAGGTAATGAGATTAATAAAATAAGCTTATTGATTGTTTTCATTTTTATAATTATTTAACTTTAAGTACTTCGATATCAAAAATAAGAGTTGCATAGGGTGGAATAGGGCTTTGTGGGCTGCCAATTCCATAAGCTAATTTAGATGGTATAATTAATGTTGCTTTCCCATTTTCTTTCATTTTAAGTAATCCTTCGGTAAATCCTTTTATCATCATACCTTCCTGTAATACAAATTCTAATGGCTCTCTTCCTTCGCCAAGTGACGAATCGAATATGGTACCATCTAAGAGTTTTCCTGTATAATTAATAGTAATAGTTTTTCCTGTATCTACTTTATTTCCTGTTCCTTTTACTGTTTCTATATAATACAATCCATTTTCTGTAGGTTTTTGTAGGATATTATTACGTTTGATATAGGCATTAATAGAATCTTGTTCTGAATTTTTAGCAATTTCGATAAGTGCTTCTTGTTCTTGTTGTTCTTTTTCTAATTCAGCTGCTGTAACAATTTCTTTTACTTTAATGTAATATAATATTTTTTCATTGTTACCTGCTTTGTAAAATGGAGGCATTTGAGCACCCATTTTAGCGATAGAGTCTGCCGATATTGCAAAGGTGGCAGCATCTCCTACATGCATCATTAGCAATCCTTCATAAAGGTCGCCTATAAAATCAGATTCTTTTACCATAAACAAACGTGTTGGTTCTCCTAAATTGCTAAATAATAAAGAGTCTTTAAATAGGATTTCCATTTCTGCCACTAATACATCGCCTATTTGTGCTTGCTGTGCTTTAGGGTTTTCAATGTCAAATTTATAGTTTAATCCTGATTTTGTTACTTTATAATCTTTTAGGTTTTTATTTCCACAAGCAGCCGTTAAGATTATCAGACATACGATGGTGCTGAGTATTGATGTTACTTTTTTCATTTTAATTTGAATTTATTATTTTATTTTTTAATTAGTATTGAGTATTTCTATTTTATAAATTAACGTTGCGTAAGGCGGTATTTTATCGTTATCGCCTAAAATGCCATAAGCTAAATGAGATGGTATAATGGCTCTTGCCTTATTGCCAACACGCATCATTTTTAGCAATTCGTGTAGTCCAACAGGTTCGTCTGATTGTTCAATGGTCATTGTTTTAATACCGTATTCGGTTGAATTATAGATTTCTTTTCCATTAATAAGAGAAATGCTATAGGAAAGTGATACTTTATCTCCTTTTGTTAATAGGTTCCCTTTTTGATTGCCATCAATACTGTAAAACATTCCTGTTCCTGTTGCTTGCATTTTCCAATTATATCGTTTTATGAGCAATTCTATATCTTTAGCTTCGTCTTTAACGATTAGTTTATTTGCATTTAATATATTTTCTTCTAAGTTGCTTATCGTTATTTTATTATTATCTTTTTTATTATGGCAAGCGAAAAAGAAACTTGCTATAAAACTAAACATTAAAGGCAATAAATAATATTTATTTTTCACGTTAGTTGTGTTTTTTATATTCTTGTAATGTTTTTATAAAATAATCTAATGTTTCATCCATAGATAGAAATGAATCAGCACCAGCTGCATTTTTATGCCCTCCTCCTTGAAAATATTTTCGAGCGTATTTATTGACATCAAAATTATTTTTTGAACGAAACGATATTCTTATTCTGTCTTTTCTTTCTACAAAAAAAGCAGTAAAATCTATTCCTTTTATCGACAAGCCACAATTAACAAATCCTTCGGTGTCGCCGTGTTTGTAAGAAAAGTGTTGTAAATCTTTTTGTGTAAGATAGATATAAGAGGTTGCATAGTCATATAAAACCTGTAAGCGGTTGAGCAGACAATGTCCTAACAAATGCATGCGATTTTCAGAATAATTATTATATATCTGCCGTTGAATTTGTTCTCCATTAATACCCATGCCAATTAATTTGCTCATAATAGTATAAGTAGATTGATTATTGCATGAGTTGCTTAATGAATTGGTATCGGTAATAATTCCTACATAGAGATGTTCGGCTATACTTTTTGTCAGATGGTGTATTGTGTCTAATTTTTTAAAAAGAAGATTGTATACTAATTCAGAAGTTGATGATACTGATGTAGTTTCTGTATAATAGATGTCAAAAATATCAGAGGGCGATACATGATGATCTATCAATATTTTCAATCCTTTAGCTGCAAGTAGTGCATTTTCTAAAATATAAATACGATTAGCAGCATTAAAATCTATACAAAAAATCAAATCAGCTTCTGTTATTTTTTGCGTAGCTATATTAATATCATCTGTGGCAATTGTGATTTTATTTGCTCCATGCATCCATTGTAAAAATTCTGGAAAAGGATTAGGTGAAATAATATTTATTTTATGATTTTTAGTTTTTAAGTATTCAGATAAAGCTAAAGCAGAACCAATAGCATCTCCATCAGGATTGTAATGTATGAGAATGGCAATGTGCTTTGGCTCGTTTAGAGTTTCTTTTAAAAATAAAATATCTTTTTTTTTCAAATCTTTTTAAATTTTATTATTTTTCAACTCTTATTCTTGCATCTACAGCAATAATAGATGTAGAAGTAGCTAATAAAGGATTTAAATCCATTTCTGCTATTTCGGGTGCTGTCATTACAAGGGCAGAGACGCGTGCTACTAATTCGGCAAACATGTCGATATTTACGCCTTCATTACCACGTATTCCTTCCAGTATTTTATAGCCTTTTAATTGCTGTATAAGTGTTTTTGCTTCTGTTTTATTAACAGGAGTTATAGAAGTGTGTACGTCTTTCATGATTTCGACAAAAATACCTCCTAATCCAAATAAGATTTGATGACCAAAGTTTTCTTCTTTAGCTGCGCCAATAAAGATTTCGGTACCAAACAGCATGGGGTATAATTCGACTGCATATGTGTCTTTTATTTTTATCAGACGATTAAACTCTTTGCTAACAGTCTCTTCGTCTTTTACATTCAATACAACACCTCCTACGTCTGATTTATGTAATGGACCAACAACTTTCATAACGAGCGGATAGCCAACTTCTCTTGCATAATTAATGGCTGCTTCTACGCTTGTTACTTCTTTTTCTTTTTTACAATTAATTTTTGCAGCATCTAATAAAGTACGTATGTCTTTTAATGAAAGATAGCCATTTTCGCAATTATCTATTACTTCTCTAATTGCTTTTGTGTCTACTGTTGGTAGTGTAGGATTGATAGGTTGTGGTTTAGGTGTGTTTACAATTTTTGCTAAAGCATTTCCAAAAACACATTCTTCAGGGAAATTAATACGATGTTTATTGTGTATAAAATCATGTATTTCATCTTTTACATTGATAATAGAAGGGAGAATGGGGAAAATAGGTTTTTTACACACTTTCATTTTTTCGTCAAGCAGTGCATAAACGTCCCAATTTGGAAATAATCCGGGAGACCCAAAAATGACAGCCATAGCATCAATATTATCAAAATCATTTTCGCAAGCATCTATAATATAGCCTAATTGTTCGGCGGTGCCAGTAGCTAAAAAATCGATAGGGTTGCTTACAGATGAGCCTGGAAATAATTTACTTAATAACTTATCTGCTGCTTTTCCTTCGATAGGCGGCACTTCTAATCCATTGTTTGACAGGGTGTCGGTTAGCATAACAGCAGGTCCGCCGGCGTGGGTTATTACTGCTATGTTTTTACCTATTACTTCGGGGTGCATAAAAATAGAACAAACGGTTGTTAATTCTTCGCGATTGTGGCATCGTACAATTCCTGATTTTCGAAACAGTGCTTCGACGGCTGCGTCTGAAGTAGCTATTGCGCCTGTATGCGAAGATGCTGCACGACTTCCAGCAGTAGAACTTCCAGATTTAATGGCTGCTATTTTACATCCTTTATTAATCAACGAGCTTGCATGTTTAATCATTTTTTGTGGATGAGTTATTTTTTCCATGTATATCATGATAACACGCGAACTATTTTCAGGATCAAAATTAAGGTCTAAGTGTTCTAATATATCTTCTATGCTTGTTTGAGCAGAATTTCCTACTGCCCATACACTATTAAAGGTTAATCCATTTGTTATTCCTTGTTCTTTTATAAATACGGCTGTAGCACCAGAGCCAGTAATAAAATCAACACCTTTTGAACTTACTGGTGGAATAGGAGCATCGAAAGCCCCGCAATAATTAGTGTTCCAAAATCCGGTACAATTAGGTCCAATTAGAGTTCCACCAACATTATTAATAGTGCTGACTATTTGTTTTTCTAAAGCGAGTCCTTCTTCATTTTCTTCACTAAAGCCAGCAGATAAAATAATAAATCCTCGTGTATCTTTTTTATCTGCTAATATTTTAATTGCTGCAGGACAGTATTTGGCTGCAATTGCTAATATAGCGCAATCAACAGTAGGAAGGTCTTCTACATTGGCAAAACAATCAATGCCTTGTATTTGTTGCTCTTTTGGATTTACCGTATATACTTTCCCTTTGAAGTTACTTTCTAATAGGTTTTTTAAGATTTTACCGCCCGGTTTTTGAATGTCGTTAGAAGCGCCTATAACAACTATACTTTGTGGATTTAATAATTTTTGATGTATCATAGATTAGTTTTTCAAATTTATTTTTTTATTTTAAGTAATATTAATTATCATTATTTTCTCTTGCTGCATTTACAGCTTCGATATATTCATCATAAGTAATAACCTGAAAGTTGGCAGGTAATAAAAATTCGGCAGGTTTTATTTTTTTCTTTTTAACTTCTACTGCTTCGTAAATAATTTTTATATTTCCAATTATTTGTTCTTGGTATAATGGATATCCTTTTAGTCCTGGAGTGGAAAAATTAATATTTTCATCTCTCCCTATTTCTTCAGTAGTAAAATAAATCATTTTAGTTTCTGATTCTTTTTCAATATCTTCGATAATTAAGTCGTAGCGTTTGCAAACGTAATTGCATATTGTTTTGGTTTCATCGGAAGGAATAATGGTATATTTTAAATATTCTTTTTCTTCGTCAAAATTTTCTTTTGATTTTTTTATAACTATTTGCTGCATTGGGTGATCAATGATAGTTAATTCTTGCGATGAGTCGCCTAAACTTACAATATGCTGTACAAATCCTTGCCCATTAATAGTGATTTTGGTATTGTTACCGGCTATTGTAAAACTTAAGGATGTAGGTGCTGTAGCTAATTTTTGCGGGTCGATTTCGCCTTCGTATTTAATATTGAATTTTACTATTCCTGCAAATTCTTTTTTCTTTTGTGCTATTGTATTAATAGTTGTAAAACAATAGATTATTGTGAATACTAATATTGTTATTCGTTTCATTTTTATGTAATTTTATTTTATAATAAAGATGTTAATTTACTAAAGTGCAAAAGTATGTAATATTTCTTTTGGTAGTTCATTTATATTGCTTTTAATTTTTAGATAAAATGATATTTTATTTATTTTGTAAAAGATAATTGAATAGTTTGAAAATAAGATGTTTTATTTAACTTTTCTAAACATACGGTTCCATCGTATTTTTCCATCGCCAAAATTTTTAAATTTATCGAGCGAGAGCCATACAAAAGCTGTCTTTCCAACGATATGATCTTCTGGGACAAATCCCCAATATCGTGAGTCGGCAGAGTTGTGTCGGTTATCGCCCATCATCCAGTAGTAATTCATTTTGAAAGTATAAGAGGTGGTTTCCTTATTATTTATATAAATTTTTCCATCTCGTTGTTCTACTTTATTGTTTTCGTAAATACGAATAATACGCATATAGAGTTGAATGGAAGAGTCGTTTAAAGCAATGGTTGTTCCTGCTTTTGGGATAATAATTGGACCAAAATTGTCTTTGTTCCAATTGTACCTTGGGTCATATGGCATAATGTCATTGTCATATTGCCCTAAGGTGTCTATTAATGCTTGTATACGGGTAATGTTATGAAATTCTTTTATTTTCTCTAATTGACTTTTGTATAGGCAAGCATAGTCTAAACCTATTCCTTCTTGAAAGTCTTCTTCATTAATATTGAGTTTGTGTCGAATAGAAGGATTTAATCCTACACCATTATTGTAAATAAGATAGGAGTATTGCAGTTTTTCGGGAGTATAGGCAATTTTATCGTTAATATATAAAACGGCATTTTTGATTTCTAATTTATCTCCTGCTATTGCAACGCAGCGTTTGATGTAATTTTCTCGTTTGTCGATAGGGCGTGCTACTACATGATATTCTTTCCACACTACTTCTCGTCCTTTCCCTACATAATATTCATAGCCATACTTCTGTATTAATTCTTGGTATTGATGTAATCCATTGTCTGACATATAGTATTTTCCTGCATATTCGTTAGGATTTTGAAATACTTTTTCTATAGTACGCACTACGGCATAATAACTTTCGTTTTGTCGCTCTAAAATAACAGTATCGCCATCGGGATAATTAAACACAACAGCATCATTGCGTTTAATATGGGTTGTTCCCGGAAAACGATAGTAAGGAAGTTTTAGACTCTCAAGGTATGAGCGTGTGTATTTTGTAAATGGTAATGTGTGGTGTACAAATGGGAATGCGATGATAGTTTGTGGTATTTTTGGTCCATAAGCCATTTTTGATACTGCTAAAAAATCTCCTACCATTAAAGTTCCCTCCATGGAGGAAGTAGGGATTTTATATAATTCGAATAAGAATGTTCTGATAATATATGCAGCTACTACGGCGTAAATAATAGCATCTATCCATTCGCGTGCTTTCGTTTTTTCTATTTTTTGTTCTTTTTTGTTCTTTAAATATTCCGTTTTAAAAACACCGATGCGTACCGAAGGTAGTTCTTTACGTTTTGTGTATTTTTCTTTAGAACTAAATCCTAAAAAAGGTATATATAGCCAAGAAAAAAAAGTGCCAAGTATAAGAATGGGGAAGGTAGTTTTGCCAAATGTACGTATAGTTTTCCAAGTCATCAACATTAGCATAAATATACTTAAATAGGGAATTGCTAAAAATATAAACCACCACATTGGGCGTTCTAATACTTTTAACCATATATATAAATTATAAAAAGGAATGAATGCATACCAGCCTTTAAAACCAGCTTTTTTAAATACGCCTATTAATCCAACAAATGTACCTATAAAACAAATTATAGTATATATTAAAAGAAAAGTTGAAGATATATGCATGGGTTAAAATTTAAAAGGTCAACATATCTTTCATTTTAAAAATTCCTTTTTTCCCTTTTAGCCACTCGGCAGCTATGACAGCTCCTATAGCAAATGATTTTCTATTAAAAGCAGTGTGTTTAATTTCAATTTCATCTAATTCGGAAGAATAAGTAACGGAGTGAGTTCCTATTATATCACCAATTCGTTGTGATTTAATAGACAGTTCTGATTTTATATCATTTTCTTCATTTGTCCAAGCTTCTTTGTTGCCTAAAAAACGGATAATATTATTAGCTAAATGGATAGCTGTTCCGCTTGGACTATCTTTTTTGCTAGCATGGTGTGTTTCTTCAATACTTACGTCATATTCTTCACGTCCACGCATTATTTGCGCTAAAAGGCGATTGAGTTCAAAGAAAAGATTTACTCCAAGACTAAAATTAGAAGTATAAAACATTGTTTGACGAAGTTCTAAACATTTGTCTTTTACTTCTTCTAATCGATGATACCATCCTGTAGTTCCTATTACAATTGGAATGTTATGCTCAAAGCAACGATAAATGTTATTAATAACAACTTCGGGAGTGGAAAAATCAATGGCTACATCAGCTTTTAGAAATTCATTGTAACTCTTTTTCCAATCATCTTCGTTGTCAATAAAAGCAACAACTTGATGTTTTCTTTCTAAGGCGACTAATTCTATTTGTTCGCCCATCTTACCATAGCCAAATATAACTATATTCATATTATTTAAAGTTTAATTGTAATGTTAATCCGATATTGGTACGTATATGTGAAAACGCATAAAAAGAACTATTATTATGAAAAGGAATAAATTGCAGTGAGAGATCGTTTGAGACATTAAATCCCATTAAATGGGCATCAACACTTGCATCTACAATATTGAGAATGTATAATATACTAAGAGCAATAATAGATATTTCCATATTTCTACGATTAGTATTTTCGTATGCATATATGTTTTCAGTGTTAAGATTTGCTAATTTAGTATTAAAAGTATTGCTATTGTTATTTAATCGCAAGCGGTATTCTGTGCGATAAATGACGTATTCTTTATGGAAATAATAAATAAAAAAACTACTTGCTCCTAATCCTGCATATACGATAGGGACTTTCCAGTATTTACGATTATATATTTGTCCTAAACCCGGCATTGCTGATGATAACCATGTAGCAGTTTTTGGATTTGCTGTCCATTCTTTATTTTTTTTTACTTTTTTTTCTGTAGATGTAGGATAATCGGTAGTAGCTATTTCATCTTTATTCAATGTAGTATCCAATACTATTATAGGCGATGATACATTGTTTTGTGTTATACTATCTTGTTGTGCCTTTAGTTGTAGTATAAAAAAAAACATGAAAAATAAACCAATTATTTTTTTCATTTAATTCGGATTATTTTTTTATTAATGATAATATTCTATTGAGTTCTTCTTCTGATGTGAATTGTATTGTTATATTACCTTTTCCTTTTAAATTATATTTGATGTCTACTTTAGTTTTTAGATTTGTAGTGAGCGATTGTTTTACTAACTGTAAGTGTTTAGGTAAGTTAATGCGAATAGTTTTCGTGGGGTTGTTTTGTTGTATTTTACGTATTATATCTTCTGTTTGTCGAACAGAAAGTTTTTGATTAATTATTTTTTCAACTAAATTTTCTTGTGTTGTAGTGTTTTCGATTGCTACAAGTGCTCTTGCGTGTCCAAAAGATATTAAATTATTAATTAATGCTTGTTGTGTTTTTAGTTCTAATTTTAATAAGCGTAAATAGTTCGTTACAACAGAACGACTTTTTGCCACTTTTTCAGCTAAACTTTCTTGAGTTATATTGCATTCATTAAGTAAACGTTGTAGCGAAAGAGCAATTTCGATAGGGTTTAAATTTTCTCTTTGAATGTTTTCAATTAAAGCCATTTCAATTACTTGCAAATCAGTAGCGGTGCGTATATAGGCAGGAATAGTTGTTAGTTCTGCCATTTGAGAAGCTCTCACACGTCGCTCGCCCGAAATTAATTGGTAAGTGTCGTTGTCTATTTTTCTAACAGTAATGGGCTGGATAATACCATATTGTTTGATAGATTCGACAAGTTCATTCAATGCTATTTCTTCAAAATTATTTCTTGGTTGATATGGATTTGTTTGTATGCTATTTAATTTAATGAAACTAAAATCAGCGGCTTTGTATCTACTTGGGGAGTCGTAAGCCACTACAGATTCGTCGGGAGTAACATTTCCTAATAAAGCACTTAGTCCTCTACCTAATCCTTTTTGTGATGATTTATTTTCAGCCATATCTTGGTTATTTCATGTTGTTTTTCACTAAAATTTCTCGTGCTAAATTTAAATAATTTAAAGCACCTTTCGATGAGGCATCGTACATTAATGCTGGTTTCTGATGGCTTGGCGCTTCTCCTAATCTGACATTACGGTAAATAACAGTGTTGAAAACTAAATTTTTAAAATGTGTACGTACATCTTCTAATACTTGATTGCTTAATCTTAAACGATTGTCATACATTGTTAATAAAATGCCTTCAATATTGAGATTGTTATTGAGGTTTGTTTGCACTATTTTGATAGTACTTAATAATTTTCCTAATCCTTCTAAAGCAAAATATTCGCATTGTACTGGAATCAATACGGTATCAGAGGCAGTTAATGCATTGACTGTGATTAAACCTAATGAGGGAGCGCAATCTATTAAAATAAATTTATATTCATCTTTGATTGGTGCAATCATTTGCTGCATTAGCTTTTCTCTTGCTGGCATATTAATTATTTCTAATTCTGCCCCAACTAAATCAATGTTTGCAGGTAGTAATGATAAATTTGGAACATTAGTAGCATGTATTGCCTTTTTAATGTCGCATTCTTCTAACATTACTTCGTATATACTATTGGTAATATTATTAGGGTTTATTCCTAAGCCTGAACTAGTATTTGCTTGCGGATCTGCATCAATAAGTAAAGTTTTATATTCTAATATTGCTAAACTGGCAGCTAAATTAATAGCTGTAGTAGTTTTACCTACACCACCTTTTTGATTTGCAATAGCAATTATTTTTCCCATTTTATATGTCTTTTAAAGAATTTGCAAAGATAATTATTTTTTCCATTAAAATCTTATTCTTACTTAGTAAATTTTTAAACATTTTTTGTTAAAATAAATTATCTATAAGATTATTGTCAACAAGATGTGGCAAGGTAATTTTTAAATTAGCATTTTTATCCATAGCTCTTTTTATAGCAAAGATAGCGCCTTCATTTCTCGCCCATGCTCGTCGTGATATACCATTGTTTACATCCCAATCTAACATCATTTCAAGACGTTTGCTCGCTTCGCTACTTCCGTCTAACACTAATCCAAAACCTCCGTTAATCACTTCTCCCCAGCCAACACCTCCGCCATTGTGTATGCTAACCCATGTGGCACCGCGGAAAGCATCGCCAATAACATTGTGTATTGCCATATCTGCCGTAAAAGCTGAACCGTCATATATATTAGATGTTTCGCGGAAGGGAGAGTCTGTCCCCGATACATCGTGATGGTCTCTTCCTAATACAATAGGTGCAGAAATTATTCCTTCTTTTATAGCTTTATTAAAAGCGAGGGCAATTCTTATACGTCCTTCGGCATCAGCATATAATATGCGTGCTTGTGAGCCGACTACTAATTTGTTTTGTTTTGCTCCTTTTATCCATTGTATATTATCGTACATTTGTTGTTTGATGTTGTCGGGAACGGTTTTAGCTATAGTATTGAGTATCTCCATAGCTATATTATCGCTTATGTCAAGATCTTTTGGTTTTGCAGATGTGCATACCCAGCGGAAAGGTCCAAAACCATAATCAAAACACATAGGTCCCATAATATCTTGCACATAAGAAGGGTATTTAAAAGTGCCATCAGCATTAAGGATATTAGCGCCCGCTCTGCTTGACTCTAATAAAAAAGCATTCCCATAGTCAAAGAAATACATGCCTTTGGAAGCTAATCGATTAATTGCATTTACATGACGTTGTAAACTTTCTTGTACTTTTTCTTTAAATAGTACTGGATTTTCAACCATCATTTCATTAGCTGCTTCAAAACTTAATCCCATTGGATAATAACCTCCTGCCCATGGATTGTGTAAAGAAGTTTGATCGGAACCTAAATCTACTTGAATATTTTTATTAGCAAGGTATTCCCAAAGTTCTACAATGTTTCCTTGGTATGCAAAAGAACGTGCTATTTTTTCTGACCGTGCTTTTTCAACTTTTTCTATTAGTATATCCAGATTATCTTCGACTTCGTCTACCCATTGTTGTTGATAACGTTTTTGAGTAGCTGCCGGGTTTATTTCGGCAGTTATCGAAACGACACCTGCTATATTTCCTGCTTTGGGTTGTGCGCCAGACATGCCGCCTAAACCAGCTGTTACAAATAATCTTCCTGCTGTATTTTTGCCAATTTTACGGCATGCGTTCATTACGGTAATGGTGGTTCCATGTACGATACCTTGAGGTCCTATATACATATAAGAACCAGCAGTCATTTGCCCATACTGAGTAACTCCCAAAGCATTGAAACGTTCCCAATCTTCTTGTTTTGAGTAGTTTGGTATCATCATTCCGTTGCTAACAATTACTCTTGGGGCGTTTTTATGAGATGGAAATAAACCCATAGGATGCCCACTATACATAATAAGTGTTTGTTCGTCTGTCATATTGGTTAAATATTGCATCGTTAGTAGGTATTGCCCCCAATTTTGAAAGACAGCTCCATTGCCTCCATAAGTTATTAACTCATGAGGATGTTGGGCTACTTTTTTATCTAAATTGTTTTGAATCATATGCATAATCGCTGCTGCTTGTTGGCATTTTGCTGGATATTCATTGATGGGGCGTGCATACATTTCGTAAGACGGTATAAAGCGATACATATATATTCTTCCATACTTATTCAGCTCTTCTGCAAATTCTTTAGCTAATAGTTTGTGATGATTAGGGGAGAAGTAACGCAAAGCATTTCGAATAGCCAATTTTTTTTCATTAGCATTTAAAATATCTTTTCTTTTGGGAGCATGACTAATACTTGTATCTAATTGGTATGGTGGTGGGAGTGTTGAAGGTATTCCTTTTCGTATTTCTTCTTGAAATGAGGTCATAAATATTTATTTTTTATTATTATAATCGTACGGATATATAAAAAAAAGACTCATTATATTATAACGAGTCTTTAATATTATTATTATAAAAGAAATGATTAGTACATTCCACCAGGCATACCGCCACCCATTGGAGGCATTGCTGGAGGATTTTCTTCTTTAATTTCTGCTAAAACACATTCAGTTGTCAATAACATTCCTGCAATTGAAGCTGCATTTTCGAGGGCAATTCTTGCCACTTTTGTTGGGTCGATAACTCCTGACAACATAAGGTCTTCGTATTTTTCAGTACGAGCATTAAAGCCGAAGTTTTCTTTTTCATTTTTTACTTTATTAACAACAATAGAACCTTCTAATCCTGCATTTTCAACAATTTGTCTTAATGGTTCTTCTAATGCACGACGTATGATTTCGATTCCAAATCTTTCGTCATCATTTTCAGCTTTAAGGTTGTTTAATGTTTTCATTGCGCGGATATATCCTACACCGCCACCAGGTAATATGCCTTCTTCGATAGCTGCTCGTGTAGCATGCAATGCATCGTCAAAACGGTCTTTCTTTTCTTTCATTTCAACTTCTGATGCAGCGCCTACATAAATTACAGCAACACCACCAGCTAATTTAGCTAAACGTTCTTGTAATTTTTCGCGGTCGTAATCTGAAGTCGATTTCTCGATATGCGATTTTATTTGAGAGATACGTGCTTTAATATCGTCTTTGTTGCCTTTGCCACTAACGATAGTTGTGTTTTCTTTATCTACCGTAATTTTTTCGGCTTGACCTAACATATCCAATTCGGTTTCTTCAAGTTTATATCCTTTTTCATCTGATATAACTACGCCTCCTGTTAAGATAGCAATGTCTTCTAACATTTCTTTTCTTCTATCTCCAAAACCGGGAGCTTTTACAGCGACTATTTTTAAAGAACCACGCAAACGATTAACTACCAATGTAGCTAATGCTTCACTTTCAACATCTTCTGCAATGACTAAAAGAGGTCTACCTGTTTGAATAACTTTTTCTAATACAGGAAGGAAATCTTTCATATTGCTAATTTTTTTGTCATATATTAATATGTAGGGATTTTCGTATACTACTTCCATTTTTTCAGTATCGGTAACAAAATAAGCAGAAATATATCCTCTGTCAAATTGCATACCTTCTACTATTTTCACTTCAGTATCTGTTCCTTTGGCTTCTTCAATAGTGATAACGCCTTCTTTTTTTACGATTTGCATTGCTTCTGTAATCATTTCGCCAACAGAATGGTCGTTATTAGCCGAAATGGTTGCTACTTGTTTTATTTTTTCGTGACTTTCGCCTATTTCTTTAGAGCGTTTTTTTAAATCTTCGACTACTATAGCAACGCCTTTGTCAATGCCACGTTTTAAATCCATGGGATTAGCTCCTGCTGTTACATATTTAATTCCATGATTAAATATAATTTGTGCTAATACTGTGGCAGTAGTAGTACCGTCGCCAGCTTGGTCGTTGGTTTTAGATGCAACTTCTTTGACCATTTGAGCACCCATGTTTTCTATAGTGTTTTCTAATTCTATCTCCTTAGCTACTGTAACACCGTCTTTTGTTATTTGGGGAGCGCCAAATTTCTTGTCTATAATAACGTTTCTTCCTTTAGGTCCTAAGGTTACTTTTACTGCATTGCTTAAAGCATCAACTCCTTTTTTTAAATTTTCTCTTGCTTCCCAGTTATATAAAATTTCTTTAGCCATAATTTTTATTTTTTTTTGGATTTATAAATCATTAAATAATTGCGAAAATATCCGACTCTTTCATAATCAGATAATCATTTCCATCTATATTAATTTCTGTCCCAGAATATTTTCCATAAAGGACGAAATCACCTACTTTTACAGTTAATGGCTCGTCTTTTTTTCCTGTTCCGACAGCTACAATAGTGCCTTTTTGTGGTTTTTCTTTTGCTGTGTCTGGAATAATAATTCCACCTGACGTTTTTTCTTCAGAGGGAGCTGGCTCTATCAACACCCTGTCTGCTAATGGTTTTACATTTACTTTCATATCGTTTTCTTATTTATGTTTTTGTAAATTATTAATTTTTTTTGACGCAAGTGGTATTACTAATTTTATGCCAATTAAAACTGCTGTTAGAAAGGATTTGAAAGGTGTTAGCCTTATTTGTCTAATTATCAAATAAATAATCTTTGTTTGGCTTTTGTTTTATATAAATAGAAGCAGACATTTTGGCAGTTTTAATGTCAGCGATGTGTTTTTTTTCTTCATTATATAGAAAATGTACGAAATAATACTATTTTTTAACCTTTTTTTAACAAAAAGGATTTTTATGAAAAATAATTATGTACTTTTGCAATGCTAAAAAAGTCTGATAAAGACTTTGAATTATATTTGTATTATAATATTTTAAATATTGTATATGAATATAATGTATTTTTATGATGATGTATGAAATATAATAATAATAACAAAAAATATATTCGATAATGAGAAAAATAGCATTTATTATTTTGAGTTTGATGGTTTGTACTTCTTTAGTACTACAAGCTGAAAGTTTTAATAAAACTGTCAAAAAACAAAAAGAAACCAAAAGTGCCAATATCCAAGCATGGGAAGAAATGGGACCTGATAATGTAGGTGGACGCACTAATGTTATATTGATAGATAAAGATAATAGTTTGAAATTATATGCAGGTTCGGCAGGTGGTGGGCTTTGGATTTCGACAAGCGGTGGCGCAGTATGGAAACGCATAGAAGCTTTCCCCGAATTGGCTATATCTTCACTTGTGCAAACAGAAGATGGAACCCTATTTGTGGGAACTGGCGAAGGATTAAATCCTAATTTTATATCTCCTGGTGTACCATATTCATTTGGAGCATATGGTTTTTCTTCAACATTTGGAATAAAAGGTAGTGGAATTTACAAATCAGTTAATGATTCGTTTGTGCAGTTAACTGCTACTGCCAATTGGGAAGAAATAAATGACCTTATTTATAACCCTAAAAATAAAACATTATATGCTGCTACCGATTATGGCTTACAAGTTTCGACCGATAATGGGACTACTTGGCAAATAGCAAAAACAGCATCTAATCAAAACTTAGATTTGATAGGTATCGAACTTGCTCTCTCTTCTAATGGCACTGTAATTTATGTGCAAAGAGATAGAAGTTCTTATAAAGGTATTGCTTATTTTTCAGACGGAAGTAGTACAACTAATTTTAAAGCATTAGATTTTTCTGACGACGCTGGACGCATGTCTTTTGCTTTTGCTCCATCAGACCCTAATTATATTTATGCCTTAGTAGCAAATAGAAGAGGGGAGTTTTTAGGAATTTATCAATCGAAAAATCAAGGCGATTCTTTTAGAGTTATTGTGCCAGGTGGAAGCACATTAGTAAATGTTTTTAATAATGCAGGAGATTACTCTAATAGTATTGTTGTATTTCCAAACGACCCTAAACATATTTTGGTAGGTGGCTACCCTTATTTATGGGAAGGAGTTGAAACAAGTGAAATATCTTATTTTGGATTCAACTCATTGGCTTATTTGGGTGGAATAAGATCATTTATCTTTGATGAAAAAGATAGCAATATTTTATATATAGGCTCGACTACAGGAATTGTTAAGGGCGTTTATAATGGGAAAAGTTTTCAATTTCATTTAATGAATAAAAATTATGGGACAGCGCAATATACAACTGTTTCTTGTTCTAATGATGATAAAGTATTAGGAGGAACACGTGAAAATGGAACTTTATTTATAACGAAAGAAGGCAATACAACAGCTTCGGCTACTCAGTTAACATCAGGATATTCTTCACATACAGCTCAATCGATGATTAACACGAATGCTTTTTTCTATACAACTACTTATGGTACTTGTTATAGACAAGCAAGCCTTTCTTCTGACCCAGAAGAGATACAAGATTGGTTTAACAAAGATTTAATGTTAGGAGGAACAAATGATAAATACACAAAATGGAGTTTTACAGCATTGAAGACAGCATGTCGTTCAAGTCAATATGTATCTCCCATTTTGATGTGGGAATCAATTTATGATGCTAACTCAATTGATACAGTTGTTTTTGTTGTAGACAAAGATTATAAGGCTAACGAAGAAATTTGTGTGAGAAGTGCTATTAATAATTATCCTATGTGGCTAACGGCTCCTCGCGACCTTGAGAAGAATGAAAAAATTACATTTACAGATTATGTGCAAAATAGATTTTTTGTAGGAGGCGGAGGCTTTGTTTCATCGGGATTAGTAGGAGCACCTGTTTTTATGACTAAAAAGGCTCTTAACTTTACAACATTGCCAACATGGTATAGAGTATTCTTTACCGGAGATACAACCGAACAAGTTACTAATATGTGTATTACAGAAGATGGTAATCACTTATTTATATCAACATATAGTTCTAGCTCAGCTTTTCATAATATTTATAGAATCAGTGGATTTGATATAGCAAGAGACTCAATGACTTTATCTTATGGAAAACCTACCAGCGGTGGAACAGTAAATGTTAATCCAAATTGCTTATTAGACGCAACTAAAATTTATTCTACCAATAGTTATATAACTTCTATTAATATAGACCCACAAAACAATGATGTCTTATTGGTTACTATTGGCGGAAGCAATATAGAATCGCATATTTATGCTTCGACCAATGCAACTTCTGGAACAGTGCTTGATTTAAAAGAAAAAGACGGAACAGGTTTGCCGAGTAACAAAACACCCATTTATACTGCATTGGTTGAAATGAGTAATTCGGACGTAGTTTTTGTAGGAACTGAAAACGGTATTTATGTAAGTGAAAATTTCAATACTTCCAATCCTACTTGGAAAAGTGCTAATGAAGGAATTGATGCTAAAATTCCAGTTTTCATGCTGAAGCAACAAACAAAAAACTATCCAGACGATTATGCACGCATTTACGGTGAAGATACCAATGATGTTACTATCATTGAATTTAAAGGAGTGAAAAATCCCGGTTGTATATATGCTGCTACTTATGGCAGAGGTATATTTAAAAATTTAACATATCAAACCGATGTCAGTGTAAAAGAAATTGCCCCATCAAAATTAAATACATTAAATATATATCCTAATCCTACATCGGATAATGCAAAAATAAATTACACATTAAATAAAGATGTAACTAATGTTGTTGTTGCATTGTATGATATCACAGGAAAAAAGATATTTACACAAAACTTTGGAATGCGTTTACAAGGCGATAATATGGAAACCATTGAGTGTAGCTCATTGAAAAATGGATTGTATATTATTAGCTTAGAAGGTGGAACCCAAAGGTTTATTTCAAAAATTGTTGTAACCAAATAAAATATTAAAAGTATTCTTAAAATGAAGAAATTTTGTTTAACTATAGTTGCATTAGCTACTATAATTACTACATTTGCACAAAATGTACCGTTTGAAACAGCCGAAAAAATTGCATTAAATTTCTATTCAGTTATTAAACCCAATAAGATTCAAAAAAGCAAACCCATCCAACAAAGTTATATAGGAAGTAATAATAACGAAGATTTATATTATATCTTTAATTATAACGACTGTGGGTTTGTAGTAGTAGCAGCTAATTATAAATCTACACCTATTTTAGCTTATTCTATAGAAGATAATATCGATTTAGATAAATTAAATCCAAGCATGAAAATGTGGTTAGAATCGCATATGATGGATATTATAAATACCGATATTACTTATTCGCAAAAAGATTTATTAAAAAAAGAATGGGATAACATACTGAATAATGCTATTCCGACCCGTAAATCTTTGAAAATAGGTCCTTTTATGACAAGTAAATGGAATCAAGATCGTTATTATAATGCATACTGCCCTGAAGATGGAAATGTTACAGGAGAAATTGGAGGCAATTATGACAATCATGTTCCTAACGGATGTGTAGCTGTTGCCATGTCGCAAATTATGTATTATCATCGTTTCCCATATGTTGGAACAGGTTCGCATACTTATGTTTCACCTTATGGTCGTTTGAGTGCTGACTTCTCGTCTGCTAAATACGATTATAATGCTATGGCAGATATAGCTACCGATTATAGTCATTCATTGGCATTGTTGATTTACCATGCTGGTATATCAGTAGAAATGAATTATTCGCCTACTGGTTCTGGTTCTCAAACAGAAAAAGCAAGAATGTCGCTGATAGGTTATTTTGGTTATTCGACTACGTCTAGGTTCGAAAAAAGAGAAATGTATACAGACTCTGTTTGGTTGTCTAAAATAATAGAAAGCCTTGATAGTAGATTGCCTATTATTTATTCAGGAAGAAAAAAAGATGCTAATGCAGGTCATGCGTGGATATGCGATGGTTACGAAAGTTTAACAGACACATCTGCTTATTTGCATTTTAATTGGGGATGGGGTGCTAAAGGTGGAAATGGATGGTTCTTGTCAACAGTAATGAACGGATACACAGAAGGAGAATCGGCTATTTTTGGATTAACACCTAAAGTAGACCAGCCTATTTGTGTGCATGATACTTTGACTGCAACTTATGGCTCATTTTATAGCGGAGCGCCAACAATTAATTATTTAGATAATGCCGATTGCTCGTGGTTAATAGCTACTCCTAATGCAACATCAATTAGACTTGCTGTATCTGAATTTTTTACAGAATTAGAAAACGATGTCGTAACAGTATATGCCGGAAACACAACTGCTGATCCTATCGTATGGATGCTATCAGGAGATACTGTTGCACCCGATACTTATATCGATATTGATGCTTCTGAAGCACTTATTACTTTTACTTCTAATAGTAGCATCTCAAATAGAGGTTTTGTTTTTACATATACCACAACATTAGCCAATCCTAATTATTGCCAAACTAATATAGACCCGGGAACAGGAAATGTTCTGAAAGAGACATCAGGCACGCTGACTAATGGAAGCGGAAACGAAAATTATGTAAGTAGCAATACATGTTATTGGAGAATTGAACCCAATAATGCACAAGGAGTGTGGATAGATATTACAAAATTTGACCTTGCACAAGGAGATGAATTGAGTATATATGCACATACAGGAAAGTATGTACAAGCAATTAAATTTACTGACCGTATAGCTCAATACACAAAAGATAATCCGCCTACAGGTATTTTAACATCAATGAATCAAAGTAAAATATATGTAATGTTCCGAACCGACAACGATAAAGTTGGGAAAGGTTGGACATTGAAATGGGGTGTTGATGTGGGAATAGCTAATATAGGTGTTGATGAGTTGAAAATATATCCAAATCCAGCAAATAACATCTTGAATGTTGATGTATTTACTAATATCCCAATTGATAATATGAAAGTAACTATTACTGACATGATGGGCAGGTTAGTTTATACTTCTGAAATTCACCAAAATTTAACACGGATTAATGTAAGTGATTTTTCAAAAGGAATTTATATTTTAACTTTATCTACTAATAAAGGAAGCCTTAATAGAAAAATAATTATTCAATAGAAAAAAAATTGTATATAGAAAAAGAAAAGGCTATCGATAAATAAGATAGCCTTTTTATTTTGATTTTCTCAATACGATATACTAAACAAAAATTTTGTTTAGAAGTTGGATTCAACCATTTAGTATAGAGCCTATGCTTGTTTGTTAGTAGTATCTGTGTAAATCAGCCCGTTAGGGCGGCACATTTTTGTTGGTTTGTAGTTTGTTTTAAGATAATGCTATTTGCTTTTTTTATAAAAAAATTGAAAAACAAAATAAATATTATTCAATTATATTAAAATATTAGTAATTTTGCAAAAACAAATACACTTCGTAAAGCTAACAAATATCTGTTTGATAAGCGACATTTTGTAGAGAGTATAAATAAGTTAGCAACGAGTGTAAAAAGATAGAAAAGCGTGAGAACAATTTGCTACTAAAAAACGAATTTTAAACAGGATGATATATTATGACATTAACAGAAATACTTAGAGATTCCAATTATAAACTGACACAGTTTAGTGCAGATAAAATAAAAGCACTTGAAAAAAATATCTATACAAAAGAAAGTAAAGACAAAGATATTCCTTATTTCAACTGCCTTGTAAGAAAAAAAGAAATTAAACTTACACCCGAAGAAATTGTTCGTCAGCTTTATGTAATGGTATTAACTCAAGATTT
>CAZSTX010000023.1:0-28359 GCA_964610025.1 uncultured Lentimicrobiaceae bacterium
AAAATTATACAAATATTTTGATAAAATAACATATTTTTAAAAATATTTTTCATATGTATATATCAATTCGTTACGTTTTACTTTTAAAAAAATTCAATGGATTTTTTTGATTATATTCAACAATCATCTATAAATTTTCTCTAATTTTTGAAGAAAAAATACACTTATTTATTTCTGATATTTAATTTATTGATTGTAAGATTTATAATGTTTTACATTATTTTGTGCAGTTTTATTACGATATGTTTTCTTTAAGAAACTGCAAGATATTTCTTTTTATGCGAATTAAAATATCACTTGTATTTAATTGTATGAATTTTTCTCCTGTTAGTTGTTCGTAAAGTTCGATATAGCGTTGTGAAATATTATTAACAATTGTATCGTTCATTTCAGGTATTATTTCTCCTTTTTTCCCTTGAAATCCTTTTTGCATTAACCATTCACGAACAAATTCTTTTGATAATTGTCGTTGTGCTTCTCCTTTTTTAAAACGTTCTTCATAGCCATCGGCATAAAAATAACGCGATGAGTCGGGGGTGTGAATTTCATCTATAAGATATATTTTCCCATCTTTTTTCCCAAATTCATATTTAGTATCAACTAAAATTAATCCTTTTTTTGCTGCAATTTCTGTTCCTCTTTTAAAAAGTTGATAGGTGTATTTTTCTAATTGCACGTATTCTTCTTCTGAAATAATGCCTTGTTTTAATATTTCTTCTCTTGATATGTCTTCGTCGTGTCCTTCAGCAGCTTTAGTTGTTGGTGTGATAATGGGATTTTCAAATTTTTGATGTTCTTTCATCTCATTAGGAATCGGTACACCGCATATGTGGCGTTGTCCATTTTTGTAGGTGCGCCATGCGCTTCCTGTTAGGTATCCTCTAATAATCATTTCGATAGGATATGGTTCGCATTTATGACCTATAGTAACCATGGGGTCGGGAGAAGCTATTTTCCAATTAGGACATATGTCTGCTGTTTCGTTTAAAAATTTTAAAGCTATTTGATTTAAAACTTGTCCTTTATGAGGAATAGCTTGGGGAAGTATTACATCAAAAGCCGAAATACGGTCTGTTGCTATCATAATTAATATTTCATCTTTTATAGTGTATACATCTCTTACTTTTCCTTTATAAAAATTGCTTATATTAGGAAAATTAAATTCTGTTTTATCAATAGCATTCATAATGTTTTTTTAAGCGAAGATATTTTCTTCTATACGTAAATTTTCTATAATAAATTTTTGTCTTTCGGTAGTATTTTCTCCCATATAATAAGTTAATAGTGTATTTACATTGGTATCTTTATGTAATACGACAGGTTCTAATCGGATGTTTTTTCCAATAAAATGTTTAAACTCTTCTGGCGATATTTCTCCAAGACCTTTAAATCTAGTAATTTCGGCTTTTATTCCTAATCGTTGTAGTGCATTTATGCGCTCTGTTTCGCTGTAACAATAAATTATTTCCTTTTTGTTTCTAACCCGAAAGAGAGGAGTTTGTAGTATATAAACATGCCCTGCTTTTATTAATTCAGGGAAAAATTTCAGAAAGAATGTTAATAAGAGAAGTCGGATATGCATACCGTCTACATCAGCATCGGTGGCAATAATGATGTTGTTGTAACGTAATCCTTCTAATCCGTCTTCTATATTTAGTGCGGCTTGTAATAAATTAAATTCTTCGTTTTCATATACAATTCTTTTTGTTTTAGAAAATGTATTTAAAGGTTTTCCTCTTAATGAAAATACGGCTTGTATGTCTGGATTTCTTGATTTTGTGATTGAGCCTGATGCTGAATCTCCTTCTGTAATAAATAAAGTAGTTTCTAATCCTCTTTCATTTTTTTCGTTGAGGTGGAAATTACAGTCTCTTAATTTTTTATTAACAAGATTAATTTTTTTTGCTGTTGATTTTGATATTTTTTTTATTCCGGCAATTTCTTTGCGTTCTTTTTCTGAATCTAAAATTTTACGCTGTATTATTTCTGCTGTTTCGGGATTCATATGCAAATAGTTATCTAACAGCTTGCTAACTACATTATTGATATACGATCTTATAGTAGGACCTCCTTCTTTCATGTTTTCAGATCCTAATTTTGTTTTTGTTTGTGATTCAAACATAGGTTCTTGTATCCGAATGCTCATTGCAGCACAAATAGATTGACGAATGTCGCTGGCATCGTAATCTTTTTTATAAAAATCGCGAACTGTTTTTACAATAGCTTCTCGCAAAGCTTGTTGGTGTGTTCCCCCATGAATAGTATGTTGTCCATTGACAAAAGTGTAATATTCTTCGCCGCTGCTTCTTTCTAAATGAGTGAAAGCTAATTCAAATTCTTTTTCTAATAAATGAACGATAGGATATAATGCTTGACTATTTACTGTATTAGTCATTAAATCAAGAAGTCCGTTTTTTGCAGTAAATTTTTGTCCATTAAAAGTAATAGTTAAACCTCTATTGAGATAGGCATAGTTCCATAGTGCTTTTTCGATATATTCAGAATAAAATTTATAATTTCCAAAAATATCATTATCGGGAGTAAATATGACTTTTGTTCCATTTAATCGTGTTGTTTCTACTATGTTGTGGTCTTTAATCATTTGTCCTAATGAAAATTCGATACTTTTTTCTTTTCCTTCGCGGTAAGATATTACTTGAAAATTTTTCGACAAGGCATTAACGGCTTTTAATCCTACTCCGTTCATTCCTATCGACTTTTGAAATGCATCGGAATCATATTTTCCTCCTGTATTCATTTTTGAAACGCAGTCGTACACTTTTTCAAGTGGGATACCTCTTCCATAGTCTCTAATAGTTACTTGATTTTCTTTAATAGTAATTTCAATTGTTTTCCCGACTCCCATCATAAATTCATCAATTGAATTATCTATTACTTCTTTTACTAAAACATAGATACCATCATCTTGCGATGCTCCTTCTCCTAATTTTCCAATATACATACCTGGACGTTGTCTGATATGCTCAAACCATTCAAGTGTTTTTATATTGTCTTCTGTGTATGATACCATCTATAATTGAAATAATTGATTATTTTACAAAAATATAATTATTTTAAAGGATAAAAATAATTATAATAAAAAAATAATTAACAATTTATCGTTAATTATTTTTGTTATAAGAACGCTTTTAATAAGAGCTTCTTGTAAGTGTTTTTTACCTAAGGTTTACTGAAAAGAAAGAATTGCTTTTTTTATTATTTCGCAGGCTTCCATTAGTTCTTTTTCTGTGATTACCAAAGGAGGTGCAAAACGTATAATGTCGCCATGTGTTGGTTTTGCTAATAAGCCTAAGTCTTTCATTTTTAAGCATACATCCCAAGCTGTTTTGTTGTTTTTTTCTCGAATTACGACAGCATTTAGTAAGCCTTTTCCTCTTACTAATGCAATTATATCAGAAGGGATATTTTTGATATATTCGCGAAAAACATTTCCTAAATGTTCTGCTTTTTCCATCATATTTTCTTCTTTCACTACTGTTAAGGCAGCAACAGCAACTTTGCATGCTAAAGGAAATCCACCAAAAGTAGAGCCATGTTCACCGGGTTTTATGCACAACATAATATCATCGTCGGCTAAAATAGCCGACACCGGAAGCACTCCTCCTGATAGAGCTTTTCCTAAAATCAGAATGTCGGGGCGTACGTTTTCATGGTCGCATGCAAGCATTTTTCCTGTACGTGCAATACCTGTTTGTATTTCGTCAGCGATAAAGAGCACATTATGTTTTTTGCATAAATCATACGTTTTTTTCAAATATCCATCATCAGGTACATAAACTCCTGCTTCGCCTTGAATGGGTTCGACTAAAAATCCTGCAATATTGCGTCCATGTTCTGTTAATACTTTTTCTAAAGCTTCGACATTGTTATAGGGTATGCGAATAAAACCGGGTGTTAGTGGTCCGTAATTGGTGTAAGAAGTGGGATCGCTTGACATGGAAACGACAGTAATAGTACGTCCATGAAAGTTTCCTTCGCAGCAAACAATTAATGCTTTATCATTATCAATGCCTTTTTTTATTACACCCCAACGGCGGGCTAATTTTAATGCTGTTTCAACACCTTCGGCGCCAGTGTTCATGGGTAACACTTTATCGTAATGAAAAAACTGGGTGATGTATTTTTCATAAGGACCTAGTACGTCATTATAAAATGCTCTGGATGTTAAAGTAAGTGTGTTTGCTTGTTCTGTTAAGGCGTTTATAATTTTCGGATGACAATGTCCTTGATTAACTGCAGAATAAGCGGAAAGAAAATCGAAATATTTTTTCCCTTCTACATCCCATACAAAAGCACCTTCGCCTTTAGATAGTACTACAGGAAGAGGGGAATAATTGTGTGCTCCATATTTGTTTTCCATATCAATAGCTTGCTGGCTATTTGTTATTTTTTCTATCATTATCATTGATTTTTTATGTTTATTGTTTTGAATATATTTCTCCTTTAAAAGACTTTAATGTGTTCATTAAAAGTCCTATAATTGTCATAGGTCCTACACCTCCTGGAACGGGTGTGATGTATTCAGTGAGTGGTGCTACTTCGTCGAATTTGACATCTCCTTTTAAACTGAATCCTGATTTTTTTGTTGAGTCGGCAACGCGATGCATTCCTACATCAATAACAGATGCTCCTTTTTTTACATAATCAGCGGTAATCATTTCGCATTGCCCAATTGCAGCTACTAATATATCGGCTGTTTTGCATATTTTAGGTAAATTTTTTGTTTTGCTATGGCACAATGTAACTGTACAGTTGGCTAAAGCGTTATTTCTAGACAACATAATGCTTAAAGGAGTTCCAACTATATTACTTCTTCCAACAATGACGCAATTTTTTCCTGAGGTTTCGATTTTACTACGTTCTAATAGCATTGAAATCCCAAATGGAGTAGCAGGGAGATAGCAAAGTTGTCCGATTACCATTTTTCCTACATTAGTAGGGTGAAATCCATCGACATCTTTTTGCGGGTTGATACTTTCAATTATTCTATTTACCGATATATGTTTAGGGATAGGCAATTGAACGATTAATCCATCTATTTCTGTATCGTTATTTATAAATTCTATTGTTTCAATTAGTTTTTCTTCTGTAATATCTTCGGGAATTTTATATACAGATGAAGACATTCCTACTTCAAAGCAAGCTTTTTCTTTGTTGGCAACATAAGTTTCGCTTGCAGGGTCGTTTCCGACTAAAATAGCGGCTAAATGGGGACTTCTTCCTCTTTCTTCTCGTAGCATTTTTACTTCTTGTGCAATTTCAGCTTTAATTTGATTTGCAATTTCTTTACCATCAATAAGTTTCATAGAATGATTTTATTTTAATTGTGAAAGATTGTTCAATAATTGTTTTTTGTTTCCACTAGAAACCATTTTCATCACTTTACATGTTTCTTCAAATTGTTTGATTAGTTTATTTACTTCTTGGATATTAGTGCCGCTTCCTATAGCAATTCTTTTTTTTCTGCTTCCATTCAAAATGGCAGGATTTTCTCTTTCTTTTTTTGTCATAGATCCAATAATAGCTTCAATTGATTTGAAAGCATTATCATCGATATCTATGTTTTTCATTGCTTTTCCTACACCGGGTATCATTCCCATTAAGTCTTTCATATTCCCCATTTTTTTAATTTGTTGTATTTGTTCTAAAAAATCGTTAAAGTCAAATTGATTTTTAGCAAATTTCTTTTGTATTTTTCTGACTTTTTCTTCATTATATTGTTCTTGTGCTCGTTCGACAAAAGTAACAATATCGCCCATACCAAGAATACGGTCTGCCATGCGGGTAGGGTAAAAAACATCTAAGGCTTCAACTTTTTCGCCTACTCCAATAAATTTGATGGGTTTTTCTACAATAGAACGAATTGTTAATGCAGCACCTCCGCGTGTGTCGCCATCTAATTTTGTAAGAATAACACCGTCGAAATTAAGTTTATCATTAAATGCTTTTGCTGTGTTAACAGCATCTTGTCCTGTCATGGCATCAACAACAAATAAAATTTCGTTAGGATGTACTGCTTCTTTAATATTGCCTATTTCATCCATCATTTCTTTGTCAATAGACAATCGTCCGGCGGTATCGATAATGACAACATTGTGTCCGGATTGTTTTGCATATGTTATTCCTTTTTTTGAAATATCAACGGGATGTTGGTTGTTTTCCTCGGAAAAGACTTCGACATCTATTTGGGTTCCTAAAACTTTTAATTGTTCAATAGCAGCTGGTCGATATACGTCTCCAGCGACTAATAATACTTTTTTTGCTTTTTTATGTTTAAGAAAATAGGCTAATTTTGCAGCATGTGTTGTTTTACCAGAACCTTGCAAACCAGCCATTAATATAATATTTGGATTGGCTTTAAGGTTTAATTCTGCATGCTCGTTTCCCATTAATATTGCTAACTCGTCTCGCACTATTTTAATCATTAATTGTCCGGGTGAAACAGAAGTTAACACATTTTGTCCTATGGCTTTTTGTTTTATTTTATCGGTAACATCTTTTGCTATTTTATAGCTTACATCAGCATCTAATAAGGCTTTACGCACTTCTTTTAATGTTTCTGCAACATTAATTTCTGAAATATGTCCTTGTCCTTTTAAAATTTTAAAGGCTCTATCTAATTTATCAGTAAGTGATTGAAACATATGTGTATATTAGTTTTAATACGGTTGTTACAAAAGTATAAAAAAAATCGTTTAAAAACAAGATTATTATCAGGTTTATAGCTGTAATAGAATTCTTTTTTTTATTTTCCTAGATGTTTAAATGCTTTAAAAATAATACGTAAATCATTTTTTATTTTATAATTTTGAGCGTAAATAGTATTTACTTTTTCAATAATTTCTTCTTTATGATTTTCTAAACAAAGTGCATCGCTTGCAAATAAAATTCCTTTTTGTAGGTGAGGTAGATTAGACGATTTTGTTGTGTATAATGAGTTGTAGCCTACCCATGTTTTTTTACCTATTAATGTTGAGAAAATATTTTTTAAAAACATAATTTTATGTTGAACAAATAGAATAATAATAGGATAAAACACTAAAAATAGGATTGCTAATGTTATGTCTAACATTCTTTTTTTGTATTTATTTTCTTTTTTTTCAATAGAATTAATAAGTTGAGTATAAATGTCTCCTTGAGTGTTTACTGAATTGCTTCCAATAATATATGAGCTATTGGCAGGAGCTATTTTAAATGCTATCGATAAATGTTGCAAATCGGACATAGTATCAATAATTTCTTTTACCGAAAGATTAGCACTACAAAAAACCAATTCATTGATTTTATAAATAGAAATAATATCTTTTATTTGTGTGATATCGCCTATAAATTCTTTGTTTTCTTTTGAATTGTGATTGAGTTTTTTATAATAAATAAATCCTATAAATTCTTTTTGTATGGGGATTGTTCCTAATAAAACAGAAATGCGTTTTGCTTCTTCTAAATCTCCAATTATTAATATTTTTTTTAGATAATGTTTTCCAAAAGAAGAATAAAGAATACGTGCTTTTATTAATATATAACGAAATAAATAGGTAACTACCAATACCCAAAAAGTACCTAATAGGATAATAGCTCTTGAAAAGCGTAGATTTTCGCTCAATAAAGCATATATTAATAATATAATAATACTTCCTGTTAGAATTCCTTTTCCAATATCTTCTAATAAAACATGTCGTTTATATCCTCCTGAAAAATAAATTGATATAATCCATATAAGGGTATAAATAGGCAAGACAATGAAGAAAAATGTATCTGGAAAACTGCTTGCTTTGGGCATTAATATCATTTCTTCCCAATACAAGCCAATTAAAAACAAGCCACCAAAAATAAATAAGATATCGAATAGAAGTATACTTGTTTTTTGAATTATGCGTTTAACGATAGAAATAGAGGCACGAAACCATATTGTGATATAAATTAAGATATTGAAAAATTTTGCATTTTTTTTTGAAAAGTGTTTTTTTGCAAATATTTGCATTGCTTTATAAAACACTAATACATAATTTATACTGCTTTTTTTTGTGCTTTCTCCTTTGTAATGAATAATTCTTGTTAGTGGGTAATAATAGTTTTTAAATCCACCTTGCATGATTCGATAAGATAAATCAATGTCTTCGCCATACATAAAGAAATCCTCATCTAAATAGCCAATTTTATCGAGTAATGATTTGCGTAGTAGCATAAAAGCACCACATAGTACTTCTACAGCATGTATTTTGTCAGGATCAAGATAGGTTAAGTGATATTTTCCAAAACGATGTGATTTTTTAAATAATTTTGATAGTCCAAATATTTTATAAAAAGCAACTTTAGGTAAAGGGAGTCCTCTTTTTGATTCTGGCAAAAAAGCACCTTTGCCGTTTAGCATCTTCACTCCTACACCTCCAGCATCGGGTGTTTGTTCCATAAAAAGCACTGTCTTTGAAAATGTATCGGCTTCTACTATTGTGTCTGGATTTAAAAGCAATATGTATTTTCCTTTTGCTTGTTTGATAGCTTGATTGTTAGCTTTTGAAAAACCAACATTTACTTTATTTTCGATAAAATGAACTTGTGGAAAATTGTTTTTTACCATATTTGCCGAACCATCGTTTGAGTTGTTGTCTACTACGAATACTTCTGCATCTATTGTTTCTATGGCTTTGTAAACAGAATGTAAACACTGTTCTAAAAAATGTTTTACATTATAGTTGACAATGATTACACTTAATTTCATTTTAAATATATTTATAGCTTTAGAATTTAACTTAATTATTCAAATTCAATAATTTCATTGTATTTAACAATATGAATATTGTTGTAGTAAAACTGTAAAATATCGATATAGCTATAGCCTAATTTCACCATTTGTATGGCCCCTTCTTGGCTAAGTCCCACTCCATGACCGTAGCCTTTTCCGTTCAGACATACGGTGTCGTTTTTTGTTTCAACAGAAAAATAGGCAGAACGAAGCTGAAAATATTCTCTTATGTTTTTTGTAGGGATAGTGTCTTCGCCAATTATCCATTTAGCAATGCGTGTATCTTGCGTAAAATTAAGAATTTCTTCTTGGTATGCTGGCGTTTTGTATTTTTCTCCGTATTTAGTTATGAAAAAATTAACCCATTGTTGTTTAGGGATAGACTTTTTCCAGAGGTAGTTTTTAGCACCTATGCTAAAAGAGTCGACAACAGAACGTAGATAAGGCACTTGTACTTGCCATATGTTTTTTGCGTCTTCTGTCATTCCGCCACTATTTGAATGATAGGCTGTTGATATTAATTTATTGGTGCTATCTACAATGACATCGCTAAAGGATTCGAAAGTGCCTCTTAAAATATCTGGAACAGTACATTTTCCTTTATATGATTGACAATGAACTGCATCGCAAAGGTTATACCCATCTTTTAAATGACGGTTTAGATTAGCCAGACAATAGGTGCGAGATACAATAGCTTGTATTTTGAAAAAATCGACATCTTCAGAGCTGCCAAATACTTCTGATTGAACAACTCCTGCTACATATTTTTCTAAATCAATGCGGTTTATTAAAATCATATTGTTATGAGCTATAGCAGTTAAATGTTCTTCGTATGTTCGTTTCTTATCAATTTGAGGAGAACTTAACGAAAAAGTATTATTGTATTTTTTCCCTATGAATTCGATGTGATTATAGATTCCTATTAATTCTATCCCTTTTTCTACTCTAATTTGATTTTTATGAAAAGTGAGCGTAATGGCTTCGTTCGGCAATAAATCTTCAACAAAAATTTTTAAGTTATTGCATAACACCATATAAGAACCTGAAATAACCTTAACATCAATTGAGTTTACATTGTATTCTGATAGTACTCTTACTTTTATATCCAAAGAAAAAATGGATTGAATAATACTAAAGAAAAGTAAGAAAGAAATTAACAGTTTATTGAATTTCATTAACAAAAAAATTAAAAATGATAAGTTTTGATATGTATCAATATGATATAAATTATTATTAACGTATTTTAAATTGATATATTATTGTTTTAAAAAAACATTCTTATTTCTATTCCACCAGTATGTATCATTTTAGTTTTAGGCGAGATACGTCCTTCGTATGTCATGTTTAATTGCAAATTTTTAAAAAGATTTGTGTTGTATATCAGTGTAAATACTCCATTATGTCCGGGTTGTAAGGCTTCTAACATTTCATAAGCGACTGCACCTATTGCTTCGCCTTTAAAAATAATGTGATAATAAGAAAGTTGTGCATAAAAATTTCCTCGTTTTGGAATTCGATAATTAATTTCGGTACTCACTTTGTTAGTGTAAGAGCGTTCTGTATTTAAACGATTATACTTATCTGTATAAGAATATAATAGTTTAATTGTGAGTTTATTTAGATATTGATAACTGAGAGTTGGTTCATATACATGTCCTTTAATTGTAAAATTACGAGAATTAAAAAAATCAAAATTTCGTAAATAAAAAGATTCGTAATAGTTGAATGTAAAAATAAAATCTTTGATAAATTGCCAACGTATTGACAGTAACCATTCTTCTTTGTTCGACAATTCAAATCCGTTGACTGTTAGCAATTTGTTTTTATTGCTAGAATAAATTGCATCTATTCCCCAAATAGTATTGGTTTGATTAAAAGAAAAAGCATTTCTAAAGTGCATGAAATTATTAATCAAAACAGAATCTATAGTGTTGATATAAAAAGGATTGATTAGTTGATAAAATTTAGAAGATGTTTGTTTAAGTTTGGTTTGAAATGTTGTTGTATTCGCAAAACGTGCAACAAATTTTTGAAATTTGCTACCTTTCGACCATGCCGCTATTGGATGTATATACAAGTTGAAAGTCATGCTATTGTTGTAAGTTTTAATATAATCTTTGGATAGTAGCCATACCTTTATATAGTTGGCTTTATCTTTAAAAATTGCAATTTCAAACTCGTCTAATTCTTCTATGCCATTTTTGTTGTAATCTACCCACTCGTAATATCCTTGTCCATCAGCTACTCTAATGTAATTATAGGTGTTTTTTCGTTCTAATCCAGAACCTATTTCATAGAAAATGCTTGTCTGAATCGTATTTTTTAAGAAACGTCTCCGATAGTCAATATTAGCTAAAACAGTATTGACAGGAGCTTGTGTGAGTGCTAAGCTATCTTTATAAGTAATATTTCTATAGGCAAAGTTCAATCGCAATGGGTTATTTGCATTTTTTAAAACATCAACTGATAAACCGGCTTCGTGTGCAATAGATGATATGTTCATACTCTCTTTGAAAACAGACTTATCTATACGATTATTATAATATAAATGGTAGTTAAAAGTGCTTGCACTACTGTCGTTGTTTTTTAGAAAAAAACCTGCTTCGTTAAAAGCATAACTTAAAGGTAAGAGGTGTCGATTTGCTCGCTTTTTGAATTGATTAAATTCCATTTCTTCTTTCAATCCGATTTCAAAATAGCGAAATTCTTTACTTATCATTTCTTTGTGTTTTGTGAAGATTGTTTGATTTTCTTTATCTTCAGTCTGCAGTAAGGAAGCATCTACTAATATTTTATACGATTTTATTTTCATGTTTAAAAGAAAATTATGTTGAAGACCTTCCCATTTGTTTGTAGGAATTAAAAACACATTGCTTGTCCAGCCAATAGTTCCATGATTTTTATAATTAAAAAGTATTTTTCCACCCATATAATGCTCGCTGACTTCTGTTAGCGATTGTCCGAGGTTGAAATTACGTAAAAATTCAACATCTCGATAATTTTCGATAAAATCAAAGAATTTATTTTTAGTTTCATAATAAATAGAAGAATTCATTTTCCATTTAGTTTCTTTATTTTTAGCATGTAAATCGATAGTGTTGTTTAATGAAAAAACAACACCAAGTCCTACGTTTTGTGCATTTCCTATTTTAGAGAAAGTATTAATATCGTTGTTAGATAATGATGTTTCTAAATGAATAGAGGTGTTTTTAGGAAGTTCGTAATTGAATACCATGCTATACATTTGAGTGCGTTTAGGAGTTATTAATAAAATAACTGGTTCATAATCTCCTTGTCGATTGCTGCCAACGGGAGCTACCCATGTGTATAGCGTTCCATTCACTGCACTCTGACTTGCTACATAATTTCCCTTTCCTTGCCCTACATAGGTAAATTGCAAACGAAAATGTGCACTGTCTTTATTTGTTGAATATACAAAAATAGAGTCATAATATATTCCGTTTACCAAAGTATCTACTTTTTTATACATCATTTCTTCTGAATGAAACGCCGTACTGTCGATAGCAGAAAAATATGCTTGGTCAATATTATTGCCAATATTTTGCAAAAATTTTTTATGTTGGTCGGTTATATCAAATTGATTAGATTGGTTTTTAAAATCTTGTTCGTGGTAAAAGTGAAAAGATACATCAAATTTTTTCTTTTGCATAAAAGTACTGATGTGGGTAAGTCCACGAGTATAGTTCAAATCTGAATATTCGAACTCTGCAACTATGCGTTTGTCTTTTGTAATAAGCTGATTAGCTGTAAATATTAGTTCTCCAGAATTATAATTAATAACATAATCGGCATCTTCGCCACGCATAAGCAGCTTCCCATCGATGTAAATACGTTCAGAGCCCGATAAAATAATAATAAAAATTTCATTATTTCCACCCGTCAGCTGATAAGGCCCTTGATTGCCTTCGATAGCTGTAATATGCTGGCGATAAAATGTACCTTTTGATATTGCACCTAAAACTTTTATGTTATAATTGATGGTGTCGTTTTTTTTATTAAAAGATTTAAAATTCATATTGGCTTTTAATCCTTGTCCTTTTTTATTGAATTGCATAAAATGCGTATTTTCCGAATTGCCTTCTATATCACCAGCCCATAAAGTAAGCTGTTCTTTGTATTGCATTTGAATAAAAATTTTATCAAATTCTTGGATTTCACGTGTGTTTCCTTCTGGTTGAATAGGAATATTTTTGTCAGTAATGTTGGCTAATATACTTACATCTTCGGATAAATACCCCGATAATTGTAAATTTAAATGAGATTGCAATCCCATATCTTGATTGTTTCCAATTACTACTCTTCTCGATAAACTTCCTGAACTCATTAGTGTAGCATCTGATAAATCAAGGTTGTTTTCTGTTATTTTATCAGGTATCATAAGAGGGTTGATAGGGTCATAAAGATTTTTTTCTATTATATTTATATCTTTGTGTTTGATTGGCTGTTGTAAAGATACAGGATAGGTTCTATAAGTACAATTAATGGTTTCTCCTATTAAATTTTTATTTTTCAGGATAAACATTCCTTTTACTTCGTCTATTTTATAATCTGAATCATCGATTCCTTCTATAATAAGACTATGAGGCACCAATGATAAACTATCAATAAAAAGAGTGTCGCTTTTTAATAGAAAAGTTTTTTTTTGAAAATTAGAATGTGTTTGTCCATAAAGCATATTTACACATACAAATAAGCCAATTATATAGAATATTTTCTTGTTAAGAAATGTACTTATAAACATGTAAATAATTTATAAACTAAGTGAAGATAGTGTTGTTAATTATTATTGCCTATCATAAAGTTTTTGTATATAGAGTTTTTGTATTAGCTCCCGCCTAAATAGCTTTTTAGTTAAACGTAATTTTTTATTAAAAATTATTGTTTTATCTAAACATCTGGGAACTATATTATTTTACTTTTCATTTGTTATTTTGTTATATTTAACTTTATAACTTCGTTTATAAGATAATATTTTGTATTTTTGCTTGTCTATTTTTTTTTCTTAAAAGATAGATATATATGTCATTAATAGATTTATTATGTATAGAGTAAGGCATTGGTTTGTACAATTATTATTGCTTTATTTTGTGTTAATTGCAAGCAATGTTTGGGCACAAATTAACGAAGGTGGAAAACCTTATAGTTTTTCCAATCTGCGTCTTAGCGATGAGATTACAATGATAAAAATGCCTCAAGTTGATAATAATTATTTATTACAAGAAGAAAATAAAAGTAAAATCGAAGGGTTTCAATTTGGAAAAGAATTTGACGTTGATTTTAATTTATTCAATTCTGGAATATGGACTCAACTTGCCAATGGCGACCGATTATGGCGCTTAGGCATTTCTTCACAAGGTGCTTATTCTATTAATTTAGTATTCGATAGATTTTACCTTCCTGCAACTGCCAACATGTTTATCTACACTAAAAATAAAGATTATATATTAGGAGCATTTACCGAAAAAAACAATCTTCCCGAACGTGTGTTTTCTACTACATTATTGCCTGGCGATGAGATAGTAATCGAATATTATGAACCTGCATCAGTAAGAGGCAAAGGCGAAATACATCTTTCGACAGTAGTGCATGGATACAAAGATTTTTTCTTTCAAAAAGGCTATTATGGCAAATCGGGAAGTTGCAATGTTAATATTAATTGTATAGAAGGTTTGCCTTATATAATAACAAAAAGGGCTGTGGCGCTTATATTAAATGTTTCTTCGGCACATTGTTCAGGATCACTCATTAATAATACTGCTAATGATGGAACACCTTATTTTTTAACAGCAAACCATTGTATTCGGAATAAAAATTTGTCTAAATTCGTTTTTATATTTAATTACGAAACGCAAAATTGTGATGGGACAAATGGGAATAATGGCTTGTCGATTAATGGAGCAACCCTTGTGGCAAGTGGTGCTTCTTCCGATTTTGCTCTTCTCAAATTAAGCATGCCGCCTCCTTTATCTTATTATCCTTATTATGCAGGATGGAACAGAATAGATCAAGCGGCTTCATCAGCAGTTTCTATACATCATCCTTCGGGCGATTATAAAAAAATATCTATTTGTAATACGCCATTAAAAAGCAGTAGTTATAGCGAATCTACTTCCAATACGCATTGGGAAGTTACATCTTGGGATAAAGGAACTACTGAAGGTGGATCGTCAGGGGCATCTTTGTTTAATCCGAATAAACAAATAATAGGACAATTGGAAGGAGGAACAGCAAGTTGTAGTAATAGAGATGGTTACGATGTCTTTGGCAAAATTTCTTACTCTTGGACTAACGAAAACAATCCATCTCCTGCTAACCGATTAAAAGATTGGTTAGACCCTTTGAATACGGGAGTAACTACTTTGACAGGATATGACCCATGTCTTCCAAAATACCAATACGATGTAGCCATAAATAAAATAAATTATCCTTTTGAAAATAATTGTGCATTCTTTTTAAATCCTGAAATAAGTATAGAAAATTTAGGAATAGATACACTTGTTACATTGAAAATTTATTATCAAGTAGATACTTTTGCTGCTGTTAGCTTCGATTGGACAGGCTTACTTGCATTTGCTGAAATCGAAAAAATAACATTACCTAAATTCGATATAGCTAATGGAAATCACACCTTTACTGTTTGGGTAGCTTATCCTAACGACCAAACTGATGAAAACACTCTTAACGATACAATGAAAATTAATTTTGATTCTCAAAAAGGAATTAATGTCTCGTGGAATATCAAAACCGACTCTTATCCATTGCAAACATCTTGGGTGCTAAAAGACGACAAAGGAAATATTATTGTTCAAAATCCAGATAACTTAATAATGTCATCTTATTATGCCGATTCATTTTGTTTAGATATAGGATGTTATGATTTCGTTATCTACGATAGTAATGGAGATGGACTTAATGGAAACAATGGAATAAATGCTGGTTATTATTATCTGTATTTAAATAATCAATTAATTTTACAAGGTAGTAAATTTGACAATAAAGATAGTATCCGCTTTTGCATTGATGAGTCATCAGCAATTAAAGATAAACAAAATATCTGTTTAACAACAAACATTATTAATATATTTCCTAATCCTGTAAAGACAACAACAAATATTTTGTTGAGTAACTTAATAGAAAATGAAACGCTATATGCTTCTGTATTTGCAATAGATGGGAAAAAAATAATGGAATGCAAACTAAATGAGGGAAATAATATATTAAATTTTTCAACGTTTAAAAACGGCATTTATATTGTTACAATTAAAGGGAAAAAATATTTTTCTACACATAAATTAATTATTCAAAAGTAACTGTTTATGAATTTACAAAAACGATTAATAATTATTATTTTTTTATTTTTATTTTCTAATAATGCTTTTATAAGTTTTTCGCAAGAAATGAAATCTTCAACGAATAAAAAAGCTATTAATTATTATCGAAAAGGAGAAAAAGCAATGGGAGAACGCAATTTTGATAAAGTAATCTCTTATGCTGAAAAAGCCGTTAATGTCGACAATCAGTTTGTAGAAGCTTATATTATGTTAGCCGATGCTTATTCTTTTTTAAGACAATGTCATTTGTCTTGTAGTAATTTTGAAAAAGCACTGTCTATTGACCCCAATTTTTCGTATAAATTATATTTTTTTGTTGCCAACGAATACATGCGTTGCGGAAATGTAGATAAAGCAATTGAGTTTTTTGAAGAATATTTTTCGAGAGCAAAAGCTGAAAAAAAAGAAATACCACCTAGTATTTACGATAATTACGAACTATCTTTGTTCCGTAAACAATTAATAAAAGACTCGTTGAATATCAACCCGAAAAATATGGGTAAAAATATCAATTCCACTAATTCCGAATATCTTCCAAGTTTAACTTTAGACGAATTACGTATTGTTTTTACGCTGCGACGTCCAAAAGATAAAAAAACTGTTTGTAAAAACTGTATAGAAGAAGAAGATATTTATTATAGTGAGTATGCACATGGCGATTGGCAGCCAAGAACTTCTTTCGATTTAATAAATACTCATTTTAACGAGGGTGGGCAATCTATTTCTCCCGATGGAAAATATCTTATATTTACAGCATGTGAAAGAGACGGAGGCTATGGCAGTTGCGACCTTTATTGGTCAAAACGAATTGGAGACACATGGACAAAACCAAAAAACTTTGGACCACCAGTAAATAGTGAATACTGGGAATCTCAGCCGAGTTTTTCTGCCGATGGCAAAACAATTATTTTCACTTCTAATAGACCGGGAGGAATAGGAAGGTATGATTTATGGTATACGACAATGTTGGCAGAAGGTGTGTTTAGCGAGCCTATCAATATGGGAAGACCTATCAATACAGAAGCAGACGAAGATTATCCTTTTTTCCATCCCAATGGCATTACACTCTATTTTACTTCTAATGGACATAAAGGAATGGGCGGAAAAGATATTTTTTATAGTAACAGAAATTTAGCCAACAACACATGGAGTGAACCAGTGAATATGGGCTATCCTATTAATACAATTAACGACGAAATGAGTTTGTTTATAAATGCTGGTGGCAACAAAGCTTTCTTTGCTTCTAATCGCCCTGGTGGATATGGAGGCGATGATTTATATTGGTTTGAATTACCAGAAGAAATTAGACCACAAGCAGTTACATATATGAAAGGAAAGATATTTGACGCTACAGACAAATTTCCTCTCGAAGCTTTGTTTAAGGTAATAGACTTGAAAACAGGAAAACTTATGGTATCTTCTACTTCTGACCCAAAAACTGGCGAATTTTTAATCTGCATTCCTACTAATAGTATGTATATGCTCCATGCAGAACGTTCTAATTATTTGTTTTACTCCGAAACTTTTGAATTACAAGGAAAACATTCTGATTTAGACCCTTTTATTAAAGATATTTATTTAAAACGTATAGAATTAGGCGAAAGCATTGTATTGAATAATATTTTCTTCGATACAGATAAATGGGAGTTGAAATCAGAATCAAAAGTAGAATTGAAAACACTAGCAACTCTTTTAAAAAACAATCAAAATATGAAAATCGAAATAGCAGGACATACGGATAATATAGGTTCTAAAGAACACAATATGACTTTATCCGAAAATAGAGCCAAAGCAGTCTATGACTATTTAATCTCAAAAGAAGGAATACAAAGAGAGAGACTTAGCTATAAAGGATATGGTTTTGAAAAACCTATAACAACTAACGATACAGAAGAAGGAAGAGCACGCAATCGCAGAACAGAATTTACAATAATAGGTTTTTAATTTTTAATGTGCTGTTTATTATCTACTTATTTTATAAAATCTGTGTGTATATTTATTTAATAATAATTTTTTTTATAAAAAAAAATTATGTAATTTTGCATTTATTAAAAATCATTAAAAATAACATTTAAGATGAAACGAAAAATAATTTTTAGCTGTATTTTAATCATTAGTGTTTTAAAAGTAAATATAAGTAAAGCACAAATTGAATTAAATGAAAATGAACCAATTAAGATTGAAAAAACAATGGATATGTCCGAACCTGCAGGGGCAATTATAAATAGCCCTGTTATAAATAGTACTATTACTATTAAAGAAGTTGATTTATTGTGGGACGTACAACATCCATTTCAACAAAGTCAAACACAAGCATCACAAAAAAGCAATTATACCAATAAGCGTATTTTAAAGCCAGGCGATGCTATTATATTTGAAGTCAACAACGGCACTATTAAAGAGGACTCTTCGTTTTTTCCACTTCTTCCATCAGAAATAGAAGAAGCTATAAGCCGTGTACCTATTTGGTTGCATTATGATTTACGATTTAAATTCAGACTAATAGAAAATACGGCTCATCGTGCAAAAATGGTCGATTTATTAAATGGAACACCGAAACAATATTTAGACGAAGTCGCTTTTATGCTCACTTATCTCCCTTACGAAGTCTTAATAGATAAACGTTTTATCAACGATTGGGATTATTTAGTGAAAAATGTAGAAATGATTTATACTTTTTCAGATTCACTAAAATACGTAGAACTTGTAGAAAAAGGAGACACTAACACAAATGATTGGACAACAACAACAAAATATAAAATCAAACAAGGTAATAATTATATATGGAGAGAAATAGACCCTTATATTTATTATCAATTTATTGTTATGCCCAAAATAGAAGTAGAAGGTGTGTATGTTGCAGATGGTAATTCGCCAGCATACCAACGTACTTGGGGGTATGGATGGAGAGAATATTTATGGTTTGACCCTGATACTAATTATAGCTATCGTCCTGTTAATATTTCTGGATATAAAATAGTAAATGCATCTGGAAAATATGATTCTTTAAGAGTAGATACCATTCCTCGTTTAGGAGAAATAATGCAAATGCCAGAATATTTATGGAGTGAAGTTAAAACCTATTATTTATTTAATAGAGAATATAAACCTACAGACGATGCCATGAATATATTAGGTAATTGGTGTTCACAATGTATTCCTATGGATGTAACTAGCACCAGCGATTACAGACCTTCACAACCCAATCATATAGCATGGAAGCATATTGGCAATTGTCATGAAGATGCATTACTTGTTGCTGCTGCGGCTAGAACTTGCCTTATTCCTTTGATGCACATTGGCGATTTTTGCGATGACCATGTTTGGGGAATGTTTAACGACGGCTCAAAAAAATGGCATCATTTTGAGTTTTTTAGAGGAGGTTGCTCTCCCGGAAGACCTTATTATTGGGGAATGACTAATTTGGCAGAAGACGGAGGATATGGGTGGACTAGCTCTTTAGTACAAGGATATGTCCCTGATGGTAGTTTATATAATGTGTCAGATTACTATTCAAAGAAAAGACCAAGTGCTATTTTAGATTTAACAATAGTTGACGAACTCGGCTGCCCTATCGATGGTGCAAGAGTAAATCTATATTCAACCAATGAGCAAACGGGAAAAGAATATATATTATCTGCTGGTTATTTATGGACAGATGCTACAGGAAGAATTTATACACCTATTGGCACAGATAAAAAATATTATATGAAAGTTTACCATCCTAAATATGGCACCTTTCCCACTGAAAGTGGAAACGTGTATAGATTAATTGATTCAAAAACAACCTCTGGAAAAACATATCCTTTAACTTTTGTACTACCAGAAACTCCTAAAAATAGGTCGAGAGTAACTGCAAATAAAAATACTTATGCAGCAGAAAAAAGTTTAAAAATAAGCTTTGCTGCTAAAAACATTACAACCGATATCAATCCTGTCGATGGGCAACGTTCTACTTTTTATGAAAGAACAGGAACAGATGCATTTTTAAATGCTCACGTTTTTTCAGAAAGTGAAATGAATACTTTTAAAACAAAGAAAAATACAGCAGTAGCATCTATTTATACTTTTTATCAAAAACAACCGGGAGAATTAGCTGTCCCATTGCAAATGAGTGGAAAAACGTATATTGCGTTGACGAATGATTTTAATTATAAAAATTTTGTAGAAATAGAATACCGTACTGATATAGTAAACAAAGCTGAATTTGACCTTAACATTAACAATTATAGTGCTAATGAAATTTCTATCTATCTGTATCCAAATCCAGCAAATAATATTTTAAATTTAAACGCACTAAATACCAATATTGAACAAATACAAATTTTTGATATCACTGGCAAAGAAGTTAAAAGCAGTGTATCGAATGAAACATTTTGCAATGTTGATGTAAGTGGATTAGTCCCCGGTATTTACTTTGTTACTATTTTTACAGAAAAAGGAAAAACTGTTAAGAAATTTATAAAACAATAAAATAAATAAAAAAATAGTATGTATTTAAAAAATCTATAGAACAATATTCTCTGTAGATTTTTTAAATACTTTTGCACACTTAAAATTAAAATAAAATATAGCAATTAAACTTTTATGGAAATCAAATTAAACACTATCGAAGAAGCATTAGAAGATTTTAAACAAGGAAAATTTCTTATAGTAGTAGATGATGAAGAAAGAGAAAATGAGGGTGATTTTATTATAGCAGCTGAAAAAATTACTCCAGAAAAAGTAAATTTTATGATTACCCATGGAAGAGGTGTGTTGTGTGCTCCTATCACTACGCAACGTTGCAAAGAATTAAACCTTGATATGCAAGTAATTAATAATACTTCCATTCATGAAACACCTTTTACAGTAACAATTGATTTGCTGGGACATGGATGCACTACAGGTGTTTCAATGTACGATAGAGCTGCGACCATAAAAGCCTTAACCGATACAAATATGGTATCGAAAGATTTTGGAAGACCCGGACATATCAATCCTTTGCAAGCAAGAGATGGAGGAGTATTAATACGCGCAGGACATACTGAAGCTACTGTTGATATTGCACGCCTTGCAGGATTGTATCCTGCAGGAGCTTTAATAGAAATTATTAATGATGATGGAAGCATGGCACGCTTGCCTCAACTTATGGAAGTTGCTAAAAAACATAATATTAAAATTATTAGCATTCAAGATTTAATAGCTTACCGTATAAAAACAGAAACATTTATACGCAAAGAAGAAGAAGTCGGATTGCCTACTAAATTTGGTGATTTTAAATTGATAGCTTACACTCAATTAAATAATAATAATACTCATTTGGTATTAAAAAAAGGAGAATGGGAAAAAGATGAACCTATTTTAGTTAGAGTGCATTCCTCTTGTGCAACAGGCGATATTTTTGGCTCTTGCAAATGCGATTGCGGTCCCCAACTGCATGAATCGATGAAAATGATTGAAAACGAAGGAAAAGGTTTGATTATTTATATGAGCCAAGAAGGTAGAGGAATAGGATTAGTTAATAAACTAAAAGCCTATCATTTACAAGAGTTAGGACGCGATACCGTTGAAGCAAACCTTGAACTTGGATTTCGTGCTGACGAACGAGATTATGGTGTTGGCGCTCAAATATTAAGAGACCTTAATGCAACCAATGTTATTTTGATAACCAATAATCCCACCAAACGAGTTGGCTTAGCTGGGCATGGTATTACAATTAAAAAAACAATTCCTATTGTTATTCAACCCAATTCACATAACGAAAAATACTTGCTTACAAAACAAGAAAAAATGGGGCATACGTTAGATGTCAAAAAAAAATAATATGTTTCAACTATTAGATGATAGCATTGAGGATTATTGTGATGCTCATTCTACGCCAGAAGATGAAATTTTATACGCACTTAATAGAGACACACATCTAAAAACTGTTAATCCTCGTATGATAAGTGGCTATCGTCAAGGATTGTTTCTCGAAATGATAAGTCAATTAGTTTTGCCAGAACGAATACTCGAATTAGGTACTTTTACTGCATACACTACTATTTGCTTGGCACGTGGATTAAAAGAAAATGGACTTATTTATACAATAGAAAAAAATATTGAATTTAAAAATACCATACATCATTATTTAGATAAAGCAAAGATAACATCTAAAACAAAAGTCTTGTTTGGAAATGCTTTAGATATTATTCCCACTTTAGAAGAAAAATGGGATATTATTTATATTGATGCCGATAAAACTAATTATTTGAATTACTATAAATTATTGCTCCCGTCTTTAAAATCTAATGGAATATTATTTGCAGACAATGTATTGTGGAATGGAAAAATATCGTTAGAAACAAACGAAAAAGATAAAGATACCAAAGCTATAAAAGAATTTAATGAATTTGTGCAACGAGATGGAAGAGTTAAAAATGTTTTACTCCCTCTTAGAGACGGAATTATGATGGTGAAAAAAAAATAATTTTATATTGAAATTATTCATATTTTTGCACTAATTTTTTTTGCATTAAATAACTTATTATTAATATTATCAAATTAAAAAAAATGAACAGAAAAACTTATTTATTTTTAGTTGTTTTAATCATTGCGAGTTTAAGTTTAAAATTATCAGCCCAAGAGGTAAGAGAACTTGCAACATCAACTTCCGAACTTGCTCAAAAAGTAGACACTTCGATTAAAGAAAAAACGTGGGTTTTTGGTGGAATGTCTTTAATAACATTCGGACAAGACTATATGCACAATTGGAATGCAGGTGGAACGCCAGCTATTAATTTAAAAGGAATGGGCAACCTTTTCTTAAAATATTCGAAAGATAAAATATTTTGGGAAAATGCTTTAGATGTAACCTATGGGGTGCAACGTAATTTTGAAACCAAACAAAATACTAAAACCGACGACAAACTCGAATTTAATACTAATCTGGGCTATATAATAGGAAAAAATTGGAATTGTGGAGCACTAATGAAATATCAAACACAAATGACACAAGGTTATATAAATGACACTATATTGACTTCTAATTTTATGACGCCAGGTTATTTAATTACTTCTATAGGAATTGAATACAAACGAAAAATGTGGTCTTTGTTCATTTCACCTATTACTAACAAAACGACATTTAAAACAGATAATCGTTTTTACGAAACAAATAGTTTTGCTGTCGATTCTGGGAAAAAAGTCTATGCCGGATTAGGAGCTTTCTTAAAAGCTGCCTATAAATATGATATCCATCCTAAAATACACTTAGATACAAAATTAGAACTTTTCTCAGACTATCTTAACCAGCCTCAAAATATAGATGTAAACTTTGAAATGAGATGGAATTTTATGGTTACAAAATGGTTGATGGCAACTTTATACGTAGCTGTCCTTTATGATTATGACATTCGTTTCACTGTTTATGATGCCGATGGAATTACTCCCAAAGTAGGTTATGATGGAAAAGTTATGACTACCGACCATGTGCAGTTTAAAGAAAACTTTGGATTGTCATTTACATATAATTTCAAAGTCCCAGATTTAACAAAAAAATAATCATATAGCTAAAATAAATTGATTGTTATTTGGTTATTAATAAAGGATTTTTATCCTTATATTAATTACTTATGAAATACTTCTTTCTGCACACCAAATATATTCTTCTTATTAGTATAAGCTATATGCTTTTATGTGCATCACCTGTTTTTTCACAGACACAAATGCGGCGTTCAACTACCGACACAGCAGGATTGATAGCTTATATAAGTGCTAACTATTCTTATTTGTTTGTGCTGAAAACCTCTGATTTGTACAAAGAAAGTGGCAATTTAATGTCAATAGGCACTAATTTAAGCCTAAAAACTAAAACAAATTGGACCATAGAATCTGGCTTTAGCTATTTGTTTTCAGGAAAAGTAAAAGGTACTGATTCAATGTTCGCAATGCTGACTAATAACGCAGGGCTAATTATTGATGGAAATGGTGTAGGAGCTGATATTGAAGTAGATACAAGAGGTTGGGCTTTGCGACTTGAAGGCGGAAAAGTATTTCCTCTTACAAAAAAATATCAAAACGCAGGCATACACGCAAAATTAGGTATTGGGCTATTGCAACGCTATGTCTTTATTAAAAATCCAGATAATTTAGTGCCAAGTTTAACAGACGAATACAAAAAAGGTTACGACAGATTGACTTTAGGACTCTCTTTGTACCAATATATCGGATACACATATTTATCCAATGTTAAATACTCCTGTTTTTATGGGGGAGTCGAATTTTATGAAATATTCTCAAAGCGACAACGAGATTACGATTTTCTTCTTATGGGAAAAGATAATCGAAAGTTTTTTGATGTGATGATTGGGTTAAAGTTCGGATGGATAGTTCCTTTGTATAAAAAAGAATATATCGACACTTATTATTTTCGTTAAAAAATGAGACAATTATATTCCTTGTTTATTTATTTTTACTCATTGGCAATTCGTTTGGCTGCTTTAAAAAATAAAAAAGCGAAATTATGGGTAGAGGGAAGAAGAAATACTTTTGATTATTTAATCGAAAAATGCAAGGGAGAACAGCAATTTATTTGGTTTCATTGTGCTTCACTTGGAGAGTTTGAACAAGGGCGTACATTAATATCCTTAATAAAAGAAAATAAACCAAACTATAAAATTCTACTAACTTTTTTTTCTCCCTCAGGCTATGAAATTCAGAGAAACAATACTTTAGCAGATATTATAACTTATTTGCCAATAGATAGCGTTCAGAATGCTAAAAAATTTATACGCATCGTAAAACCAAGTTATATTTTTTTTGTAAAATATGAATATTGGTTCAATTACATCAATGAGGCTTTCAAACAAAACATTCCTTTTTATAGTATAGCTTCCATTTTTAGGAAAAATCAATATTTTTTTAAACCTTATGCCAAATGGTTTAGAAAAGAACTAAATAAAATAACATATTTTTATACGCAAAATCAGGAATCAAAACACTTGCTAAACAGTATAGGTATTTCACAATGCGATATTTATGGCGATACGCGCTTCGATACCGTAGCTGAGTTAAATAAAAAAGAAAATCCAATAATAGAAAAATTTATAGGAAATAAGCCAACTGTTTTAGCAGGAAGCACATGGAAAGAAGATGAAAAAATAATAGCTTCTATTATTTATAGTAATCAATACAAATGGATAATTGCCCCTCACGAAGTAGACGAAAAGCATTTAATGCAATTGCGTAATTTATTCTCACAATTTGAATGCGTGTTTTATAGCGAAATAACTCCCGAAATGTTTCTCGAAAATTATAAGATATTGATAATAGATAAAATAGGTTTACTTCGTTATCTTTATTATTATGCAAATCTTGCTTATATTGGAGGAGGTTTTGGTAAAGGTATACACAATACACTTGAAGCCGTAACTTATGGATTAGCAGTTGTTTTTGGTCCAAATTATAAAAAATTTCAAGAAGCTCACGATTTAATTAAACAACATATTGCTTATCCTATTCGCAATGCAAAAGAATTAGATGCTATACTGCAAAAATTTCATAACGATACACCATTTTTTTTACAAATCTCTAAAGCAGCTAAAGAGTATATTCATTTACAAAAAGGAGCTAGTGAAAAAATATTTTCTTCTGTTTTTGAAAATTAAGTAATTTTTTTATGCCGCATTGTCGTTTTTTTAATGTAATTTTGCAGTAATTTTATAAAAAAAAGAAAATTAAAAATTACAATAATGGAAACAGTTGTAAGTGGAATACGCTCAACAGGAAATCTTCATTTAGGAAATTATTTTGGAGCATTGAGCAATTTTGTGAAGATGCAACACAAAAATCGTTGTTTTTTCTTTATTGCCGACTATCATGCTTTAACAACCCATCCTACAGCTGAAAATATAAAAAATAATGCAAAACAAGTAATAGTTGAATACTTAGCTGCTGGATTAGACCCCGAAATCGCTGTCTTATACCTGCAAAGCGATGTCCCCGAAGTATTAGAATTGTATTTGTTTTTAAATATGAATGCTTATCTTGGCGAACTACAACGCTGTACTTCATTTAAGGATAAAATACGTTTACAGCCCAACAACGTCAATGCAGGTTTATTGACTTACCCCTCTTTAATGGCGGCTGATATTTTGATACATAAAGCTGATAAAGTACCAGTAGGTAAAGATCAAGAGCAGCATCTAGAAATGACGCGTTTGTTTGCTTCGCGTTTCAATCGGATGTATAAAGTAGATTATTTTAAAGAACCACAAGCATATAATTATGGTGAAAATTTAGTGAAAATTCCGGGATTAGATGGCAGTTTGAAAATGGGAAAATCGGAAGGAAATGCTATCTATTTAAGTGATAGCCCAGAAATTATTCGTAAAAAAGTAATGAAAGCTAAAACCGATTCCGGTCCAACAACGCCCTATCAAGAAAAATCGCAAGAAATTCAAAATTTATTTCTCATTATGCAACATGTTGCTGCTCCCGAAACCATAACTTTTTTTGAAAATGCGTATAACGATTGCAGTATTCGTTATGGTGATTTGAAAAAACAATTGGCAGAAGACATTGTAACTTTCTGTTCTCCAATACGAGAGCGCATTTTAACGCTTTCGTCTCAAGATAAATTGATAAGCGAAATTATGGATGTCGGAGCCGAAAAAGCCCGACAAAATGCACGAAAAACTATTGCTGAAATACGAGAAATTATTGGATTTCGAAAATAATTACTCGCTCCTTACCAACCAAAAATCGTATCTATTTTATAAAAAAAATCAAATGATTTACAAATTTAAAAAAAAAAAATTATTAGTTCAACTAATTCTTTCATTAGTTTCTTCAAATTCCATGCTGTAGCACTTAAATAGGCATTGATTTGTGATGAATTTATGCTATTCAAGTAATTGTTTTGCATTCTAAAGTCGCTTTTCAAATGTCCAATAATTGGTCTATGCCGGCTCTTGACCTATTTTTTTTTCGTTTTTTTATTCTCTGATATAACGTATTATTTTTTATGGCTTATTTGGTGTACTGATTTTCAATCCTCTTATTTCTTTTTGCCCTTTTCCTACTCGATCATAAACCAATTTTTCAAATCTATTTGATACTATCATAAAAGTGTGTGAATTCAAAAAAAATCAGGCTTTGCACAAAAATAGTTATTAACATTTTTTGTTAATAACTATTTTTGTATTCATTATTTTGCGTTGGTTTTTTACATTATTTTGCAAAAAATATATAGAAAATGGAAAAGTTGAGTTTGAAAATTTTAACAAAAAGCAAAAAAGCATTGGTCGCAGTAGCAGCTACAGTAGTAATTGGAATATCCCCTTTAAAAGCTCAATTTTGGGAAGAAGGTGCCTATGTTATTGAAAAAGAAGTTAATCGTTTCGAAATTGAGTTTGAACAGCCTGAAGCGGTGGAAACCACTTGTGAACCCATTATTTTTAAAACAAACCGACATGGTTTTTATTTCAATAAGCCAATATTTTCGCCCAAAATAGTGGGTTCAGCATTGGAACTTAACCTAACCTCTCCTTGGTATTGTCCACCGACAGCCTTAGCTAACATAGAGTTAAAAGTAAATGATATACCCAAACTAATTGTTAGAGGCTCAGATGGTAGAGTAGGTATCAACACTACTGACCCGCAGGGACAATTAGACGTGAACGGAGAATTTATTGTAAATTTTAACGCTACAGAATATTGGCAAGCAGCTTCCTTAATAAATCATACCGCTGCTATAGATTGGAGTTCAGCCTCTTTAATAAAAGTAGATAGAGACTTATCAAGGGCGATTTCCGTAGTAAACACTGGTGGTACCGAAGAAGAAGTTTTTACAATTTGGGGCAATGGTATTGTAAACGCAAAAAAAATATATGCAGAAGCATTTGAAGTTATACCAAATGCTATGGATATATATTGGTTTGATTATGTATTCGACAAAGATTATAAGTTAATGTCTTTGCCTGAATTAGAGCAGTTTATAAAAACAAACAAGCATTTGCCCGAAATCCCCTCAGAAAAAGAAGTAAAAGAAAACGGCATTAACCTTGGGGAAATGCAAGGTAAACTTTTATTGAAAATTGAAGAACTCACCCTCTATATAATAGAGCAGGAAAAACAATTGAAAGAGTTGCAAAAACAAATAGATGAATTAAAGCAAACGAAAGGAGGTAAGTAATGAAAAAAATACGTTTTTTACTGATTTTATACCTCACAGCCATATTATTGTTGTTTGCCGCTTGCGAAAAAAGTTGTTTAGAAAAA
>CAZSTX010000024.1:0-25554 GCA_964610025.1 uncultured Lentimicrobiaceae bacterium
ACCTTATTTTCATACAAAAACAAAAAAAAATAGCTTTTTAAGGCTCGACTAATTAATGGGAATCTCTGTATTTGATACAATTATTTTCTTTTTCTAATTGTAAAAGGTAAACACTCTTTTTGTTATTTGATTTTTTAACAAAGAGGTGTTTATCGTTATTTTAAAGAGCGACTAAATAAAATATATTGTTTTAAAACTAATTAGTTAGCGTTTAAACTCTCTGAAGCACTGACCATTTCAATTAATGCATTGGTAATAGAAGCTTGTCTTAACTTATTATAAGTAAGATTTAATTCTTTAATAAGGTCGTTTGCATTTTCAGTGGCTTTGTGCATTGCTGTCATTCTGGCTCCATGTTCCGAAGCAATAGATTCTAAAATTGCTTGATATAATTTAGTTTTTATAAACAATGGTATCAGTTGTTCGTAGAGAATTTCTTTTGTTGGCTCAAAAATATAGTCTGTATTAATAGTTTTACCTTCTTTTTCTTTGAAAACAATAGGAAGGTAGGGATGATTGTTAAATATTTGAGTTCCAGCATTTTTAAATTGACTGTAAATGATTTCTACTTTATCAATTTTTTTATCAATAAATTGTTGCATAATATTTTCTGCAATAGCTGCTATATTATCAAATGTAGCTTTATCTAATACATCATTATGAACGGATAGTATAGGATATTTTTTCTTTTGTAAATAATCATTTGCTTTTTTTCCAATACATATAAATTGCACTTTCTTTTGCTGATGTTGCTTTTTATAAGTAGAATTTAATAGAGATTCTGTTAATTTAATAATATTATTATTAAAGCCTCCACACAATCCTTTGTTTGATGTGATTACAATTATAGCAATATTTTCTTCTTCGCGTATATCTTCTAAAGGGTTTTTTATCTCTTCTTTTTGCGATAAAACTACATTATTTAAAACATTAGTTAAATTTTTAGAATAGGGTCTAAATTTAATAATAGTGTTTTGAGCTCTTCTTAATTTAGCAGCTGAAACCATTTTCATTGCACTCGTAATCTTTTGAGTGGAACGAACAGTAACAATTCTATTTCTAATCTCTTTTAAATTAGCCATATGCTATTATTTTATTCGTATTTTTTTGCAATTGTGTTGCAGACATTGTGTAAAATATCTGTAATTTCTTTTTCTATTATTCCTTTTTTTATTTTTTCTAAAATATCGGCATGATTATTTTCTAAATAGAGTAAATATTCCGCTTCAAAATCAGCAATTCTGTTAATAGGAACTTTTTGTAATAATCCATTGATACCGCAATATATAATAGCTATTTGATTTTCAACTTTATATGGTGTATATTGAGGTTGTTTAAGTATTTCTACGTTGCGTGATCCTTTATCTAAAACAGCTTGTGTAGCAGCATCAACATCGGACCCAAATTTTGCAAAAGCTTGCAATTCGGTATATTGTGCTTGGTCGAGTTTTAGAGTACCTGCTATTTTTTTCATTGATTTAATCTGGGCATTTCCTCCTACACGCGATACAGAAATACCGACATTAATAGCTGGACGAATTCCGGCATTAAACAAACTACTTTCTAAAAATATTTGTCCATCGGTAATTGAAATTACGTTAGTAGGAATATAAGCCGAAACGTCTCCGGCTTGTGTTTCTATAATAGGTAATGCCGTTAAAGAACCTCCTCCTTTTACTAAAGGTCTTAGACATTCAGGTATGTCGTTCATTTGACGTGCAATATCGTCAGATTCAATAATTTTTGCAGCTCTTTCTAATAAGCGAGAATGTAGGTAAAAAATATCTCCCGGATAAGCTTCACGTCCTGATGGACGGCGTAATAAAAGCGACACTTCGCGATAAGCTACCGCTTGTTTAGAAAGGTCATCATATATGATTAGTGCATGGCGTCCTGTATCTCTAAAATACTCACCTATAGATGCTCCTGCATATGGAGCGTAAAATTGCATGGCTGCTGGGTCGGAAGCAGAAGCTGCGACAATAACAGTGTAAGGCATAGCACCATGGTCTGTCAAAGTTTTTACAATATTTGCAATTGTTGACCCTTTTTGTCCGATAGCAACATAGATACAATAAACGGGTTCGTTTTTATCATAAAATTCTTTTTGATTAATAATTGTATCGATAGCAATTGCTGTTTTTCCTATTTGACGGTCTCCGATAATTAATTCGCGTTGTCCTCTTCCTATGGGAATCATTGCATCGATAGCTTTAATACCCGTTTGTAAAGGCTGTTTAACTGGTTGTCTGAAAATTACTCCTGGCGCTTTACGTTCTAAGGGAAGTTCATAAGTTGTTCCTTCTATAGGTCCTTTCCCATCTATTGGGTCGCCTAATGTATTGATTACTCTTCCAAAAATATTTTCGCCTACTTTAATGGAAGCTATACGACCTGTTCTGCGACACATATTGCCTTCGTTCAGTAATCTACTTTCGCTAAATAGTACAACTCCTACATTATCATCTTCTAAGTTTAGTACTATTCCATAAATATCATCTTTTTCAAAATAAATTAATTCTCCAGCTTGTGCTTTAGAAAGTCCATATACGCGAGCTATTCCGTCTCCTACTTGTAAAACAATTCCTGTTTCTTCTAATTCAACATTATTATCGAAATTAGCTAACTCTTGTCTTAAAATTGCGGAAATTTCCGAAGGTTTTATCTCTGCCATTATTAAATATTTTTTATTTGATTCTTAAAATTAAAAATTGGGTTGATAACTTGTATCCATTAGTTCTTTTTTCATTTTGTCTAATTGTTTTTTAATACTTGCGTCGAAACAATAATCGTTAAATTTAAAGAAAACACCTCCAATAAGACTGGGTTTTATATGCTTAATTACTTCTATATTAGCATGTGTATAGTCTTTAACTTTATTTTTAATTGTATCGATGATAGTGTCGTTTAATTCAGAAGCGCTATAAATATCAAGTGTAATAATATTTTTAAATAGTTTGTATAATTTAACATATTCATCGCAAATAATATCTAATTGTAATTCTCTCCCTTTGCGTAAAATCAATATTAAATACCGTAATGTTATATCTGTTATATGTTGTTTGAATACTTCTTTTATAATATTTATTTTTTTATCTATACGAACAATAGGGCTATTTATTATTGAACGCAAGTTGGTATTATTTGAAAAAGTGCTATTTATTAATGAAATATCTTCACTTATTTTTTCAATTTGATTTGATTCGTGTGCAAATTCAAAAAACGCTTTAGCGTATCGACTGGCAAGTTTTGTTCTTCTCATTATCTAAATTTAATTCAATTTGATATTTTCTAATAATTTATCTACGTAAATAGATTGTGCTTGTTTATCTTTCAATTCTTGTATGATTATTTTTTCAGCAATATCAATTGAAAGTTCTGCTATTGTATTTTTAATATCTGTAATTGCTTTCATTTTTTCATAATGAATGGCTTCTTTTGCACTTTCGATAATACGTTCTGCTTCAAGATTGGCTTTTTCTTTTGCCGAATCATACATTTTTTGACTTACTTTTCGTGCTTCTGACACAATTGCGTCTCGTTCTTCTTTGGCTTGTTTTAATAAAAGCTCATTATCTATTTTTAACAGCTTCATCTCTTCACGTGTTTTTTCTGCTTCTTGAAGAGTGCTGTTAATACTTTCTTCTCGTTTATTAAGCATTCCCATAATGGGTTTCCACCCAAATTTACCTAAAATAAAAAGTAGTATCAGGAATGATAATGTCATCCAAAACATTAAGCCTATGCCAGGTAATACAAGTTCCATAAATATTAAATTTTATATAAAAAATTATTTTTTGTTGAAATTCTATCAGACAAAATCGATTTGTTTTGTCTGATAGAATTAACTATTTTATATTAAATATTGATTTTTATTTTATTGTAGTACAACTAACATACATACAACAACAGCAAAGAAAGAAACTCCTTCGATAAAAGCTGCGGTAATAATCATATTTAATCGGATATCTCCACTTACTTCGGGTTGACGTGCTAATGATTCCATCGCACTTTTACCGATGTTTCCGATTCCAATACCTGCAGCAATTGCTGTTATTCCTGCACCAATACTTGCTCCCATTTTGCCAAGCTCTGCTAATAATAAAATTGATAATAATGACATTTTTTTTGTTTTTAATGTTTATAATTGATTTTTTCTTTTAATGTGTTTCTTTTAATGCGTGTTCGTCGCTATGATGCTCTTTGACTGCCATTCCTATATAAATAGCAGAAAGTAGTGTAAATACATATGCTTGTATAAAAGCAACAAGCAATTCTAAGCATCCCATAAATACATAAAATAATACAGATGCTACTGAGACACCATATCCTGCAAATAAATTAGCTTCTCCTAATATAAAGATAAGACAAATAAATCCTAAGCCTATTATATGACCTGCTGTTATGTTAGCAAATAATCGGATCATTAAGATAATAGGTTTTGTAAAAACTCCAACTAATTCAACAATAGGCATTAATGGGAGAGGGATTTTTAACCACCATGGAATACCGGGGGTATTAAAAATATCTTTCCAATAGTGTTTATTGCCGCTTACATTGGTTATAATAAAAGTAAAGAGGGCTAAAACTAATGTTACGGCAATATTACCTGTTAAATTAGCTCCGCCTGGGAAAAAAGGAATAAGTCCAAAAACATTATTAAAAAGGATAAAGAAAAATAATGTTAATAAAAAAGGTGTAAATTTTTTATATTTTGAACCTACTGAAGGAATTATTATTCCATCGTATATAAACAAAAGAATAGGTTCAATTATTCGGGCTACTCCTTTAGGGGCGCCATAGCCATTTTTTTTGTAGCTTTTGGCAGCCGAAAGAACAATCCATGTTAATAATACAATACTAATAAAAAGAGCTAAAACATTTTTTGTTATTGAAAAATCAATAAAAAATACATTTTTTTCTATCTCTAATTCTTTGTTTACTTTTACTATTTTTCCTTTGTTTATTCCTTTTTCTTGACAAATTGCAAAACCTGCATAACTTTTATGTCCATGATGAAATTTAGATGATGAAAATATTTGAATTTTACCATCATAATAAAGAATAATAGGTAGTGGAATAGAAATATGTTTATCGTTTATAGTAAGGATGTGCCATTCGTAAGCATCAACCACATGCTCTATAATAGTTGAGCCTGCATCAAATTTTTTTTCTGTATCTATATTTTTTGAAGCTTGACTATTTGGAATAAAAAACAGAAAAACACTCCATAATGCGAATAAATAGAATCTCTTGTTATTTCTTGTGCTACAGTCTTTTAGATGCATTTTCTTGTATTTGTAAATTGTGGTTAAATGAAAAAGCTAAAATAATAAAATTTTTGTATTAATTTGACCTTAAAAGCAAAAAATAAAAATTTATTCTATTTGCTTCTATATCAAAAGATTAATCAATATTTGAAAAAAAATAATTTATTGGACAGAATTTTTATAAAGAGATATAGTAATTACATTAATAATAACTGCAAAAGCACTAAATCCAATAAGATATATTTTCAAATCATGAATTGTAGTGCCTTTTAAAATAATGTATTTTAAGATTTCTGTAAAATGAGCAATAGGATTGACAACATTAATAATTTGCCCCCAATAAGGCATGCTATCAATAGGGGTAAATAAACCGCTTAATAAAATAAAAATGATAAAAAGAAAGATAATAATATAAGTTGCTTGTACTTGATTTTTAGAAAAAATAGAAACCATAAAGCCCAAGCCTAACATTCCAAATAAAAATACAGCTGTAAATATAAGCAGTAAAAATACAGAACCTTGAATAGATATATCGAACATATAACGCATAACGATTAATCCTATCCCAAATTCTATCATTCCAATAATCCAAAAAGGAATTAGTTTTCCTGAAAAAAATTGAAATTTGTTAATAGGAGTTACATTCATTTGTTCAATGGTTCCTAATTCTTTTTCTCTTACAATATTTAATGTTGATAGCATTGAGCCTATCATAGAAACTAATACGGCTAATATTCCTGGAACAAATATATTTTTATAATCCATTTTTTTATTAAACCATTGAGAAGTATATAAATTAATTTGAATAGGAGGCGATGTCATATTTTTTATTTGAATATTGGCTATATTTTTAATATAACCTTCTAAAAACTGTTGAACATAAGCAACACCTACTGCTGTTTTCATATTATTGATAGCATTAGCGATAAGGAATAAAGTTGGTTTTTCATTACAATATATTTTTTTTTCAAAATATTGAGGAATTTCTATAATGATATCAATATTGTCTTTTTTCATTTGTTTATCTGCTTGTTTTTTAGTTACTATCGATTCTTTTACTTTAAAATATTTTGTTCCTTTTAAAGAGTTTCTGATATCTCTCGATATAGAGGAATGGTCGTTGTCAATAATTGCTATATTTAAACTTTTAATTTCTAAATCTGCTGAAAAAGGGAATATTAATAAATAAGCAAGAGGCAAAATTGTGATTAATTGTGCCAAAATGGGATTGCGAAAAATTTGAATAAATTCTTTTTTAATCAATACTAATATAGTTCTCATAAAAAATCCTTTTGCTTAATTAAAGTGTTAAAATAGTACAAAATTTTATTTTCCGATGCAAAAATTATTAAAAATAGATGCTAATACTTCATTATTATGAATTTCGCCTATGATTGTGCCTAAATGATAGAGAACTTGTTTAATATCTGTCATTACTAAATCGGTTGGCACATGATTGTCAAATGCTTTTTCTGCTTCTAATAACGATTGGTTTGCTTTATATAAAGCTTCATAATGTCGGGTGTTGGCAATTAGTATATTATTAGGGTTTTCTAATGAAGACACAAATTCTTTTAACGCATTGTGAATAAGAGAAATATTTATTTGTTTTTTTGCAGATATATAGAATGTATCATTGCTAATAGTTGTTGGAATCTCTGCAAGGAGGTCAGATTTATTTATTAATATAAATATTTTTTTTTCTTTAAATTGTTTTTTTATTTTTTCTATTTCTTCTTTATTTCTTTCTTTTTTATCAATTAAATACAGTATTATCATTGCCTTTTCCATTGCTTTATAGCTACGTTCTATGCCATATTTTTCTATTTCATCGGAAGTGGATCGCAAGCCAGCCGTATCGATAAAACGAAACATAAACCCATGAATATACATTGTATCTTCGATGGTGTCGCGTGTTGTACCAGGAATATTGGTAACAATAGCTCTTTCTTCGTTGAGTAATGTATTTAATAAAGTGGATTTCCCAACATTTGGTTTGCCTGCAATAGCTACAGGAATTCCATTTTTAAAAACATTACCCATTTTAAACGAATCGAGTAAAGTTTGTATTTCTTGTTTTAAATTTTCAAATAATTTTTTTATATCTGTACGATTAGCAAATTCTACATCTTCTTCAGCAAAATCTAATTCTAATTCGAGTAAGGTTGTAAAATGTAATAATTGTTTTCTAAGCAATTTTATTTTAGCCGAAAAACCTCCTTTTAAGTGTTGCATTGCAATCTGATGCGATGATTTTGATTGGGAAGCAATCAAATCGCTCACAGCTTCTGCTTGCGATAAATCTATTTTTCCATTTATAAAGGCACGCAAAGTAAACTCGCCTGGCTTGGCTAATCTACAGCCTTTGTGAACTAACAAATCTAATATACGTTTTTGAATATAAACAGACCCATGACATGATATTTCTACTAAATCTTCGCCTGTATAAGAATTGGGATGCTTAAAATAAGTTATTAAAACTTCGTCTATAATTTCCTTTTCATCAATAATATTTCCTATATATACTTTGTTTGGTTCTAATAAACTTTTATGCGATTTGAAAACAAATATGGCTTGTAGAAATTCTAAGGATTTTTTCCCTGAAATACGAATTAAACTAATAGCTCCCATACCTGCTGGAGTCGATAAAGTGCATATTGTTTCTACTAAATCCATGTTTATAAAATATGTGCAAAAATATAAAATAAACACATAGATTTATTGTGCAACTTCATTTTAATTTTCGATTATGGTAAAATTTCTACTCCTAATTTATTTAAATTTTCCCAGAATGTAGGATAAGATTTGTTAACACAAATAGGGTTTTCTATTTGAATTTCACTATAATAACCAGCTAATAAAGCTAAACTCATCGCAATGCGATGATCGTTATAAGTTTTAAAATGAAGATGGGATATTTCTTTATTATTGAAAGCGCTTATTTTTAATGTGTTTTTATATGTTTCTAAATGGGCAATTTTATTTAATTCATTTATTAAAGCTGCTAAACGATTACTTTCTTTAAACACCAAATTTTGAATTTCACTAAGTGTCGTTTTTATTTTTAATCCACAACAAAGCACCGTAATAGTAGGCACTAAATCAAGATAATTACTTGAATTTAAATTTAAAAAAGAAGGTTTTTTTTCGTTTATTTTTTTTATCAAAATTCCTTCATTTTGATAATTTATTTTTACACCACATCGTTTTACTATATCTTCTATATTATTATCTGACTGTAAATTACATTTTTTTATGTTTTTGATAAAAATTTCTGTTTCGGGATGCAATGCAACCCATACAAACCAATAAGCAGCTGAAGACCAATCGGCACTAACAGAAATTAATTTCTCCTTTTGTAATAAAGGAGTATGAAAATAAAAAATATGATTGTTTTTAAAAGAAATCGAAATTCCTAATTCTTGCATGAGATAAACTGTCATTTGAATATAAGAATAAGAAGCATTGTTTTCAGAAAATACAATTTCGATATTTTTTTCAAACAAAGGTAATACTAATAATAAGGCACTTACAAATTGACTACTTTGGGTTGAATCAATAAAAAGTTTTTCTTTAGCAATTATAGGTTGAAATGCGTTGATTCTCAATGGTGGAAATCCTTCTTTTTCTAAATACTGAATTGAAGCTCCGCAAGAATGTAAAACATCTACTAAGCCTTTTATAGGGCGGTTTTTCATTTCTTCGTTACCTGTTAATACCCATATTCCTTTTTGAAAACAAAGATAAGCACACAGAAAACGAAAAGCTGTACCACAATTATTTGTGTTGATTATTTTTTCGTTTGTTGCATTAGAATGATGCAATTTAATAACTGATAATAGTTCAATAAGCAATTGTGTATCTTTTGATTCTGAAAGATTGTCAATAATAAAATTTTGATTATATGTTTCTTTTAAGATTAATAAGCGATTACTGATGCTTTTAGAGCGAGGGACTTCTAAAGATACCTTTCTTTTTAAAGGACGATATTTTAATGTAAAACAAGCATTTGTCATATTTCTTCTTGTTTTGTTTCGGCAAAAGCAAAAAAACAAAGTAACGCATTAAAAATAGCAAAAAAACTTACTCCTGATTGACGTTCAAGCATGGATTCTGTTAATAAATTAATAAAAATAAGAAGAATAAAAAGAAAATAAAGGAAATATTTTTTCTGAAACGAGAGATAGATGCCATATATTTGTCCAATAATAAAAATTAATAATCCAAAGATTCCTAATGCTATTAATATTTGTAAATATTGATTATGAGCATTATATGCTCTAATATAATAATTAAATTGTAAATTTTCTACATATTTCCATTTTAGTTTATCTTTTGTGTCGCCAGTTCCAACCCCTGTTATAAAATTTTCTTTTGCTATTTCTATGGCATTTGTCCAAATAATATATCTTTCATTTTTTTTAATATCAACAACATGGTTTATATTTTTTATTTGTTGTGAAAAACGATTTAATTGATTTGGAAGCATATTATAAATAGTAATTCCTAATAAGAAAAATAAGAAAACATATAATAAACTTATTTTTTTTATCTTTTTTCTAAATATAATGTATAAAATAAAAGTAATCAATATTATAAATAAACTAATGAAAGAAGTTTTTGAGCTCAATAAGACAATTTCTATTATGAAAATTGGCATACACAAAAAATAAATTATTTTTTCTATAAGAGAAGTTTTATTGTTTAACAAAAAATAAATCATCGCTATAATAGCAAAGCTATAAAACATAGAAGCATAAGATGGATGATGTAGGAAAGAAGCTGATATATAGAAAAAATAAGAAATATTTTCGTAGCTTAAATAATTCAAATAAGCATGATATACATTGTAAACAATTCCAAATAAACAGCCTATAATATAAGTATTAAAAAGAATTTTAATATGTTTTGATTGCCATAATTTTAAATCCGATGTAAAGAGTATTAAAGGCATAGCTAATAAAGGGAGTTTTAATATAATATCGGTTTTGCCAAAATTTAAATTTGTTGTATATAATAATCCAATAGTATAAAAAACAAATAGTCCTGTAAATAAAAATAAGGGAAATAGCATTTTATTTTGTTTTACTATTGTCCATTTATAGGAATTGTCTTTTTGAGTATTTTTATGAAATATACAAAAAGAAAAAACATCGGTTATTATTTCAATTGTCCAATTGATTGAGAGTAAAAGTAAAAGAGGAGGCATTATTCTTCTGTCTAAAGGTAAGGCAAAAGTTATTAACAATAAAATAACGTATTGTATATGAAAATGAATCTTTTGTCTTTTCATTTTTCTTGTTTTTTATTGTTTCCTTCGACCACTATTACTATTTCTCCTTTTATTGTTTTTTCTGAAAAATATGCGATAGCTTTGGCTAAAGATGTTCTAATATTTTCTTCATATATTTTTGTTAATTCTCTTGACACGCAAACTTTTCTTTCTAATCCACAATGTTCAGCTAATTGTTCTAATGTTTTTAACAATCGAAAAGGCGATTCATAAAGGATAAATGTTTCTTTGAGGGTCGATAAATAGCTAATGGTAGTTTGTCGTCCTTTTTTATGAGGCAAAAAACCATAAAAATAAAAACTATTAGACGGGAAAGCCGAATTAATTAATGCTGGGACAAAAGCTGTTGCTCCTGGGAGGCACTCTATATCAATGTTTTTCTCTATACATTCGCGGATTAATAAAAACCCAGGGTCCGAAATTCCTGGTGTTCCGGCATCACTGATAAGGGCAACAGAAGAAGATTGTTGAATAAGTTTAATAAAATGTGCTAATTGTTTATGTTCGTTAAATTGATGATAAGATAGAGTTTGTTTGCTGATATTATAATGGGATAGCAATTTTGCACTTACACGTGTGTCTTCACAAAAAATTAATTCAACCTCATTTAATATACGTAAAGCGCGAAGTGTAATATCTTCTAAATTGCCAATGGGCGTTGGAATAATATATAATTTAGACATTATTTTGCATTATAAAGATTAATATAATTAATAATTAATTGAAATAATCCTGTATATCCTCCTAATGACATGTTTTCTAAGGTATCAGATGCATGATGGTATCGTCCTGATTTTCCCATTCCATAAATAAAAAATGCTTGAACACCTTTGCTATAAAATGAGTAATGGTCACTATTGTTAGAACATTCTCTATCTTTTATTTCTTTTAAAAATTGATATTCATCATTTAACGTTTTCAATTTATTATATTCATCGGGGAATACTTGCCCACATACTACCGTAATTCCATTTTCACCTGTTCCTACCATATCGAAATTAATAACGGTTTTAATGTGAGAAAGAGGAAAAAAACTGTTTGAAACATAATATTTAGACCCTTCTAATCCTATTTCTTCGCAACTTACGGCAAGAAAAGCAATGGAATATTTGGGTTGATTTTCGGGTTTGCTGAAATGGCGTGCTAAATCAATAATAAAAGCTGTTCCGCTTGCATTGTCGTTGGCTCCATAAAAAATATAATCTTTCCCAAAATGACCTAAATGGTCGTAATGTGCCATAAAAACAAAAAATGAATCGGGATATTCTGTTCCTTTTATATAAGCACAAACATTTTGAGTCTCATAATTTTCAATGTAATTAGAATTTAGATTAAGAAATATTTGTTTTGGTTTTTTCTTAAAATATTTTTTTGTAACATTAATTGTAGTATGTTTTGTTTTAATACGTCCATAAGCAATAGGCCATCCTAATAATTTTTCGCTTACAATGATATAGCCTTTTGCATGGAGTAAATCATAAGTTGCTGTTTCTAATACTTTATCATATATTTTTTTTTGAATGCTATCTTTTACATCTAATTTGCTAATATCAATTAAAACAAATCCTTTTAGTTTATCGTTAGATAATTTTTTTGTATTATAAAATACATCTTTTGCTTTTACTTCTTTTATTGGAAAAGAACCATGCATAGTCTTAGAATATGCCATGATTTGAGCATTTTCAAATAGGTTTATCTTTGGATATTTTTCTCCAAAATAAATTAAAGTACTTCCCTCAAATACATTCATATTGATAGAGAATGGTTGATAATAGTCAGATGTCCATTTTTGAAGTCCAAATTTTTCAAATTCATTAGCAATAAAATCAGCTGCAATGCTATCGCCTTTAAAGGCGTAACCGCGTCCATGAAATTCAGCAGACGATAAAGTAGCTATCGTTTGGCGAAAATATAAACTGTCTTGTGCATTGCTAATAAAAGCACTAATTATACTATTTAAAATAATGATGTAAAGAGATTTTTTTTTCATTTTTTAGAAGGCTTTAAAATTTTTATAAAAAAATAAATAGTAATTATTGTAACTGTAATTTGTACAGAAAGCATAATTATTAAAGCTGACGTATTCATATTATTATTGTTTTTATTCTAATAAATTATTAACAGACTCAAAGTTGTCTTTTATTCTTTTATATCCAATTCTAACTAATATTCCTATAAATATTAATAGTAGCACTAAAGCTAAACGAGACATATCTATATAAAAAATATTATTGATAACTGAACCACTATACAATTTATCGCCTTTTTCTACTTTGTCTCCTACTTGTACTAATAATTGATGTTTTGTTTTGTATTCATACGATTTAGTATTTGATAAGCCACTGATACGGATATAATTTCTATGATTATAATTGTAAATAGAATCTACAAATCCTTCATTTTCAGCATAGAAAAAATCATTAATCCATTTATCATTTGGACCTATTCCTTGATGTTTTAATTCGGCAATGATACTTGAATTATCAAGTTCCCATCCTTTGAATGAAATCAAAGACCAATCGTCATCTTTTGGTTTTAATAATGAAGCTAAAAAAATGATTATTAATAAAATAGGAGTAATATATTTTAATGAAAATTTAAAAAAAGTAGGCATTCGCATGTCGGCACCAATATGTATTATTTTCCAACCTTTATCAACTCCTAATACCCACGAGAATAGAATAATCTCTAACATTGCAAATACAACTAAAGCAACTGTTCCTGCCCAATAATCGTATTGGTCGAAAACACCTTGTGAGAAGAAAAGAACAGTGGGCAATCCAAAGAGCAGAATGATAAATCCGAAAGCTAAAGACGATTTTTTCCTATTCCAGCCGAAAGCATCTTTTAAGAATGCTACTATAGGCGAACCCATTGCTAAAGAAGATGTAATGCCAGAGAAAAATAATAATCCAAAAAAAGCAACTCCTGCCAAAACACTCATAATGGTTCCCCATTGGCTAAATAAAAAAGGTAATGAGCGAAATCCTAATCCAAAACCTCCAAAACTTGCTAATTCGACAACTTTATCTATTCCAAAATAACCAATAGAAATGGGAATAATAATAGCACTTCCGATAATAATTTCACAAAATTCGTTTGTAAATCCTGTTGTCATAGCGTTAACAACAACATCATCATTTTTTTTCAAATAAGAAGCATAACATTGAATACAACCCATGCCTAATGAGAGTGTAAAAAAGATTTGCCCTGCTGCTGCTAACCAAACTTTTGGATTAATAAGTGATTTGTATTCTGGTGTCCATAAAAAATTTAATCCTACTATCCCATCATAAATAGCTCCATCTTTACCGGCTTTGAGTGTGAAGGCTTTAAAAGCTAAAAATAACCCAAATAAAACTAATAAAGGCATAAAGATTTTTGCCACTTTTTCAATGCCTTTTTGTAATCCTTTGCTTAAAATCCAAATATTTAATATTAAACATAAAATATAAAATAAAATTGCTTCGTAGGGAATGCCTGTTGTTGAATGTTTGATGTCTAAGTAATTATCAAAAAATAACGATACGTCTGTTTCTGACATTCCTTTAAACGTTCCTACTATAGAATGGTAAACATAAGACATTGTCCAACTTTCTATGTAACAATAATAAGAAGCTATAGCAATATTAGAAAAAATGCCAAACACGCCTATATATTTCCAAATTTTACGTTTGTCGATATTTTGTAAAATATAAGGTGGAGAGTTAAACCCGTTAACGCCTCCAAATCGACCCATAGACCATTCAACCAATAGTAGTGGAATGCCTAATAAAATAAAAGATAAAAGGTAAGGCAAAATAAATGCACCACCTCCATTTTGAACAGCTTGTATTGGGAAACGCAGAAAATTTCCTAAGCCAACAGCATTACCTGCCATTGCTAAAACCAATCCTATTCGTGATCCCCAAGCTTCTTTTGGCTGATTGATAATTGTCATAATTTTAAATTACAAATATATAAATAAATAAAATATCTTATTACAATTCGTCTAAAATATGTAAAATATCTCCGCTTTTACCTGTAAAACTTTTATTAAATAAATTACTTAATATAATAATTACCGTTTTATCGCTCGGACGATGAATAAATAAACTGTTATTTCCATTCCATAATCCGCCATGATAAAGTAGCGTATTATTATTCTCATCACAACTTATACGTAAGCCATAGCCATAATTATTACAGCAATCTTGTTCTTGATTATTAGGAAATTCTACTAATTTTAATGTTTCTTTTTTTATAATTTTTCCCGAAAAAAGCGCATTATTCCATTTGTATAAATCATGGATTGACGAAAATATACCTTTATCTCCAATAACTCCCGATAAATAATCACGTTTGTATTCTCTTTTATTAGAATAATGTCCGATAATTATATCTTTATTTTCTCCATATTGATAAATAAATGTATGTTCCATTTTTAAGGGTTTAAAAAAATTAGTTTCTACAAATTCTTTAAACGATATTTTTGTTATTTTTTCGACAACATTTGCCAATATTGCATAACCTGTATTGTTGTATTCAAATACTTTATCAGGATTTTTTTTAAGTTTAGGTTTGTATTTACTTATCATCAAAAGTAAGCTATCGTTAGTTAATGGGAAATGATGATTTTTATGGTATTTTTCGGCAAAATTAAAATATTCTGCTAAACCCGAACGATGGCAAAGTAGCTGATGAATTGTAATATTATCGTATGGAAAATCGGGCAAATAATTTTTGATTTTTTCCGATAAATCTATTTTACCTTCTTCATAAAGCAATAAAATGGCAACGGCAGTAAACATTTTACTAACAGAAGCTATTTCGAATGACGAATGAATATTTAATGGCTTTTTTGATATAAAACTACTATAACCTGCTACGTTTTCATATAAAATATTTCCATCTCTTGCAATTAATAATGCTCCATTAAATTTTTTTTCATTTACAATAGATATGAATAACGTATCTATTTTCAATTGTTTATAAACTAAATTTAAACTATCGAAATAACGATTGTTTTCTTCAAAAGTAGGAGTCTTAGTAGGTTGTGAATAACAAAGTTTGAAAATAATTAATAAAAAATAAAATAAAAATAGAAATATAGTTTGACTATATAATCGTTTCGATTTATAAATCACTATTATATGAAATTAAAATTAAAAATAAATTGATATTGCAAAAATAATGATTTTTATAAATGAAAAAAATGTTGTTTTATAAAAAAATAACCTTTACTCATAAGCGCCAATAGATGGCGGATTGTTTCGTATATTCCCTTTTATATCAGTAGTTATAAACGAAATAACTTTTCCAGCTCCTTTGCATGGCGATGTTGTTTGTAATTGAAAATCGTTTTCTGTTGTATTTTCAAAAAGAGGATTTTTATTAAAAATTATAGAAGAAAAATAATCGCTATAATTTGTATCTGATTTTAATAGACAGTGCGATATAGTTGGTTTAAAATCAGCATTTTTATCATAACTAAAAGCAATTTCTCGCTTATTATTTCCCCATACAATGTTATTTGCAAATTCGCATTGAAAATCAGATACATACATAGTGTTGTTTAGTATATAATAATTGCTTAAAAACACGGAAGGTGTTGTACGAGAAGCAAACTTATAAATATTATAAATGGTATTGTTTATAAATTGGTAATTTCCCCCTAATACTAATGCAACGCAATGTTGTCCGCAGTCAGATATAATATTATTGTATGCTTTTACTGTATAGTTTTTTCCTAAAAATCCTATCCCAAAAGATTTTTGTATAATTGAATTAGAAAAAATAAGTTTGTTTCCCATATCTTTTTCTAATATTTCAGCTTGAAGTCCTATGTAGGCATTTTTGATAATAGCATAGTTAATGATATTATCTTGTGTTCCTTCGTTAATCCAAATACGGTCCCATTGTTCGTAGTCGTCTTGAAAAAAATCTTCCATACGGTCGCCTTGAAAAATAACGGGATTATCTATTGTGCCATTTACATGCAAACAGCCGCCTTTATATACCCATAGTCCTCCTTTTTTATGAACATATATTTTTGTTCCTGCTTCTATTGTTAATTTTCCTACTGAATCTATAACAGCATAACCATAAATTACATAGGGTTTTTCATTGGTCCAAATGCTATGTTCGCCTTCTTGAGCAACAATTTTGTATTTTAAATTGCCAATATTTTTGTCAGCAATAATAAAATGAGCGTCTTGCCCATATGCTACTAATTCAACTGTTTGTTTATTTCCGTTTGTAAAAAATAAAATGGTATCGGTAATTAATAAAGGAGTATTTTGTTGATTAGGATTAATAATCGTTTTTATAAAAACAAAAATACTATCTTTTGCTGGGATTTCGATATCATTCAATTTTGTTGCCGCTATACCATTAACATTAATACTAAAATAAGAATTTTTATCTTTAAGAAGAAAAATATCTGTTTTTAAATCAGTATTGTATGGGTTATAAATTACCAAACGTTTAGTGATGGAGCTAATGCCAGTAAAAATAGTATCAAAAGTTATCAAAGAAGATGAAAACTTTAATGTAGCATCTTTATTTTTATTAATATTATCTTTATTGCAAGAAGCTAAAATAATTATTAATAAGATAGTGTAAAAAGCAATTTTTTTAATCAATTTTTAATATTTTAAATACTTACTTATTAAATGATTTATTAACGTGATTAAAAAAAATATATTATTTTCTTTCAATAGCCTCTTCGATGAAAATAGTACACAAATCAGTAAAATTAAGTTTTTTATACCTTATTTGTTTTGGAATAATACTTTCGTTGGTTTGACCGGGAATGGTATTAATTTCTATAAAACATAATTCTTTTTCATTATAAATATAATCGACTCTTACAATTCCTTTGCATCCTAAATAGTTATAAATATTTTTCGATATTGTTTCACATTGTTTTTTTGTTGTGTTATCAATTTTGGCAGGAGTTATTTCTTCGGCTAAATTTGGATTATATTTAGCTTCTAAATCAAAAAATGTATTTTTGCTAATTACTTCTGTAATAGCTAATACTTCTATTTTTCCTCGAATGCTCATAACACCGCATGTAATTTCTCTTCCTTTTACAAAGCGTTCGATAATGAGTTGGTTATCATGCAAAAAAGCATTTTGAATAGCAGGCAATAGTTCTTGTTTTGTATTTACTTTTGAAACTCCCACACTTGAGCCTGAATTACAAGGCTTTACAAAACAAGGAAGTCCAATTTTTTTTATAATAGTATCAACAGAAAATCTATCGTATTTGAATAAATGTATTGATTCAGCCATATGTATTCTATGTGCCGCAAGAAATTTATTGCATAAATTTTTATTAAATGTCAATGCCGAAACAGCTGCATCGCAGCCTACATAAGGAATTCCTATCATATCGAAATAGCCTTGCAGTTTGCCATCTTCACCAGGATTGCCATGAATGGCAATAAAAACACAATCGAAATAAATATGTTTGTCTTTTATTTTAAGACTAAAATCATTTTTATCAATAGGATAAATTTCATTGTTAGGAGATATATAATCCCATTTTTTTTCTTGTAAATGAATAAAATAAACATTAAATAATAATTTATCCAATTTATCGACAATATTATATCCACTTTGGATAGAAATATCATGTTCGCCCGAATTTCCACCTGCTATTACAGCTATATTTCTCTTCATAATCCAATTTTAAAAACAACAATATTATTTTTTCTATATTAATTTGCAAATATATATGATTTTTCTGTTTCATTTAAATTAAGAATTGTTCTTTTCTATATTTTTCTATAAAATTTCTATTTAATGCTATATTAATACTGCATATTTCTATATAAAATTATATTTTGTTGATTTTTAAACATATAATTTTTTCTAAATCATATGTTAATATCAAATAATTTATATACTTTTGTTACATAAAAAAATCTTTATTATTAATCAATAAAATTAAAAAAAAATGAAAAAAGTTTTAATATACACATGTTTATTCTTTACATTTGTTCTTTATTCATGCAAAGAAAAAGAAAATATTGCATATAGTATTGTGCAGGGAAAAATTACTTATGAAGAAAGAGAAACTGGTTGGGAAGGAAATGCAAAAAATGCAGTAGTAAAACTTCATATAGAACAGGAAGAAGGCGTTGTTAGCGAAATTACGGCTAATGATACAGGCTTTTATATTCTCCCTAAAATTGCCGTAAATTTAGACAGTGCATTCATTAATTATACTGTCAGTGCTAAATTTATAATGGGAATTGGCGGTGGATCAACTATTTTTACTGGTCGTTCAAAAGTTATCACTCCAAAAGGAAACGATACAATTATTTGTGATTTACATTTAGTACTCTAAAAGGAGGAAAAACAATTAAATTAGAATCATTTTTTTAACTATAAATATATATATATGAAACGAGTACATAATTTTAATGCAGGACCATGTGTCCTTCCAAAAGAAGCTATTAATACAGCTATTGAACAATTAAAAAATTTTAAAGATACAGGAATGTCCGTAATAGAAGTTTCGCATCGCTCTAAAGAATGGGATGCCGTTATGAATGAAACAGAAGCTATATGGAAAGAATTATTACATATTCCCGATGGATACAAAGTGTTATTCCTTGGCGGAGGAGCATCTATGCAATTTGCAATGATTCCTTTTAATTTCTTAGAAAAAAAAGCGGCTTATCTCGAAACAGGTGTTTGGGCTAAAAAAGCAATAAAAGAAGCGAAAGCATTTGGAGAAGTAGTTACTGTTGCTTCTTCGGCAGAAAAAACATTTAATTATATTCCCAAAGCTTACACCATCCCTACAGATGCAGATTATTTTCATATTACTACCAATAATACAATTTATGGTACTGAAATACACGAAGATATTAATAGTCCCGTTCCTTTGATTGCCGATATGTCGTCTGACATTATGAGCCGTCCTGTAGATATTTCAAAATATGTGATGATTTATGGAGGAGCTCAAAAGAATGTTGGTCCAGCAGGCGTTACATTTGTTATCATAAAAGAAGATGCTATTGGTAAAGTAAGTCGTTATATCCCAACAATGTTAAATTATAAAACTCATATTGAAGAAAGTTCAATGTTTAATACACCTCCTGTTTTCTCTATTTTAGTAATGAACGAAACTTTGAAATGGGTTAAAAAATTAGGTGGATTAAGTGCTATTCAAAAAATAAATAAAGAAAAAGCAACATTGTTGTATAACGAAATAGACCGTAATAGTATGTTTGTAGGAACTGCCGAAAAAGATAGCCGTTCTTATATGAATGTTTGTTTTGTTATGGCAGAGGCATATAAAGATAAAGAAGAAGCATTTATGGCTTTTGCAAAAGAAAGAGGAATGGTTGGAATTAAAGGGCATCGCTCTGTTGGAGGGTTCCGTGCTTCAATTTATAATGCTTGCCCAAGAGAAAGCGTAGAAGCATTGGTAGAGTGCATGCAAGAATTTGAAAAAAATAATAAATAAAAAAATTAAAAAAGAAAAGATATGAAAGTATTAGTAGCAACAGAAAAGCCATTTGCTAAAGCTGCCGTAGATGGAATTCGTGAAATAGTAGAGAAAGCAGGGCATACTCTCGCTCTTCTCGAAAAATACACAGATGTTAACGATTTCTATAAAGAAGTAGCAGATGCAGATGCTTTGATTGTTAGATCAGATAAAGTTACAAAAGAAGTTATTGATAATGCAAAAAAATTAAAAATTGTCGTTAGAGCAGGTGCTGGTTATGATAATTTAGATTTAGCTGCTTGTACAGCACGCAATATTGTAGCAATGAACACCCCAGGTCAAAATTCTAATGCCGTTGCTGAATTAGCAATTGGAATGATGATTTATATGGCTCGCAATACATTTAAACCAGGAACAGGTGCTGAACTAAAAGGGAAAAAGATAGGACTTCATGCCTATGGAAATGTTGGACGCTTAGTGGCACTAATTGCAAAAGGTTTTGGGATGGAAGTTTATGCTTATGACCCATTTGTTTCAGCAGAAAATATTAAAAAAGAAGGAGTTACACCCGTTGATTCTGTAGAGAAACTATACGAAACTTGCCATTATATTTCATTGCATATCCCAGCTAACGATAAAACAAAAAAATCGATAGGCTATAATCTTTTATCTAAAATGCCTAAAGGTGGATGTTTAATCAATACAGCACGCAAAGAAGTTATTAATGAAGAAGAATTAGTAAAAGTGATGGAAGAAAGAACAGATATTAAATATTGTTCTGATATTGCTCCTGATAATGCAAGCGAAATGATAGAGAAATTTCAAACTCGCTATTTCGCTACTCCTAAAAAAATGGGAGCCGAAACAGCCGAAGCAAATATTAATGCAGGTTTAGCATCTGCTAATCAAATTATGAAATTCTTTAAGAATGGAGATACAACATTTCAAGTTAATAAATAAAAATTATTAATTAAAAACGATATGAGAGAGTGTTTGATAAAAACACTCTCTTTTTTTTTACTTTAAATTATTGTTTCAACTAATTATTTAAATATATTTTAACACACAAGATTTAAAATTATCTGTGTATCAGTTAATTTTGCTTGTATGCGTTTTTATGAACTTCTTTGATTTTGTCTGCTAATGATTTTGGGGAAAGCACTTCCACATTGTTATCATATAAAAGCAATTCCATAAATAAGTTGAGCGTTACACAAAGTTTTAATTTAGAATTTATTGGGGATATCAAAGATAAATTTGAGCAAGATGTTAGATGGGATGGATTAAAGGCATATTTAACTAATGCTAAAATGAGTAAAATTGATATTTTAGATAATTACAGTCATTTATGGCGTATTGAAAAAGCATTTAGAATCTTTGAGATTGATTTGATAATCATATCTATATATCATAGAAATCTAATCAATAATGAGCTAATACAACAGAAGATTTTATTAACAGAAGAATATCGAAAATTACAAAATTTTATTCAATTTCTAATTTTGGGTATCCCAGTGCGGAAGTCAGGAAAATATGATAATCAAAGAAGTTGTCTTAAAAAGGCAGCCTCTTTGATTATTAAAAAATCGCCTAAATAAGAGCAAGATTTAATTGACCGTGTATTTTCCGCCTATTATTCTAAAAGTAAGTTCTTTCAGAAGTTCGAATTCTGATATATTATATCCTTCAAATCCTTTACTTCTTAAGTCGTATATTTTTAAAAGAGAAATAATTCTTTTTACTACAGGGTAAGGATAATTTTTTATGGCTTTCATAAACGCTTCTCTGGCATCATAATAAAGATTGATTTGTTTTAACGTGTTATTGTTTGGAAATAAATGATACTGCATTAATTTAATGAAAGAAGAGTAAATATTGGAAATGATTCTTTGAATGGGATAAGATTTTGGATTTGATTGAAAATAATCGATAATCTCAAAAGATTTTCGAGTGTTTTTAGTCCAAATAGCATTTATTAGTTCAAATTCATTGTATTCTTTACTAATACCAATGTATTCTTGTACTAAATCGGCAGTAATGGTTTCACCTTTTTTTATGATATTTTGAAATTTATCAAGTTCATTATTAATACGCGACAAATCTGTTCCTATATGACGAGCAATAATTTCGGCTGTAATATCATTAATAATATATTTTTTTTCGGCTACCATTTCCTTAACATATTTAGATACTTGATTATCGTATATTTTAGGGCTTTCAAAAACAACGCCTGTTTTATCAATAGCTTTATAAAAAGAAGTACGTTTATCAACGTTTTTATATTTATGACACAATACTAAAACTGTTTGTTTTTGAGGATTTTGAATATAAGATGTTAAATTTATTATTTTGTTTAAATTTTGTGCTTCTTTTATTATGATTAGTCGATAATTAGACATCATAGGATATTGTTTCGAAAGCAATATGATTTGTTCAATAGTAGTATCTTTTCCATATAATATGTCTAAATTGAAATCTTTTAGAGTATCGTCATCAAAGAAGTTGTCAAGGATAAAATGAGTAATTTTATCAATGTAATAAGTGTTTTCGCCCATCAACAAATAAATAGGTGAATAAATTTTCTTTTTTAAATTATTAATAATTTGCTCGTAACTCATAAAATTAATTTAAAAGTTTTTTTATCTCTTTTGATAGAGCGAGACTTACATTTGTTAATGGCAAACGCACAGTAGAATTTATTTTATTTTGTAATGCTAAAAATGTTTTTACTCCTGCAGGACTTCCTTCTTTAAAACAAGCATGTACGATAGATAAAAGTTGGTAGTGAATATTACGGGCTTTTTCAATATCTCCATTAAGAGCAAGATGAACCATTTTAGAAAATTTATCAGGATAAGCATTGGCAACTACTGATATAACGCCATCGATACCACATGCAAGTAAAGGAAGAGTTAAGGCGTCATCGCCAGAAATCACTAAAAAATCTTTTGATTTTTTATGAATAATGTTCATGATTTGATGCATATTTCCAGAAGCTTCTTTGATTCCTATTATTTTGGGTATTTCTTTGGCAATTTTTAATGTTGTTTCGGCTGTTATATTAACGGAGGTGCGAGAAGCTACGTTGTAAATGATAATAGGCAGTGGCGATTCTTGAGCAATTGCTTTATAATGAGCAATAATTCCCTCTTGTTGCGGACGATTGTAGTAAGGAGCAACCGATAATATGGCATCTACGTTTTTTAAATCGAAAAAATGTATCTGTTCGATTACTTCTATAGGATTATTACAACCTATACCAGCTATTACAGGAACTCGTTTATTGGTAAATTGTACTATTTTTTTTAGTATTTGTTTACGTTCTGAAAACGATAGAGTAGGGGTCTCAGCTGTTGTTCCTAAAGCTACAATGTAATCAATATTTTTACTAATTACATCATTAACCATAACTTCTAATCCACCGTAATCAATAGAAAAGTCTAATTTAAAAGGAGTTACTAAAGCAACGCCAGTTCCAGAAAAAATGTGCTTCATAGCAAATGTTTTTTTATATTACCAATAGCCGTCGTATTTAGTCCATATATAATCGCCTAAATCCCAGGCTGTATTTACAGCTTTATTACACCATTGATTGGTATAATCTGTTAAAAGTTTAATAGCTTTTACTTGTTTTTTAGAGTTATACAATTCTATTGCTTGTTTTTCTATATTCGTTTGATTATCTAATAGATTTTTTTGAAATGGTATCCATGTTTTATCAATTTCGTATTGGAAAGTTCCCCATCGTTTAGAAGCCAAAGTCCCCAAGCGATTGAAAGCCCACCATGCAGCTTCTTTGCTAAAGCCAGTTCTTCTTCCATCTGTTTTATAGGTAGATGGCAAATCAGAGGCTCCGCAATAAATAGGGACGTATACTGATGAAGCTACATTGTCAAGTGCAAACCATACGAGCCCCCCAATTTCGTCAGGGAGCCAATCTCTACATTGAATAATAGTTGCATACATTGTAAAACGAACAGCAATACATCTTTCTCCATAGTGATGCCATCCTCCATTGACTTTGTGAAGTCTTAATTCATCAACTGTCATAAAAGGGTTGGCTAATGGCGAGATAATCATTTTTCCACTATCGCTTTTAACAGTGATGTTTTTTCGCATATCATATTCTGTTCCTTCATAATAATCTTTAAAAATAGTTATCATTTTTTCTAAACTAACAAGTGAATCAGGTTTGATAGAAAAAGGATAGTTTTCCATATTAGGATCTAATTTTAATGAAGGAGCTAATAAATCGAATACTCTCCACTCGCGACGACGGGCAGCTAAAAGCATCCTACTTTCGGGAGCATAAGCATAACAAAAACGAAATGTTTCTTTCCCGTCCCACCATCCACTATCTAATGCTAAAGAAAATAAATTGTCAGAATACATAAAATAGTCGCTGTTGTTAGTATCTATTTCTTTTATAGTGCTTGCATTAGCATTTACAGAAACATGATCATCAGGGACACGTTGAGCAGCCCATACAGCTCCTTTGTTGCCTTTTCCTGCTCCAAGAATTTCTAAATGCCACACTTCGTTTTTATCGGCTATGGTAAGGCATTCTCCCGCATCTATCCAACCGTATTTTTTTAACAAATTGCCAGCAATGGCAATGGCTTCGCGAGCAGTAGAGCAGCGTTCTAGTAATAAAGTACACAATCGTTGGCAATCTATTAATCCGTTATCTGATTTTAAATTAGTTCTTCCTCCAAAAGTAGATTCGCCAATTGCTAATTGCTTTTCATTTATACAAGGATAGGCAGTATTCAAATAAGCATAAGTATGATTAATTTGTGGAATAACTCCAATAGAGTCGTTTCGATAACTAACCATGGGAGTTTCATTGTCCCATAAGCGTTTATACATAGTAACAGTAGCTCCTTTGGGATGATTTTTAGCAGGCGTAATAAAAACATTAGAGCGTGTGCGATGGCTATCGTCTGTATGAGAAGTACGTACAGAACCATCATCGCTTGCTTTTTTACCTATTGTAATACTAGTGCATTCATTAGGAGCATCTAAAGGATAGTCTTCGTGTTGTGCTTGTAGATATGATGTAGAAAGCAAGATAGCAATACAGAAAATTGGTATTTTTTTTATCATCTTTTTTCTCTTTTTGGGATTAATTTTTTATTAAAATGAATTGCAAAAATACAAAATTAAGTGTAATAAAAAATGAGAAAAATAAAAAATATACTATATAATCTATTAATTGAATAATGTTATGCTAATCGTAAATTCAAAGTAGATTAATATGAAGTTAGTTTACCTTAATGGTTTTGTTTGTCATATAACCACCCCCCTTTCTTATCGGATACGGTTTGGTTGTTCTTCTAACACAATGGTTTTGCTTGTCTCCGAGGGCGCCAGTTCCATATAACATTTATGATTTACCGATTTCAGATAAGAGAAAATGCTATCGATAGATATATTACAATTGGAATCAAAAGGAGAAATAGTATCCCCGTTTATTTGGATAACATCATATTTTGAAGTAAAAACTTGAATTTTAGGAGTAAAATTATTCGACCTTAAACTTT
>CAZSTX010000024.1:25654-27239 GCA_964610025.1 uncultured Lentimicrobiaceae bacterium
GTATCGATAGCTATAATATGTTTTGCCTGACGCATGGAAGCAAGTATAGCTAAAACACCTGTTCCACAACCCATATCCAAAACCTCTTTCCCTTTACAATCTTCTTGCAATAAATAACTTATCATTAAAGCCGTGGTTTCGTGATGAGCCGTACCAAACGACATTTTAGGTTCAACCAAAATATCATAGGCAACATCCTTACGCACTTCATGAAAAGGCGCATGGATATAACATTGGTTTTCGATAAGTACTGGTTCATAATTACTTTCCCAAACGGCGTTCCAATTTTGATCCTCAATTTCCGAAATCTCATACCGGTAGGTAAAACCGGCATCTTCGGGGATAGGAAGCATCTCTAATAGCTCTTTCTTGAAATCTTTTTTAGGGACATAAGCCATCACACCTTCTTCAAACTCCATAAAACTCTCACAGCCTATGTCGGCCAACAGAGCCACCAATACCTCACTACCGGCTTCCAGCGGTTGAACATAACACTTTATTTCTACGTATTGCATTACAATCTTCAGTTAATTTTTTTTGCAAAAGTACCTTATTCTTTCATATAAAATTTATTCGATTGTAATTTTTGTTTGTAGGGAAATGACATACCGTATCCCCACAACACCACAATATGTTAAACCCCACAAATCAGGTTTTCTTTTTCTTTTTTAATTTAATTTGGGCGTGCCCCCTGACGGGGTCGGGCTTTCCGCTACAAGTCCTCGTTCGCTCATGGGTATGAGAAAATCCTCCCGCTACATATAGGGACATGACATGTCGTGTCCCTACAATTATTAAACCACGCTCACTGTGGGCTTTCCGCTTCAATCCCTCACGCAAGCTCTTCGCCGGCGCCATTACAAAACATCACCTGCATGTTTCTTGGATACAATATGTTAATACGTAGGACACGTGAGACATAAATGCCATCCAATAAATAAAAAAGAAAAATTAAATTTGTGGCAGGGCGCTGAAATATTGACAGCTTATAGTTTTATTCAACGCACTGAAAACCTGATAACTGATAACTGATAACTGATAACTGATAACTTTTTAACCGAAGAGAAGGTGGCATACCTACGGCATGCCCGTTTTACCCTTACCCCTTTCTTCTACCGAGCGAAACATTCCTAACGGAATGCCATTTTGTAACACCAACCGGATCCTCGTAGAGACGTTGCATGCAACGTCTCTACAATATTTTAAACCCCGTAGGGGTGACATTTTTATATGTTTTATATTTATTTATAACATATTAATCTAAATCTAACAAATAAAAAAACGGATTTTAAACGTTTGATTTATAACGCCTAAGGTGAGTTTGTTGTTTGGGAGCGCTCCCAAACAACAGGTTCTCCTTATTCCTTTTTAGGGAAACCTTATTCATTGAAAATGTATGCTTTAATTTTAATTTTTCATTGTTTATAAAAATAAAATTGCCGGATAAATGATGCTATTGATTATCTTAGCTTTACTTCCTTACAATCTGAATCCTGTAACTTTTTTCGTAAAATAGTGTTTATCCAATAAAATTTGTTTTGAAAATTGTTGATATATTAAAAAATTATGTCTAATTTTGCCAGCG
>CAZSTX010000025.1:0-27138 GCA_964610025.1 uncultured Lentimicrobiaceae bacterium
CCAAGAATTGTTTTCATTTTTATTTCTATTTTAAAAATTTTTACAAAAATAGTTAATTTTTCTTAAATTTGCATTAAAAAAAGATATATATTTGCAGCACAAAAAAGAAAGCTAATCACAATAAGGATTATTCCGTTGTGAAAACATTTACTACGGGGCATTTAAAGTGCCTCGTTTTTATTTTGTCTTATTTTTTTTATATTTTTGCAACAATTTTTTAGGGCTTAATTTTTTTAACTACGACACAGTTTTACAATAATATCATTATAAATGGAAATTGAAAATACAAGTAAAAAATCGGATAAAGTTGCATTAAATTTTATCGAAACCATTATAGAAGAAGATTTAAAAAATGGCAAAAACGCTGGCAATGTTTACACACGTTTCCCGCCTGAGCCCAACGGCTATCTTCACATTGGTCATGCAAAATCAATCTGTTTAAATTTTGGTATTGCCCAAAAATACCATGGCAAAACCAATCTCCGTTTCGACGACACCAATCCAATAAAAGAAGACGTTGAATATGTAGATGCTATAAAAGAAGACATTCAGTGGTTAGGTTTTCAATGGCATCGCGAATATTATGCTTCTGATTATTTTGAACAACTTTATCAGTGGGCTATTCAATTAATAACAGAAGGGAAAGCCTATGTTGACGATTCGACACAAGAAGAAATCAGCCGTCAAAGAGGTGTCCCTACCTCACCTGGCATCAAAAGTCAGTACAGGGACCGCAGTGTATCAGATAATTTAGATTTATTTACGCGTATGCGAGCAGGAGAATTTGCAGATGGCAGTCGGGTTTTGCGTGCAAAAATCGATATGTCGTCTCCCAATATGCACATGCGTGACCCTATTATGTATCGTATTTTACATACGGAACATCATCGCACTGGCAATCAATGGTGTATTTATCCTATGTATGATTATGCTCATGGGCAAAGCGATTCTATAGAAGGCATTACCCACTCTATTTGCACATTAGAGTTTGAGGTGCATCGTCCTTTATACAATTGGTTTTGTGAAGCCCTTCGAATACATCACCCACAGCAAATAGAATTTGCACGTCTCAATATCAATTATACTGTTATGAGCAAACGCAAATTGCTACAGTTGGTAACAGAAAAACATGTTATGGCATGGGACGATCCACGCATGCCCACGATTTGCGGTTTACGCCGTCGCGGCTACACGCCGGCATCTATTCGTAATTTTGCAGATACCATAGGCGTTGCCAAACGTGATAATGTGATAGACATTTCGTTGTTAGAATTTTGTGTTCGCGAAGACCTCAACAAAAAAGCATTGCGTAGCATGGCTGTCTTAGATCCTTTAAAACTCATTATCGACAATTATCCCGAAGATAAAGAAGAAACAATACAAGCTGTTAACAATCCTGAAAACGAAAAAGATGGCGTACGTACTATTCCTTTTTCACGTGAATTATGGATAGAAAGAAGCGATTTTTTAGAAGATGCTCCTAAGAATTTTTTCCGTTTAAGCATTGGCAAAGAAGTTCGATTGAAATACGCTTATATTATTAAATGTGAGAGTATAGAAAAAGACCAAGCAGGCAATATTACCGCTATACATTGCAGCTATGATCCACAAACACGCAGCGGCATGCCCGATAGTAATCGTAAAGTAAAAGGCACCATTCATTGGCTGTCGGCACAACATTGTAAAACAGCAGAAATTCGCCTCTTTGACCGTCTTTTTAAAACACCTTATCCCGACGAAGTGGAAGAAGGACAGACTTTTATAGATAATCTCAATCCCGATTCTTTAAAAACAATTACGGCATTTATAGAGCCAAGGCTTATCAATACTGCTCCTTTAGCCCATTATCAATTTGAACGAATTGGCTATTTTTGTATTGACAAAGAATCGAATTCTGATAAGATAGTCTTCAACAAAACTGTTTCTCTAAAAGACACTTGGACAAAAAGTCGCATATAATATAGATTAAAATAGCTTACGATTTAATCTTTTATAAAACGACTATTCATCACTTCGTTTGCTGTTTTTATTTGAATAAAATAGCAAGCCTTATTTAAATCTCCTACATAGAATGTGATTTTGCTATGGTCTACAGGTAACTCTTTTAACTTTCTTCCCAATATATCGTATATGCTTATCGTTTTTATCGTTCCTTGTTTGTTTTCGATTGTTATATAATCGCTGGTCGGATTGGGATATATCTCAATGTGTTTTGTTGCATTTACTTCGTTAATATTGACAGTGCTAAAAAGTTTTATAGAGGCAGTTTCCGAAGTGTCGCATTCGTTTATCGCCCTAACAGATATAAGATAGCAATAATATTCCAAAGCATTTACCATTATAAAAGTATCGCTACTCACTGTGTCTAACTGCACAAACGATTCATTGTATTCATCAATTTCTTCTACTTTCCAATGATATAAGTCGGCATTTTCAACCGATGCAATGCTATATGTATAGTCTCCACTAAGGTAGTAAATCGTATCGCCTATAATAGGACCTATATTGTCGGCAATATTTTTTATTATCTCTAATTGTAAACTAACAATGCTATCGCATCCATTGATTGTATTGCGATAGAAAACATAGGTATCGCTCACAGTTTCTGTATCGAAAACCGTATCACGCCAAGCATAAGGCAGGTCTTTTTCGCAAATGCTTATTGCTTCATTTTCTATATAACTTTCTAAAACAGTAAGCGTTAAATAAACAGTGCTATCGCAACCTAAATAATTGCTCTTATAAAACACAAAATTATCGCTTGTTGTTTCAAGGTCGAAAATGGTATCTCTCCACGTAAATGGCAATTCGTTGTAGCAAATAATCAAATCGTTAGAATCGACAGTAAGCGGATGTACTGTTATGAGTATGCTGTTTGTAAGTGTATATTTTACATTGTTATACAAGCGATAAGCACTTATAAAACAACGGTATGTTCCCAATGCTAATGAGTCGGGAATCTCTAATTGATTTGTTGTAGAGACAATATCGCCATCGTAGTTCCATGCGTAATAGTCGGCAGTGCCACTTGCTGTTAATTTTCCACTTTGATAGTAACAAATATCGTTATTGCCTATTATAATAATATTGATATTAGCAGAAGTATAGTTTAACTCTAAACAATGTTTGTTTTTTGTATCAATTTTAATATCAGCAACGTTTCCCTTACTTTCATTATCAACAGAAACATTTGCAATAGAATAATTAGGTATTGTTTTTAAGACATAATGCAGCGAATCGCCAGCAGTAGTATTGCTGTCGGTAACAATATAAGCGTAAGTAGATGTAAGAGTAAGTTCGTTTTTAAATACATTATTTTCATTTGGCAATATAATACTTCCAGCAGCCTTGATAGCTGTTTTTGCTTTTGCATTAATAGAGGTGTTTTTTCTTTGACTAATGGCGTCGCTACTAAGAATATCTAAATATCCATCGGCAGTAATATTTCCTAAATATATTTGTCCGTTTTCTTTTTCTTTTATTCTATAAGCGTGCATGTCGCTAAACGATACTTTTGTGTTTTTTGTGATATTTATTATTTCGATAATAAAAACAACGGGTTTCGATAAATCCCAATCGTTGCTCCAAGATTCTTTTTTAAACAAAGAAATTGGTATTGCCATATATCCATCTTTATCGACAGCTGTTAAAGGTATGTCATAGACAAAATACTCAAACACAGCAGTTGCACAATTAGAAATACCTATGCTTACTTTTTCTGCACTTCCGTTGACAGCTACTTTAAAACGAATTCCATCAGCAGTACTTAGGTTTACATAAAAACTATCTTTAGGATAAGCACCTAATGGCAAGTTTGTTAGCTTTCCTTCTCTGTCCATGTTTTTAAATCCTATTCCGGATCCATTAAGAAAATCTGCGCTTGCTGTCATCGAAAACACTCCGCTATCGACTTTAAACAAAGTGTTATAAGTAAAATCATTTACTTTGTATCCCTCCGGTTTGTAGGCTATGTCGTATCCAATACTTGTAGCATAATCAATCAAAGAGTCAAGTTGTATTTGTTTCCAATTTTTAAAACCATTCATTTCAATTCGATGATAATCTTTATTTTTATCTGTAATACGAATCGTATCAGCAGTAATATGAATGTGTTCGTCTAAATTAGCTGCCGATAAAGTAACAATTGATTTTTTTCCGTTTCCAGCCACTATTTTCAAGGAAGAATTTTGAGCAAAAGTGATTACTCCATTTTGATAATCATTAGTTTGTAATGTCAAATACACATTAGCAGTAGGCGAAGGAAGATTGAGTACAATATTTCCATCTATTTTAATAGTATCGTAATTTAATGCAATTTTGTATCCATTATTAGTAATTAAATTGCTTAAATCAGCAGCAGTTATGTTGTAAGTTTGTGTCGGCACTCCTATCCCATTCAACCAATCGTTGAAAGGCGCCGTAGTACTACTACCCGAAGCTACAATTCGCAAAGTGCCTGCCGTTTGAGAATGTAAAACATTCATAAACATAAAGTTAACAAATAACAAAAGCAAAGAAATTTTCGTAAAAGTTTTCATAATAATAAATTTTAATTTAAATATAGGTGAATAATATCATGTTTAATTGCAAAAAACTATTTGTGTTTTTAAGTCGATTATTTATTGTTTTATTTAAATGCAAATATAATCTTTTTTAATATAGATATACAAAACAAAAAATAATTTTATTAAAAATACTAATACAATTCTAAAAAATAAACATGAAGGTTTTTATACTATCTATTTTTTTTTAACGTTATTTATCAAAATATTCATCGAATTAAAAAATGCAAAGCAAGATAAAAAAAAGTTTTTTTTTACATTTTATTATACTTGCATACGTAAGTATGTTTTTACTTTTTTCATGCGATGACAAACCCACTCCATCAGTAACAGATTTTAAAGCAACCCCTTACGACCTAAAAATACCTAAATATTTTCCTACCATTCTCAACATTCCAGACGATAACCCCATAACAGTAGAAGGCGTAAAATTAGGACGTTATTTGTTTTATGATGGTCGTTTGCGTGGTTATACAGGTAATGACCCTGATTCTTTAATGAGCTGTGCTACTTGCCATTTACAAGCTCATGGTTTTGAATGTGGTATCGATCACCCTCGCTATAGCGAAGGTCGCCCTCATGGTGTTGATGGCAAAAAAACACATCACAACATGCTCCCACTCTGCAATTTAGTTTTTAATAATAATGGCTATTTTTGGAATGGCATGATATATAAAAACAACCCCATTGCTTCGCAACGAAACATTGAAAACATTGTTTCTATGACGATTATTGCTGAAGATGAGATGAATAGCTCTATCGAACGTGCCGTTAATGCTATAAAAAACATCGCTATTTATCCTCCTATGTTCAAAGCTGCATTTGGGACAGAAGAAGTTACGATAGATAGAATTGAAAAAGCAATTGCCCAATTTGTACGCACACTTATCGCTGGCAATTCAAAATTTGACCGTTATATAAGAGGCGAAGAACAACTTAGCCCCGACGAGTTGGCTGGCTTTGTTCTTTTCACCACAGAAGAAGGTGCCGATTGTTTTCACTGTCATGGCAGCGATGGCAACCTACTAATGACAACCAATCAATTCTACAACAATGGTTTAGACAGTATCTTTACCGACCCTCAAGATAGGTATGCTATCACAGGCAATAGCTCTGATATAGGAGCCTACCGCGCCCCTACGCTACGCAACATTGAAGTTACTGCTCCTTATATGTACGATGGACGCTACAAAACCCTCGACCAAGTCATTGATTTTTATAGCGAAGGCTTGCATGCAACTCCCTATATTCATCCGCTAATGCATAAAATAGCAGATGGCGGAGCACTCTTAACACCGAAACAAAAAAGACAGTTAAAAGCTTTTCTTTTAACACTCACCGATAATGATTTCTTAACTAATCCCGATTTTTCAAAACCTCACGACTTACCATAAATTATCATGAAAATATATACTAAAAAAGGCGACCAAGGGCTTACATCTTTACTTAACAAACCCAATATCCCCAAAGACAATCAACGCATAGAATCTTATGGCACCATAGATGAACTAAATGCTCATATCGGAATGATAAGAAGTTTAAATACTATAGAAGCAACATCAACCGATTTGTTGATAATTCAAAAAACACTTTTTTCTATACAAACGCTCTTAGCTGTCGATCCCAACCTGCCATGCACAGCAGATTTGCCTAAGATAAGCAAAGAAAACATTGATTTTATAGAATCAAAAATTGATGCAATGGAAAACGAACTGGAAAAGTTGAATTATTTTATCATACCGGGAGCATCGACACTTACTTCACAATGCCATATTGCTCGTTGTGTGTGTCGCAGAGCCGAGCGCCGTATCGTTTCTTTGAATCGCATGCAAGATATTGACGAATTAATATTACAATTTATCAATCGTTTGTCTGACTATTTATTTGTTTTATCCCGTTTCTTTGCAAAACAATTAAACATAGAAGAAAATCAATGGAGAAAATAATCACTGTTTTTATTGTCTATTTTCTTACTTTTATTTCAATACAAGCTCAAAATCACATTAGTATAGGTGGCGGTTATAATCAATCTATTTTTTATTGCAGTTTACCTAAATCAGAGTATTACACTAAATTTCAACCCGAAAATGCTTTTTTAGTCCACCTAAGCTATAAAAAAAATATCCCTATAAAAAAAGACAATATGCGAATAGGTACCCAATTGGAATGGAAAAGACAATCAGCTTATTTTTATTACGAAGACAGACGCAATGGCGATACTATCCCAAGTGGTATTCACTATAAAATAGACGTATTACAACTCTCAATTTTTCCTGAAATAGTAGTAGGCAATCCCATTCGTTTTATTTTTAGCGGAGGTCCTACACTCGATTATATCATTTATACTCATGCTAAAGGCGTCCGAATTATTGACAAGAAAAATGTAAAAATAAAAGAAAAAAACAATGGAGATATAAAAGGCTTGGCAATAGGTGCAAAAATCAATCTTGGAATAGAATTTCCAATATATAAAAATATATATATTACTTTTCAAAACAGCTATGCCGCTGGATTAAGTAGCAAATATGGTCGTTTAAAATCGCAAATGAAATACTTTAATTGTTTAGATATCAATTTAACAGCCAACATTTCCTATCAATTTAACTATCATTAAATAAAAGAAAAAAATCTTTATATGTCATTAAAAGAATCAACAGTCATTGTCGGTCTTACTACTTCACAACAATCGACAGAACAAACAAAAGAATACTTAAATGAATTAGCTTTTTTAGTTGACACAGCAGGTGGAAAAGTTGTAAAAGATTTTATTCAAAATTTAGAACATCCTGACAAACGTACTTATTTAGGTTCAGGAAAAATGCAAGAAGTAAAAGAATATATTATTAATAATGAAATCCAAACAATTGTTTTCGACGACGAATTAAGTGCTTCGCAGATACGTAATATCGAAAGTTTATTGCCTGGCTGCAAAGTCATAGACCGTACTCGCTTAATATTGGATATTTTTTCAAGAAGAGCACAAACTGCACATGCTAAAATACAAGTAGAATTAGCTCAATATGAATACCTACTCCCTCGTTTAACACGTATGTGGACACATTTAGAAAAACAACGTGGAGGCATTGGGATGCGAGGTCCTGGCGAAAAAGAAATAGAAACCGACAGGCGTATTATCCGCAATCGTATTGCTTTATTGAAACAAAAATTAGCAAAAATAGATATTCAAAAGGCAACACAACGGCAAAATCGCGAGCAATTTGTTCGTGCCGCATTAGTAGGCTACACCAATACAGGAAAATCTACCATCATGAATTTACTGAGCAACGCCAATGTATTTGCCGAAGACAAACTATTTGCTACATTAGACACTACTGTACGTAAAGTTGTTTTTGATAATACCCCTTTTTTACTTTCCGACACCGTAGGTTTTATTCGCAAACTACCTCATCATCTGATAGAATCTTTTAAATCGACTTTAGACGAAGTAAGAGAAACACATCTTTTATTACATGTGGTCGATATCAGTCATCCTGACTTTGAAGAACAAATAAAAATTGTAACTAACACACTGCACGACATAGACTCTTCGAACAAACCTACTGTATTAATATTTAACAAAATAGACAAATACACTTGGACAAAAAAAGACGAAATCGATTTAAGCCCACCCAGTAAAGAAAATATTTCTTTGCTAGAATTGAAAAATACATGGATGGCTAAAACAGGTGTACCTACAGTTTTTATTTCAGCAAAGAAAAAAGAAAACACCAAGGAATTGCACACTATCATTCTCCAAGAAATACGTAAACTTTACGCACATATCTATCCTTACAAATACATAGAAAAACCAATAAACGAAGACGTTAAAAATAAAATATAAGAATATTTAAACAAATTACTTATTTATATGTTTTTAAAATATAAATAATAAGCATAATGCACTTACGTTTATTAAGCAAGAAAAAATTTATAATAACAGTAATTCAATATATAATCTATTATGAAATTTACACGAAAAGCTATCGCAAAATGGCAAGGTTCAGGTCTTGAAGGCAAAGGAAATTTGACTACACAAAGCACCGTCTTAAACAATACAGCATATTCTTTTAAAACTCGTTTTGAAAATGAAATAGGAACAAATCCCGAAGAATTAATTGCAGCAGCACACGCAGGTTGCTTTACTATGCAACTTAGTTTTTTATTAGACGAAGCAGGCTACACAGCCGACATATTGGAGACAGAAGCTAAACTTACTTTTGAAAACAAAAACATTACTACTATCGAATTGTTTTTAAAAGGAAAAGTTAACAAAATAAGCCCTGCTACTTTCAAAGATATAGCCGAAAACGCAAAAGAAGTTTGTCCTGTTTCAAAACTACTAAATGCAAAAATAGAGCTAACAACTCAATTAATTTAAATAAATATAAAAAACAAAATAAAAACGCAAAAATCAAATTGCGACAACACTATAAAAATCTGATTTAACATAAGTTAAAGTCGTTTTTTATTGAAAAAATCTAAGATTAGACTTAAAAAAGCACTTAGCTTTATATTTTAAATATCAGCTATTTACAACTTTTTCTCATTTTAATGCACAATCTCGAATTAAGACAACTTTTAAAATATTAATTGTTTTTTTAATTATTTTTTCCCATCCATATTGTATTGATTTATTTGCTTTTAAGGCAAATAATAAACTTGTAATGAGTGTGTTTTTTCATAAAAAATTATTTTTTTATGAGTTTTCATTCTTTTTTTATATATTTGCATCATCATTTAATAAAAAACACATATTCATAATAATTTAATATATAATAAGTAATGAAAGAAGAGATAAAAAAATTAACAAGAAAACATGGCAAAAGTCGAGAATCGCTGATTCCTATTTTGCAAGCAGTAGTTGAAAAAGAGAATTATTTATCCGAAGAGGCTATGAATGAAATTGCCAAACAACTTGACATGTCTACAGCACAAGTATACGGCACAGCAACATTTTATTCCTTTTTAGATACCGAACCCAGAGGTAAGTATGTTATCAGGGTGTGCAAATCAATTATTGCAGAAATGAAAGGTAAAAAAGAAATTATCCGGACACTTGAAGATTTGTTGAAAATAAAAGTAGGACAAACAACTCCCGACAATATGTTCTCTTTATTAGAAACAAACGACATTGGCTGGAGTGATCAAGAACCCTCTATGTTGATTAATGATAAACCCTACACCCATCTTAATCCGGAGAAAGTAATTAGTATAATTAATCAATATCGTAAATAACAAAATATCATAAGAAAATGAATACAAATAATTTAAAGAAAACAGATATCATTTTTGGTATTTGTCACACATCAGATGACAACCAAAACATCCTTCCAGGAGGTATATGCGAAACGAGTAAAACGAAATACACTATACTAGAAGAAATAATAAAAAAAGACCCACAAGACATTATCAACGACATTATCGAATCAGGATTGAAAGGTCGTGGCGGAGCTGGTTTTCCGACAGGTTATAAATGGAAATTTGGAGCTGCCTCGCCTGAAACTGAAAAATATGTTATTTGTAATGCAGACGAAGGAGAACCCGGTACTTTTAAAGACAGAGATATTTTATTAAAAGTTCCCGGAAAAATATATGCCGGCATGACCATTTGCGCTTATTGTATCAAAGCCAAACAAGGCTATATTTATTTAAGAGGCGAATACAAATATATGCTTCCCGAATTACAAAAAACATTAGACGAGTTTCATCAAATTATAAAAAAAATAGGCTTCGATTTTCATATTGATATTTTGTTAGGTAGTGGAGCTTATGTATGCGGCGAAGAGACAGCATTAATGGAATCAATGGAAGGCAGAAGAGGTGAGCCACGCAATAAACCACCATTCCCTACCGTAGAAGGATTTCGCAATAAACCTACTATCATTAATAATGTAGAAACATTTGTCAATGTCGTAATGATAGAAAAACTTGGTGTGAATGAATTTAAAAAATTAGGAACACAAGACTCACGTGGGTCAAAAGTTTTTTCCGTATCAGGCGACACTCCCAAAGCAGGTGTATATGAGTTAGAATTAGGAATGAAGTTATCCGATTTTGTAGAAGAATACGGCGATGGCGATACCAAAGCAGTACAAGTAGGTGGCGCTTCAGGATTTTGCGTCCCCCGTAAAAAATTCGATAAAACCATTATCGGATTTGAAGGCATTCCTACGGGTGGCTCTATGATGTTATTCAATAGTTCACGTTCGATGTATAACGTTCTCTGCAATTATTTAGATTTTTTTGCTGAAGAGTCTTGCGGACAATGCACCCCTTGCAGAGTAGGTTGTCAACAACTCATAAGAGGAATTAAAGCCGTTAAATGCGGGCAACGACCTCCCGAATACCTTGATACTTTACTAAAGCTAACCGATTCAATGCGATTATCAGCAAAATGCGGATTAGGACAATCGGTTGCCAATTCATTCTCTACCATAGTTTCAAACTTTACGGAAGAAATGATTTATTAATAAATACAGTAGTTAAAGTTAAATAATATTAAAATTAAAAGATATGATAAATTTAAAAATAGATGGTATAAACGTAAACGTTGAAGCCGGAACAACCATATTAGAAGCAGCAAAAAAAGTAAATGTAAAAATACCAACACTTTGTTATCACCCCGATTTATGTATAGCAGGAAACTGTAGAATATGCATGGTCGAAATAGAAGGCTCACGCACATTAGCTGCTGCATGTGCTATGCCCGTAGCACAAAACATGAATGTACTAACTAACTCATTAAAAGTTAGAACTGCAAGAAAACACAATATCGAATTGTTACTTTCAGAACACAATTCTGAATGTACAAAATGCTATAAAAATGGCAATTGCGAATTGCAAACCCTTGCTGCCGAATACAAAATCACCAATGATGTTTTTATTGATTTAGTCCCTTTTCAGAATTACACTATCGACCACTACTCTCCTTCTATCATCAAAGACGACAGTAAATGTATCCGTTGCCAACGTTGTGTGAGAACATGTGAAGAACTACAATCTGTGAGTGCATTAGGTGTAGCTTACAAAGGAGAACACATGAAAATCTCTACTTTTTTAGAAAAATCAATGCACGATGTTGTATGTACTAATTGCGGTCAATGTATTATTCGCTGTCCAGTAGGAGCATTGGTAGAAAAAAATTATATCGACCAAGTATGGGACGCTATTTATGACAAATCAAAACATGTTGTCGTTCAAACTGCACCTGCTGTAAGAGTTGCTCTTGGCGAAGACTTAGGATTGGATAATGGAGAAATTGTAACAGGCAAAATGGTCGCTGGATTAAAAAAATTAGGTTTTGATTCCGTTCTTGATACCGATTTTACAGCCGACTTAACCATTATGGAAGAAGGTACCGAATTGCTTACCCGCTTAAAAAATGCGTTAGTAGATAAAGATCCTACAGTTGCTTTACCAATGACTACCTCCTGTTCTCCTGGTTGGATTAAATTCATTGAACATCAATATCCTCAATTACTTCCTAATGTTTCTACTTGTAAGTCTCCTCAACAAATGTTTGGCGCACTTGCCAAAACATATTATGCCGAAAAACGCAATTTAGACCCTGCCAATATCGTTTCTATATCTATTATGCCATGTACAGCTAAAAAATATGAAGCTGATAGACCAGAAATGAGAAGCAGTGGTTATAAAGATGTAGACTATGTACTAACAACCCGCGAACTTGCAGTAATGCTAAAACAAGCTGGCATTGATTTCAAATCCATAGAAGAAGATAAATACGACAGTATCATGGGGCAATCAACAGGAGCAGCTGTTATTTTTGGAGCTACTGGAGGCGTAATGGAAGCCGCATTGCGAACAGCATATGAGATAGTTACAGGCAGAGAAGTTCCTTTTGATGCATTAAACATTATTCCTGTGAGAGGTATGGAAGGCGTGAAAGAAGCATCTATAAAAATAGAAGGCACTCTCCCGGAATGGAAGTTTTTAGAAGGTGCTGTATTACACACAGCTGTTGCTCACGGATTGGCTAATGCTAAAAAAGTGATGGACGCAGTGGTAAAAGGCGATGTTAATTATCATTTCATTGAAATCATGGCTTGCCCTGGCGGATGTTTAGGAGGAGGCGGACAACCCATCCCTACTAATTCTGATATTCGTATGAAACGTAGCGAAGCTATTTACAGAGAAGATGCAGGCATGCCTATACGTAAATCACATGAAAATCCTGAAATAACTCAAATTTATAAAGAATTTCTGGGACACCCATTGGGACACAAATCGCATGAGCTTTTACATACTCACTATGTTGACAGAACTAAAAAGGGAAATTAAATAATTTATATTAAAAAGAGGTTCGTATCGAACCTCTTTTTTCATTTATACTATATCCTGAAAGGATGTCAATAAAATGCAATGGTAATTATCCTATATAATTTATTTTAGGCAATTTAACTGTAAATGTAGAACCTATATTTTCTTTACTTGTAACATTGATTGTTCCATTATAGACTTCTTCTACAATTCTCTTTATAATAGCTAAACCCAATCCACTTCCACTGATGCCTTTTGTTTTTTCGTTTTTAATACGAATAAAATCTTGAAATAATTTCGATATATCTTCTTCGTTCATTCCGATACCAGTATCAGCAACAGATATTGTAATGGAATGTTCATCTTCTCGAAGTGTACAATTTACTTCTCCATTGTCTTTATTGTATTTTACAGCATTAGAAACAAGATTATTAAAAATAATTTCTATTTCTTGCTGGTCGGCAATATAAAAAATTTCATTTGGGTCGGCATTGATATTGATTTTTAAGTTTTTTTGTATCGCCAATGGGTTTATAGTATCTTTGGATACTTTCATCAGTGCTACCAAATTTAACTTTTTAACATCACGTGATTTCTTCCCAGATTCAAGTCGTGTTAAATCAAGCATATCCATAATCAATGTTCGCATTCCCTTAATTCTTTCTAATGAACGTTGTATCATTAATTCATAATCGTCTAAATTATTTCCTACCTGCCGTTCTTCCATAATACGTAAATAGCCTTCTATAGCATTGATAGGAGATTTAAGTTCGTGAGAAAGTACTGATAAAAACTGAAAGCGTATCTGTTTTCCAACAGTATTCAACTGTTTTGTCATTCTACGAAGGTATAGATTTTTAGTTATTCCTTCGATAGATGTCTTCAGTTCTTGAGGAGTAAATGGTTTAGGGACAAAATTATATGCACCATTATTTGTTGCTTTTATGGCTAAATCAAGTGATGCGTAGGAGGTAATCATCATTACACTACAATCATACTGTTTTTTATTGATATATTCTAATACTTCAATACCGTCTATTCCAGGAAGTTTATTATCTAACAATACGATATCTATTGCTTTTTTTTCAATAATATCAATAGCTTCTTCGCCAGAGCCTGCATCTATAATATTAAAACTGAATTCTTCTTCTAAAAAAGGGAAATCTACACAGAAATCAGTTAATATTCTTCGAATTCCAGAACGAATACCGGGTTCATCATCAACAACCAATAAATTCAATGTAGCCATAATTTAAAATATTAAGGTGTTAACAATCGTGTTATTTCCATCTGAAGTTGTTCTGGCCTCAATCCTTTTTCAAGGTATAAATCTGCTTTTATCCAACTTCTTTCTTCAGCTGTATCAACACCAAATATCATCCCTGTATCAGCAGTTACAGCTGTGATAATAATAATCGGTACATTTGGATATTTTCTTTTCATTTTATAGCTCAATATAAAGCCACTATCTTGATTTTCCATCATTAAATCAAAAATAGCTATATCAGGTTTTGTTTTTTCTAATACTGCTTCTGCTTCTTTTTGAGACTCTACCGCAATAACATTCATACCATAATCTTTTAATTGAATGCTAAGTTGTGTAATAATATCTACATCATCATCAGCTAATAAAACTGTTTTATTTTTTAATATGTCCATCGTTTTTTAATATTTTTTTTTATTTTTTTAATCTTTTCTTATATTTTTTTCCTAGGTATTTTTATTTTAAATGTAGTTCCAGTCGGACCTTTTAACTTATCTGTATTCGTTTCTATTTGTATTTGACCTCGGTGCATTTTTACAATACCATATATTAATGGAAGACCTAAGCCTGTTCCTTTTCCGATAGGTTTAGTAGTAAAAAAAGGAGTATAAATTTTATCCATATTCTCTTCTGCAATACCACCTCCTGTATCAGAAATAATAAATTCGACCTCTGTTTCGTCTCCATTTAGCATAATGCTTAACTCTCCACCTTGCTCTCCCATAGCTTCTACGGCATTTTTTGCTAAATTAGTTATCACTTGCGACCATTGATCTGTATCAACTTCCATCATTTTATTTGTTAAATTTGAATGGAAATTAATGGTAACTTTTTGTGAGGCAATAATAGAATCAAGACTATTTTTTACGAAATCTTCTATATTAATTTCTTTATAATGCACTTGATTTTTACGTGCAAAATTAAGCAATCCTCCTACAATACTCTTACATCTATTAGCTTGCTCTGCAATAAGTTTCAAATCATTTCGAACATTTTCGTCTTTGATTTCATCTAATAAAATATTACTGTACATAGTGATTACTCCCAAAGGATTGTTCAGTTCATGAGCAATTCCTGCAGAGAGTTGCCCCATATTAGCTAATCTTTCTGTTTGCATCAAAGTTTGTTGTGCTGAAGCCAATTTATCGTTAGAAATATTCAACTCATTAATCGATTCGTGAAGTTTCTCGATAGTATATGGCAGGCACATTTCACTTTCTGCAAGCCCTTCAATAATTGCTACTGCATGATTAACACAAGTACTATAACCGCAAGCACCACAATTCAAATGGTCTTTTAGAGATGTTTTTCCCATACTAATCAATACCTTTTGTATTTCTTCTTCTGAAGGTAATGGGATACGTCTATCAGCGGAAGAAAATCGCTCTGATAAGTCTAAAGAAGCATAGGTATCCATATCTGATTGCCACTGTTTCAAATCCAAATTTTTAATCTTTTCTTTGACAAACTTTTTAATGTTCAATACTTTTTGAAACTGGTGTTTATCTTTTGTCATTCCCGGACCTAAAATACAGCCTTCGCAACATAGTAATTCTAAGTGCAAATCACTATCGGGATTATCTTTAAACTCTTTAACGGCTTCTTTAAAATTATCGTGACCAGAAGCTACAATAATATTTTCAACTTTTAAATCGTCGGCTCTGCCTACGGCATGTAATTTTCCTCTATTAATAGGGAAAAAAGAAGATTTATTTCCGATAGGACCATCAAAGTCAGATTTTTTATTTTTATCTATCTGTGTAGATTGTTGTTTAAAAAGATACCTTAGTTCTTTATATGTAAGAACGATATCTACTTCTGTAGACTCTGCTTTTTTAGCTACACATGGACCTATAAACACTGTTTTTGCATCTTCGCCATATAGTTTTTTTGCAACTCTTACTGTTGCTATCATCGGAGATACTAAAGGTGATAATGCGTCTACTAATTCTGGAAAATAATGCCTTACGTAAAATACTATTGATGGGCAATCGGTCGATATTGATCTAGGGGTCTCCTTATTATTATATAATTTATCGTATTCGCGAGCAACAAGGTCGGCTCCAAATGAGACATCCATTACATAATCAAATCCTAATTGCTTTATCATACCGATAAGCAATTTATAATCACTTATTTCTGTAAATTCTGCCACAAAACTTGGAGCCAAACAAGCTACTTTTATACCGGAACTATTTAATAATTCTTTTGTTTCTACGGTATGGTCGATATATTTTTTAGCACTTTGACTACAAACTCTGGTACAATTGCCACAACCTATACAACGAGAAGAGATAACTTCTGCTTGCCCGTTAATAATTTTAATGGCTTTTACCGGACATTCACGCACGCAGGTATAACAAACCCTGCAGCGATCTTTTAAAGTGTAAACAAGTCCATCTTTCAAATTACAAGCCATACCAGTAAAAACTACAAATTATTATAATAATACGTCTCTTTTAATATAGTGTGTGTGTAAAAGCTCATGGCTCTTATGACTAAGAGGTTGCCCAAAATAGTTTTCGTAAAGTTCGATGATTCCTGGGTTTTTATGAGAAACTTTTATGCTTTCGTGATCATCTATTGCATACAATGATTCCATACGTGATAATATTACCGACACGTCGCTTCCTATTATCTGTCCACCTCCGGCAATACAACCACCAGGACATGTCATTACTTCGATGAAATGAATATCATTTCTTCCATTTCTTATTTCATCTAATAATTTAGCTGCATTAGCAAGCCCGCTTACAACAGCAACTCCTATTTCGAGATCATTGATTTTAATTTTGGTTTCTTTTCTACCCTTTAATCCTCTTACAGCTTTTACTTTTAAATCTAAGAGTTCGTTGCCCGTTAATTTTTTATATGCTGTTCTTATAGCTGCTTCCATTACTCCACCGGTTGCACCAAATATTTTACCAGCAGAACTTCTAATGCCAAGTGGCGAGTCTGCTACTTCTGGTGTAATTGCTTTTAAATCGATACCGTTTAATTTTATCAACTCAACAAGCTCACGTGTAGTAATTGCTATATCAACGTCTTTTACGCCATTACGCCCCATTGTATCGCGTTGCATTTCAAATTTCTTTGCAGTACAAGGCATAATAGAAACAGAAATTATATCTTCAGGTTTAAGATTTACTGTTTCTGCAAAATAACTTTTAATAACAGCACCCATCATCTGTTGAGGTGATTTACAACTTGATAGATTAGGTAAGAAATCGGTTGCAAACTCTTCTGCATATTTAATCCAAGCTGGGCAGCAGCTGGTAAACATTGGCAAAGGTTTGTTTTCGACTACTCTTTCTATTAATTCTGAAGCTTCTTCCATAATTGTAAGGTCGGCTCCAAAAGTAGTATCAAAAACATATTTAAATCCCATCTGACGAAGTGCAGCATTTAACAAGCCATTAATGTCTGTTCCAGGAGGCATTCCAAACTCTTCAGAAAAAGACACAGTAATAGAAGGTGCGTATTGAACTACAGCTACTTTATCTTTTATTTGCAATATATCTTGCACTAAATGGGTTTGATTTTTTTCGGTTAATGCACCTGTTGGACATACCATAATACATTGTCCGCAATTAACACAACTTGACGTATTAAGTCCTTTTTGCATAGTAGTACCAATTAGCGATTTGCTTCCTCTATTGATATACTCTATAGCAGACACTGCCATTACTTCTTCGCATACGCGAACGCAACGTCCACAAAGGATACATTTTTCGGGATCACGTACAATACTTGTACCAGCATGGTCAAGTTTGAAACTATTCTTTTTACCGCTAATTTTTCTTTCAATAACGTGATATTCTTTTGATAAACTTTGCAATTCACAATTATTGTTTCTTATACAATACAGACAATCGTCTGGATGGTTAGATAATAAGAGTTCTATAATTGTTTTTCTTGACTCAATAACTCTTGGTGAGTTTGTTAATATTTTCATTCCATCGGCTACTGGGAAAGAGCAAGAACTAACTAATTTTTGACTTCCTACTAATTCCACTACACAAAGCCTACAAGCTCCTGTTGGGATAAAATCTTTCATATGACAAAGAGTGGGTACTCTTATAGCATTTCTATTTAAAACTGTCAATATGGTTTCGCCTTCAAAAGCTTCTAATTTTTTTCCGTTTACTTCTATTTGAATACTCATATTTTTTTTAAATTATATCATTTCTATTGCATTAAACTTACAAGTCTCCATACAGACACCACAACCGATACATTTCTCTTCAATAATAAAATGAGGAGCTTTTACTGTACCAATAATAGCATCTACGGGACATTTTTTAGCACAAAGTGTACAACCTGTACACGCATCTGTGATAATTTTATATTTTCTTAACTCTGTACAAATTCTTGTTGCACATTTTCTTTCAAAAATATGCTCTTCATATTCTTCTCTAAACCATTTGAGTGTACTTAGAATTGGATTAGGAGCAGATTGTCCTAAAGCACATAGAGAAGTATCTTTAATAACAGTAGCTAATTTTTCTAACTGCATAATTCCTTTCATACGCTCTAAAGATGCTTTTTCGCTATGTACTGGTTTGGAAGTAATACTTTCAAGTATTTCTAACATACGTCGTGTACCTTCTCTACATGGAATACATTTTCCACAGCTTTCGCGTTGGATAAAATCCATAAAGAATTTAGCTACGTCAACCATACAATTATCTTCATCCATTACTACTAAACCACCTGAACCCATCATCGCACCTAATTTAATGAGCGATTCGTATTCAATTGGGGTATCTAAATTTTGTTCAGTAATACATCCACCTGAGGGACCTCCTATTTGTACAGCTTTAAATTTCTTTCCATTAGCTATTCCGCCAGCTATATCATAGATAATTGTTCTAATGGTTGTTCCCATTGGAATTTCGACTAATCCTGTATAAACTATTTTTCCTGAAAGAGCAAAAACTTTTGTTCCTTTCGATGCTTCTGTTCCTATAGCATTGAACCAATCAGCTCCTTTTCCTACAATGTCTGCTACATTGGCTAATGTTTCTACATTATTGATAATAGTTGGTTTGCCAAAAAGACCGCTTACAGCTGGGAATGGTGGGCGTGGACGTGGCATACCTCTAAAGCCTTCGATACTATTTATCAAAGCTGTTTCTTCGCCACAAACAAATGCTCCTGCACCCATTTTTATTTTTAACTCAAAGCCAAAATCGGTACCAAATATATTATTGCCTAATATACCATATTGTTTAGCTTGTTCAATAGCTATTTTTAATCTATCTATTGCAAGCGGATATTCTGCTCTTATATATATGTAGCCTACAGATGCACCGATAGCGTAAGCTCCTATTGCCATGCCTTCTATTAAACGATGTGGGTCACCTTCGATTATGGCTCTATCCATAAAAGCACCTGGGTCGCCTTCGTCAGCATTGCACACCAAATATTTTTGGTCGCTTTCTTGCTGATTAGCGATTTTCCATTTTCTTCCTGTGGGAAAACCACCACCACCTCTTCCTCGAAGTCCGCTTTTGTCGATAATATCGCATACTTCTGCTCCTGAGTGTGATTTTAGCATTTTATAAAAACTTGCATAGCCGCCAAAAGCAATGTATTCTTCTATGCTTTCTGGGTTGATTAGTCCGCAACTTTTTAAAACTACTCTTTTTTGTTTTGCAAAAAATGAATGTTCAAAAAAATCAGGAATACCATTCCATTTTTCAGAATCGCCCATTTGAATTTGACCAAGAACATCATTTTTATTAATGTTAGAAGAGAAGGCTTGGTCTAATATACTATCTACCTTATCGCTTGTAACTCTATGAAAAGCAATTCTATTCTTACCGGGGAGTTGTACATCAACGATGGGTTCAACAGCACATAAGCCTATACATCCTACTTCCATTATGTCTGCAGTTAAATTTTTATTTTTCAAATAATTTTTAATTGCGTCAATAGTATCGGATGCTCCTGCTCCTAAACCACAAGTACCAGCACCAACATATATAATTGGGGTTTCAATTTTTTCTCTTTTTATGATGCCATATTGTGATGCTAAGTCAGCATTTTTTTCACCTTTAACAAGGTCTAATAACATTTTTTGTCTTTTATCTGTACTCATAATTATTCTTCTTTTTTTCGATAGGATTCAACAATTTCTTTAATACTATTAGCAGTTACTTTGGCATGAAAAGCTCCATTAATATTGATAACGGGTGCTAAACCACATGCGCCAATACATGCTACAATTTCAATACTAAACAAGCCATCGCGAGTTGTTTGTCCTGCTTTTATTTTCAGCACTTTTTCTAACTCTTGAAGAACAGTTGCAGAACCTAACACATGGCAAGCCGTTCCTCTACATACCATTATATGGTATTTGCCGACAGGCTCAAAGCGGAATTGATTGTAAAAGGTTGCAACACCATAAATTTTACTCGTAGGTATTTTGAGTGTTTTGCCTGTTTTAACAATGGCTTCTTCTGATAAGTACCCCTCGTTTTCTTGAATATCTTGGAGGAGTGATATCAAAGAATCCCTGTTGCAATTGTCATATTTTTCTAATATGCTCTCTATTGATTTTCTCATTTCTTTGAAGTGATTTTTATATTGATAAATTATTTTTTTTATTTTTTTTTTAACGTTTTCGCAATACTTTAGCTTTTTATATACAAGCAAATTTTATTTGTATATAAAAAGTTTTATTAAATAACAAACTAAATTATTAATTATAAATTCAAAATCCGTTGTATTTCATTTAGAATTTTTTTTCCTTCAACTGGCTTTCTAACAAAGCCATTGACAGGAAACCATATTGACTTTCCCTCTTCTGAAAGATAATCAATTCCTGCTTTTCCAGTATTAATATCTTTCACTAAAAGGACATGTAAATCTTTAAATCCTGGATTTTGACGAAATTCGTGAGCCATAGCTTGTACGTCAGCTCGCGTAGTTGTTAAAACATCTATTGATGTTTGCATTAAAAATGGAAGATCTTTCAATTCTGGATCTTCGGTAATTTCTTTAGCCAATTCAAAGCCTTCATAGTGTGTTGTCATCATAACGTCTAAAATAGCAAGGTCTGGTTTTTCTTCTTTAATCTTTTTCATACCTTCTATTTTATTACTAGCCGACACAACTTTATAGCCTTCTTTTTTCAAAATAGTTTCAACGATAGTGATAACATCAATGTCATCATCAATTATTAAAATCTTTTTCGTTTTCATATTTTTATAACATTATATTAAGACATTTTAAATAAACTTTAAGTAGTTTTTTACTCTGCAAAAATAACAAATATTTTGATATGAATGTTAGTATTAGTAAATATTTTTTTTACAAATTATTTCTACAATAATACTATTATAAACAAGCTATTAGAAATATATATATTTTATTAAAGAAAGTTATTAATTATTTTTATTTTTTTTGAAAGTTTTTTTTATCATTTTTAGATAAATTAAAGATATATTTTTAATGAAATTTTTATTTTTTCAATTAAAAATAATGCTACTTTTGCAGCGTAAAAAAAATAAGAATTATAAATGGACGAAGACCCTTGTCATAAGTATTAACAACACTATAAGGAATACCAATGTTTCCTTATAGAAATTAAATTATTAAGGAGACATTAGTATGATTGAATTCAAAAAAAAAGTTCAATTGCTTTCTGATGAAAAAAACTGGAAAGACTTAAAACAAATTCTCAACAATTTAGACTCTATTCAAATTGCCGAATTATTAGAAGATATTTCTGATAACGAAGAAATCATTATTTTTCGCCTGCTTGCCAGAAGTCAAGCTAAAGAAGTGTTTCAACTTTTAAGCCACGACAAACAAGAGCAAATTATTGAAGGATTAGCACACAATGTAAAAACCTTATCTAATCTTCTCAACGACTTAGAACCTGACGATAGAACTGCTTTTTTTGAAGAATTACCAGGTAAGGTTACACATCGTTTAATGCAACTTCTTTCGCCAGAAGAAAGAAACATTACGACCCAACTGCTGGGATATCCCGAAGACAGTATCGGGCGACTAATGACACCTGAATATGTAGCCATAAAAACAAACAATACTGTTGAGCAAGCATTTAAACATATAAGAAAATACGGAAAAGATTCGGAGACGCTCAATGTTATATATATCGTTAATAATGAATGGAAACTTATAGACGACATAAGAATCAAAGAACTTATACTTGCTTCTCCTCAACAAAAAATAGAAGAACTTATAGACCGAAAATTTATATCGCTTCATGTAATGGACGACCAAGAAACAGCAATTAAAACCTTTAGAGACTACGACAGAGTGGCTTTGCCTGTGGTTAGTCAAGATGGGATTTTATTAGGAATAGTAACCATTGACGACATTATGGATGTAGCTGAAGAAGAATCGACAGAAGACTTTCATAAGTTTGGGTCTGTTCAATCTGCTATTACCAATCCTTTAAAAGAGAGGATTTTAAGTTTATATAAAAATCGAATAATATGGTTAGTAGCCTTAGTATTTATGAATATATTTTCAGGAGCTGCTATCTCAAAATTCGACGACATTATTAAATCGACGGTTTCTTTAGTGTTTTTTCTCCCCTTATTAATAGATAGTGGTGGAAATGCTGGTTCGCAATCTGCAACTTTAATGATACGCTCGCTTGCCATTGGAGATATACAACTAAACGATTGGTATAAATTAATAAGCAAAGAGCTACTCGTCTCATTACTCTTAGGAATCACCATGGCATTAGCTGCTTCTTTAATTGCAAGTGTAAGAGCGCCTGATATTATTCTTATAGTAGCCATATCAATAACACTTACTGTAGTAGTAGGCAGCTTAATAGGGTTATTGCTCCCTTTTATTTTTACAAAACTCAAACTCGACCCTGCCACAGCAAGCGCCCCTCTTATCACTTCTATTGCTGATATTTGTGGCGTTTTAATTTATTTTTCGACAGCTAGCTATCTTCTAAAATTATAAATAAATAACATTTCTTTGTTTATTTTTTATATTTTTGCAAAAAAAAAGACTGTGTATTGCACCCTATAATGTCTTAAATAAAATATTATTATTTACATAAAATTAAAATCGAAATGGAAGAAGATAAATTAATATGCACCTGTATGGAGGTTTATAAAAGCACTATTGTAAAAGCTATCAAAGAAAAAGGACTAAAAACCGTAGAAGAAGTAGGAGATGTTACGGATGCTGGAACAGGCTGCGGGCAATGTCAAGACGAAATTCAAGAAATTCTTGACGAAATTAATAAATAAGGTCAATAGATTTTTCAGCTTTATTTTACAAAAACCTATATACATTTACACTAAGAAAAAATATTTTCTAAACTGCGTAAAATTATATAATTACAGCTAAACACAGGCATGTAACAGTTTGATTACGAGCAAAACGTAAATTAATACTTATTGTCTATATTTTAGATATAAAATAAATTATTAAGCAAGCAAAGAATAAAATAGTAAATAATAAAGAAAAAAAAATAAAGCAATACAAGCTAACCCAAAAAAAATTATTAGAAACTTAAAAATGTAAAAAAACAAGAAAAACTAAACATCTTTTTTACTATATTTGCATATTGAAATAATTTAAAAAAAAATAAATGCTATGGAAAAAACAAAATTTAATCAAATATTTAATCACAAAGGAAATATTGGTCCTTTAGCTGAAAAGGCAAGAAGAAATTTTGAGATAATTAAAAAAACAAAGTCAATGAACAAGGTAGAGTGTATCATTTCTGCATTGGACATAAATTTAAGACTATTGATACATCAATATTTGAATATCAATTTGATGAAGTCAGAGAGACACGTTTCCCTACTAAATTTTTAAAATTACAAAAAGAAAATTTTACTTTCATTGAAGATTTATACAAACTCATTAATAACATTCGAGACTTAAATAGCCATTATGTTTATACATTTGACCAAATCGAAATTAGTCAGATAAATTCTAATATAATTAATTTTCTAAAGGAAGGTTTTCATCTTTCTGTTTTAATTAACTATTTAAAAGAAAAAGAAAAAAGTTATGAAGATTTTAAAACTTACAACAATAATCCATTAGTGGGATATTTACGAGATAAATTTTTTCCAAACAAAAAATATCAGAAAAATGAAAGAAATTATTTTTCAAAATTAAATCTTAGTGAAGCAATTAATGAACTATTGTTTATTGACGTTGAAAATGATTTTGATTGGTTAATCAATAAAGAACATAATGTTTTTACTATAAAAAAGGGAAGATATCTGTCCTATAATGCACAACTGTTTTTGTTGAGTATGTTTCTTTACAAACAAGAAGCCGAGCAGTTAATTTCAAAAATTAAAGGATTTAAAGAAAGTGATGATAAGTCCCATTATAAAAGAGACATTTTTACATTCTTCTCTAAAAAAATCAGCAGTCAAGATATTGATAGCGAAGAAAAATATTTGATTCGCTTTAGAGATATAATCCAATACCTCAACAAATATCCAGTACAATGGAATAAAGAATTGGAATTAGAAAGTAGCTTCCCTTTGATGACAGATAGTTTAGAAAAACACGTTATTGAAACTGAAATTTTTCGTTCCTTCCCAAGCTATTCTGAAAGTCCGGAAAAAGATAAATTTTTGAAATATACAGTAGAAAAACTTTTTGGAAGTAAACTTTATTTGTTTGATTTTTCTAATATTACAATTGCTAATGAAGATATTAAGAAATTTGATTTTGAGATAGATTCATCTCCAGAATTAAAGGATACAATAGAAAAACTTCAACAGTTTGGAGATGGATATTTACCTAAAAAACAACATCAAGAAAAAAGAAGACTTATCAATAAAAAAGTTGAATTAGAAAAGGAGCAAAATCCAATTAAAGAGAAACTGATTAAAAAAATCGAAGAAAACAGTTTAATAAAATCCTATGGTAGAAATCAAGATAGATTTATGGATTATGCCATAAGATATTTAGCTGAAACTAAATATTTCGGAACCGATACATCATTTAAAACTTATCAATTTTATACCACAGATGAGCAAAATGAATTTATTGAAAATGCCAAAAATGAATTGCAAAAAAAGGAATATGACAATTTTAAATATCATCAAGGCAGGTTAGTTCATTTTATTGATTATCAAAATCATTTAGTAAATTATCCAGAATGGGATACGCCTTTTGTGATAGAAAACAATGCTTTTCAAATAAAACTAAAACTTTCAGATGGCGAATATAGATTATTTTCAATTCAGCGAAGTTTATTGCTTTACTTTTTAGAAGATGCTTTATACGCTAAAGATAGTGTTAAAAACAAAGGTTTAGATTTGCTAACAGATTATTTTGAAAACCATTTGCTTAAAGATTTTGTGCAAGTACAAGCAAATCGTACTCCTACTACTTCCTTACACAGAAAACTATTGCCCAAACGCTTTATCAATCAACAAAATTTGAGTGCTCAGCCCAATTTTGGAAAAATTATTGAAGAAGCAGAAAAACAAGAGAAGATATATAATTTATTATTACAAAATGCAATAGAAAGCAATACACAAGAGGAATTTCAAAAAAGGAATAAGGGAAAGCAATTCAAATTGAGATTCATTCGTAAAGCATGGCATTTAATGTATTTCAAAGCTATATATAATGAAAAAGCAGAAAAAATTGGACATCATAAAAGCCTGCATATTACGAAAGACGAGTTTAATGATTTTTCAAAATGGATGTTTGCATTTGATGAGGTTCCTCAATACAAAGAATATTTAAGCAAACTCTTTAATAGAAAAGGTTTTTTTAAAAACGAATCATTTCAATCACTTTTTGAAAAAAGTAAATCTTTAGACGATTTTTATAACTTAACAATAGATAATTTTAGAATTTGGATTGAAAATAATAAAATTTTGCCTAAAACGAGAGATAACGATTATAAAACAATATTTGAAAAAAAGATTATTTACATAAATTTATCTCACTTTTTATACTATTTAGACAAAGCAAAATTTCAAAATAATGGAATTGTGTTTGAGGGCAGTAAAAACGCTAAATATCTAATACCTAATTGGTATTATAGAAATATTCTGCCAAAAGAAGAGTACAAAGAAAATTCTAAACTCTTCAATCAATTACGAAAAATAAAATTAGAGGATGCACTTCTTTATGAAATAGCATTAAGGTATTTATATTTAGATGAAACTATTACTAAATCAGCAAAAAATCATGTCAAAAACATTCTGAAAAGCGAAATATCATTTAATATTACTGATGCTAAGGATAAGAGTTTATATAAATTGATTGTTCCTTTTAATAAATTAGAAACATTGGCTATTTTAATCCAGCATAAAACTGAACAAATTGAAAAAAAACAAAATAATAAAACAAGCTTTCTGACCAATTTAGACAAATTTTTGCAACAGTATAAAGGCAAATATCCTGGTGAAATTAAAAAAGCAGTGGAGGAATACAAGTGTGATAAATCATTAAGTTTTGACAACTTAAATTTAATTAATAGTCATCTTATATCCTCTTCCATTAAGTTTACAAAAATTCATATGCAATTGGAAGAATACTATGTCTTGAAATTTTCTACAAAAATTATAAAAGAGAATAGAATCGAAACAGAAGAAATCAAAGATAATAAAGGACATCAAATATTTAATCAATATTATAGTAGTAGAGTTCGTAATAAAGCCTTTCATTTTGGCGTACCAGATAATCCGTATATAGTAATATTGATTGAAGTGGAAAAAAAATTTTCAAAAAATGAATTATTAATTTTAAGAAAAAATACTTATGCAGACCTCCCTACAAACATACAACATGTTTGTGATAGCTTTATGAATATACTTCATAATGATTTATACAGAAAGGAAAAAAAAGATTCAGAAAAAGCAAAAGAAAAATTTAAAGAAAAATATTTTACTGAAATTATAAAAAACAAGCTCTTTGACATATTAAACGTAAATATTGATTGATTTTTACAATACAATAAACACTATTTATTCTTTATAAATAAGAGAATTAGTATACACTCAGGTTGTAACTGCTCTTATTTTGAAGGGTAAAAACAAC